>JAZNFO010000033.1:0-3881 GCA_045575975.1 Clostridia bacterium | reverse complement strand
CTTTTTTTAGTTAAAAAATATTTTTACATATAAACTTAACTTTATCATATTATAATAGAGTTTTTTTGTGGATTTGTCAATGAATTTTTGAGTTTTTTCTTATTTTTATAAACAAAAAAATATAAAATAATTACATATTATTAAAAATAAACAAATAATACTGCAAATTATATAGAAAATTATTATTACTTTTAGATTAACAAAACACAAAAATTATGTTATAATTGAATTGTAAAAACGAAAGGAATGTAAACCGATGATAATACATGATGCACATACACATATTTTCCCTCATAAAATTGCAGAAAAAGCAACTGTATCCATAGGCAGTTTCTATGGTTTTGATGAGATGTTTTCTGTTGCATCAACAGAAAACTTATTGAAATGTGGAAGTAAAATAAATACAAAATTAAAACTGGTTTGTTCTTCCGCAGTAACAAAAGAACAGGTTTCGGGAATTAACTCTTTTATTGCAGATGAATGCAAAAAAAATTCAGATTTTCTTGGATTTGCAGCACTCCATCCGGACACCGAAAATTTTCAGGAAGTTTTGGATTTTGCCATAACTAATAATTTAAGAGGAATAAAATTTCATCCCGATTTTCAAAAATTCAATATTGATGATAAAAAGGTTTATCCTATGTACAGGCTTATTGCAGAATACAAGCTCCCTGTTCTGTTTCATATGGGGGATAACAGATATGATTTTTCATCTCCTCTCAGGCTTAAAAAAGTTATGTATGATATTCCTGATTTAAAGATTATGGCAGCTCATTTTGGCGGCTACCAGAGATGGGACGAAGCATTAACTTTGGAAAAAAGCGAAAACCTATATTTTGACACATCAAGTGCTCTTTCATTTATGGAAAGAGAAACGGTTTTTAAATTTTTTGATAAATTCGGATATGATAAATTTCTATTTGGAACAGATTTCCCTATGTGGAACCCCGAAACAGAGGTTAATAATATTCTTTCTCTTAATCTGGGAGAAGAAAACAACCAATTAATCTTTCATAAAAATTTTGAAAACTTATTTGATATAGGATAAAAGGAGATTTTAAATGAGTATTTTAAACGCAACCAAAGTTTCACATAGCTTTGGAGGAAGACAAATATTAACAGATGCAACCTTCCGTCTTTTAAAGGGTGAACATATCGGACTTGTAGGAGCAAACGGCGAAGGCAAATCAACTTTTCTTAATATAATCACAGGCAAAATGACTCCTGATGCAGGAACTATTGAATGGTGCAGAAATATAACAACAGGATATCTTGACCAATACACAACCCTGACTCCGGGAAAATCTATTTTTGATGTATTAAAAGAGGCATTTTCTCACCTTTCAAAATTGGAAGAAAAAATGCTTTCTATGTATGAAAAAATGTCCGACTGCACTGAAGAAGAAATGGCAGATATGCTTGACGAAGTTGGTGAAATTCAAGAAATCCTTGAAAGCTCAGGTTATTACACAATCGACAGTAAAATCAGTGAATATGCAAATGGTCTTGGACTTGGCGAAATTGGTCTTGACAGAGATGTTTCGGAGCTTTCGGGAGGTCAGAGAGCAAAAGTTCTCCTGACTAAACTCTTGCTTGAAAATCCTATGATATTAATTCTTGATGAGCCCACAAACTTTCTTGACGAAAACCATATTGCATGGCTTAAAAACTTTCTCAAAGAATATCAGAACGCTTTTATTCTTGTATCTCACGATATCCCATTCCTTGACGATGTTGTAAATGTTATTTATCATCTTGATAACACCATAATGACAAGATACACCGGCAACTATACTGAATATATGAAAATGTTTGAAATGCAGAAAAAGACTATGGAAAAAGCATATCAGAAGCAACAAAAAGAAATATCGGATCTTAAAGACTTTGTTGCAAGAAATAAAGCAAGAGCTGCAACAGCAACCCTTGCCCGTTCAAAACAAAAACAGCTTGATAAAATGGATATAATTAACCTTGCACCCGAAAAAATCAAACCTTCCTTCTCCTTTGCTCAGGACAGAACAACAGGAAAAGAAGTTATCAAATGCAAGGACCTTGTTTTAGGATACGATTCACCCCTTACAGGCAAATTAAATTTTACAATTGAAAGAAACAAAAAAATTGCAATTAAGGGTGTTAACGGAATAGGAAAATCAACTCTACTTAAAACTATGCTTGGAAAAATAAAACCCTTTGACGGTGCAGTTTCACTTGACCAGTTTATATCTCCCGGATATTTTGAACAGGAGGAAAGTGCATCATCAAACACTGCTCTTGACGAAATCTGGAATGAATTTCCTGCAATGACTAATGCAGAGGTCAGAGCTGCTCTTGCAAGATGCGGTCTGACCACCGAACATATAACATCTCAAATGAGGGTTTTATCAGGCGGTGAAAACGCAAAGGTGAGACTTTGTAAAATTATGCTGAGACCTGCAAACATTCTTGTTCTTGATGAACCAACAAACCACCTTGATGTTTACGCAAAAGAAGAACTCAAAAAGGCTATTAGAGAATATAAAGGCACTGTTATATTAGTCAGCCACGAAAGAGAGTTTTACGAAGATATTGTTGATGATATCTGGAATCTAGAACAGTGGTCAACAAAAATTGTATAATATTTTACAAATTTGCAACCTTTATCCATATTAAACAGTATTATATATGAAACACCTATTCTAAGGAGGAATATATATGAAAAAAGTAATTTCAATCTTGTTGACAATTTGTTTAATTTTTTCAATTACACCGCTTGTTTTTTCAAGTGAAATTCAAAACAGTACAGAAACTATGCTGAAACAGATTAAAGAAAGAATCGGTGACACTTCAAAATACGAAGATTTTAACAGTTCCTGTAATGAATACGACGGAAGAATAACATATGATTTTTACTGGAACACAAGAGAAAATGATAAATATGAAAGCTTTAGTGTTTCCTGCGACGAAAGTGCAATAATAACTTCATACCACAAAAATTATTCTATGTATAACGACAAACCCTCCATTAATAAGCTTTCAACCGATGAGGCTTTAAAAAAAGCAACCAAACTTGTTAAAAACCTTAACCCGTCTATTTCTGATAAGCTTTATCTGGAACACAGCACTAATTCATCTGAATTATTTTCAAATGGCTTCAGTTTCAGAATAATAAGAAAAGAAAACGGATTTCCGGTCAATAATCAGGGCGGACATATTACAGTTAATGAAACCGCAGACGAAATAGTAAGTTTCTACATAAGCTATGATTCAGATATAAGCTTTCTACCCGCTGAAAATCTTATAAGCAAAGAAGACGCCATAAAAAATTATACCGAAAAGCTTGGACTTGTTGCAGAATATCGTTCAAATTACAAGAATAAAAAACTGACAATTGTTCCTTGTTATGTTGAAAAAGACACAAACTATAACAAGTATATAGATGCACAAACAGGCGAAATATTTGAACTGAAATTTGAAGATAACCTGAGAAAAGAAGAAGCAACAAACGACTCTGCCGCTGGGGGCAGTGAAAACCTGACATCACCTATGTTATCAGATGCTGAAATCAAAGAACTTGACCAGCTGGAAAATCTTCTTGATAAGGATGAATTAATCTCTGTTTTAAAGAAGAACAGCTTAATTGCACCTCCATCCGGTTATGAGATTTCAAATTTTTCTACATATAAAAACACTTACGATAACAAATACAACAGCCGTATTTCATACAGAAAAGAAAATAAAAACGGTTACTATGGAAATATTTCATATAACATTGATGCAGAAACCGGCGACATTAATTCATACAGTTTTTCCGAATATAGTAGTAATGAAAGCAAAATAACAATAAATAAACAAAAAGCGTATGACTTATTAAATAATGCAATAAAAAACCTTGGAGAAAAAGT
>JAZNFO010000032.1:0-2119 GCA_045575975.1 Clostridia bacterium | reverse complement strand
ATGCTTTATGGGGTTCTTAAAGAAAAATTTGATTTATAATTAAAACTTAAATATAAAATTACAGAAAGTGTGGGAATTGAATATGTCTATTGATATTGGAATTGACCTGGGTACTTCTAATACTCTGGTGTATTTAAAAGGAAAAAATATTGTAATTGATGAACCATCTGTTGTTGCTGTAAGTGAGAAAACAGGAAAAGTACACGCAGTTGGAAAAGAAGCAAGAGAAATGCTTGGAAGAACACCTGATAATATTATAGCTGTAACTCCGATTAAAGAGGGCGTTATTGCTAATTTTGATGCAACAGTTGCAATGATGAGACACTTTATTAAAATGTGTACAAAGGGTTCTATTTTTAAACCGAGGGCAGTTGTTTGTATTCCCTCTAAGATTACAGAAGTTGAAAAAAGAGCAATCAGGGAGGCGACACTATCAGCTGGTGCAAAAGAAGTTTATCTTATTGAAGAGGCAATGGCAGCTGCCATTGGTGCAGGTATATCTGTTAATCAGCCAAGAGGATCAATGATTGTTGATATCGGAGGTGGTACAACAGAGATTGCGATTATTTCACTTGGCGGTATTGTTACCTCTACATCACTGAATATTGCTGGTAATGCTTTTGATTCTGAAATCGCACAGTATTTGAAAAAAACATATAACTTATCAATCGGTCTTATAAGCGCTGAAGAAATTAAGAGAAGTGTTGCGTCTGCATGTCCACTGAAGGAAGAAATTGAGGCGGAGGTTAAGGGCCGTGATATGGTTACCGGTCTTCCAAAGGTTGTTAAAATTAATTCCAAAGAAATAAGGCTTGCCCTTGCTGAATGTATGGAGCAGATTATAGACGGAATTAAGTCGGTTCTTGAAAGGACACCACCTGAACTTGCTGCTGATATTTTTGAATCAGGTGTTGTTTTAACAGGTGGTGGCGCAATACTTAGAGGTCTTGGAAAGCTTATTAATATTAATACAGGTATTCCTATTTATATTGCAGAAAATCCAACAGAATGTGTTGTTGTGGGTGCAGGAAAGACCTTAGAAGATATTAAGATGCTCAAGTCACTGTATATTGAAGAAGAGTAATTATCTTTTTTCCAAAGGGAGTTTATAATTTGAAAAATTTATTCAGAACAAAAACGACTTTAATAATTATTGTTGTAATTGTTGTTCTTAGTGTGCTAATCGGAATTATTAATGCCTCAAAGATTAGGGTAACATTTATAGAAAATTCAATAAATGCAATTGTTACGCCGGTACAAAAGCTTATAACTGGCGGAAAGAAAAATATAAATAACTTTTTTGGATATTTTTCTGATGTTGATGCTATCAGAGCTGAAAATGAGAAGTTAAAAAAAGAAAATGCAAAGCTTGAAAGTCAGCTTAAAACCGTTCAAAAAGCGGAAAAAGAAAATGAGACACTCAGAAATATGCTTGGTCTCAAAAAGAATATGACAGAGCTTAATCTTGTTAGTGCTCAGATTATATCAAGAGATCCCGGTAATTGGTTCAGCACAGTCACCATAGATAAGGGGACAGCAGACGGAGTGCTTGTGGATCAGGCTGTTATTTCATCAAATAAAGCTTTAGTTGGAAGAGTATTTGAGGTTGGCTCTAATTGGTCTAAGGTTATTACAATAATGGATCCTGAGTGTTCTGTTGGTGCGTTGATTGAGCGTTCAGGTGAATACGGAGTAACTGAGGGAGATGCCAAGCTTGAATCGGAGGGTAAGTGTAAGCTTTCCTATATATCAAAAATTTCTGATGTTTTAGTCGGCGACACTCTTGTAACTGCAGGACTTGCAGGAATTTTTCCTAAGGGTATTTCCATAGGGAATGTCCAAAGTGTGCAAACCGATGTTCAGGGAATTTCTCAGTATGCAGTTATTGTGCCGACTTGTGATTTTGATAAGCTTGAATATG
The DNA here is from genome assembly GCA_045575975.1 of Clostridia bacterium. GTDB lineage: Bacteria > Bacillota > Clostridia > Monoglobales > Monoglobaceae > RGIG8709. The sequence goes on along the minus strand of JAZNFO010000032.1, from coordinate 198 downwards.
TTTTTATAGTTAAGGATTGACTTTTATGCAATATTTGTTTTATTTGCCTTGTCTTTTTATTTGTTGTTTGCTTCAGGGGACTATGCTTAATGAAATTTCAATACTTGGTGCGTCACCTAATTTATTTATAATTTATACCTCTATTATTTGTTTTCTTGCGTATAAGCTGGATGGAATTATTATTCCAGCCGTATTTGG
>JAZNFO010000031.1:0-2014 GCA_045575975.1 Clostridia bacterium | reverse complement strand
TGTGAAAGAAACATCTGTCCATGTCTTAGTGCTAAGACCTGAAATAGTTTTCTTCGCAACAGATTTATCCTTACATATAATTATTTGATCTGGATATATAGCTATTTCAGGTGATGCTGAAGAAATATTACCTTTATCTTTGGGATACATCACACAGAAATAACCTGCCGAAACTCCAGATGTCTTCTTTGCCGCTTCATCAAAATAATACCTAAAGGTTGTTGTGACCTGTTCATAGTCTGAAAACATATCCCCTGTACCTAAAGTATCATACCATCTGTCCTTATCTTTAACAGCAGCTGTATCTATTTCTCCATCTGTGAGTCTTATAACATTATCAGCGGTGTAACCTTTATCATAGAATTTTGCAACATTGGTATCGTTATCTCCAACACTTAAAGAATATGTTGCACTTAAATAATTGGGTGCATCAGCAACACCAACACCATAATAACCTCTTTTACGGGTAAACTCTGCAATATCAGCTCCAATTTCACCCTTATCAAAGTTATTATTATAAAGAACAACTGATGAATCAAAATAATTAATAACATCCCCCGTTCCGTCCACAATTATAGTATCTGTTAAGTTGGCACCGCTGGCACTTGAGCCTCCAACCTGCACGGATACATCCCCTGCACTTACTGTCAAAAATGACGCAGGAAATACACCAACAAGCATTAAAGCTACCAGCATAAATGACACTATTTTCTTTTTCATTCTCTAATTCCGCCTTTCTTTTATCGTCAAACTATTATTTTTATTGATTTTCAAAGTCATATATACGCAATAATTATAGCATATATTTCTAGCTCCGTCAATGATTTCCGCGTTTTATGTGTGACCACCATGACTTTAAATAAAAAAAGAGAGGCATTCCTCTCTTTCTTAAAACAGCATAACCAGGTTATATATCAAAGGTGCAAAAACAATAGCAGGGAGAAAGTCCGAGACTTTTATTTTTGTTATTCCCATCAAATTTGTGCCTATCATTATAATCAAAATAGACCCTGCACAAGTCATTTCATTAATCGCCCCTGCAGTCATAAACGGTGCAATAAGTCCCGCAAGAAGAACAAGTCCCCCTTGTATAACCAGAACCGAAACTGCAGACAAAAGCACCCCAACCCCAAGGCTTGATGCAAGAATCATAGACGACACCAAATCAAGGGTTGCTTTTGTGATTAAAACCGAATTATCCCCTGTAAGTCCTGCCTGAATTGAGCCTGTCACCGTCATGGACCCTACACAAAACAGTAGAGTTGCGGCCACGATTCCCTCTGCAATCGAAACATTCTGTCCCTCTTTTTTGAATTTCATCTCCACATTTTTCGCAAAGGTATTTATTGCTCCATCTATATCAAGAAGAGTTCCGCATATAACACCAAGAACAATAGATGCGATGACTATAAGCACATTTTCACCGCTGAGACTCCCTGTTATCCCTATATAAAGAGTACAGGCACCAAGACCTGTCATTGTAGCACTTCTCACTCTTTCAGGAATTCCTTTCTTAAAAAGAAGTCCTGCAAGTGAGCCTATTATGACAGTTATTACATTTACAATTACACCAAGCATTTTACATATCTCCTTTTTTCCTGAATTCCAATGGGTTTTTTCCATATTTTTTTATAAAAATTTGTCTGCCGTAGTTTTTGGGGAAAATGAGCGATAACGAAGAAAAAATAAGAAATCCCAGTTGGATGTCTTATTTCAAGTCGCAGTTCATCGCAACGCAGTTCCGGCAACTACTTACTTTCCCGGGCAGCCGCAGCGTTTAAAAAAACAATCCGGTGGATTGTTTTTAGTGTAGGAAGCCAAGTATCATCTGATACTTTAGATTTTTTTTGCATAAAAATAAGCACTCGAGAAAATCTCAAGTGCTTTCTTTAGTTCCGGCAACTACTTACTTTCCCGGGCAGTCACCCGCCAAGTATCATCAGCGTGAAAGAGCTTAACTACTGTGTTCGGAATGGGAACAGGTGTGACCTCTTTGCTATCGTCACCGAATGTC
>JAZNFO010000030.1:0-17563 GCA_045575975.1 Clostridia bacterium | reverse complement strand
TGATATGCACCCCAAAAGTATCTAACTTTTGGGGTGCATATCATAATTCCTCTTTATTTATTTGTACAATGCTTAGTTTTACGCCTTTTAACTTTCTCATTTATTTACTTTTCAAAACCTGTCTTCCTATAACGCAAATATGATATAAACGCAGAGGTCATCACAAACAGTTCACACAAGATACCACCAATAGAGAAAACAATTATATTGTTTATAACCCACACCGGAGAAACAAAATAATACTGTGATTTTCTTATTATTGAACCATCTTTAAACCACATAGTATAGGTCTGGACAATTTGTGCAACAAAAAGAACTATTGACCATAAATTATCATATGCAAAAATTGTGCCTACAACATACAAAACACAAAGCAAATAAAAACTGGTTTTTGTAAAAAATTTCTTGTTTAGTGCCAGGGATGACCTGATAATACTTATAATATTATATATTGCACTTATATATGCTCCCAGCATCAAAAAGCTGACAGAAAAAAGCAAGCTCCCAATCCCTATCATAATAAACAAATTACGGTTTTTTTTACATTGAAACGACATTATATTTATAAACATTGCCACAATGCTTATAACCTGTGCTATAACTTCCATATCATATATCCTTTTTACTTAGATGCATCCATCTTTGATTTAACAAGATTTATCATATCCTTTATTGTGCCGCCTTTTTCAAGAACATCCACAAATTCAGAAATTCCCTTATATTCTTCGCTGTTTCTGTCAAGCTTTGAAATAGAAATCATAATTTCATCAGCAGACATTTTTGATGCCTCATCAAAACCAAATTTTGTTGCAGCAGCATAAGCAGCATAAAGTGCATACGGTTTTACACCTGCTTCAAGGCACGAATGTATTGCCCCAATCAATCTGTCATCCTTTGAAAGTTTACGGTTTAAATCGCGACCAACACGGAAAACTGTATCACCAAGCTTTTTATTTGTAAAACGGAACAGAAGGTCCTCAACATGTTCATAAAGAGCCTTAAAAGGTGCATCATAACGAATAGAAAGAGCAAGTGCGGACTCAGTCATTGCACGGAGTGCCAGACACTCAATTTCTGTATCCTCTATAGCCTGCCAGATAAACTCATATCCTTTTAAGTTTCCAAGATATGCAGTTAGAGAATGTCCCATATTATGTAAAAATAACTTTCGCTCAATATATAGCTGGAATGGTGCGTATGCAGACATATTCTTAATTGCAGGAATTTCACCCTTAAATCCAGCCTTATCAACAATAAGATTGCAAAACGGCTCAACACACACTCTTAAAATATCATTTTTGTTCATTTCAGGAGTCTGAATAGGTACCATTCTGCCGATTGATGCCTCAACCATACCCACAAGTTCATCAAAAAGCTTTTTCTCTCCGTCATTTAAAAGATTCTTTATTGACTCGGAAAGAATTTTATCTGCATTCAAAAGATTTTCACAGATAATTATATTAAGCGGGGTTTTATTTCCATTATCCCAGCGTTTTTTTAGGCCATTTGCAATGTTTCCAACAATTCTCGGGAGAATGTTTACACCTACTGCTGTTGCCATAATATCACACCCTGCTATGGATTCTGCCACAGCTATTTCATCCATACCGTCTACCGCCGATACATTTTTTACTGTAATTTCTTCGTTTGATTCTTTTGAAAGTACTTCAACAATATATTCTCCGCGTTTATTTAATTCACCAATGATTTCTTTATTGACATCTATAAAAGAAACACTATATCCAGACTGTGAAAGAAGTTGACCTATAAACCCTCTGCCTATATTTCCTGCACCATACATTACTGCTTTCATAAATTTTTCTCCTTTAAGTTTTATACTATTTATTTTCTAAAAGATATTTTTCTGCCTCTGCTGACCATAGTCCATTATTTTTCGCAGTTATTTCTGCCAGCTTTTTAAAGAACGGATCATTTTCTCCAAGCTTTTCAAAATCATCAATTGCTGTTAGTGGCATATCTATATGTGTATAAACAAGTTTTTTACCTCCCGGAATCTTAGGAAGATTAAGAGTTGAATCCTTTGCACAGTCAATACCGCCAACATGAGTTACCATAACTGCAGGGTTAAGTCTACCAGCTTCCATAAGCCTTAAGGATTCAAGCATATCATCAGTATTTCCGCCTGATGTACCTAAATAATGGGCTGCATTATAATGAAGATCATAGAAATTGATACTTGCAGTAAACTCATGGTCCATAGGCCCTGCAAAAAAGTTCACACAGCCGTCATAGCCAAGGACACTGTCCGCAAGTTCACAAACCGGCTTGACAGGAGCCATAATCATTACATCATCATAGCCCTTTCCTTCTGTTAAATCCATAAGATACTCTTTTGCATTATCCACCTTGTTAGTGTTTACATATACAAGCTTTACCCCATTTTTATTTGCATACTCAGGTGTTATAAGCTTTTCAGCACGGGCAAGACGAGTATCATCAATATCAGTAACCACAACTAAAGATGGTTTTCTATCTGCAGAAACAGCATAGTCAATGGCACCAAGTCCCATAGGGCCTGCCCCTGCCATAATAATAAGATTTCCGCCTTCCTTTATTCCCATTTCGTGTTCATAAGAACCCGGCTTAGTGTGATACATTGCATTATATCCACCAACAATACAACTCATAGGCTCAGCCAGTGAACCATGGAAGAATACATCTGAATTATAATCAAGAACACTATCTGTTATCATTGCCTCCGCAGGAAGAATTACATAAGTTGCACAACCACCTGCTTTTTCATATGAATATCCAAGTGCGGCAAGGCTCCCTTTATAGTTAAGTGCAGGCTGAACTGCAAACTTCTGACCCGCTTTAAACTTATTCTGCCAATTTGCCCCAACTTCACGGATAATTCCACAAAATTCATGACCTATTATGATAGGATTAGTTTCAACATCCTCAGGAACACGCTTATGTTCACCACCCTGAAGTGCTGCTTTATAGCTTGACATACAAATACTGTCAGTCACTATTTCTGCTAAAAGTTCATCATCTCCAACTGCTCCAAGTTCAAACTCTTCAAGTCTTAAATCATTTTTCCCATATAATCTTAATGCTTTTGTTTTCATATAAAACCTCTCACCTTATTTTATTTTGAATAAAAATGACATCCCCTTTGCAGGAAAATTGTCATTTTAAAGTCATACCAAAAAGCACGACAATATCTTATATTTCTCGTCTTTTATATGTTTGACACATTTTTTCTATATCTTTTGCACACTTCATTCCGCTTATGGAATCTGCGGCTGATAAATTACAAGCCGCCGCCGCTGAAGCAAATTCAAGGATTTTTTTGTCATCCCATTCTCTGTATAATCCATAAAGGCTTGCAGCAGCATAGGCATCTCCGGCCCCAACACTACCCTTTATGTAACCTTCAGGTAGTTTAAGGGACGGAACCATAACAAAATCACCGTTTGCACTCGCAGCAAATCCCGCTTCAACACAATGAATAATTACCTTTTCTCTAACACCTAATTCAATAAAGTGCATCATTGTTTTCTTTATATTTTCAACATTCAGCGAACCATCACTGTTTCTTGGAGAAAGTCCGGTTACTGCACAGCTTTCAATTTCATTCATTATAGCATAGTCACACTGTTTTAACGCCGGAATAATCTTTTCACGGAAACGGGTTCCTTCTTCACTTACAACATCAATCGATGTTTTAATACCTTTTTCTGCAACATCATGCAAAAGACGAGCCATTTTTGTTCCGTATTCTGCATCTTCTTCATCAAGGGCATCCAAAAGTAAAATATACCCTGCATGAAATATTTTGCAATCAAGCTTATCTATTTCTATATCAGCTATACCAAAGCTCCTGTTTGCTCCTCCTGAATAGAAAAATGTTCTGTCACCGCTACTTTTTTCAGTCATAACAAATGTTGTGGCTGTAAGCTCATTGTCATCAACCTTCACATTCGAAACATCTATTCCATATTTTTTCATCTGGGAAAGAACAAACTTACCATTTTCATCGTTACCCACTTTACCTATTGCACTTAAGAATATGTCAGAATCTATTTTTGCTAAATCAATGATTGTATTGGACACACATCCTCCAACCGCGTACTCAGACTCATGAATATTAACAAGCATATTCTTTTCAGGATATTTATCTATCATATTAACCATATCAACAATGATGTTTCCTGCAATAGCTATTCCTTTAGTTTTTCCCTTTAAAAGATAATCAATTGACACACCAAGAATTTCAGCAAGCTGCGGAATAACCTTTATATCAGGAAAACCACCGCCTCTTTCCCATTTACTTACAGCCTTATCGCTGACATTAAGAATCTGAGCAAGCTGATTCTGGGTTAAATTTTTCTTTTTTCGTAATTTAGAAATTGTATCACCAAGTGTTATTGTGTTCATATTATACCTCCCGTTTTTCCATTTCCATTTCGATTATACCATAATAAAAACAAAAAAGTAAACCTACTTATAGTAATAAATTCGTCTAACTATTCCCTTCAATATCTACGCATAGTAGACTCGCGTTACATATAAAACAGCCTTCGGAGATTCCGAGGGCTGAATGTTTTTTCTTATAGCTCAAACAAACCTACCTGAATAGCTTTATAAAGCATTGTTGCAGTTTCTGCTCTTGTTGCTGATGCAGCAGGATCGAACCTACCTTCGCTATTACCGTTTATAATTTCTAAATCTCTTAAGGTATAAACTGCATCCTTTGCATAATCTGCAATTTCGCTGTCATCTGCAAAAGTTTCTTTCGTTTCCTCTGCATTTTCTCATGTTTTGATAATGTAACTTTACCATCATCTCCAAGTATATGAAGGCAACTTTTTCATTATATTTTCTTCTCTCGTTAAAAAAACAACAAAATCAACAGCTCTCAAAAAAATTACCCATAGAACCTAAATCATAGGGTATAAATCCACTCTTATCACTTGCAATCCAAAATCCGGGACTTAGTGATTTTCTGCCATAACTTTCTCTCCCCATGTTTTTTAACTGATATTCTTTGCTACTATGAATATTATATAAATGCATTCCCTATGGGCGGATGAAAACATCCGCCCATAGGAACTTTAGATTTCAAATATTACTCTGTTACAGAATCTTTAGCCTCGCTTTTAATCATATCGGCAAGAGGTTTAAGTCCTTCATCTGCACTAAATAGAAATGCCTTGTAGATATATCCTGTTAATTCAGTTGGAACATCAACCAATTCAGTAAGATTAAAAGATTTCGTAGTGAATGGGTTAATATTTTCTACATCAAGTTCATTAACAGATGCATCTTCTAAAACATCCCCATTATAAAGAGCTAATACAAACTGAACCTTTCTTATATCACTATATCCCTTTGAAATAGAAATTTTCTGTTCGTCATTTGAGAATGTTCCGTATTTTTCAATTCTGAATTCTCCTGCAGGTATTTGAGTTATCGTCTTCTTTAGGTAAACATTATCTACCGCTACAGTTTCTATATTCTCATAATCAGCATCTGATAAAATGTTTGTTTCAACCTTAATATCATCAATATATGCAATACCACCGTAGTTATGGTCAACACCAAAAATAATATTATTCATATCATATCCGTCGTTATTTGTGTGGGTTGTTACCCCAATAGAGTTTGGAACGCTTGTTATAAATTCAGAATTATATCTCCAGTATGAAGAAAATTTACCTTTAGCCCCAATACCTGTGCTCTTAATTTCAATAACAACAGGAACCCATTTACCTGTTAATTTAGAATCAAAATTAGTGGTAAAAGTTTTTGTAGCATCACTGTTAGTAGAGCCTGGGTTCTGAGAAACTGTCATTGAATTTTCTCTTAAGGGCAATACTCTATATAATTCTAATCCATAAGCATGTAATCCAGATGTAGCATCCTTATACGGGGTCAAACCAACAATCAAGCCGTTTTGCTTAACTTTTGTTCCATCTGAATTTTTAACCTGATATGCAGAATCAGGGAGATAATACTTAAATGAAACTCTCATATATCTGGTGTCGTTTTCTGTCACACCTCCCCAACCGGAATCAAGACCGGGAATTTTATAAACAAAGAACTCTCTGCCACAGTCTTCTCCAATTGCCTTATAATCAGCAGCCTCATCAACAGAGCCGTCATCAAGGTATCTTTTAACAGTATAGTCGCCACTGCTATAGTTATAGTATTTGTTATAAATTCTACCAAATTTTGTTGGATTAGTGTCGCCTTCTTCAACTGTGAATGTTGAATTAAATTCTCCGGCAACATAAGAACCAGCATTATACTGACCCTGTCTATATTCTGAAACCGTGTTTGTTTCACCATCAAAATTTTCTTCGTATCTTGTTACATAAGCTTTATCAACATCAGAAATTTCATAAACCTTAAGATTATCAAGATAGAATGTTCCACCATATTCACAATCAACATTGATTGTCAAACTTGAAAGATCATCAGCATATGATTTATAAACATCATTTGTTATAGTTACTCCGTTATATGTTGCCTTTGTTATTGCGTGATATCTTGTTGCTTCTACACCACTTGCAGTTACATATTTATAAGGAACTTTCTTAATTTCATAAACAAGCTTGTTCCAAGTTTTTGGCTGTGCATTATGTGCTTCTGCTTTATCAGCATAACCAGAATAAGTATTAGCAACTGCAGAACCTGTTGAATACTCAAGATCTGTATCACTTTTTCCTCTAAGACCTACATTTAAGCCGCTTACATAAACAAATGGAACTTCAAGGCCTTGATTGTGTCTTACGGTTTCTCTTGCAAAAGAAATATATAGTTTATCTTTTATATATGACTCTGACATTGCAGCAATTTGTTCATCTGTTGTATCATTATCCCATGAAGTTGCAGCGTTATAAACATCAACCTCAAGCATAACATGGTCTGCATTTTTAAGCTGTCCAAGTTTTAAGTTATAATATTCTCTTCCGATGTATGAATTAGTAAGATTTGTATCGACATTAACAGTGCTGGTTGCTGATTTTTTAATGGTCACACTTTCGGTCGATGCCTTTTGTCTGTCAGAAACCGGATTACCTTCTTCGTCAGTTCTTCTGGCATCATTTGAAACATAATAGGGATAGTCAAGCTTTGCAACTCTTGTTTTATTTTCGTCAACGCCGTTTTGAACTGTAAAGCTTGTATATGGTGTGTCGGTTAAAGCTGATGTTAAATCCATTGCACCTTTATCAGTATTTGGTTTTGAGCTTCGTGTGAAGAAATTAACATCTCCGCCAAGTGCAACATCGTTTACTTTACCAAGTTCAAAATCATCCTCGTAAACAAGACTTCTTGCTTTAAGAATGTCAACACTAATATAGCTTACATAAAACTTACCGCTCTCTACTGTAAATTCGACACTATCGAAAGCGCTATCAACATTAAGGGAAGCATCCACCCATTTACCATTAGTAAATGTTGGAAGATCAATTGACGCAACTGTTTCTCCTGCATTTATTACAGACATTGTTGCAGTTTTAACACCCTCCGGTACAAAAACTTTTACGGTTATTGCATGAAATCCATCAAAGGTTGTGCCAAATAAATGACTTGCACCATCTATTTCATCAACTATGATAACCTGTTCAAAATATGGTTCTTCAGCTGAAACCATAACGAAGCTTGATAAAATAAGCATTACTGTGAGCATGATTGATAGAATTCTTTTCATTCTAATCTCTCCTTTTTAAAATATTTTATATTAATTTATTTTTTTACTTTTTCATACGGGGGGACACGGTGAAGTGAACCCCAAAGTTTAGGGGACGACCTTTTTTTGTCACTTAACAGGTTTGTTCTACCTCGTCGTTCTTTCATCAACCCTTCGGCTCCTTCTTCTAAGAATATGCGTTTCTATCGTTGTAATGTTACTATTGCAGAAGTTGGAGATACTCCTTGCATGTATTTCCTTACAGTTTCGCTATAGCTCAAATGATGTTCTCGCATATCCATTATAGCACAGATTTTATATTCTGCACTATAAACTTTGTTTTTCTTCCGGTTTTTCACATAAAAATATGCACCTCCAAAAGTGTCTAACTTTTAGGGTGCATATCATTAAAAGCTTCCTTTTTTATATTATATATTTTTATCCGCTGATTCCTTCATTCTTATAACAGCTCTAAGCGGATGAAGTTCTGTTTCACTGTCGAATGGCATCGAATCCCCGTCAAGCAAGTGATCAACAAGGTAATCGAGGAATGATTTTGTTTTATCTTCTATACTTGCAAATTCCCCTAAATCACCTTTATCATTCCATAAATGAGTTCTAAGTCCTCCGTCTGTGATTTCTATAACACCCTTTGTTCCAAAAGCTCTTACGGTTTCATTACCATGAAGCGGAAATGAAAGAGGATTGAAATAATTTATGGTCATAGCCGCAACACCACCATTTTCAAGGCTCATAGAAACAGATGATGCAGTGACAACTTTAGGACTTTTTTCTGATGCTCCATTTGTTGTTTCATATGTACTTACATCTTTAATTTTAACCCCACATACATGTTCAATAAATCTCGCAGCATGGATACCAACCCATCTTGTTATACCGCCGTCTTTATTCACATCCTCAGGTCTTGTCTCAAGATAACCTTTATATGATTTCTGTGCATAAACCTGAACAACTTCGCCGATAGCTCCCTCTTTTATAAGCTTTGACATTGTCATATATGGTTCAAAAAACATCGTATCTGCAATTTCATGAAATTCTGCAGTTGAATTCTTCTCTGCCTCCAAAATCCTTTCAAGCTGTTCTTCTGTAAATGCAGCAGGTTTTTCTGAATAAACATTTATACCAGCGTTTAAAAGCTTAATTGCATCCTCTGCCTGGTCAATTCGCATAGGTGAACAAATACATACAAACTCAACTCCGCTTTTTTGAATCATCTCATCCAGTGAATTATAATATTTCAATGTTCCGTTTTTATACTGATCATAATCTTTAAGAAATTCCTCCGGAACTCCAGCATATGCAATAAAATCACATCTTTTATGTTCCTTAAGCAGACTGCAAATCTGATGTCCGTTTAACCCATAGATGCCAGCCTTTAGTTTCTTTTCCATATTATTCACCCTGACTCTCTATAAATTTATCAAGAACACCATTTTTCGGTTCTTTATATATACTGTACATCAATTCTTCAAGACCGTCAACAACAACAAAATCTCCAAGCTCTTCGATATGTTTAAGTTCTTTATTCTTGAAATCTTTGATTTCAAAGTTATTCTGAATGTAATTGATAACTCTTGTATGTATTGATGCGTTTTCAAGCTTACAATATTTCACTTCGTTTCCTTTTAAAAGTTCAAGAGCAATCGCAACCTTATTTCCCATGCTTCCTGCATCATCAGGTGAACCATAGTTTTTAATTGTTCCGTCATTTAAAATACCAATAAATTCACCTTTTTTACCATATGTAACATTGTTTTCTTCAACCAGAGGACAAACATTGATAATCTTACCATTTTCAAATTCATAGCAAACAATAGGATCTGTTTCACCTTTTGTTGCATGGGATGCAATAAAATATCCATTTGCTCCGTTTTTCATCTTATAATTTAAAACAATTGTATCAAAATTCTCTATATCATTCGCTCTGCCAACTTCTGCAGACACTATTTCAGGCATCTTATCAATAAGATCATATTCATCAACAATATAGAACATATTATGAAGATAATGTGCTGTTGCATTATTTGCAATACTGTCATAAACAAGTTTTCCGTTTGCAGCACGCTTTTTGCCTGCCCATGATGCTCTTTGATAATATGCAAGATTTCTTGGCCATAATACTAAAGTTTTCATCATTTTCGGTTTACCATAAACTCCGTTTGTTATATCAGCTTTCATATTAAGAATTGATTCCTGAGTTGACCATTGATATCCAACAACTAAAAATTTATTGTATTTTTTTTGTGCCTCTTCCATAAGATCTATATCTTTCTCATCAGCACATAACGGTTTTTCACAAACTACATTTGAACCATTTTCCATACAACATATAATCTGCTCTGCATGGAATGCTATAGGAGTTGAAATAAAGGCAACATCCGCTGTGTTTTCAGCATAAAACTCTTCAAGCGTTTTATAAAACTTAATGCCCATTTCTACCATTTCATCATAATGTATGCTTCTTTCTGGAGAAATTTCAACTATTCCCTTAACTTCAAAGTCATCCTTATGTTTTTCAAAGAGAACTTCGTTCAGATAACCGCCACCATATCCGCAAATTCCCACCAAAACTGCAGAAAACTTTTTCATATACAAAACCTCTTTTCTATAATTATTTTCCCATAGCACAAATTGCGTCCTTTATAACCCAATTATTAGCTTCAAGTCCTTTAACAGCTTCTTCCTCGGAACATTCCATTATGTCCATAACAATGCTGATAACTCTCTTCTTAAGCTTAATATTGGTTGGCTTAAGATTTATCATCAGATTTTCATAAACATAACCCTGCTTAATCATTGCACAAGTTGAAAGCATATTTAAAATAATCTTCTGAGCTGTTCCGGCTTTCATTCTTGTTGAACCTGTAACAACTTCAGCTCCTGTGTCAGGACATATTGAAATGTCAGCTATCTCATCAATTTTGCTTCCCTTATTTGATGTTATCGCAATTGTTGCACAACCAAGTGATTTCGCATAGTTAAGTGCTTCAATTACATACTGAGCCCCGCCTGCAACAGAAATGCCAACAAGGGCATCCTTGCCTGTAAGCTCTATGCCTTTTAAATCAACTATTGCAGCTTCACTGCTGTCTTCCTGATCTTCACTGGCACTTCTGAGACACTTGTCGCCACCTGCCATTATACCAACTACGGTGTTTCCATCCACTCCAAATGTTGGAGGACATTCTGCAGCATCAAGAATACCGAGTCTGCCTGATGTTCCTGCCCCCATATATATAAGTCTTCCGCCATTCTTTATTCTTTCAGCAACAACATCCACTGCTTTTTCAATATTTGGAACTTCTTCATCAATAGCAAAAACTGCTTTTTTCATTTCGTCATTGATGACCTGAACCATATCACGGGTGCTCATCTTATCAAGATTCATTGTTCTTGGATTTCTCATTTCTGTTTTTAACATAACATCACCTATTTTACACATTTTTTATTGTATTCTTCAGTAAATGCTTTTTGAAATTTTTCATCATACCGCTCCGCCATACGAACACACTGCACACAGGCTCCGTATATTGGTGGCAAATTTGGTATAACAACTTTGATACTGTCATCCACCATACCTTTTAAAAATTCTTCATAAATATTTGTATGCTGAAATATACCGCCCGACAAAACCGCTGTGTTATCACAATCATATTTTTCTGACATAAAATTTATCTGTTTTGCAAACTCTTTTGCATTTCTTTCAAGAATTTCTTTTGCCTTATGGTCTTTTTCTCCATATGCTTTGAAAACTGTTGGCGCAAGCTTTGCAAGATATGTATTATTCTTTGAATAAACCTGATTGATTTTATCCTTGACTCTGCCGCCAAGTTCTTCTTCAACAAAACGGGTTATAACAGATTTTTCTCCAAATCCATCCTCTTCCGCAAGTGCTGTCCTTACTGCATCACGACCAATTGAATAGCCACTGCACGGGTCTCCTAAAAGATATCCCCATCCTCCTGCTCTTTCAAGATTGTCTCCACTTATAGAATAAACAACCGAGCCAGTTCCACAGATAACTGCAAGTGCTCTGTTTTCAACATTTGCACTTGCAACTATATTAAGTATATCTGAACAGCATTTCACCTTTGTATCAGGACAAATTTCCTTCAAAAAACCATTAACAGTTTCCGCATTTTCCAGCGAGCCACATCCTGCTATTCCTGCAAAAAGCAAATCTATCTTCTCTGTGTTCTGAGACAAAAACTCTATCCCATTCTTTAAAATGGAATAGGTTTTTTCTGCACCGCAGGTGTTTGGATTGCATCCCTCAAGAACAACTCTGTCTATAAGCTCTCCGCTATCATAAAACAAAACAAATTCTGTTTTTGTTCCTCCACCGTCTATACCAAGAAATACTTTTCTGTGACCATACGATTTTCTACAGCTTTCATTCTGTGACATATTTACTTAATATTCCATCTTTCGTTATATTCATTCCAGATGTTTTCAAACCATAAATCAACCTCAGGAACAGGACGAACATCTTTAATGTTATTTTCTATTGAATCCCCGTTCTTGATGGTTGTTATAATCTTATCATCAAATGCACAGTTTCTTTCGGTTTTATAATCAAATATTTTATCTTTTGAAATATTTGATTCCTGAACCATAGAACCGCCTCTTGTTCCTATATTCTTAGATGCAGTAATCATTGCAGAAAGAACTGCCGCCTGCGTGATAAGCATATCACGGAGTCTGAACACCTGAACAACATTGCAAACATCTGTATTCTTATAATCATCAAGTATTTTGCTATATAACAAAATAACTTCTTCATATAATTTTTCCATATCATTAACAATTCTGATATGTGATGCTACACTGCTCATCTTTTCACTATATGTCTGTCTTAATTTATCAATCTCGTTATCATAATTTTTGCCGTTATTTGCAGCAAGAACAAACTCAATAACATCTTTTCCTGATGCAACTAATGCATCAACAGAATATTCTGCATCATTTTTCTTATTTCTTTCTTTAAGAGCAATACCTTCAGCCGCTCTTAATGAGCCAACCTGAGTTGAGTTAAGAGCTGAACCACCCGGTCTGTATACTCCAAATGTTCCTGCAGCTTCACCTGCAACATAAAGACCTCCGATATTTGTTTCCCACTGAGCATCCACTGCGATACCGCCATTGTTATGCTGAGCACATACATCAACTTTTAATGGTTCAGTATACAAATCAATACCATTATCCTTATATAATTTGATTGCCTTTGAGTTCATTTTTTCAAGACGCTTAATCGGAAGCGGCATTGTTGCATTTGAATTTTTAAGATATGTATATGCTTCCTCAGAAATTTTTTCAAGTCCATCCTCAAGAACAGATGGTTCTCTTCTGAAATCCATATAAACATCTCTGCCCATATTTACAGCTTCGTTATATATAATAAGGTCAACAACTGATGAACCGTCAAGCTTTGCAGAGTCAAACGGCCACTGATAACCTTTTCTGAATACCATATTAACAGCTTCAACAGGGTCATCAAAATAATCATTTAAAAATTCATATTCATTTCCGTCTTTATCAATAGAAATATATCTCGGGATAACCTGCTGATATGTACCTGAAACATTCCATCTGAAATCAGTTGATGCAAGACCATACTGCCATTCCTGAAGATTTGCACATTCAGCACCTGCTTCAATAGCAAGACCGCTCATACCCTTGTGACATTTTGGATATACACTCTTCTGATAAATGCCTGCAGGTCCGCCTGTTGCCATAACAACATTTTCGCAGGAGAATATTTCAAGCCCTTTATTTTCTTCATATATTTCTTTTTTGTTTATACCGATTGCACCGATAATCTTTCCGTCTTTTTCAAGAAGCTTAACAATAACAACATCATCAAAAACTTTTATGTTTTTTGCGATTATGTTTTTCTCAAGAGCTTCAGTCATATATTTTGATGTCAAAGGACCGGCTGATGTTGCTCGCTTATGCTCATCATGGTCTGTCATATATCCTACATATTCTCCGTATGTGTTAGTCGGGAACGGAACGCCTAAGTTAGCAAGCTTAATAAAGCTTTTAACAGAACAAGCAGCTTCTGATAAAGCAGTATCACCATTAACACTCAAGCCTTCAAATAACGATTTGCACATATAAGCAACACTATCGCTTTCAGATGACGAAAGAGACAACTTATAATATGTCTGTTTATCACTGCCTGTATTTCTTGATGTGCCGCAGTTCATACCCTCTGTTACAATTGCAACATCCTTAACATCAAGGTCATAAAGCCAGTCTGCAGCATTAAGTCCTGCGCAGCCTGAACCGATAACAAGAGTGTTCATCTTATTTACAGGGATATTAATATTACCAATTTTTATTAATTCTCTTTCCATAACCTTCTCCTTTTAGAGTCTGTGAATATGATATCCGCCATCAACATCAAGAGACTGACCTGTAATATACGGAAGTGAGCCTGAACATAATGAATAAACAGCCTCTGCAATATCTTCAGGTAAACCCCAACGCTTAATTGGAAGAAGTCCGCCATCAATCAAATCATCATATTTCTTCTGCACCTTTTCTGTCATACCGGTTTTGATAATACCCGGTCTGATTTCGTTAACCATAACACCATCTTCTGCCAGTCTGTCTGCAAATAATTTTGTTATCATAGAAACACCGGCTTTTGAAATACAATATTCACCTCTGCTTGTTGAACTTGTGTATGCAGACATAGATGAAATATTTACAATGTATCTTTCTTTGCTTTCATTCTTGTTTGCAGCAACCATTGTGTTTGCAACAAGCTGAGTTAAGAAAAGTGTGCCTTTTGTGTTGATATCCATAACAAAGTCATAGCTTTCTTCTGTCATTTCAAGAATATCTGTACGAACCTTTGGTGCAACACCTGCAACATTAACAAGAATGTCTATACCTTTTCCTTTTTCTGATGCTTTATCAACAAAGTTCTTTCTGTCATCAGCACAAGCCAGGTTTCCCTTTACATATACAAAATTTTCGTGTGAAATTTTTGACTCATCTGAAATATCCATACCATATACTGTGTATCCGCTATTTAAAAATTTTTCCGCAACAGAAAAACCAATTCCTCCGTTACATCCTGTTACTAAAGCTATTTTACTCATAATAAATTCCTCCTATTTTTTACAATATTCTTTGTATATTGGCATATAAACACTGTTATCTCTTATAACACAACCTGTTGTTCCGCCTGCACGCATAACCTCTGTACATTTACCGCAGGTTATACAGCTCTTGCTCTTTTCCATTTTTCCGTTTTTCTGAATGTCTTTATAAAAATCAGGATACGCAAATGCTTCACGGCCAACACCCTGGATTTTATACATTCCCTTTTCAATTGCACCTGCTGCAAAATATGGAAGGTATTCTCTGAGATAAGAAATACCTGAACCAATTACACAAAGGTCCGGAAAAGCCTTCTGTATTTCACTTATACAATAGAACATTCTGTCAACACCAACAAGCGGATGTTCTCCGCTTAATTCTGCTGTGCAGTCTGCAGGACGGTTAACAAATGAATTAAAATATGGGTTACCGATAGTTATATTAAGAAGGTTAACCCCAAGTTCGTTATGCATTATATCAACAAGCTTCAACGGTTCAGTAAGATCAATTTCTTTACCACAGCCTTCTTTAACACCCCAGCCATATGGATACTCAAAGCCATCATATACATTAAGACGGGATGTTACAACAAATTTATCAGATGTTGCATCTGTAGCATTCTTTATACCGTTTCTGAGTAGTCTTGTTCTGTTATCAAATGAACCGCCAAATGCACCCTCTCTTGTGTAAGCAGATAAAAGCTCTGATGCCAAATATCTGTGGCAGCACTTAATATCAATACCGTCAAAGCCAACCTCTTCTGCCATTTTAGCAGCTATTCCATATTGTTCTTCAAGTTCAAAAAGCATATCATCAGTGATAATTCTTGATGAATCAATAGGGTTGTCCTTTTCAAATATAGGATTGTTATACGCAATAACAGGTTCAGGAACACCATTTGGCTTTGAATATCTTCCTGAATGAGTTGCCTGCATTATAATAACCGGTTCAAAACCATTTTCTTTAACAGAAATGTTTTTTATGTTATCAATCAACTTTTTGAAAGAATCCTTTGTGTTTTCATCAAGGAAAAGCTGTCTTGGATTTGCTCTTCCGTATTTCTTGATAGCAACAGCCTCAAGCCACACAAGTCCTGCACCACTCTTTGCAAATCTTTCATATCTTCTGATAGTAAGTTCATCTGGCTTACCGTCTGCTGTTCCGTCACATCCTTCCATCGGATGTATAGCAATACGGTTTTTTAATGTTACTCCGCCAAACGAAACCTCGTCATCAAGCAATTTAAGATTATCGGAAGCAGGTAAATTCCCAAGTTCCATTGATTTTATGGTAGATGTGAGTTCATCTAAATTAGAATAATTAAAAATACTCATTATAGTACCCCCATTTTATTATTGCTTTAATTATCCCATATTTAACCTTTAATATCAACAATATTTCTTGCCCTATAATATGCAAAACTTGCTTTTCGTTTGTTTGTTTTTAAAAACGAAAAATACTATTGATTATATCAATAAATTGTAGTATAATAAATATGAATTTAATTTGTAAAAATATTAAAATCTTGTTGCAGGAGAAAAAAATGAACAAATTAATAACCGAATGTATGCATAAAACAGGCAAGCACGACCTGAAAGTTCATTTTCACAATGACTATGAAATCATCTTTGTTACGGAAGGGGAAGCCGAGCTTTCTATTACAGGCAAGACAATAATCATAAAAAAAGGTGATATTTTGTTTTTAAACAACAATGCATATCACAATGTTAAAGCACTGAAAACGCCCTACAACAGATATGTTGCAACCATATCATCAAAAGCTCTTGAAAATTCCTTTGGGAAAACTAATCTGTTTACTCTTTTTAAATATAATCAAAATCAGTTTTATACTTCTATCAATCTCCCTGATATATTTCAAATAATAACTCTTTTTGATAAAATAATTCAGGAACTAGGTAAAGAAGAAGACAGTTTCACAGAAAAACTTATCGAATCATACTTAGGTGAAATTCTTATATATTCCTGGAGGTCTTTGAACGCCCCCGTCTTTCTCGAAGACGATATTATAAGCAAAATTTCAAAACTTCAAAAAATTCTTGAAAATAATTATCAGTCAAATATAAAAATCCAGGATATATGCAAAGATTTGTATATAAGTACATATTACCTGACTCACCGCTTTACGGAAATAATTGGAATAAGCCCTAAACAATATCTTATACAGATAAGACTTAACCACGCAGGAAAGCTCCTCGTCAACAAATCCCTTTCTATTGCAGAGGTTGCCGAAAAAAGCGGGTTCCAGGATACAAGCAATTTTATAAGATGCTTTAAAAACTATTTTGGAACAACCCCTAATTCTTTTAGAAATTCATAAGAAAAGCAGAACAATAGGGATGTTTCTGATATTTAATGAAATATCTCGCTTTGCTCGATGTAAAATAATTTCTGCAAAATTATGAAATAGAAAACTTCGTTTTCTGTGAAATAAAATTTGCCTTTTCATATGCCGTAAGGCATATTTCATACACGAAGTGTATTTCATAGCAAAGCTATTTCACTTGCCGCAGGTAAATTTCATTGAAAAAGCGACTTGTCGAAACAAGTCGCTTTTTCTGGTGCCGCTGGACGGGGTCGAACCGTCACGGTATCGCTACCACTGGATTTTGAGTCCAGCGCGTCTGCCAATTCCACCACAGCGGCATATTAAATTTATAAAATATGGTTTTTCCAACCAACGGATGAAATTATATCACAATTTTATGTGTTTGTAAAGACTTTTTTATATTTAATTATCAATAAAAT
>JAZNFO010000029.1:0-23940 GCA_045575975.1 Clostridia bacterium | reverse complement strand
ATTGACAGAAGTTGCTTTGCCGGATAGTGTGACAACTATTAATGGCTCTGCATTTAATGGTTGTACTGGATTAACAAAAGTCACTTTACCGGATAGCATTACCACGATTGGAAGTTCTGCATTCAGATATTGCAGTAATCTCGAAAGTATAAATTATCCTTTGAGTTGGAAGTCTGCTGACAACTATATTTTCGATGGTTGTACAAAGCTCACAACTATAACTATTCCTGAAGGTGTAACTTCTATTCCAAGTTGTGCATTTTACAATGCAAACAACTTAAGAGAAGTGTTTTTCCCAAGCACACTTACCGATATTGGCAGTTCTGCTTTTTATGGTTGCTCAAAACTCAGACGTGTGCACATCAATTCCGGAATTAAAAAAATCGGCAATTCTGCATTTAGGAATTGTACAAAATTGCTTGCTTTAGATTTACCCGATTCCGTTGAAACCATAGGAGATTATTGTTTTAATGGTTGCGATATGTTGTCGATTTACTGTTCAAATACATCGAAAATTTCTACATACTTAATAGATAGTAATATTCCTATTAACTTATTTGAAACGGATCCGAATTTGTTAAAGAATCGACTTCTTAAGCAAAGTAACAGTTACTATATAGCTAATACTGTTTCTTCAAGGGCAAATGGTTATATAGCAATGAATCTTGCGTATGAATTCAAGGATGAAGTTAAGGATTCAATCAGTGGTATAACACTAAAGATAAGAATACCATCTAATTCTACTTTGATTGAAAAATCTCTCATGCTAGATGGAGTGAGAATTACCGGATATGATTATGATGATAATTTACTGACTGTTGGATTGAACAAAACATTCGGAAAACTATCATTTGATATTAGTCCGACATCTGACAACAAACTTTCATCTTATGCACTTCTTACATTTAAGCAAAATGGTGCTAACAAGCAAGAAGTCATTAACGTAATAAACGAGGACATCCCGCTTATAAGCATTCTCGCAAATGATGAAGTTGACATCGCTGATGTTTCAGTAAATGGTGTTGGTCCCGCCGATTCAGATATTAAATTGTATATTGACGGAACACTTGCAAAAACTGTTCATTCAAACAAAACAGGTGGTTACAATACAAAGGTAACAATCCCTAATCCGTCAAACTACGCAAGTTACACTATTACAGCTAAAGCTACAGATGATGAAGGTGCAGAAATCTCAGCATCAAAAGCAGTTGTTTATTCGTCAGGCGCTCCTGTAATTCAGTCATTTACAATGAATTATCAAGATAATACCTATGATGTTCTTGAACTTGGTAATACCAAGCCTACAGTTACATTTACAGCAGGAAGTCAGTTTGGATTTAATGTTAAATTCAGCAATGCCGAAAAGGTTGAAGATGTATATATTTGTAGTACACGAAGCAATGTTACAAAGCGTATTAAAGCTGAATGGAACGAAGCAACACAGAGCTATACAGCAAAAGGTTTGTTTGACCCGTCTAATACAAGCTATGTACCGGGAACAATTACAGTTCAGTATTCACAGGTAAAAGACAAATTAAGCTTTGCTAACGGCATTGATTATTCAAGTGAAAAATATGTAAACGGTGCAAGTGATCCAATAAAAGCTATGCTTAAAGGCAAGGTAAAAGATTGTGTTGAAGATTTAGTAAGTACCGATAATACTCTCAGCGGTGTAATCAAAATGATTGATGTTGACAGTCAAATGGACTTTAATATTCTTACAGACGTCATTCCGTCTTGGCTTGACCCGTCAAATGCTGGAGAATATGGCTATGAAGTTATGGAAGATGATTACGGTGCTCAACTGTACTTAAAGGTTGCTGAATATGGCGAAGATAAAGTGCGAGGCGAAATCCTTGACTTTGCCAAAGGTAAAGTTACCGATTTCTTGATTGAGGGTAAATGCATAAGTGCTGTTGAAGGCATTGAATCGTATTTCTCATTTGTTGAAGTTTTGGGATATGCCGACACTATGCTTACTTGGGATAATAACCGAGTATCAATTAACGAAGCTCGTCAATCAGTTTTAGCATCTTCAATGTCAGAAGCCGAAAAAGCACAAGCATTACAAAAACTCGAATATGCATCAAAGGCAAATGGTGGCACTATTGCTTGTATGGCATTAGGAATTGTATTAACTGCTGCAGGAATCTCGTTGCCATTCCCAATGGGACTTGTCTTACCGCTTCTTTCGATGCAGAATAGCAACTATGTTGATGATGTATTAGGTCAGTTTGGTTTCTTGGATGCATCTGAAACAGATGGAGTTATGTTTAACTTCCGTTGGAAGATTGACCCAAGTGGTTATGTATATGATGCATACACAAATGAGCGCGTGCAAGGTGTAACAACAACTGCTTATTGGATTGAATATGACCCGAACAACGCAACATTCTGGGATGAAACCCCTGCTGATAACGAATACGGTACTTTGTGGGATGCTTCAGAATGGGATCAGATTAACCCGTTAATCACAGATGCAGAAGGTAGATATTCTTGGGATGTTCCTGAAGGTTGGTGGAGAGTAAAATACGAAAAAACAGGTTATGAAACAGTATGGAGTCATTGGATGACAGTTCCGCCGGTTCAAACTGATGTAAATATCGGTATGACAGCTACTGAAAAACCCGATAAGTATATTACCTATAACAACTCTACTAAAACTGTAACGGTTACAAGTAATGTGGCATATTCAAATGCGAGTGTATATATAGCAGCATATCAAAACGGTAAAATGATTGCATTAAAATCACAACCTAAAAATATCGCAATCGGTGATACTCCTGTTGTGTTTAGTGATTTTGATTCTACGGGAGCAGATACCGTAAAGGTTATGATTTGGGAAAGTGCATCTAATATTAAACCTTTGTTTAACACTTGTGTTGTAAATCTAAAGTAATTTTATAGTTAAAATCATTAATGGCATACCGTCGAAACGGTATGCCATTAGTATTTTCGCTATTTATTCTAATAATAATTTTCTTGCAAAAATAAACAAGCTGTTATCCACTGATGGAATATCTCTCGAAAGAGGATCTCATGTATTCAACATCGGGAGTGAAATCAGGTTTGATAGATTGATAAATAATCATATTTCTTGCATTGAACTCTGCTTCTGTATAAGTAATTTTGCCGGATTTATAATCTTCAATTGCGGGAGCGATTATAACTCTGACTTTTTCAAGATTATTTGTATAAAAATCAGGTGCCATATAGTGTTGTTAGCTATATCTCCAAGTTCGCCGTAACTGTAGCTATTTGTCTGTCCGTTCAGCCAAGCGTTGCAGAATATACGATTTGATGCCGTTTTCTCGTTATTTTAGTTGTGACATATTATGAACACTCGCACCAAAACAAAAAATCCTGTCGAAAGATAGGATTTTTTGTTTTGTATTATTCATTTTTCATTATTCAATATTCATCATTCATTAAATTCGACAGGATTTTTTAATGAATAATGAATGAAGAAGCCGCTTCGCTAGTGAATAATTTATAATAATGGTTGATTTGCTTATGCAAAGCTTTTTTTAATAACATTCATATAATCTAATCATTGTTGCTATAGCCTGCTCCACAGTATAGTTTCCTTGAGGGTCAAATTCTGTTTCGGAAACCCCTTTCATAATATTCATTGCTCTCATACTCCAGATGGCAAATTTTGCCCATTCTGAGATAAATTCTTCGTCGCTATATGAAGTTGTATAGCTTGGCTTGGCAATTGTCTTATTTCCTAAAAAAATTGCCGTTCTCGATAAAATGGTAGCAGCCTGTTCTCTGGTAATGGAGGAGTCGGGAGCAAATGTGCCGTCTCCCATACCCAAAATTATATCTGCACTTGATAAAAATTTGATTTTGTCATCTTGGCAGTCGGTAAAAGAAACTGAATTTACCTTTTCTCTTAGCTGTCTTTCGCCTATAATGTTATCTATTGTAGACCATTCTCCCATTCTTGAGTCACTGTATGGGTAAAACTCTGTTGCGATAAGACGATATATTAAATCACAAAATTCTTGTCTTGTTATATTCATTTCGTATTTATCTGTAAATTCGTAAGGAAGCAGATTGCAGGCAGCCGCCTTTTCAATTTCGGGCTTTGCCCAGCTGCTTGCACTGTCTGTAATAAGCAGATTGTTTTCGGGGACAACTTCTATATCATCAGGTGTAACATTTCTTAGTTTTCCGGTAAATTCTTCAGTTCCCTCAATAATGTATTTTCTACTGAGCTTAGTATCTGCTGTATATAAAGCAGTTCGTCCGTTACCGATATAGGGTAGATACCAGATGTAATTTTTCTTTATTTCTCCGTGAGATTCACAAGGAGTGCCATAAGAGCCAACTATAACACCTCCGTTTGGATAAACAATAAATGATTTTGCCTTATCCTTTGTCCATAGCTTTATATAAGATTCGCGGTAAACATTTGGATCGTATGGTGAAATTACTCTGTCAAAGGGTGAAAAATCCCAGTAAACATTAAGCCATGCTCTTAAGTCATCGGGTTCAATATCAGCGCATTTTCCGTCAGCTCTGACAATCACACCGCTTTCTATTTCCTCTATACGGTTAAGCCCTAACACATTGTGAAAAGGCTGACCAACGGGCATAAAGGCTTCTTTGTCAAAAATAATTGAAATGGTGTGAGATTCAGCATCCCAGTTGTATGTGCCGTATTTTGCAAGCTCGTCGCTCTGGATTAAAACCGTTCCGTCTTCAAGCTCAAATGCATTGGCTGGAATATCTGAATCTATATAAACCTTTGCATCTGTTGAATAAACCTTTTCAAGGTTTTTATAATGCTCTGCATTGTAGGTGAACTTTGGCACGAAATCTGATGAGCCGTCCCGTCTTAATCTATAATTTTTATATCCGTTATCAGTATTAAGTGAAATATCAAAGCCGTAATAGTCAAGAAGCTCAACGGGGATATAAACAAATTCATTGGGGAGCTGTGCTGCTGCAATTGAGTTGCCGTTAATAAACAGCATATTGTCTTTAACTACTGTTTCTCCAATGTATTCCCGGTCTGCAAATACGGTTTGACAAAGGGGAAACGATATGGCAACAAAAAGAAATATAGATAATAATTTTTTCATAAATAATCCTCCTTGCTTGCTAGCGGGATTTTTTGTTAAACACTAAAGCTAAAATTATGCAAATTACAGTTCCTATTGCGTGAGGTATTGAAAAAAGAAATGCCGTGCTTGCAGGAGCACTGAATCCCCTGTGCTGAATGGCACAAAGCATACTTGCATAATTGTATGCTGTATCTATGCACATAATATGGGATAATATCAGTGCAAGAATGATAAAAATATTTCTTAAGATTTTATATTTCTTCATAAGTTGCCTCTTTCTTTATCGGTGTAACAAAGTTATAGAAAATGAAAGAGTAAAATTCTCCGGGGGAGTTCTTCACTCTTCTTTACTTTACTCTTCTTTACTTTACTTTACTTTACTTTGTTTGCGATTGTAAGCATTTTTTAAAGAAATGTAAACACGATGTAAACATTTTATAAGGTGAATGATATACCGTGTATACATTTTATTTCATTATGCACTTTTTACTTTGAATAATGTAAACAATTTTGGCAAGATTTGTATCCGGAATAAAATGTCTTAAAAAGGCTGCAAATTTCATTATTCCTCCGGGGATAATAACCTGTTTTCCTGAGAACATTTTCTTTATTGCATAATCTGCAACCTGTCTGCTTGAAAGGACAATACAGTTTCTTGATTTTTCTGTTCCGTCTCCAAAGTTCACATTTGCAACTGTGCCAAATTCTGTTTCTGCAGGTCCGGGGCAAAGAACACTTATTTTAACATTTGATTTTTCTCTTCTAAGTTCTTCTGCTATTGCCTGAGTAAGTCGGAGAACATAAGATTTTGAAGCATAGTAAGATGCAAAAAGAGGACCGGGGAAAAATGATGCAAGGGATGCCACATTCAGGATGTAGCCAGAATTCTTTTTCCTGAATTCATTCAGAAAAAGCTTTGTTAAAGTATGAACTGCCTTTATGTTCGTGTCGATCATTTTAAGCTCGGTTTCCAAATCATTTTTGGAAAATTCTCCGAAAACTCCAAACCCTGCATTATTTATAAAAACATCAATATCCTTTGCATAGGATGCAAGTGATATGCACTTTTCTTTGTCGCATACATCCATACAGACAGTTTCAACATTTGTTTTAAGCTCAGTTTTTAATTTTAAAAGCTTTTCTTCTCTTCTTGCAACAGCCACAATATCATATCCCATATCGGAAAGAATGTGAGCCATATCCCAGCCAAAGCCTGAACTTGCACCGGTTATAAGAGCTTTCATAATAAGCCTCCGTTAAAAAATAAAAGTAAAAATATAGTATAAAAACGGTGTAACTATAATCAAACTGTCGCATCTGTCAAGAATCCCGCCGTGACCGGGGAGGAGTGAGCCGTAGTCTTTAACACCGTATTCTCTTTTAATTTGTGATGCAACCAAATCACCGAGAGCAGAAATAATTGCAGATAGTATTCCAACAACAAAAATCAGGAAAAGATTAAAGTTTCCGTCAAAATATAAATTGTTGAAATAAGCCATCAAAAGGAAAACAACACCTGTTCCGAAAACACCGCCTAAAAAACCTTCTATTGTTTTTTTAGGACTGATTTCAGGGCATAGCTTGTGTTTTCCAAAGAAAACTCCTGTGAAATATGCAAGGCTGTCTGTGATGAATGCACCAACAAGTAAAAACCATATTAAAAATTTTCCGTTTTCGAATCTGAAAACAAGAGAAATATGTGAAAGCAAAAACGGTATGTAAATAAGTGAAAGATAAACTGTTGTTATGTCATTAAGCTTTGTTTCCCTGTGATTTTTCAGGTAGTATAAAAACAGAACAAAAAGCCACAGGCAAAAAAGAGGAAGTATAAATTCTGAAAAGAATGTATTGAATATAACAATTAAAGCTGCACCTATGTATGAAATGGTGCAAAGGATTTTTTTGTCTGTGATTTTCACCGCGTTGTAAAGCTCCCAAAGTCCCATAAGGCTCACCAATGTAACCACAAAAGAGATAAATGGTATGTTTCCCCATATAACAAGGAGAACAAGTGCGGGAACAATCAAAAGAGCAGTTATAATTCGAGTTTTCATAGCTTTTTACACCTTTCCGAACCTTCTGTTTCTTTTTTGATAGTCTAAAATAGCACGCTTAAGGTCCTTTTCTTTAAAATCGGGCCAACACAAATTGTCAAACCAGAATTCTGAATATGCTGATTGCCACAGAAGAAAGTTTGAAAGTCTAAGCTCTCCGCTTGGACGGATAATAAGGTCTGCATCAGAGTTTTCCTTTGTGTAAAGATAATTGGAAAATTCATGTTCTGTGAGATTTTCTATAGAAATTTTATCATTTTTTGCATCTTCATAAAGTCTTTTAATACCGTTTATAATTTCGTCACGACCGCCATAGTTAAGAGCCACATTCAGAACAAGTCCCGTGTTGTTTTTTGTGATTTCCTCTGCATGAACTATAGCCTCTTTGATTTTATCTGAAAGAGGAGTCTGGTCGCCGATAACTTTTAAAATAACATTGGTTCCTTTGAACTGTTCTTCTGCCTGAAGCAGATAATTGTATAAAAGGTCCATAAGGGCATCAACCTCCTTCTGAGGTCTGTTCCAGTTTTCTGTAGAAAAAGCGTAGGCAGTAATGATTTCAACACCAAGGCTGTTTGCATATTTAACAATTCTTTTAAGGGTTTCTGCACCTTGCTTATGTCCTGCAGAACGAGGCAGATGACGCTTTGTTGCCCATCTGCCGTTTCCGTCCATTATAATTCCGATGTGCTTCGGAATGTTTTTTATATCAAGTTCCTGAGAATAAGTTCTCTTAAAAATTTTAAAATTCATAATCTTAATTAAACTGCAAGAATTTCCTTTTCTTTGTCAGATACAATTGTATCAATGTCTTTAACAAAACGGTCTGTAAGCTTCTGGATTTTTGTTTCCAGATCTTTCAAATCATCTTCTGTGATTTCACCGTCTTTCTTCTGTTTTTTAAAGCCTTCCAATGCATCACGGCGAACTGAACGGATTGCAACCTTTGCATCCTCTCCGCGTTTAGAAATTCCTTTAACAAGCTCTTTTCTTCTTTCCTCTGTTAGAGGCGGGAAGTTAAGACGAATGCATTTTCCGTCATTGTTTGGGTTAATGCCGATATCAGATTTTAAAATAGCCTTTTCGATATCGCCAAGAATTGACGCATCCCACGGCTGAATAATAATTGTTCTTGCTTCAGGAACGGAAATTGTTCCAACCTGCTGAATGGGAGTTGGAACTCCATAGTATTCAACAGAAATCTTATCTAAGATTGCAGGGTTTGCTCTGCCTGCTCTGATAGCTGCAAAATCTGCATTTAATGCGCTTATAGCTTTTTCCATTTTTATTTCAGCGTTATTCATATAATTTAAATCTCCTTTATAAGAAAAATATTTTACTCAACAATAGTACCGATAGTTTCGCCTTTAACGGCACGGATAATATTATCAGGATCGTCAAGTCCGAAAACAAGAATCGGGATTTTGTTATCCATACAAAGAGATGTTGCGGTGGAGTCCATAACTCCAAGACCTCTCTGAAGAACATCTATATAGCTAAGCTTGTCAAACTTAACTGCGTTAGGATTAATATGGGGGTCGCTGTCATAAACTGCATCAACCTTTTTTGCAAGGAGAATAACTTCTGCATCAATTTCAGCAGCACGAAGGGCTGCAGTTGTGTCGGTTGAGAAGAAAGGATTTCCAGTTCCGCAGGCAAAGATAACAACTCTGCCTTTTTCAAGGTGACGCATAGCCTTAAGTCTTATATAAGGTTCTGCGATTTGTCTCATTTCGATTGCGGTCTGAACTCTTGCATTAACGCCTTCCTGTTCCAGTGCATCAAGGAGAGCAAGTGAGTTTATAACAGTTGCAAGCATTCCCATATGGTCAGCTCTTGTTCTGTCCATTCCTTCTCCTGTTCTGCCTCTCCAGAAGTTTCCTCCGCCAACAACAATGGCAATTTCAACTCCAAGGTCACTGCATTCCTTAACTTTTTTAGCTATGGTTGTGATTGTTTTGGAATCAAGACCAAAGCCCTTTTCACCGGCCAATGCTTCACCGCTGATTTTAAGCATAACTCTTTTGTATTTAATACTCATTTTTCTACCCCCGAATTGATTTTTTAAAAGTTTATTGTATTTCCACAACAGTAATGTCATCAGACTCATATTCTGTTGATGGCTGACTGTTGTTGTTTGTATTGTTTTGTGTTGTTGATGTATTATTTGTGTCTTTGTTAGTTGAAGAAGAATTTGCATCTGTGCTTTGCTGAGTGTTTGTGTCCGGAGTATCTTCAACAAATGTGCCTGAAGCAGGAGCTTGTGTTTTGTTTTTTGCAAGCTGAGTTTCAAGCTGTTCAATAACACTTTCAAGATTTTTGATTTCTGTTTTCAGTTCTTTGTTTTCTGCTTCAATCTCGGTTGTGGTTTCAGGAATAATTGAAGCATCCGGATTGATTATGTAGTAGAATGAAAAAATAAAGGAAAGCCCAAAGGTTAAAATACATAAAAATATGATGCCGATAACCGAAAGAGCAATTTTTTTTCCGCTGTTTTTTTGTTTGTTATCTGTATTATTCATTTTATTATCCTTTCAATATGAAATTTTATTTAAGAAATATTGCATCCAGTGCTCCAAAGCTTAAGACCCCGTTCATAATAAGCATAACAATAATGCCTGCAACCATAATTCCTGCTAAAATAGAGGGAAGGGCATATTTGAACCTTATGTCAAGAAGCGATGCAATCATTGCCCCTGTCCAGGCACCGGTTGTGGGAAGAGGAATTGCAACGAAGAAGAATAATGCTCCCGCACTGAGTCTTGCAAGTTTCAGACTTTTTTCTTTTGTTCTTTTCTCAAGCCATTGTGACGGTTTTCTGAGTAACTTTGTTTTTTTCAGCTGTTTTAAAATTGGTCTGAAAAGCCATAGTATAAACGGCACAGGCAGGAAATTACCAAAAACAGAAATAAGATAAACCTGAATTTGTGTATATAAATCCTTTCCGAGAACAGAAAGACCATAGATAACAGCACCTCGGATTTCTGAAACGGGAAGAATAGAAAGCCCAAAGGTAATAAGCTCCTTATGAAAGACTTCTAGAAGTTCCAAACACATCACCTCTTTTGATATACATAATTTTATACATTATACCATAATATAGGTCACTATTCAAGAGTTTTTTAAATAAAATCTTAATTCAAAAATACTTAAATTATCTTGCAGAAAAAAGACAAATATGATATACTAATTTTATGTTTTTAAAATTCAGGAGATATAATATGACTAAATACAAACTTACGAAAAATGCATGCTACCTGACCAGTGTGTCAATGGCTGTAACAGCAAATTTGTCACCTGTTTTGTTTGTGACATTCAAAAATATGTATAATCTTTCATATACCTTACTTGGTCTTTTGGTGGTTGTTAATTTTTTTACACAGCTTTGTATTGATTTGGTGTTTACAATTTTTTCTAAATATTTTAATATACATAAAACCGTAAAATTTACACCTTTTATTGTATTTGCGGGATTAGTGCTTTATGGAGTTTTGCCGAAAATTTTTCCCGATATGGCATATGTGTGGATTGTTATAGGGACAGTGATATTTTCTGTGTCCGCAGGATTAAGTGAGGTTCTTTTGAGTCCTGTTATTGCTGCAATTCCAAGTGAAAATCCCGATCACGAAATGAGCAAATTGCATTCAATGTATGCGTGGGGAGTAGTTGTAGTAGTTATAGTAAGTACACTTTTTATAAAAGCGTTTGGAAATTCAAACTGGATGTATCTTGCCCTTTCTTGGTCTTTGGTACCGCTTATAGCCTTTCTGATGTTTTTAAAGGCAGAATTTCCTCAGATGGATAGTGCTGAAAGTGGAAAAAGAGAAACAGTGATATTCAATAAAGGTATTTTGCTTTGTGCTGTTTGTATATTTCTTGGAGGAGCAGCAGAGTGCAATATGTCTCAGTGGGCGTCGGGATTTATTGAAAATGCCGTTGGCGTTCCTAAAATATATGGAGATATTTTAGGGGTAGCTTTATTTGCTGGGTTACTTGGTGTTGGAAGGACTTTGTATTCAAAATATGGGAAAAATATTATAAATGTTCTGCTTTATGGAATGCTTGGAGCAAGCCTTTGTTACTTTGCAGCAAGCATAGCATTAAGTCCTGCTGTTGGAATAATAGCTTGCGCTTTGACAGGTATATTCACATCTATGTTATGGCCGGGAACTCTCATTTATGTTGAAGAAAAATTTAAAAATGTTGGAGTGGCGGTTTATGCTCTTATGGCTGCCGGCGGTGATATGGGAGCATCCCTTGCCCCCCAGCTTTTGGGAATTATTTCCGATAAATTCAGTGTAACAGAGTTGGCTGTAAGACTTTCGGATATGTTTAACATAGGGGTAGAACAGATTGGGATGAGAGCAGGCCTTTTAATAACAGGACTTTTCCCTGTTGCGGGAGTGTTTTGCATACTTTATATGAAAAGATATTTCAAAAAACACAATTGATTTTTATTCTTAATCTGATATTAGTCTATAAGGGATGTCGAATATTGTAGAAAAATAAATAGGTTGACAATATCCTACAATTTGTATATAATATAAATTGTAGGATATATTTATTGTATGAATAATAGGAGGTAGTTATGAATATAAATACTGAAACAATTACAACTATGACGGAAGCAAATCAAAATTTTTCAAAAGTTGCTAAAGTTGCAGAAAATAATGGTCAGGCAGTTATCTTCAAAAATAACAAGCCGAAATTTTTGCTTATTGATGTTGATTCGGGCTTCTACTTTGACATTACTGATGATGAAAGAATAGATGTGGCGGCAAAAAGAATTATGCAAAGATTCAAACCTGCTTTTGAGGAGTTGGCAAAATGATTAAATTGAGCAAAGAAAAGGTTTTACTATTACATCAATTAATAGCAGAAGAAACGGGCGGTAGTGTTGGTGTAAGAGATGTTGGGCTTTTAGAAAGCGCACTTAATAATGCATATGCTACATTTGGTGGAGAAGAGCTTTATAAAACAAAAGAGGAGAAAGCAGCAAGTCTAGGCTTTTCTTTGATATCTAATCACGCATTTGTCGACGGGAATAAAAGAATTGGTGTATATGTTATGCTGACATTTTTGGAAGCAGAGGGAATAAAAATGAATTGCACTAATGCAGATGTTGTAGAGTTTGGTTTGTCTGTTGCATCAGGCAATATGAAATATGATGATATTTTAAATTGGGTAAATAAATTTAAAAAGTAATTTTTGACACTGACTTTATATGATCTGGTACTAAATAGATTTGCATCTAAACCTTATATCCAGGATAGTAAGAATGTTAAAAATGCGGAGGAAAAACATAATGGAAAGTCTAAAATTATCCTTAAATGCGGTAGCGCCGATTTTTATTTTAATGCTATTGGGATACTTTTTGAAGAGAATAAAAATAACTGATAAAAAAGGCTTTGATACTATGAATAAAATGGTTTTCAAGGTTTTTTTGCCCACATTGTTATTTTATAATATATACAAGACAGATATTGTAAGTATTATTGATACAAAACTTATTTGTTTTACAGTTGCAGGTATATTCATGGTTTTTTTAATAGGATATGCGGCAGTAAAATTTTTAAGTGAAGACAATAATAAAAGAGGTGTTATGTTGCAGGGCTTTTTCAGATCAAATTTTGCACTTCTCGGAATACCTCTTATTGGATATATCTACGGTGAAAATTCAGGCGGACTTTCGTCTCTTATGCTAAGTATAGTTGTTCCTCTTTTTAACATTCTTGCAGTTATTACCTTAGAGCGTTTTTGTGTTGGTAAAAACGAAGTAAATTTTTGGGAGATTTTAAAAGGAGTAATCAAAAATCCGCTTATTATAGGATGTCTTGTAGGACTTGTTTTTGTAATGACGGAGATTGAACTCCCTCCAATACTTGAAAAATCTGTTAAAGATATTTCATCAGTTGCAACACCTCTTGCGATAATCGTGCTTGGAGCGGAATTTGAATATTCAACCATTAAAGAAAGCACAAAAGAACTTTTAATAACAGTAAGCGCAAAGCTTCTGTTTGTTCCCCTTATTATGCTTATGGCTGCGGTTTTGTTTGGTATCAGGGGGGAGGCGCTTGCATGTGTTCTTATAACATTTGGTGCTCCTGTTGCAGTATCGTCGTTTTCTATGGTACAGCAAATGGGTGGAGATGAGCATCTAGCTGGACATGTTGTTATTATGTCCTCGGCGTTTTGTCTGATAACATTATTTGGTTGGATTTATGTGCTTAGTTTTTTAAATTATTTATAAAACATAGAAAGGAAGGATAAATATGAGATTATTACTTGCAGTGTGGGCAGCAAAGCTTGCAGCTCTTCTTGGAAAACTTCTTGGAAAGAAATCTTCATCAACTCCAGGGGAAATTGCACTTAAAATCTGCCCCGATTTAATAGAAAGACTAAAAGGAAATATAAAGGGAAAGGTTTTTGTTACCTGTGGAACAAACGGAAAAACAACAACCAACAACCTTTTGTGCCTTGCTCTTGAAAAATCAGGCTACAATGTTCTTTGTAATAAGGTTGGCGCTAATATGATTTCAGGGGTGGCAAATGTTTTTGCTCTCAGTTGTAACCTTTTCGGGAAATTCTCTGCAGATTATGCCTGCTTTGAAATTGATGAGGCATATGCGGTTAAAGTGTTTGATAAAATAATACCTGATGTTATGATAATCACAAATCTTTTCAGGGACCAGCTTGACAGATACGGTGAGATAGATATAACTAAGGAACTGTTAAATAAAGCTATAGATAAATGCGGAAATTCTATTATTGTGTTAAACGGAGATGACCCCTTGAGCACAGGGCTTGGTAAAAGGCGAAAAAATGTTAAATATTTCGGTATCTCAGAAAAAGTCCTAGAACAAACTGATAGCGTTAAGGAAGGAAAATTTTGCTCAGAATGTAAAGCAGAGCTTGAATATAATTACTATCATTATAGTCAGCTCGGGGATTATTATTGCCCTGTTTGCGGTTACAAAAGGCCTGAAATTGATTATAATGCAACCGGTGTAAACACAAAGGACGGCATAGAGTTTGTTGTTAACGGAAAAGATAAGCTTAAGCTTGCTTATAGAGGTTTTTATAATATTTATAATGTTCTTGCGGTGTATTCTGCAATTTCAGCATCAGGGGTAAAAATAAAAGAGTTTTCAAAACTTTTTGATGATTATAAGCCTCAAATCGGCAGAATGGAAGAATTTTATATTGGAAAGCCGGTTATTTTAAATCTTGCCAAAAATCCGGCAGGATTTAATCAGGCGATAATGACTCTTTGCGAAGATAAAAGAAAGAAAGATGTAATCATTTCCGTGAACGACTATCCAAGTGACGGACAAGATGTTTCCTGGCTTTGGGATGTGGATTTTGAAAAGGTTTATGATGAAAATACAAATCTTTTAATAACATCCGGCAGAAGAGTTTATGATTTGACACTGAGATTTAAGTACAGTAATATAAATGTAGATTTATACACAAATAATATAAGAGAAGCAATAGAAAAGTGTGCTGAAAGTAATTCGGAAGCTGTATATGTGCTTGTTAACTACACAGAGCTTTTTAAAGCACAGAATATTCTGGTTGAAATGCAGAAAAAAACAGAGGGAGGGGATAAAAATGAGTGATTATTCATTAAGTATACTGCATCTTTATCCCGACCATCTGAATCTATACGGAGATAAAGGAAATATTGAAGCCTTAAGAAATCGTCTTGCATGGAGAAATATTGATGTAAATATAAAAACAGTTACGGGTGATGAAAGCTTTGACCCCCATGAATTTGATATAATTTTTCTTGGTGGCGGTTCAGACAGAGATGAGGAAATTGTTATATCAAAGCTTATGCCTTATAAGGACAAGCTTAAGAACTATGTAGAAGCTGGCGGAACCTTTCTTGCAGTCTGTGGAGGCTTTTCCATTATCGGCAGAAAATACGGAAAGCTTGAAGGTCTTGGAATTCTTAATATAACAACAACTTTTAATGCGAAAGATAAAAGACTAACAGGAAATGTTATTCTGAATTCATCTATAGTGTCTATGCCTGTGGTTGGTTTTGAAAATCACCCCGGGAAAACAGATATTAAAGATTTAACTCCCCTCGGCAAAGTTGTTATGGGCAACGGAAATGACGGAGTGAGCGGAAAAGAGGGGGTTATTTATAAAAATTTGATTGGAACCAATCTTCACGGACCGCTTCTTCCCAAAAATCCGGAGCTTTGCGATTTTATTATTAAAAATGCATTAAAACATAAATATTCGTCTTTTTCAGAGCTTGAAGGTTTAGATGATTCTATTGAAAATCTTGCAAATAATTATGTTGTTCAATTGAATAACAGATAAACCTCTTATCTTTTAGCCTAAATTACAACATATTGCGACTTGTTATAACAATTAATACTATATCTAATAAAATACTGGAAAAAATTTCCAAAAAACTATTGACAAAAATTGGAAATTCCTTTATAATTTAGTTAACAAAAATAAAGAACTAAATTAAATGAAGGGAGAGTAATCGGATAAAAAGTTCGATGTACGGTAAAAATGGAGAAAATAATAAGTGTATTGATTGCTGATGACAATAAGGAGTATGCAGAAAAGCTTGGGAGAAATCTTGGAACAGATTTTAAGATTAATGTTTGCGGAATAGCAACAGATGGGTTTCAGGTTATTGAAATGGTTGATATTTTAAAGCCTGATGTTTTAATTCTTGATGTAGTGCTTTCAAGTCTCGACGGGGTTGGAGTTTTGGAGAGACTTAGTCTTAAGAAAATGGAAAAGAGACCGAAAATTATTGTTTCATCTTCTATAAGACAAGACAGACTTGCTCAAAGCTGTATGAATTTAGGTGCGGATTATTTTATGATAAAGCCTGTTAATTTTGAAAGCCTTATTGGTGCGGTTAAGCGTTCTTGTGGAGAGGTAAGCTTTGGCGGAGGTTATTCAAACAGCGGAATTTCTCCTCAAAAGCCGTTTATGGATACGGAAACAATGGTAACGGAAATAATTCACGAAATAGGAATTCCCGCACATATTAAAGGTTATCAGTATTTAAGATATTCTATTATGCTTGTTATTGACAATCTTGATGTTATAAATTCAATCACCAAAAAGCTTTATCCAACGGTTGCAAGTCATTTCGGAACAACGGCAAGCAGAGTTGAAAGAGCAATAAGACATGCAATAGAGGTTGCGTGGGACAGAGGAGATACGGATGTTTTAAATTCTATTTTCGGATACACAGTTGCAAACACAAAGGGAAAACCAACAAACTCAGAATTTATCGCAATGATAGCCGACAAATTAAGACTTAGAATTAAAAACGCAAGTTAATATTATTTTACAAAAAACACTCTACTTTTCGGAGTGTTTTTTGCTTTGAAGATGCTATAAATTACTTGATTTTTTATAAAAGAAGTGGTATAATAGTCGAAATTTTATTTTTATGGAGGCGGATTTAATTATGAAAGAAATTAAAAACCAGGAAAAGATTGCAGAAATATTGCATAAGGATTGTAAACTCACAGTAGAACAAATTGCAACCATGCTTGATATGACATCTTCCGAGGTCGCCGCCGCCATAGATGCACTTGAGAAGAGTGGTGTTATATTAGGATACGGTGCTGTTGTAAACTGGGATAAGCTTGAAGCGTCGAATGATAAGGTTACTGCATATATAGAGCTTAAGGTTTCACCTCAGAGACACAACGGATTTGACAGATTGGCAGAGCGAATTTTCCAGTATCCTCAAGTTAAATCACTTAACCTGATGAGTGGCAGATATGATTTTGGAGTTACGGTTGAGGGGGATAATATCAAAGATATTTCTCTTTTTGTGTCAGAACACTTAGCTCCTATGGAATCTGTTATTTCAACAGCAACTCATTTTGTTCTCAAAAGATATAAAAATGATGGATTCATATATGGGAAAACAAATAAGGATGAAAGAGAGGTTATATCCTTATGATGTTTTCTCCTGAAAAATATGTTAGTAGCACGGTTTCCGATATACAGCCATCAGGCATAAGAAGATTTTTTGATATTGCTGCAGAAATGGATGATGTTGTATCACTTGGTGTGGGGGAGCCTGATTTTGTTACGCCCTGGCATATAAGGGACGAGGGAATATATTCTCTTGAAAAAGGAAAAACCTATTATACTGCTAATGTAGGTTTAAAAAAACTCAGGGTTGAAATCGGAAATTATATAAAAAGAAGATTTAATCTTGAATACGACGGACTTAAACAATCTGTTGTAACTGTTGGCGGAAGCGAGGCTATAGACTTATTTTTAAGAACTGTTGTTTCTCCTGGAGACGAGGTTTTGATTCCTGAACCGAGTTTTGTCTGCTATAGCCCTATAACAAGACTTGCAGGCGGTGTGCCCGTTCCTGTCAGAACCTACGCAAAGGATGAGTTTAAGCTTATTCCGGAGGAACTTGAAAAACATATAACTGATAAGTCAAAGGTTTTGGTTCTTCCTTATCCTAATAATCCAACGGGAGGGATAATGGAAAAAGAGGACCTTGAAAAAATAGCGGAAATCGTAAAGAAACACGATTTACTTATTTTGTCTGATGAAATTTATGCCGAACTGACCTATGGAAAGAGGCATGTTTCAATTGCATCAATTGACGGAATGTATGACAGAACAGTGATCGTCAGTGGATTTTCAAAGGCTTATGCAATGACGGGCTGGAGACTAGGTTATGCTGTTGGCAATGAATTTTTAATAAAAATGATGACAAAAGTCCATCAATATGCTATAATGTCAGCACCGACTATGGCACAGTATGCTGCAATCGAAGCTTTGGTAAACGGCGATGAGGATATTGAATATATGAGAGAAGAATACGATAAAAGACGCCGTGTAATAACGGACGGCTTTAACAGTATGGGACTTTCCTGCTTTGAACCAAGGGGTGCGTTTTATGTATTTCCTTGTATAGAAAGCACGGGTATGAGTTCAATGGAATTTTGCGAAAACCTTCTTTACAGTCAAAAGGTTGCGGTTATTCCGGGAAATTCATTCGGTGACTCGGGAGAGGGCTATATAAGATGTTCTTATGCCTACTCGGTGGAAAAAATAATGATTGCTCTTGAAAGAATAGAAAAATATCTTAAAAGCCTTAAATAAGGAGAATAAACTTATGCTATACGATACACACGCCCATCTTAACAATCCTTTATATGATGAAGACAGAGATGAGGTAATAAAAAAGATAAAAGAATCAGGGGTTGAGCTTGTAAATAATATCGGAGCAAGTATGAAGACTTCTTTTGAAAGCATCAAGCTTGCGGAAAAATATGATTTTATTTATGCAACCTGTGGTGTTCATCCCTCAGAAACCGGTGATTTAACCGATGATGATATGAAAACTCTTTATGAAATGACAAAACATGAAAAGGTAGTTGCAGTTGGGGAAATCGGGCTTGACTATCATTATGAGGACGGACCTGACAGTGATACCCAGAAATATTGGTTTGAAAGACAGCTTGAAATTGCAAAAGAGGTTAATATGCCAGTTGTAATCCATGACAGAGAATCAAAGGGTGAGTGTATTTCAATATTAAAAAAACATAACATAAGAAATGGTGTTATGCACTGCTTTTCAGGAAGTGCAGAAACTGCAAAAGAACTTTTAAAGCAGAACTTTTTTATCTCTTTTACGGGGGTTGTGACATTTAAGAACGCAAGGCGGGCAATAGAGGCGCTCAGCATTATTCCTATAGAAAAATTGTTTATTGAGACGGATTGTCCCTATATGGCACCTGAACCTGTAAGAGGAACAAGAAATGACAGCTCAAATGTTATAAGAATAGCAGAAAAGTATGCAGAGGTTAAGGGCATTCCCCTTGAAGATGTAATTAAAATAACAACAGAAAATGCAAAAAGATTTTTTGGCATAAAATAGAAAAAGGAGCATTGCTCCTTTTTTATTTTTGTCTTTTCAAATGTCTCAGGTCCTGACCAAAGGTGCAAAGAACAGTATATTCTCCGATAATTCTTGATGAAACTCTGACACCATAGATTTCCTCTAAATTCT
This sequence comes from Clostridia bacterium, assembly GCA_045575975.1. Lineage (GTDB taxonomy): Bacteria > Bacillota > Clostridia > Monoglobales > Monoglobaceae > RGIG8709. Next base: position 4,774 of record JAZNFO010000029.1, on the reverse strand, counting down.
CAAAAGAAAGATTTGTGGAAATAATAGTGCTTTTTCGGTTATTTATTCTTGAATTTAAAATATCAAAAAATGTTGCTGCTGTGTATTGTGTTATAAACTCGGTTCCAATATCATCAATAATCAAAAGGTCAACATTGTACACATAGTTTATAACCTGACTGTAGTCATTATCGGTATCTTTTTGAAACTTAACATTTTCAAACATCTCAAAAAGCTTATATGCTGTTTGATAATAAACAGTTTTTCCTCTTTCTAAAGCTCTGTTTGCAATACAGCTTGAAAGAAAGGTTTTGCCTGTTCCGGAGTTTCCCATAAGGAAAAGGTTTTTCCCGTCAGTATCAAAATTCTCTGCATAATCCGAGGCTTTTTTGCAAAGTGCAGTTGCAAGCTTTAATGCTTTATCAACTGTAGGTTCCTGCTTTTCAAAAAGGCTGAAATCAAAGTTTTCAAATTTTTGACTTAGCATATATTCGGTAAGATTTGAATTTTCACTGATGTATTTTAAAATAAGCATCTTGTGACAGGTGCATCTTTTTCCCTGAACAAATCCTGTATCATTGCATAACTTGCAGGTAACGGTTTCGTCAAGATAGTCTTCGGGAAACCCGCACCTTTTAAGAAGGTCAGTTTTCTTCTTTTGCAGAGCTTTAATATTTTCTTTTATTTGTTCAAAATCTGTGCATTTATCAAGAACGCATTTTAAGAGTGCGGTGCCGTTTTTCATCATTTCAGTTTCAATGTCTGAAAGCTCGGGAGCTTTCTTTAAAACCTCCAGACGGTGGTATTCATCAATTTTTGCGTTTTCAGTTCGGATTTGTTCAAGCTCTTTAAGTGCGAGAGTGTAACTTGATTCCATTTTTTTCACCTCTTACAATTTATTCATCAAGCATATCTTGAAGTATCTGCTCAGCAAAATTTGAATAGTCGTGTTGGTTTGTATCAACATAATTTACGAACTTACTTGATTTGGCACTCTTTTTCTTTATAGGTGCATTTTTAATCTTAAAAATTTCTTCTTTAGCCAAAATCTCATCAGGATTATTAATTCCTTCTTCGCACCAGTTAAGGAGAATTTTGTTCATATACGCAAAGCTAAGTTTTCCTGTCTGGTCAACTGTTCTTTCGTAAGCCTCCTGAACAAGCTCAGGAGAGAATTTTTTTTCAACAGACCAAATTTTTATGTACTTTTTCTCGGTTTGAGAAAGATTTCTGTCGTAAATTCCGAGGATACTGCGGATTTTCCATTCATTTGAATGGATTTCTTCCATTTCTTTTATGTAATTTTCAGCAGCCTCATAAGTGTTGATTTCTCTGTCAGCCCAGTCAATAGCAAGAGTTTCAAGGTATCTTTTATCTGTTTTATTAAGACTTGCTGCATAATTTAAAAGCATAATAACAACTTCAACGGGAAGACCCAGCCAGTCAACAAATGAATAGAGAAGCTCAATATCCGTTGTGCTTAAAAGCTTGCCGAGGATTTTCTCTGCCTGAGTGAACAGATAATCAATTTTTTTGTTTTCATTTGCTGCAGCATCAATTTCTGCCTGGTTATATGAAGGACGCATTCTGAAATGTGCTTTACTTGCAGTTTTCTTTTCTAAAGTCCTGGTTTTTTTTGCAGGCTCTGTAACTTCTATAAAACTATAGTCATCATTTTCGTAGTTCACATATCCTGCAGTTGCCCAGAAATCAAGTGCCTCTTCAATTAATGCGGGTTTAACATGAAGCTTGCGGGCAGTTTCTTTTATGGAAACAAAGGTGCCGTCTTTCATATACCGCATATACATATAAATATATATCTGAAGGTGTTCGGGCTTTGAAATTCTGCCCCACCGTTCAATAAAATCGTATTTAAGTTCAAATCCTTCGGACATTACTATCTCCTTTTACTTACCTACACAGAAGTTTTTAAAAACATTATCGATAATTTCATCCTGAACTGTTTCTCCTGTGATTTCGCCGAGAGCGGAAATTATATCTTCTAAATCAACATAAAGTAAATCCTGCATAAAAAGACCGTTTGCCACAGATTTAATATTATTTACTGATTCTTTTGCTCGGATCAGGGCATTCCTCTGTCTTTCGCAGGTTATATAAACCTCTGATGTGTTAAAACCTTTTTCCAGAAACATTTCGGAAATTTTATCTTCCAGTTCATCTATCTGGATTTCTCCGTTTTTCGGAACGGAGGTAAAAACAATATATTTTTTATCTGCTGAAAAATTTTCAGCAATTTCTTCTTTAGTTATTTCAGGATTAAGATCGGTTTTATTTGAAATAATTATATACTTTTTGTTTCTTATTCTATCAAATATATCTGTATCCTCTTTTGAAATGGAAGAGGATGAGTCAACAACAAAAAGGCAAAGGTCTGCTATTTCGCTGTTTTGATATGCCTTGTCTATACCTATTTGCTCAACTATGTCTGCTTCCTGTCTTATTCCTGCGGTGTCCATAATTCTAAGGGTTATTCCGTTTAAGTTAACGAAATCTTCAACAATGTCCCTTGTTGTGCCGGGAATGTCTGTAACAATGGCCTTTTCTTCTTTTAAAAGAGCATTGAGAACAGAAGATTTTCCGACATTAGGTCTTCCTATTATAACAGTGTGTATTCCTTCACGAAGCATTTTGCCAGTGTCAAATCCTGCAAGAAGTTTGTCGATTTCTATGTCAAGTTTTTCTGTTTTTTCAAGAATTTCATTCTGACTTAAATCATCAACCTCGTCGGGATAATCAGCGGATGCGGAAATATGGGATGCCAGAGAAAGAGCCATATCTCTCAGAAAATTAATTTTCTCTGATAATCTTCCGGTGATAGCTTTTGCAGAATTTTCTGCGCCAAGGTATGATGATGCGTGAATTAAATCAGCAGATGCTTCTGCCCTTACAAGGTCGCACTTGCCGTTTATAAAGGCGCGTCTTGTAAATTCTCCGGGTTCTGCAAGTCTTGCTCCTTGCTTTATAACCTCCGTGAGAATTCTTTTTGCCACAATATATCCGCCGTGACATTGAATTTCAACCACTGTCTCACCAGTAAAGGAATTGGGAGCGTGCATAACTGTAACCAATGCTTCATCAATAACGCTTTTTTCGTCTGCTGTTTTTATGGTTGATAAACAAAGCTTATGGCTTTCAAATTCAGAAAGATTTTTTTTGTTGTATGCCAAAACCATATCTGATGTAATTTGAACGGAGTCTTCTCCGCTGATACGGATAATTGCAACACCGCCTGTGCCCACAGGGGTGGATATTGCAGCTATTGTATCAAAAAATTTCATAAGCTTCGCCTCTCTCTAAAATTTAACCTTTTTTGATGTTTTTGATAATTTCTTTTATTGTGATTTCAAGGTCGGGGTTGTTTTCGAGCTCTCCCTTGATTTTGTTAACATTATGCATTGCAGTTGTGTGGTCTCTTCCGCCAAAGTCTTCGCCGATTTTCGGGAAAGAGGGATCATCTAGAATTTCTCTGCATATGTACATAGCGATCTGTCTTGGATATGCAATATCGTTTGAACGCTTTTTGGATATCAAAGAGCCTTTTGAAAGTCTGTAGTATTTTTCAACTTCGTCTATAATAACTGCAGAGGTTATAGTTCTTCTTGGCTGTGTTGTAATAATTTCGCGAAGAGCTTCTCTTGCAAGTTCCATAGATATGTTGCTTGTTCTTTCAATTCCGGCATATACTAAAATTCTTTTAACGGCACCCTCTAAGTCTCTGACATTTGATTTAACATTATCTGCAATATATTCAATTATTTCATCATCAACAGATAAATATTCGCTCTGTATTTTGTTTTTCAGAATTGCCATACGGGTTTCAAAATCCGGTGGCTGAATGTCAGCTAAAAGCCCGCTGTTGAAACGGGAACGAAGTCTCACTTCAAGCTGAGGAATTTCAGATGGCAGACGGTCAGATGTTAATACTATCTGCTTGTCCATTTCATAAAGAGCATTGAATGTATGGAAAAATTCTTCCTGAGCAAGCTCTTTTGTGCCGAAGAACTGAACATCATCTATTAAAAGAAGGTCAACATTTCTGTATTTGTTACGGAATGCCTGATTTGTTTTTTCTCTTATGGCTGTAACAAGCTCATATGTGAATTTTTCACTGGTTGTATAAAGAACCTTTTTGTCGGGATAGTTTTCTGAGTAATAGTTTCCGATTGCTTGCATAAGATGTGTTTTTCCAAGTCCTGAACCGCCGTAAAGAAAGAGTGGGTTGTAGGTTTTGCCCGGTCTTTCTGCAACGGCAAGAGATGCAACATATGCAAGCTGATTGTTACCGCCAACGACAAAGGATGAAAAGTTATATTTGGGATTCAGTTCATTGTTGACCATTGTGGGGTCATCTGGTGAGTAATCCTTTTTCTCATCTTCTTCCACAATAACATCTATTTCATATTTTTTTGATGTAACCGATTCAAGACAGCTTCCGATAAGCATAAAATATTTAGACATAATCATATCCTTGATAACGCCGAAAGGCACCCTAAGGGTAAGCTTTCTGTCATCAATTGAATACGGCTTTATTGGTTTAATCCAGGAGTCAAATGAAACAGCAGAAACTTCATCTTTAAGTTCTGCTCTCACTTTGTTCCATATTTCATTCAGGGAATTCAATTTTTTTCGCTCCTTACAATTTATATATAGCTCTTACAAAATAAAGGTATGACTAAATAACAAGGGTGAATTTGTTGTATAGGCATACATTCATTAAGTATATATGTTATTAAAGTGTAACTATTATATAATAACAGACTTTTAAACATTTTTC
>JAZNFO010000028.1:0-19189 GCA_045575975.1 Clostridia bacterium | reverse complement strand
TCTGTTATATTCACGTGTTGAGAACTTCTGCTCTCTCTGCTGTTTTATAACCATAGCTTTTTTTGCCATATGCTTTAATCTCCTCCACTTCCAAAAGTTTAAATGGATACTTGTTCACAATTATTTTGTGAACGGTGCTCCCATAAGAGTGAGAAGCTCACGAGCTTCTTCATCGGTCTGTGCTGTTGTAACAAAAATAATATCCATACCACGGATTTTATCAATCTTATCATAGTCTATTTCCGGGAAAATAAGCTGTTCCTTAATACCCAGTGAATAGTTTCCTCTTCCGTCGAAGGAATTGGGGTTGATGCCTCTGAAGTCACGAACACGGGGAAGTGCTGCGTTGAACAGTCTGTCAACGAATTCATACATCTTTGCACCTCTGAGGGTAACCTTACAACCAATGTTCATACCTTCTCTGATTTTAAATGTTGCAACTGACTTCTTAGCCTTTGTTATAACAGGCTTCTGACCTGTGATAAGCTCAAGGTCTGCCATTGCATTATCAATAGCCTTTGAGTTTTCTTTTGCTTCTCCAACACCGATGTTGATAACAACTTTATCAAGCTTTGGAATCTGCATTACACTCTTATATTCAAATTTTTTCATTAAAGCGTCTTTAATTTCTTTGGTATATCGTTCCTCAAGTCTCATTTAACTTGACCTCCTTTCTATATGTTTATTAGTCGCCGAATGTCTCCTGACATTTCTTGCAGTAACGAACATGTGTTCCGTCCTCTAATATTCTTCTGCCGACTCTTGCAGGAGCTCCGCATTTTTCGCATACATTCATAACTTTTGATGCATATATCGGTGTTTCCTGTGTGATTATGCCGCCGGCTTCTCCCATACGACGGGGTTTTTTATGCTTTTTAGCAAGTGACACGCCTTCAACGATTACTGTTCTTTTTTCAGGGTTAACTGACAAAACTTTTCCTTTTTTGCCCTTGTCTTTACCTGATAAAACAATAACATTGTCACCTGTTTTAACATGCATTTTTGTACTCATTTAAAATTTCCTCCTTCCGTCTTAAATCCCTTTCCGGAATTTTCCGGATAAACATTCGAATAACTTAATCCTCAGTGAGAGGCTTATAAAACCTCTGGAGCAAGTGATAAAATCTTCATATATTCCTTTTCACGAAGCTCTCTTGCAACAGGACCGAATATACGGGTTCCTCTTGGAGTTTTATCATCCTTTATTATTACAGCTGCGTTCTCATCAAATCTGATTTTTGAACCGTCAGCTCTTTTCACGCCTTGAACACTGCGCACGATTACAGCCTTAACTACATCGCCCTTCTTTACAGCGCCGCCGGGTGTTGCTTTCTTAACAGAAGCAATTATAACATCACCGATGTTTCCATAGCGTCTAACTGAACCGCCGAGTACTCTGATACACATAATCTCTTTAGCGCCGCTGTTATCGGCAACCTTTAACAAAGTCTGCTGTTGTACCATTCTGGATTTCCTCCTTATCTTATTTTTCTCTGTATTCTAACAGATATCTTATAAACTATATTATTTAGCTTTTTCGATTATTTCAACCAAACGCCATCTCTTGTCCTTAGATAGAGGTCTGGTTTCCATAACCTTAACTTTATCACCTATGCCGCACTCATTCTTTTCATCATGAGCCTTAAGCTTATAGGTGTTTTTCATAACCTTGCCGTAAACAGGATGCTTAACGCTGTCTTTGATTGCAACAACGATTGTTTTGTCCATCTTGTCGCTTACAACTAATCCTACACGGGTTTTACGATAGTTACGAGCTGTTTCCATCTAACCTACACCTCCTAAGAATTCATGTTGGCATTAAGGCCAAGCTCTTGTTCTTTTAATATTGTCTTTAACTTTGCTATATCTTTCTTTACAGCTGAAATTCTCTTTGGATTTTCTAACTGATTCATGGCGTTTTGAAAACGAAGATTAAAAAGCTCTTCTTTCAAATCCTGAATTTTATCCATAATTTCCTGACTTGAAAGGTCTCTGATTTCACTTATTTTCATTAATTTTCACCTTCCGTTTCCTGATCGGCTTTTCTAACAAATTTACATTTGATAGGAAGCTTGTGCATAGCAAGACGCATAGCCTCGCGTGCAACTTCTTCTGATACACCACCGATTTCAAATAGTATTCTGTCCGGCTTAACTACTGCTACCCAGTATTCCGGTGAACCTTTACCGGAACCCATACGAGTTTCAGCCGGTTTTTCTGTTACTGGCTTATCAGGGAAGATTTTAATCCAAACCTGACCGCCTCTCTTTGTATAACGAGTCATTGCAATACGGGCAGCTTCTATCTGGTTGCTTGTTACCCAACCGCAAGTTGTTGCCTGAAGACCAAAATCACCATAAGCAACTTTGTTGCCTCTGTGTGCTCTACCCTTCATTCTGCCACGCATAACTCTTCTGTATTTTACTCTTTTTGGTGATAACATTATTTTCTTCCTCCTTCCTTCTTTTCGGCAGGAGCTGCTATTTTCTTGCTTTCTGCAAGAACTTCGCCCTTATAAATCCAAACTTTAACACCAAGTTTTCCATAAGTTGTATCTGCTTCTGCAAAACCATAGTCAATGTCTGCTCTTAATGTCTGCAGCGGAATTGTACCCTCATGATACTGCTCTGTTCTTGCAATTTCTGCGCCGCCTACACGACCTGCAACCTGAGCCTTAATTCCCTTTGCACCCATTTTCATTGTTCTTGTCATGCACTGTTTCATAGCTTTTCTGAAAGAAATTCTTCTTTCAAGCTGTGATGCAATGTTTTCTGCAACTAGCTGAGCACTTAAATCAGGTGTCTTTATCTCAACAACATTTAAGATAACTGTTTTACCTGTTCTCTTCTCAACATCTTTCTTTAATTTGTCGATTTCGCTTCCGCCTTTACCGATAATGATACCTGGCTTTGCTGCGTGAATTGACAAACGGATTTTATTTGCAAATTTTTCTATTTCAATTTTTGCTACTCCGGCTAAGAATAACTTTTTCTTAAGATATACTCTTAAGTTATAGTCTTCTACTAAGTTTTCGCCGTAGTTCTTCTTGTCAGCATACCAACGAGAATCCCAGTCCTTTATAATACCAACTCGGATACCGTGTGGATTAACCTTCTGACCCATGCTTCATACCTCCTTCTTTTATTATTCAGCTTCCTTAAGCTTAAGTGTAATATGACTTGTCTTTTTGTTAATTCTGAATGCTCTGCCCTGAGCTCTTGCCTGTACTCTCTTAAGAGTCGGTCCCTGGTCTGCATATATTTCCGAAATATATAAGCTGTCAACATTCATATTGTGATTGTTTTCAGCGTTTGCCATAGCCGAAAGTAAAAGCTTTTCAACAACCGGGCTTGCTGCCTTTGGTGTGTTCTTTAATATTCCAAGAGCAACACCTACCGGCTTATTTCTGATTAAATCTATAACTATTCGTACCTTTCTTGGTGCGATACGAACATGAGTAACCTTTGCTACTGCTTCCATAGCTTAAAGCTCCTTTCTGTAATTTTCACGAGTGAAAACTCCGATTAATATTTATCATATTATTTGGAAGTCTTTGCACCTGCATGACCTTTAAAGGTTCTTGTCGGAGCAAATTCTCCAAGCTTGTGTCCAACCATATCCTCTGTCATATAAACCGGAACATGTTTTCTTCCGTCATAAACGGCAACTGTATGTCCAACCATTTCAGGGAATATTGTAGATGCTCTTGACCATGTCTTTATAACAACTTTTTCGTTCTTTTCGTTCATAGCTTCAATTTTCTTGAAAAGCTTCGCATCGACGAATGGTCCTTTTTTAATACTGCGTCCCATGAAGTAACCTCCTTAACAATTTTTTAACTTCAAATCAGTAACCTGATGCTAGTTTATCTAGCGTTGCGTCTCTTAACAATAAATTTGTTTGTTCTGTTTTTCTTGTTTCTGGTCTTGTAGCCGAGAGCCGGTTTACCCCAAGGAGTAACAGGACTTGGTCTACCGATAGGTGACTTACCTTCACCACCACCGTGAGGATGGTCATTCGGGTTCATAACAACACCACGAACTGTGGGTCTGAAGCCCATATGACGCTTTCTACCTGCTTTACCGATGTTGATGTTTTCGTAATCAACATTACCAACCTGACCGATTGCTGCTCTGCAGTTAAGTCTTACAAGTCTTACTTCACCGGATGGAAGTCTTACCTGTGCATAGTCGTTTTCTTTCGCCATAAGCTGTGCGAATGTTCCGGCACTACGAACAAGCTGAGCACCTTTTCCGGGGTTAAGTTCGATACAGTAAATAAGTGTACCTACTGGAATATCTGCGATTTCCAAAACATTTCCCGGTTTGATATCTGCACCCTTACCTGATTCAACAATGTCACCCTTCTTTAAGCCAACAGGAGCAATAATGTATGTCTTCTCTCCGTTTTCATACTGAAGAAGTGCAATGTTTGCACTACGGTTTGGATCGTATTCGATAGAAAGAACTGTTGCTTTAACATCATCTTTATATCTTTTAAAATCAATAACTCTGTATTTTCTCTTTGTGCCACCGCCACGATGTCTGACTGTGATTCTTCCGTAAGAGTTACGGCCTGCTTTGCTGTGAAGAGGACGAAGAAGTGATTTCTCGGGAGCCACTTTATCGATTTCTTCAAATGTAGAAACAGTCATCTGACGAAGTGATGGGGTCGTAGGATTATATTTTCTAATTCCCATTTTCTTACTCTCCTTATCTTATTTCTGGTTTTGTATTAGTTTTCGAAAAGTTCAATTGTCTTACTGTCTGCAGTAAGCTTAACAACAGCCTTTTTCCAGTTAGCGCGTCTTCCGATGTGCACGCCCATTCTCTTTTCCTTGCCGTCGTAATTAATTGTTGTAACTTTCTCAACCTTTACTTTGAAGATTTCTTCAACAGCTTTTTTAATCTGGATTTTATTAGCGGATTTGTCAACCTCGAAAGTATACTTTTTGTCCGCAACCTGATCCATGCTCTGTTCTGTTATAATAGGTCTTTTGATAATATCATGAGCAGTTAAATTCATTATGCGTACACCTCCTCAAGTTTTGCTACCGCATCTTTAACAATGATAAACTTGGTGTATTTCAATACTTCATATGTGTTTATTGCACCTACGAATGTTGTTGCAACACCCTCAATGTTTCTTGCTGATAAAACTACATTCTTATCGTTTTCAGGAAGAACGATTAATGCTTTTTCGTTTACTCCCAAGTTATTTAAAATTGTTGCCATTTCCTTTGTTTTGATTGATTCAAGCTTTAAATCCTCCAAAACAATAATATCTCCGTCAACTACCTTTGAAGATAAAGCTGACTTAAGTGCAAGTCTTCTGACTTTCTTATTTACATTATATCTGTAATCTCTGGGCTTAGGTCCGAGAGCAACGCCTCCGCCTACCCACTGTGGAGCACGGATACTACCCTGTCTTGCACGGCCTGTTCCCTTCTGTCTCCAAGGCTTGATTCCTCCGCCTCTAACTTCTGTACGAGTTTTTGTGCTCTGTGTACCCTGTCTCTGGTTTGCTAAGTAATTAACAACTACTTCGTGCATAACATCAGGTCTGATTTCAGCACCGAACACGCTTTCGTTTAATTCTATATCACCGACTTGTTTTCCGTCTGTGTTATATAATGCTACAGTTGGCATAACTTAAATCCTCCTCTCTTATAGTCTTAGGCTTTAGCCTTTACTGCGTTCTTTATAATAAGCAATCCACCCTTAGGTCCAGGAACTGAACCTCTTATTAAAAGAAGATTGCGTTCTGAATCAACTTTTACCAAATCAAGATTCTGGATTGTAACCTTGTCCACGCCATAGTGACCTGGAAGTTTCTTTCCTTTATATACTCTTGATGGTGATGAACAAGCACCCAGTGAACCGGGGCCTCTGTGATAGTGTGAACCGTGAGACATAGGACCTCTGTGTGTTCCCCATCTCTTAACTGTGCCTGCATAACCGTGACCCTTGCTGGTTCCTGTTACATCAAGTACATCGCCTGCTTCAAACATATCAACTTTAATTTCGTCGCCTACATTCAATTCTTCAGCATTGTCAAGCTTTAATTCTCTTAAATAACGCTTTGGAGCAACGCCTGCTTTCGCAAAATGACCTTTCATAGGCTTGTTTACATTCTTTTCCTTCTTGTCGCCAAAACCAAGCTGAACAGCACTGTAACCATCGTTTTCAACGGTTTTCTTCTGAATAACGCTGCATGGTCCTGCTTCAACAACTGTTACAGGAATAAGTCTTCCGTCTTCTGCAAAAATCTGTGTCATACCGATTTTTTTGCCTAAGATTCCTTTTTTCATAATTTTTTCCTCCTAATTCACACGCATCGGTTCATATTATGAACTTACATGCGGGTTATTGGTTGACCTTTTTCGCCAACATGACCTTTAAACTTTTTACCATTTTAATTAACTTAAACTACACTTTAAGCTCGATGTCAACTCCGGCCGGTAAGTCCAGATGTTTGAGAGCATCAATTGTTTTTGCGTTTGGTGCAAGAACATCAATAAGTCTTTTGTGTGTTCTGAGTTCAAACTGCTCTCTGGAGTCTTTGTACTTATGAACAGCTCTTAAGATTGTAACAACCTCTTTCTTTGTTGGAAGCGGAATCGGACCCGATACCTTTGCTCCTGTTCTTTTAGCTGTTTCAACAATCTTTTCAGCACTCTGGTCGATAAGATTGTGATCATAAGCCTTAAGTCTAATTCTGATTTTCTCTGTTGCCATGCTATACCCTCCTTAAAGATTTTTCGCCAATGCCCCATTTCAAGGCATTTCTTAATTTACACTGTGCCGGGCGTATCTCACAGCCATATAATAAAACCCGAACCTTCTATTGCCTCCTTGGCAACGGTTTCGGGGCATAACACACACAATACACCCATACTACATCAGCATCTATAGCACAAGCACATTGCAAGTATTAAGTTGAAAGGTGACCCTTCCGCCCGCTTTTAAAAACCGGACAATCTCCTCCGAAATTTCCAAACCTCACAGGGTCTGCCACCTCCGGAATCATCGTATGTCTTTGTCACGCTTATCCATTCTACTACATTTTCCTGAAAAAATCAAGTATTTTTTCTCACTTTTTTCGCAATTTGAGGGCTTTTCAGCGGTTTTTCCATATGATGCACTATATATTCGCTCCCTTTTGTTTATTTTCCCTATATATTGTATTCGCCAAAAAAATAGCCAAAAATCCTCTCGAAATTTTGGTTAATATTTTTTATTTTTAAGGCTTCCCCTCGAGGGAAGGCTTTCACCTTTCGGTATTACTAAGTTGTATTTATTTTTCAAAAATTATGCTCACAGGGCAGTGGTCGGAGCCGAAAATGTCTGTGTGGATTTCACAAGCTTTAACTTTTTCCATAATTCTTTCCGAAACTATGAAATAATCAATTCTCCACCCTGCATTCTTTTCTCTTGCGCTGAAGCGGTAGCTCCACCATGAGTAAATGTCAGTTTTATCAGGATAAAGTCTCCTGAATGTGTCTGCAAACCCGCTTTCTAAAAGATTTGTCATCTTTTCTCTTTCCTCGTCAGTGAACCCTGCATTTTTTCTGTTTGTCTTCGGATTTTTAAGGTCGATTTCCTGATGGGCAACATTAAGGTCTCCGCAGAGGATTATTGGTTTCTTCTCATCAAGCTTTTTTATATATGAAAGAAAATCCTCCTCCCACTTCATTCTGTAATCAAGTCTTTTTAGTTCATTCTGAGAATTGGGAGTGTAGCAGGTGATAAAGAAAAAATCTTCAAACTCCAAGGTTATGACTCTCCCCTCGCGGTCATGCTCTTCAACGCCCATACCATAGGTTACATTTATGGGAGTCATCTTTGAAAAGATTGCTGTTCCCGAATACCCTTTTTTCTCCGCACTGTTCATATAAAGATTATAGCCTTCCATATCAAGTTCTGCCTGACCCTCCTGCATCTTGGTTTCCTGCAGGGCAAAAATGTCCGCATCAAAGTTTTTGAATATTTCTTCAAACCCTTTTGTGAGGCAGGCTCTTATTCCGTTTACATTCCATGAAACAAATTTCATAAAACTTTTCCTTCCTTTATATAATATAGTATTTTATTTAAGCTCTAATTCCCCAAGCTTCTATAAAAATTTTACTATCTATTGCATTGTACATTATACCAAACCAATTAGAGTTTTTCAACTTGATTTATCAAATTTGACATATTTTTAATAATGTGATAAAATTGTTATGTCTTGGCATATAATTTAAATAGTTAAATATAATTGAGGGTGAAAAATTTGAGTTCAAATAAAAAATCATTTGTTAAGGGTGCACTTATTTTAGCCTCGGCAAATCTAATTGTTAAGCTTATCGGTGCATTTTTCAAAATTCCTCTTTATGAGTTACTTGGCAAAGAGGGAAGCGGTCACTTTAATGTGGCGTACCAGATTTATACCTTTATGTTTATAATTGCAACTGCGGGATTCCCTATTGCCGTTTCAAAAATGGTTGCAGAAAGTACCGCAAGAGAGGACTTTACTGAGGCTAAGAGAGTTTTCTCATCTGCCCGTCTTCTTCTTGGAATAATCGGCATACTGGGAAGTCTTGTTCTTTATGTTTTTGCAGATTCACTGGCAAATCTTTTAAACAACACTGATGCTGCAATACCCATAAGGGCGATTTCTCCTGCAGTGTTTTTTGTTGCCCTTGTTTCAAGCTACAGGGGATATTTTCAGGGAAAACAAAATATGTATCCAACTGCCTTTTCAGAGGTTATCGAGGCAACATTCAAGCTTTTAATTGGTATATTTTTTGCGTTATATTTTATGAGAATGGACATTGACCCAAATCTTTCCATTCCCATTGATTTTCAGGCAAAGATTATCCAGACAAAAACCTTGAGAACCGTTTTTGCCGCATCGGGTGCAATTTTTGGTGTTACCATTGGAACACTTTGTTCTCTTATACTTATGCTTTTTGTCAGCATTTTTGATAAAAAACCGAAAATGCTTGTCTCCACATCAGAAAAATCAAGTCTTAAAATCATCAAAGAGCTTGTGGCAATTTCTATTCCAATCACTATCGGCGCCTCTGTTTCATCCCTTACAAGCCTTGTTGACCTTGCAACAATTATGAACAGACTGGTTGTTAACCCTGCTGTTTTTGACAGATACGACTATCTTTTTGAATACGGAACAGAATTTTTCAACAATGTTGCCGAAGAGGGTCTTGCTATGGCTGAAATTCTGGAGAAAAAGGCAAATACCCTTTACGGAATGTACACAGGTCAGGCACAGACAATGTTCAATCTGCCTCTTACTATAGTTGTTGCACTTGGAATGAGCGTTGTTCCTGCAATTTCTGCACTGGTTGAAAAGAAAGAGCTTCAAGACGCAAAGAGAACCACAGAAAGTGCACTTCGCCTTACTATGCTTTTTGCGCTTCCCTGTGCTATTGGTATGTCGGTTTTATCAAGGGAAATCCTTTCCCTTCTATACAGTGACTCGGATGCATATCTTCTTCTCAGGAATCTTTCAATAGCCGTTATCTTCGTTTCAATAGTTTCAGTTTCAAACTCTGTTCTTCAGGCCTTTGGAAAGGTTTACTATCCCGTCTTCAATATGCTTATCGGCGGGGCTGTGAAGGTTATAATGAACTACAACTTAATCCCCGTTCTCGGCATTGACGGAGCACCTGTTGCAACAAACATATGTTATTTTGTTATTGCGGTTTTAAATCTTATATGTATTGCCCGTCTGGTTAAGGTTAAAATAAAAATCGGAGACCTTTTTATTCGTCCGGGATGTGCCGCCCTTGTTATGGGTGCGGCGGCGGTTCTTCTTTCAGACCTTTTCATAAAGATTTTAGGTCAGGGAAGAATTACCACCCTCTTTATCATAGCCTTGGCAGGAATTATTTATGTTATTATGATATTCCTTTTTGGTGCTGTTAAAGAAGATGATCTTTCAAATATTCCAATGGGAAATAAAATTATACCTATACTAAAGAAAGCTAATCTTTTGAAATAAGGAGAAAACTTTATGGAAAAAAAATACACAATTGAGGACCTTATTGATATTATGGAAAAGCTTCGTATGCCCGGTGGTTGTCCATGGGATATGGAACAGACTCACCAGAGCATCAAACATAATATTATCGAAGAAGGTTATGAGCTTATTGAGGCAATCGACGGGGGAGACCCTGAAAAAATTGCGGACGAATCAGGCGACCTTTTGCTTCAGGTTGTTTTTCACGCTCAGATGGGAAGAGAAGCAGGAGAATATACTTTTGAAGACTGTGTGAACAAAGTCTGTGAAAAGCTTATTCACCGCCACCCTCATGTTTTTGCAGGAGATACCGCAAAGGATGCTGATGAGGTTCTTGAAAAATGGAACAAAATCAAAAGAGATGACCGAGGACAGGAAACTGCGGCTATGGAGCTTGCAGGTGTTTCAAAGGGGCTCCCCGCTCTTATGAGGGCTGAAAAGGTGCAGAAAAAAGCCGGAAAATCCGGTTATGTTTTCCCAACCCCCTCCGCTACAGCAGAAAGCGTTTCGGGGATGCTTAAAATAATTGACGGTACAGACGATGCAGAAACAGCAGAAAAATATATCGGAAAAATGCTGTTTGAACTTGTTTCTGCGGCAAACGCCCTTGAGGTTGAACCGGAGCTTGCTCTTTCAAAGCATATTGACCTTTTCATCAAAGAGTTTGAAAAGTTCGAAAAGTGAAATAAATGTAAATAAAATGTAAAAGCTATTGCATAATTTTTCAAATTGTGGTAAACTAACTGATATAATATTTTGGAGGTATTAACTAATGTTTAATATGTTAACAGTTTATGCAGAACCTGCTCAAAACGCAGCAGCTCAGCAGGCTGCAGGCCCTGCAGCTTTGATTTCAAGCTTTTTCCCGCTTATTTTAATGTTTGTGGTTTTCTGGTTTATTCTTATCAGACCACAGAGAAAAAAGGAAAAACAGCTTAAGGCTATGCTTGCCGCATTAAAGGTTGGAGACGAAGTTGCAACTATCGGCGGTATTCACGGCAAAATTTTCAAGATTAAGGATGACCTTTTTGTTCTTGAAACAGGTTCAGGTGCAAACAAGTCATACATCACAGTTGACCGCGGTGCAGTTAGCCGTTTTATAAAGCAGGCTGAAGAAAACAAAAAACCAACACCTATTCCGGGTGCTGAAGAAGCTGTGGAAACTACAGAAGAGTAATATTATTGGCTCTGCTTTTTGCAGAGTCAATATTTTTAAGACGAGGTATATATGAAAAAAGGATTGGTTTTAGAGGGCGGCGCTATGCGCGGTCTTTTCACAGCAGGAATTATTGATGTTTTAATGGAAAAATGCATCGATTTTGACGGAGTTGTTGGGGTTTCCGCCGGTGCGGCATTCGGCTGCAACTATAAATCCCGTCAGATTGGAAGAGCCATCCGTTATAACCTAAAGTTTGCAAGAGATATAAGATACGGGGGACTTTTGTCCCTGATTTTCACAGGGAATTATTATAACAAATGGTTTTGCTATGGTGTGGTTCCTGAAAAATATGATGTCTTTGACAAAAAAACCTTTAATGAAAATCCCCAACAGTTCTATGTTGTGGCAACGGATGTTGAAACAGGGGAAGCGGTTTACAAAAGACTTGATACCTGCGACAAAGAATGCTTTGAATGGATAAGGGCATCTGCATCAATGCCTCTTGCTTCAAAAATTGTTGAGGTTGGTGGTTTTAAACTTTTAGACGGAGGAATTGCCGATTCCATTCCCCTTAAGTTTGCAGAGAGAGTTGGCTTTGAAAAAACAATCGTTATTCTCACACAACCAAGAGACTATATGAAAAAGCCAAACCCATTGGTTCCTTTGATGAAAAAAGTATTCAAAAATTATCCCAAGTTTATTTCCACGATTGAAAACAGACACAAGGTTTATAACGAAACTCTCAGCTATATCAGGGAAAAAGAAAAGGACGGCTCAATTTTAGTTTTAAGTCCTGACGAGCCACTTCCTGTCAGCAGAGTGGAGCACAACCGAAAAAAACTTCTTGCCACATACAAAATCGGCAGAAATATGGCATATAAGAATATAGATAAAATAAGAGAATATTTAAAAGAGGAGGCTTAAAACTGATATGCACCCCAAAAGTTAGACACTTTTGGAGGTGTATATCAAACCTCCTCTTTTTCTACAGTATAAAGTACCCCGTAACAATTCCTATTACTGCCGAAAGGCAAACAATTATTATGGGATGAACTTTTTTAAATGCCAGCACAAGCATCACAAGTGCTATTACTAAAGACACATAAAATTCTTTGCTTTCAAAGACACTAAGCATAAATCCTTGAGGGAAGAAAACCGATTTGCCGATTGATAAAACTGCCGCTCCGATAAGTCCCACCACCGCTGGTTTAAGCCCCGACATAGCACCTTTCACGATTTTGTTGGTCTTGAATTTTTCGTATACTCTTGCAACAATTAATATTATTATAAATGACGGCAAAACAACACCAAGGGTTGCACAAATGCCACCTAAAATACCGCCCTGATTTGTGCCTACAAAGGTTGCCATATTTATAGCAAACGGGCCCGGCGTGCTTTCGCTTACAGCAATGAAATCAATAATCTGTGAAAGGCTAAGCCAACCGTGACCTAAAACCTCCGACTGAATAAGAGGAATCATTGCATAGCCGCCCCCAAAGGTAAAAAGACCTATTTTGAAAAAGGTTACAAAAAGCGTTAAAAAAATCATTTTTTAAGCCCCCTTTCTTTAAAAAGAGAGGTCACAATTCCCGAAACTCCGCACAGGATTATTATTAAAAGCACACTCACATCAGTAAATGCAGAAAGTATAAATGCCAAAAGCATAATTATAATTGCAACTGCGTTTTTTTCTGCTTTTTTAAACATCGTTACAATAGCCTTTAAGATAAGTGCCACAACACCTGCTCTTATACCAAAAAAGGCATAAGAGACGATTTTGTTGTCCTGAAATTCCTTTAAGATATAAGAAATAACAGAAATTATCAAAAAGGACGGAAGTACAACCCCAAGAGTTGCCATAGCCGCACCGAAATTTCCCGCAACCTTATATCCTATAAATGTAGCAGAATTTATGGCAATGGGACCGGGAGTTGACTCTGCAATTGCAATAATTTCCAAAATATCATCATCCAAAACCCATTTATTTTTCTCCACAGCCTCTCTTTGAATAAGAGGAATCATTGCATAGCCGCCCCCAAAGGTGAACGCACCTATTTTGAAAAAGGTTGTAAAAAGCTTTAAAAGATTTTTCATATTTTCCTCCACTTATAAAACAGGGAAGCATTTTATGCTTCCCTGTTTATTATTTGCATTTCTACTTAGCGTATTCAACCGCTCTTGTCTCACGAATAACATTAACCTTAATCTGTCCCGGATATTCAAGACTTTCTTCAATTTTCTTAACAATATCCTTTGCAAGAAGAATTGTTGCTTCATCGTTAACATTATCAGGTTTAACCATAATTCTGATTTCACGGCCTGCCTGAATAGCAAATGAACGCTCAACACCTTCAAAAGAGTTTGCAATTCCCTCAAGGGCTTCAAGTCTCTTAATATAAGATTCAAGATTTTCGCGTCTTGCAGCAGGTCTTGCAGCTGAAATTGTGTCTGCTGCCTGAACGAGACATGCTATGCAGGAATTTGGTTCAACATCACCGTGGTGAGCCATAATAGCATGGATAACTTTTTCATTTTCCTTGTACTTTCTGGCAACATCAGCACCGATGGTAACATGTGAGCCCTCTATCTCATGGTCAATAGCCTTTCCTATATCGTGGAGAAGACCTGCTCTCTTTGCAAGAGTAATATCCTCGCCAAGCTCTGCAGCCATAAGACCTGCAAGATGAGAAACTTCAATTGCATGCTTCAAAACATTCTGTCCGTAGCTTGTACGGTATCTTAAGCGGCCAAGAAGCTTGATAAGTTCAGGATGAAGACCGTGTACCCCTGTTTCAAAGGTAGCCTTCTCGCCCTCCTGCTTAATAATCTGCTCAACCTCGCGTCTTGATTTTTCAACTGTTTCTTCAATTCTGCCCGGATGAATTCTTCCGTCAACAATAAGCTTTTCAAGAGAAAGCCTTGCAATTTCTCTCTTAACCGGGTCAAAGCCTGATAAAATAACAGCTTCCGGAGTATCATCAATAATAAGGTCAATACCTGTCAGGGTTTCAATAGTTCTGATGTTTCTTCCCTCACGGCCGATAATTCTTCCCTTCATTTCGTCATTGGGAAGCTGAACAACCGAAACGGTTGTTTCTGCCACATGATCTGCTGCACATCTTTGAATTGCCCCTGTGATAATATTCCTTGCTTTTATTTCAGCCTCTTCCTTCGCCTTATCCTCAATACTCTTAACAAGAATTGCGGCATCATGCCTGATTTCACTTTCAACCTGTTTTAAAAGCAAGTCTCTTGCCTCCTGAACTGATAACTCAGAAATCTTTTCAAGCTGAGTCATCTGAAGCTTTTTAATTCTGTCAACCTCTTCCTGCTGAGCTTCTGTTTCCGCAATTTTTTTCTGAATTTGTTCTTCCTTCTTTTCGAGTAGCTGAGTCTTTTTGTCGATTGTGTCTTCCTTCTGCTGGATTCTTCTCTCCTGCCTCTGGATTTCGTTTCTTCTTTCTTTTATTTCTTTTTCAAGTTCTGTTCTTTCTTTATGTATTTCCTCTTTTGCCTCAAGTAGTTTTTCTTTTTTCGCACTTTCAGCGTTTTTTATTGCTTTTTCCTTTGCCTGTTCAACAATTTTCTGTGCTTCTTCTTCAGCACTGCCAATTTTATTTTCAGCAATCTTTCTGCGGTATGAATAGCCAAATTTGAAACCGAGAAAGCTGCATATTATTATAGCTACAACTGCTACTATTCCTAAAATAATTTCGCCCAATTCACGCACCTCCTTCTAAGTTAGATTTGACGAATTAAATTAAATAAATATTTAAAACTTAAACAAAGAAAATACACATTTAATCAAACATATGTGGCTTCATACAGAAACTTCAAAATATACAAAGTACCACAATTTAATTTTAATAAACATTTGTCTGATTGTCAAGTATTATTTAACAAATTTTACGAAATTTTCGTCCACCTTTTTCCCCCATTTCCTTTTATTTTGCATTGAAATTATGCATAAAATCCCTTAAAATATACTTATGAAAAAAAAATTTATAAAACCATCGGATTTAATGATAAATATTTTATATTATGGAACGGCAACTTCTTTCGGACTTCTTATTCTCGGAATCTTTGCATACAAGGCAAACGAACTTTTCTGGGGTTCAAGCTTTGTTAATTACCAGTGGAGTATAAAGCTTATCCTCTCCGCTATGAGTCTTTTTGTCCAGTCCTTCGTCTATGCCCTTTTGTTTGAATGCGTCCGCCTTGGCACAAAAAAATAAAAACGCTGCAACAGTATATGTTGCAGCATTTTTTTATTCTATTTCAATCTTTCCGCACTCACATAGAGGCTTAAGTGTTGATGTATCCCACAGGAAGAATTTAACATATGTTCCCTCCGCTGAATCAAGTGTTACATTAACAACTGACTCAACGGGATATTTATCCATAGTAACCATTGTGTTGTTGTCATTATAGAGAGCGGCAATTACCTCTCCGCTGAGTTTTTTATAAGATACAAGCTCAACATCAAAGGTTATATCATTCTGATTTTTTTGGAAATTACTGTAACCGATAATTGGCAGCTTATCATAATCCACCACAGTAACATAACATTCTGCAGTATATCCACCATCTACGGTTGTGACAGTGACTATAGCTTCCCCAAGAGAAACCGCTGTAACTGTTCCGTTATTATCTACTGTTACAATATCTTCATCAGATGATGTCCACATAACCGCTTTATTATACGCAGTTTCCGGAAATACGATTTCTGTTAAATCGCTGTAGTCCTTACCTTCGCCCTCTAAAACCAAATAAACACGATCTTTATTAAGAGCCACTCCCTCAACCGGATTTCTGCCTGCGACAGTAATATTAAATGTATAATTTTTTGATGCTTCACCTTTTGACACCGTAACAGTTAGTGCAACCCGTTTGTCCTGTTTAGGTATTGTAACCTTTCCATTATCACCCAATACGCTTGTGTCAGAGCTCTTCCATGTTACAGTTGAACCATTAACCAGCTTTATAGCACTAAAATCAATACTAACTTTCAGTTTATTAAGATTATATGTTCCCGTTACATAATCAACTATAGTCTGCATATCTTTATTAACAGCCTCTTCATCGCTTATCTCCGGAGGATAAACCATAAGTGTATAAACTCTCTTATAAACTGTTGTTCCGTTATCAAAGCTAACTGTCAGTGTCACAGGAGTAAGCTGAGTTACAGGATTAAGATACCTCATATAAATAATACCTGAACTATTAAGAATTGAACTATCAGATGTGGTTGCACGAATTGTAATCCCATCCACCTTATTTAACATCATTTCCGGTAATTTAAACGATTTATCAATATAGTTTATATCTACAGTTGATAAGAATTCTGCTTCCCATATATCTGCCACATTTTTCTGTTCTTTTGTGTGAACAGCGTATGTTTTTGCATACAAATCATCAATATAGATTAACCCCTCATCTATGGTCCAGCTTATACCTTTGATACCGGACCCAACTGCATTCATATTGCTGTATGGAATGCCGATTACAGTAACAAAAGGAGTGCCTGTTTCTTTGTCAGAAACAAAACCGTTTTCTGTTACACACACCCCGTTCAGATATACATGGAATCTACAGGTTCTTGTGTTTATATCAAATCTTAAATCATTCCAATCATTCTTCTTAAACACACCTTTATCAAGCTTAAGTGTGAAAGGTGTTGAAGTATTGTTTGCTGTAACAACATCAATTGTTGAATCTGAAACATTGATATGCAAAGTTGCAATTGACATAATCATTGATCTTGCAAAAACATCAATTGTTGCACATCTTGTAAAATCTTCATTAACAAAAAATCGCATTCCAACATTTGCACTAGTTGATTCAATTAACTCATAAGATGTGTATGTTAAATAGCCTGATGTATTTGAATTTTCTGTTGACAGATATATTGCAGTATTATCTGTTCCTCCTATGTTTATGATATTCGCATCCAGCCCTGTGAATGCTGCATCCGGAACTGTCCATACACCTGTGGATGTTGCTGTTCCGAACTTGAACTCTTCTGTCCAGGCGTTGAAGTTTTCATCCAGCATAGTTTGGCTCTCAACATATGTTTCACTTTCAGGAATTGTTATACTGAAGGCTTTTTGAACACTCTTTCCGTTATATGATATAGTTGCAGTCAAAGGAGTGATTGCAGTTGACTCTCCCCATTCCGGCTGTGTAACTATACCCTCTGTTCCTGAAACCTTAATATTATTAGAACCACTTTCCCATGTGATTTCTGTTTCGTATTTACCTGTGCTCGGCAAATAGAGATTTTTTGTTACATTACCAATTATTTCTGAGCTGAGCTGTGAGAATACCAAAGCATCCTTTGCTTCCTGTAATAATTCATCAACACTCGAAAGAGCTTTTACTTTAAATGATATTGTAATCGGATTTGAATACGAGTAATTTTTCTTAACAACAGCAGTTAATGATACAGTAACATCTTCTTCACCGGGAAGTGGGCGAATAACCTCACCATTTGGTTTAACAACATTCTCATCACTTGATGTCCACTGAATATACATATCCTCATCAAAAGCAAAGCTTGTTGGAAGAGAAAGATTTTTAACAACCGCATCCTGAGTATTGCCTGTACCTCTGATAGCATCAAAATTCAGAGTATCAGCAGCTTCCTGTGCAGTTTCTGAGTCACTCCGTCTCAAAACTGTAATTGGAATAGAAATATCTTTTTCAACACCACCAAGACAGGCATTAACAATAAGATTTAAATCTAAATCAGAAGAAAAACATGATGGACGCTCAACTGTAATATGTCCATTCTCACCAACTATAACATAATCGCTTGTTGAAGTCCATGTTAATACAGAACCATATTTTTCTCCGATAAGGGGAACTACAAAATCCCATTTTAGTGCATCCCATCCGGTTTTGTCAATCGCCTCAACATCTAATTCAAGCATTCTTTCAACTGTTGGATAAACTGTCAGGATATATTCCTTGGTCTTTGTTACTCCTTCATATGTAAAAGTTGCGGTAATCTGTCCTGTAACTTCATCATCACCTCTTGTTACAACACCATTCTGTGCAATCTTAGAATGTCTGCTTGTATCCCAGGATATTTTAACATCCCCATACGACGTCGGAAGGGTAAGGTCTTTGGTAATTTTATCATAATCTTCTGTTGTTATAACAACATTTGCCATAGCCTCATCTATAGCTTGCGGGTCAACATACTTAACAACTGTATATGTTATTTCTTTTATAACCGGAGCTGATCCGTCTTTTGAAAGGGATGCCGTTAAAGTAACAGCTATATCTTCTCCTGTGCTTGCAGGTCTTGTAACCTTACCTGTTGCAGGATCAATTATTTCCGGATGGCTTGAAGTCCAGGCAATATCTATATCGGCCACATCATCTCTTGTCGGAAGAGGCTTTAAATCTTTTGTAATCTTATTTGATAAATCTGTTACCTCATCTGAATATGTGCTTTCTACAACAACATTTTCTGCATATTCGGAAACAATCTCTGCATCCGATGCACCCTCTAAAGGTGCAACCTTAACATTGAATGTTCTTTCAGCATAAACATCTTCTGATTCCATAATCTTAGCAGTAAGATTAACCGACTGTGGATAACTCCTCCTTGTGACAACACCGCCAGAAGAAATAACGCCTTCATCGCTTGATGACCATTCCACCTGATATGTATCATTACCTCTCGGGTAATTAGTTCTAAGACCTCCCGGCCAGCTTTCATAAACTGATGTTTGAATGTTGCTTGTCTCGCCTGAAACAACTTCATTAAAAGTGAATTCCTCAACTGCTGATTTAAAATTATCTGAAGGAACAGTGCCTGCCGTAACCTTAAGGTCATCTATGTAAATACGACCACCTACATCAGCCGGAAAATAGAACGAAAGACCTGCAGGACCGTCATATTTTTCATATGAAGTTGTAACAGGGTCTTTATCCCCAGCTTTTACTGTAATAGTAACAACATTGTTGCCAGCATCATACTTTGCTGTGAAAGAAACATCT
>JAZNFO010000027.1:0-2507 GCA_045575975.1 Clostridia bacterium | reverse complement strand
CATTCATCATATTCTGCAATAATTTCATCAAAGTGAGAAGAAAGCATAAGTGCAAGACCAAGACGATTTTTTTCTCCGTACATTTTTTCGTAATGTTTTTTGCAAAAACCTAGTTTATTAGTCATTATTCTGCTTTCAGGTTCCATATATGAAGGACCTAAAGTATAAGAAATTGCATTATTTTCAAGCATATCATAAAGTGCACAAAAAGGACACTCTGTTTCTTTTCCAAATACCTCACTAAGAGGTATTGTATACAATTTTTCTTTCAATTTTTGCTACCTCTTACACAAGATTTTCGTCACTAAAAACCGACTCATCAGAATTTTTTATCTTCTCTCCATATTTTTCAGGGTCGGCAATCTCCAGCATATCCTTTTTTATTGAAGGATACACACTGAAATTAACAATAAACCCGCTAAGACTTACCAAAATAAGCACTTCAAGCACTAAAAACACAAAAAGGTATACCATAAACCAGTTTCCTGTATAAATACTCATCATCGGCAAAACAACATGCACAAGTGCGACAAGAATAGTTATAAGAATATTTTTTGGTAAATATGCAAACGCAAATATAAACGAATTCTTATATATATCCCTGAGTGACAGCTTGAATGTAACCATAAGGGGATATAGATAAAAGTGTCCCATTGTATATACAAAAGAAATCAGTAAAATCACATATTTAAAAACATACATCACACCGCTTTGTTTTGAATAGAAATAGTACGCAATCACAAGTGCAACAAAAATAAAAACATCGATTAAAAACACTATAAAGCTCTGTTTAAAATTATTTTTTGTATGTTGCCAGAAATCACTGAAAAGCCACGCATGCTCTTCTCTTGAATAATTTCTCAGTATGTAGGTATATCCGCATGTAACAGGTCCTGTTCCCCAGAAAATTATGAACAATAGGGAAATATATACTCTTATGCCCAGATCAACTAACGGTGTCATCATAGAAAACTTTTCAAAAATAGAGTTATACTCATTCAGAAAAATCGAAGAAACCACCCCTGATGCAAAAAACAAAACAATAAATGTTGGAATATTTGAAATCAAATAAAGCATATTAAGCCTTATCAACTTCCAGAATTTTCTGATAAAAAGTTCAAAAAAGGCAAATAGCCCTCTTTTTTCAGGAGCATCTTTATCTACACCTTTTCCCTCTTTCATATAATTTCCAAAACCTAAAAAACCAGACATAAAACTTCTTCCTCTCAGTAAGTTATATAATCAAGCATATAAAACAAATCTTCCTTAGTTATATTGTTAATAAACATAAGCTCTTCAAGACTTTTAAATTTACCAAGCTTCTGCCTCATCTCAATAATGCTTTCTGCAACTTTCTTTTCCACTCCCGGAATAGTCATAAGTTCATTAACATCCGCACTATTTATATTAACAATTCTGGAAATATCAACCGGAGGTTTAACACCGTTTCTCTCCCAATAATTTTCCGTATTTGGATTATACGAAAGTTGATATTTGTTCACAGAATTATATCCAATAATATATAAAGATGCAACAATAAACAAAATTGGTATAAATTTTAGAATATCAAAGCTTTTCTTATTCATATTAGCACCCTTCAGAGTATTTTATCACATTTTTTAAAATTTTACAATATTTTTTTATACAATCAGCATAAAACCTGAGCACGACTTCCGCCTGTTTTTTCTTTAGTTATAACTATCTGTTTTTCAATCTTTTCTTTGAGCTCGGCAACATGAGATATTATTCCCACCAGTCTGTCACCATCTGATAAACTAACAAGAGCCTTAACAGCCTGGCAGAGAACATCTTCGCTTAAAGTTCCAAAACCTTCATCCACAAACATAGTATCAATTTTTATACCACCTGCATTGCTTTGAATTTCATCAGATAAACCAAGAGCAAGTGATAAAGAAGCAATAAAAGATTCGCCACCGGAAAGAGATTTCACACTTCTGGTGCTTCCGTTATAATGGTCAATAACATCAAGATCAAGTCCTGTTTTTGTTCTTATATTATCAGGCTCATTTTGTCGTACAAGTTCATATTTCCCATCCGACATCATCATAAATCTTTTATTAGCCTTATTTATAATTCTGTCAAAAAAACCTATCTGCACATATGTTTCAAGCATAATTTTTCCTTTTCCCGAAATATTTCCGTTTGCAGTGTTTGAAAGAGCCCTCACCCACTTAAGTTTTTCTTCTTTTTCATTAAGAATATCTTTTTGCTTTAAAATGTGGCTTTGACATTCTTTATTAGCAGAAATATAGGAAAAAATAATCTCTTTTTTTCTTTGAATTTCATTTTTTTCACCGATTAACTTTGAATTATTTTCCTTTTCTTTAGATATGTCAACTTTCTCTGCATTTTCAAGCTGTTTTTCAAGTTCCAAAATAACCCCTTTAACAGCAACTAATTTTTTATCACATTCGTTAAAATTATTCATTGCCAGCTCAAGTTTATTGACCAAATCTTTTTTCTTTTGTTTCAGACAATTAATAAGG
>JAZNFO010000026.1:0-35324 GCA_045575975.1 Clostridia bacterium | reverse complement strand
AACATGTTTCATATGCTTCCCAGCCTATTCCTTCACAAGTTGGTGTCTTTGCATCATGCTCTGTTGTATCGTGTCCTAATGCAGGAAGCTCTGCATATGTTGTGTAGTCACATCTTAAACATGTTTCATATGCTTCCCAGCCTATTCCTTCACAAGTTGGTGTCTTTGCTTCATGCTCTGTTGTATCGTGTCCTAATGCAGGAAGCTCTGCATATGTTGTGTAGTCACATCTTGAGCATGCTTCATATGCTTCCCAGCCTTTTTCTTCGCAAGTTGGTGTCTTCGCCTCATGCGCTACTTTATCGTGTCCTAGTGCAGGAAGCTCTGCATATGTATTATATTTGCATTCTGAACATGTTTCGTATGCATCATAGCCTGGTTCTTCGCAAGTTGGTGTCTTTGCTTCATGCGTTGACAGTCCCAGATGATTAACACCTAGCGGGTTCCATTTATCATTGGAATATCCGTAAGTCGAGCAACAATTCTTTAGATCCTCGGGGTCAACATATGATTTATTATCACCATTTTTAAGTATTGCAGTAGTAACTGGAATATCCTTATAAGTAATGGGTGTATTAGAATCCTGAACCGCCTGATAAGTCTTGGTATCAGGCCCCTCTTTAATCATAACCTTCGCACCTTCAGCGCCGTAAATATTGGCACCTGATTCAGTAACATATAGATATGCATTGTTTGCATCAACTGTGCCCTTAATATACACTGTGGCATCATCAAGCGCAGTACGAGATTTCTGTCTGCCAGGGGCAAACTTCACCGGCACAAAGCTTTTGTTATATTGAGAACAATAACCACCCCAATCCTCTATACCATATATAAACGCTTTAGTTCCATCAGCAAATGTGCATTTAGCGCCTTCATAAATATTTATTACACCGCCAGGAAGCAATGCCATATTTTGGTTTATATTTACCTCGTCCGTTCTGATGTTAAGTGTAATATTTCCGTTTACAGGCAATGTATATGCCACAGAATTGATTGTTCCCACAGTATTCATACTGATAGTAAGTGGTTGCATCTCCACTTGTCCGTTAACATCTATAACTAATCTATCGGTGCTTTCTTCGTAATCTTTAGTAATTGAACCACTTTTTATATTGAACATTCCCTTTGTCCCGATAAAGGGTACTTCAGTTCCCTGAATGCCGAGAAGAGTTACATAAATCGACATATATCCATTCTGTACCGCCCCTGCCTGCAGTGTCAATGGAACCTCTATATTCTGAACATAGTACTGAGACATCGGAAATACGCCCTGATCATTATTTAACATTTTAGTGGTAGCATTACCGCCACGCCAGTCCCCTACCTGAAAATCCTCATAGACTGTAGCGCCCGACTCTGCCGTTATGCTGCCTGAGCCTGTAACATATCCCCATGCATATAACTTACCACCGCTTTTAATTGTTATTGCACTTCCGGTCTCCATCGCTATATGACCGTATTTACCGGTAGGCATACCATTCGTTCCTATCTTACTGGACTGATTTGCAGAAACATGAATTGTGCCATAAAGCTCAATATTCGCTCCGCTCGCCATCGTAAGGGTTCTGTAAGGAGTAGGATTTACATATTGATTAACCCCCGGGACACTTATGTTCTTTGTCCCCTCATCTGTATCAAATATTGTATTTGAATCATCAAAGGGAATAATAAGAGTCACATCGTTGTTAATCGTATAACTGCCCGGTTCGACAATCCCATCACAAACAAGGATAAGCTTTTTTCCTCCACCGGCAACAGCATCACCTAAGTTATCAAATATATAGTTATTTTCATCAGTAAAATATGGTGTATTTTTGCTGAACAAGGCTTTGATTGTACCTGTTCTGTCAGAAACCTGTGTGTAGGCAGAATCCTTTGTAATAATTTTACCGTCTTTGTCTGCCCAGGCAACAAAACGCGCTCCCTGGACAGGCGTTGCAACAAGCTGTACGCCTGATTCTTCAACGATCATTGTGTCTCCATCACTTACAGCAACCCCGTCTGCCGTCACCGAACCTAGAGTACTTTCAAAACTAAAGATTATTTCCGCAGTAGCTGCCAAAGTTGCATAAGTAATATTTGTAAGAGTCAGGGTCGCGGTTGTATTACTAAATCCCGAATTGGATTGAAGCACAATCGCAATGGTCCCACCTGCTTCAAGAAGCATTGAGTAACTACCTGAGGCAGAAACTGCCGTCTCATCGATTTTAAATGAATTTGCTTTATCTGCAGAATAATTAAAACTAACTTTTGCTTTCTCATTACTTACATTAGTTATAGTAATATTATTTGTTTTTTTAGAGAACAAGGACCCTTTTGCCGTGGCAGTGTAGGTCTCACCTGAGCTTTTACCGGTATTTGCAGTATCTGCAATAGTAATTTTTCCATCTATAAGAGTAACTTCCGTTGCAGTAATTTGTAATGATGTCAAAAACATAAATGTCATCAAAGTAATAGTTGTTATTAAAATCCGCAATACTCTTTTCATATGGCAACTCCTTATAAGTATTATTTTATTTACACGCGCTTATAATTGTAAAACATATTATTCTTCGTTACTATCAAATTTCTTTTTCCTCATAAATAAAATGCGTAGCCCATATTTCAGAGCTACGCACGAAAACACACAAGCTCTGACGATAAGGTTGCTATGCAATTACCCACTACTTCTCATTACAGTGTACGCTTTAAACTTATTAGCATACACTTTGCAACGAGAGATATACCTCGTCCATTATAGTGAGTATAGTCTAGTTGCATAAAGTATTATCGCATCATTTTCCATTATTATCA
Organism: Clostridia bacterium; assembly: GCA_045575975.1. Lineage (GTDB taxonomy): Bacteria > Bacillota > Clostridia > Monoglobales > Monoglobaceae > RGIG8709. The sequence goes on along the minus strand of JAZNFO010000026.1, from coordinate 32,528 downwards.
ATACTTTTAACCAGCTTTTGTTGCCTTCCGCCACACAATTGCACTATGTGACAGAAAAGCCAGACACAAATTCATCTCTGATATTATATCATAAATGCAGAAAAAGGTCAATTATTTTTCAACTATTTAATCTTATAATGTACAAAAATAGCAAATAGCCACGACAACCAGCTCCATGTCACTATATTTTTGGTGATTTTTTTACATTACCGTTAATATTTAGTGTCAATGACACAGAAATTCAACTTTCTTCTCACGCACCAGTAAAACTTTCTGTTGCTATCTTGCAATCATTATGCACTTAAATTACAAAAAATCATGCAAATATAAATTTGCATGATTTTTTCTATTCTATATTATTTTCCACTATTTTCTTGTTTTCTACTCTGAATTCCTTATTACATACGGAATAAGCAGCTTTTTTATGAGAAATAAGAACACAGGTTTTATCTTTTAGCTGTTTAATATTATAAAGCAACTTTTCTTCCGTTTCCTCATCAAGCGCCGATGTTGCTTCATCAAGCAAAATTATAGGTGCAGAAGAAAGAACTGCTCTTGTTATCGCAAGTCTCTGAACCTGCCCCTCCGAAAGCCCTGCACCTTTTTCTCCTATAACGGTATCCAGTCCTTCAGGCAATTCCTTTATAAAATCATATGCACAGGCAACCTTTGACGCCTCAATGATTTCTTCATCCTTCGCATCCGGTCTCACAACAGAAACGGACTCTCTTATAGTTCCGCTTAAAAGTAGATTTCCCTGTGGAACATATGAAAAAAGACTTCTTATATGTTTTCCTACAAAAATTTTTTCTTCATTTTCCATTAAAAGATATATTTCACCCTCCTGAGGATATATAACCCCAAGAAGAAGTTTCATCAAAGTGCTTTTTCCTATTCCCGATATGCCTGAAATAATAATAAAGTCACCCTTATTTATTGAGCAGGTTGTTTTATCAAGCACCTCATCCCTGCCATATGAAAAAGATATATTATCAAAAACTATCCGGGATAACTTTTCATAATCTTCCTTTTCAAGGCTTTGAACTTCACCTTTTTCTTCCGGTAAATCCTCAATTTCAATTATTCTTTCTGCTGATGCAAGTATACTGAAATAATTTGGAAGCACTGAGGAAAGGGATGCTATTGGATACTGTATCTGGTTAACAAGCTGCAAAACTGCAGTTAATGTTCCAAATGTTATTGCTCCGAAAAAAAGTCTCACAGAACATCTTATAAGAGCAATAAGCGATGCAATACTGAAAACAAAGCTCATCCCCGTATGTGCAATCACACTTATATTTCTTCTCTTCATTTTGTTTTTAAACACAGTTTCCTGAAGCCTGTCTCCAATATCTCCCATATAATCTTCTATGGAAAAAACCTTGACCATTAAAAGACTTAAAATAGTTTCCTGAAAAAAGGAGCGAACCTTAGAATAAGATTCCTGCACAGACTTATGAAGATTTTTCATAAGCGGCCTTAAAAGACTTATAATAAGAAGAAGAAAAAGTCCACCGCCAAGAAATATGTATGCAAATGTTCTGTCGAGAGAAACAAGTCCAAGGAATGCACATATAAGTCCAGCTATGGTTGCCAGAACCCCCGGGAGCAGAGAAACCACGCCGTCTGTTACCACATTTATATCGCTGGTTATTCTTGTCAGCAAATCTCCGCTATGATATGCAGTTATCATACTGTAATCCTTTTTAAGGATGGCTTTAAAAAGCTTTGACTTAAAACTGATTTCCATTCTTGCTTTTACTCTTTCTTCAAGGGCATTTCCTATAAATTTTATAATAAGCTGCACAACAATAATCCCCACAAGAATCAGTGAAGCAAATATAAGACCTGACCGGTCTTTTCTTGATGCAGCATCAATAACTCCTTTTGAAGACAATGCAAAATAAACTCCAAGCACTGTTAAGACAGTTCTAAGCACCGCAACAAAAAAAATATAAGGAAGTTGCGATTTTGAGCCTTTGAATATCCATAGAAGTGTTTTCTTATCCTTCATTTTACTAAATAGAGGCACATATTCTTTCGCCTTACGGCTTCTCTGTGCCTCTCTCCTTCTTATTTACTTTCTAAATATTTTCTTAATTCTTCTTAAAGCAGCCTTTATGTAAACAGTTGAAAAAAATCTTTTTTCAAGTCTTTTAAACATAAGTGTCTTTAAATAAATCTTATACCAGAAATTTTCAAAATTAACTGCCCTGCCGTCTCTTAAAACAGTTTTCACAATGGCAATAATATGCCTGTCCTCCACCTTTTTTTCCACAAAACCTTGATTATCGCCGCACATACGGTAAAAACCGTCCTCAACTCCAACAACTCTGTGAAGAACAAATTTCCCGTTATCTCTCCTGTAAAAGGCAATATCACCCTTTTTTAAAGGTCCATCCACCTCTTTAAGAACAACACTATCAAAACCCGGTCTTATAAGGGGCATCATACTTACGCCCTTTGGAGAAAAAATTACCTCTCCACCGTTTTTTATTTTTTCATCAATTATAAAAAATGCATCTTCAAGAGACAATTTAACTTTATCAGACATCTAAAAGACCTGCTCCGCTTAATTTATTAAGGAATGAAACTATATCCACTTTTGCCGTTTCTTCATCAACATCAAATTCCCGTCTCAGCTCGCTGAGCAAAAACTTAGGCTCAACATCTTCCTGAAGCTTTTCCCATAGAAACGCACCTGTTTCATTGAGGTTAATCATTCCATTGAAATTAATCGCTGCCTCTCCCACCGGAACAACAATCATATTCCCCGCAACCTCTCTTAAAAGGTATCCTTCTTTTATTTTCAAAAAAATCATTCCTTCCGATTTAGATTCCGTCTTTCATTCCGTTATATGAAACAATAGCCGCCTCATCTTCCATATTGCAGGAAAGCTTATACACAGGAATTTCCTTTAAAAGCTTATCAAGAAGTCCAAGCAGGTTGTCCATTGCTCCCTCTATATCTGGTCTTATGGTCTGATTAAGAAGCATCCAGACAGCATCCCTTGCTTCAACTCTCTTTATTGTATTTTCACTTCCTCTTTCAAGAAAGCATACTGCCTGAAGAGGCACCTTTGTGTTAATATTTTTATCAGTTTTTCCACTCCAGGGAGTACCGTAAACATAAAACTTTCCGTCATTCGAAAGCCTGATAACCGGTTTATCATCATTTATGATAACGGCCTTATCTTCTCCAAATACTCTCTGCCATATTTCTGTGTGAGTAGACTTTCCTGTTCCTGACGGAGCAGAAAAAAGATACGCACAGCCCTCATATGCAACAGCTGATGAATGAAGCATAAATCCTTTGAATCCAAGGAGCTTATTACAAAACTCAACCCCTGTCCATATATACTCACATTCATCTAAGCTTAAATGCGGATTTTCTTCCTTCTTTTTTGCAAGATAACTATCGCTGAGAGAAACCTCTATATCAAAAGGTTTATCATTTTCTGCCGAATAGCTTTCTGCCTGAATATATGTTCTTCCTCCAACCTTGCAGTCAACAGAAACATTAAGGTCGGTAATTTTATATGATTTCATTTACGATTTACTGCTCCATATAGATTTTCATATGAATATTTGCTTCATCAAGGTGGATTTTAATTTTACCCATAACCTCTTTTGAAAGTTCAGAAACATCAATTGTAGATGCTTTCATAATAGCCTTAATAGAATCATAATCACCTGTAAACTTGGTTTTTCCGCCTCTTGTAACAACTGTTCCCTGAATGCTACAATCAACAAAGTTAACAACATCTTCGCCTTTAATATCCCCAACAACTATCATTTTGTCTGTTGTGAATTTGTTGATATTAACACCGCCGCATCTTATCATAATATTTCCATCTGCATTTGGTGTGTAATCCCCCGGCTCATCAATATAATATTTCACAAGTCTGTTCATAACAACTGCGAACTCTGCTCTTGTAATATTATCAAGAGGATTAACTCTTCCGTCATTTCCGCCAACATAGCCTTCTCTGATAATCATATTCATGCTGTCCTTCGCCCAGTCTGCAATCTGATCCTTATCTGTGAATACATCAATAGCTGAATAATCACTTTCCGGATTTGTTGCAATACCGAATACTCTTGCAAGAACAACAAACGCTTCCTGTCTTGTTATATTGTTTTCAGGGTCAAGCTTGCCATCTGAACCCTTAAATCCTTTCATATAAACAGCTTTAGCCATTGGCGAATAATACCAGTCTTCTTTTGAAACATCTGTAAATTCAGAAATATCAGCTTCTGTCTGGCATCCTGTTGCACGGGAAATAATAGCTGCCATTTCTGCTCTTGTCATAAAATCGTCAGGCTTGATGTAGCCATTGCTACCGCTGATTAGTCCGTTTTCAACTGCTGCAATCAAAGCTTCTGTTGCCCAGTTATCAGGCATATCCACGAACATATCCTTAACCTGAACTTCATCTGCAAATGCAACTGTTGAAAATGTTGTTAAAACAACCACTATAAGCATCATTAAAGAAATAATTTTTTTCATAATTTTCTCCTATCTGTAAATAAAAATTTATATACATATTCATTATACAACATATCTCAGATTTTTTCAATGAAAATATTTATATTTTTGTTAGAAATAAATTCAATTAATTTGTTTATTTTTTCCTATAATAACCCTTGGGTTTTTCCCGTAATCATAATAAAGCTTTATATCACAAAAATTTTCTTCCATAATTTTTCTTACAGTGTCTTTCTGATCAAAGCCTATTTCAAACGCAAGATATTTTGCACTTTTCGCTGCAAGGCTTGTAATTCTTCTGTAGAATATAAGTCCGTCGGCACCACCGTCAAGAGCTATATTCGGCTCAAAATTTTTTACTTTGTCATCAAGCATCAAAACAGTTTCCGAGTCTATATATGGCGGATTTGAAACAATTAAATCAACTGTGCCAAATTCCTTTAACTCATCTTCCAGAATATCTTTTTTATAATAGTCCGTTCTTTCATAGACCCCAAGTTTTTTTGCATTTTTTTCTGCAATCTTAAGGGCCCCCTCCTGTATATCAACAAGACCTGCCTTCGTGTTTTCTGTTTCTTTAAGAATGCTGAGAGCGATGCATCCGCTTCCCGTTCCTATATCCAAAAAAGAAGAAAGGTTTTTCTCTTTTATAAGTTTTATACATTCATCAACTAAAATTTCCGTATCCGCTCTTGGAATAAGGGTTGTTTTGTCCACATAAAACTCATTTGAATAAAATTCGCACACGCCCGTTATATACTGAACAGGCTCACCCTTTATTCTTCTTCTTAAAGCATCATAAAACATTTGAGCTTTTCTGCTGTCTACTTCCTTATCTCCCATAAGAATATCTGTTTTTCCGGCTCCCAGCAAAAAGAAAAGCAAGAAATCTGTATCAGCTCTTGCTTCCTCAATTTTATTTTCGCCAAGCACCTTCAGAGAATATTCTCTCAGGTCACTAAGCTTTACCATTTGTCGTCCCCCTTGTTTTCGGGCATTACTGCCTTTAAGGAAACAATTGCAACCTCTATCTGGCTGTCATCCGGTTCTTTTGTTGTTATATGCTGGAACCACATGCCGGGAGCTGATATCATTTTTGTCAGCTTATTATCGTGTCTTCCTGCATACTTTATAACCTCATAGGAAAGTCCCGCAACAACAGGCAAAAGTGCAAGCCTCAGAAGAAGTCTTAACGCAAAATGCACTTTTGGGATAAAGAAAAACACAAGCATACTGATAACCATAACAATAAGCAAAAAGCTTGTTCCGCATCTTGGGTGAAGTCTTGAATATTTTCTCACATTTTCAACAGTAAGCTCTTCCCCGTGTTCATAGCAGTTTATAGATTTATGCTCTGCCCCGTGATACATAAACACTCTTTTTATATCCTTCATCTGAGACACCAGAGCAAGATATAAAATAAACACAGAAATTCTGATTACACCCTCGCTTAAGGTAACTACATAATTGTTATCCACAAATTTTCTCACAATTTCACCAATAGCCCCCGGTAGGAGGATAAAAAGTCCCACGCTGAAGAAAAGGGATACTATAACAGAAAAATAGATTACTGCATTCATCATTTTCTCAGAACCTAGCTTTTCTTCAAGCCATTTTTCAAACCTTGAAGGTTCTTCTTCGTTACCCTCTTCATCTACATCAAAAAATTTTGCTGAATACATAAGAGACTGAACACCGATTATCATAGAATCAAAAAAATTCACGCATCCACGAATAATTGGAAGTTTTAAAATCTTATTTTTTCTAAGAGAACCGCATTCCTTTATTTCACTTTCAATTTCACCATCGGGTTTTCTGACACTTGTTGCAATTTTTTCGGGGCCTTTCATCATAACACCCTCTATAACCGCTTGTCCGCCAATCGATGTTTTATGTAGTGTGCACTCCTTCTTACTCATAATTCTGCCCTCTCTTTCTTTTACCTTTCTACATTGAAACAAGATATGTTTCATCATTAATATTCTTAAAATAATTTTCAGCCTTTTCAGCATCTTCTTTTTTTTCAAAAATTCCGAAAACTGTTGGCCCGCTTCCCGTCATAAGAGAATATACGGCACCCAGGTCTTTCATTTTTTTCTTCATATCCTCAATTTCCGGATATTCTTTTATGATGACACTCTCAAGCACATTCCCTGAATACTCCTGAAAAAGCCTGTAATCGCTTTTTTTCAATTCTTCTGTTAGTTTATCAACATCAGGATGTGTAACCTTTTCAAGCTTTAGATTTTTATAAACCCAAACTGTTGATACAGAAAAATCCGGCTTTGTTATAACCGCATACACATTTTTCATAGGAACCAAGGGCGTCAGAATTTCGCCAATTCCTTCACAGAGAAAACATCCGCCCTCCACACAAAATGGAACATCTGCTCCAACTGATTTACCAAGAGCCCTTAATTCATCAACAGAAAAGGGCTTATTCTCCAACTCGTTAAGTGCCCTTAAAACTCCTGCAGCATCCGAGCTCCCGCCGCCCATTCCTGCTCCGCTGGGAATATTTTTCTCAATAATTATCTTAACCTTTCTTCCGACTCCAAGCTTATCATAAAAAACCTTTGCCGCCTTATAACAGGTATTTTTTTCATCGCAGGGAATATTCATTTTATCAGTATAAATCTCAATATCATCACCTGACGAGGTTTCAACTGTGACAATATCAAAAAGATTTATTGACTGCATAATCATTTTTAGATCGTGATACCCGTCACTGCGTTTTCCCGTAACATCAAGACATAAATTAAGTTTTGCAGGACATTTGCAAGTTATACTTTTCAAAATTCACTTCCCCCTTTCTAGCACCAAAAGGGAGCTTATGCCCCCTTTTAATATTATTCTGCTTTATTTTCTTCCGGCTCCTCCGGAGCATCTTTGAATAATGATTCAAATTCTTCTCCATCAATTTTTTCTTTCTCGAGCAAAAGATTTGCCACCTTATGAAGCTTATCGTTTTGCTCTTTCAGAATATCCTCACACTTTTTGTAACAATCGTCAATTATAGCTTTGATTTCAGCATCTATTTCAGCAGCAACAGCCTCGCTGAAATCCTTTGTGTGTCCGAAATCTCTGCCGATAAACACTTCATCGTTGCTTCCGCCAAAGGTTCTTGTGCCAAGCTTTTCACTCATACCATATTTAACAATCATATTTTTAGCTATAGCGGTTGCTCTTTCAATATCATTGGATGCACCTGTGCTTATATCGTCAAGCACAAGCTTTTCTGCAACACGACCACCGAGCAGTGACACGATTTCTTCAAGCATTTCAGTCTTTGATGTGTATGATACATCTTCTTTTGGGAGTGACAGGGTATATCCACCGGCTCTTCCTCTTGGAATAATTGAAACCTGGTGGACTCTGTCCTGTGTAGGGAGCATCTTTGAAACAACCGCATGGCCTGCTTCGTGGAACGCTGTCAGTTTTCTTTCCTTTTCGGTTACAACTCTTGTTTTCTTTTCAGGACCTGCAATAACTTTCATAATTGATTCTTCAATATCGAACATAGTTATTTTGTCAGCACCCTGCCTTGCAGCACGAAGTGCAGCTTCGTTCATAAGATTTTCAAGGTCTGCCCCTGTGAACCCAACAGTTGTTCTTGCAAGTATATCAAGTTTAACATCATCTGCTAATGGTTTGCCCTTTGCATGCACCTTAAGAACAGCCTCTCTGCCTTTAACATCAGGAGCATCAACAAGTATTTGTCTGTCAAATCTTCCCGGACGGAGAAGAGCTCTGTCCAGAATATCAGGACGGTTTGTTGCAGCAATTATAATAACCCCTTCGTTAACCCCAAAGCCATCCATTTCAACAAGAAGCTGATTTAATGTCTGTTCTCTTTCATCGTGTCCGCCGCCAAGACCTGCACCTCTCTGTCTTCCCACGGCATCAATTTCGTCTATAAAAATAATACATGGTGAATTTTTCTTTGCCTGCTCAAAAAGATCTCTCACTCTTGATGCACCAACACCAACGAACATTTCAACAAAGTCAGAACCTGAAATAGAGAAAAACGGAACTCCCGCTTCTCCCGCAACTGCTTTTGCAAGAAGAGTTTTACCTGTTCCCGGAGGTCCAACCAATAAAACTCCCTTTGGAATTCTTGCACCCAAACTTCTGAACTGTTCAGGTCTTTTCAGAAATTCAACAATTTCCTTAAGCTCTTCTTTTTCTTCATCTGCACCTGCAACATCATCAAAGGTTTTTTTGCCTTTATCATCAGCACTTACCCTTGCACGGCTTTTACCAAAGCTCATAACGCCTCTTCCACCGCCCTGGGATTGCTGCATAAAGAAAACCCAGAAAACAATCATAATGATTATAAGTCCGAGAGATGGCAATATGCTGAGCCACCAAGGTGCAGTTTTAGGTTCGGGGGTATCAACCTTTAAGGTCCCCGCCTTAACCTGCTCGTCAATTTCCTTGCCCACAGTTTCATAAATACCATAATATCCGGGGGTTGCAACCTCAAGCTTTGTTCCGTCAGTCAAGGTTACATAAGCTGTTGTGTCAACAATCTGCAGCTCGCTTACCTGCCCGTTTTTCACCATGGACACAAAATCCGAATAAATATATTGAGTACTGTTTTCAGGGAATGATGTCATAACAAATATTAAAGTTATCACAATAAACAGAAAACAATAAAATCCGATACCTTTTAAATGATTTTTCAAATTATCTTCCTGACCTTTCTCAAATTTTAATCCTATTAAATAATAATACTACCATATATTTTATTAAATTACAATATTATTTTCAATATTTTAAAGAAAATTTAACATTTATAGTATTGACAAATTTTCTTATGTAAATTAAAATATTTAGGTATATTGTTGTTCAAATTTAGCACGAAAGGATTTGAATTTAATGTCCAAAGCAAAGAAAACTGCTGTAAAAACAGAAGCACAGAAAAAATATAATAAGGCTTTTATTATTCTTGGTATATTTTTGGCTGCAGTTATAATTTTTATTGCATTTTCATTAATCAGTGATAATTTTAAGGAGGATTTATCTATGAACACAGTTAAAGTTTTAGTTGAAATGGAAAACGGGGAAAATTTCACCCTTGAATTATATCCCGATTATGCCCCTGAAACAGTGGCAAATTTCAAAAAACTTGTTGAAGAGGGTTTTTATGACGGACTTACATTCCACAGAGTTGTTGCAGGCTTTATGGCTCAGGGCGGTGACCCTCAGGGTACAGGTATGGGCGGAAGCAAGGATAAAATCAAAGGCGAATTTTCTGCAAACGGCTTCACACAGAACACCCTTTCCCACGAAAGAGGCGTTATATCAATGGCTCGTTCAATGGACTTTGACTCTGCATCAAGCCAGTTCTTTATCTGCTATGATGATGCAAGCTTCCTTGACGGTCAGTATGCTGCATTCGGCAAGGTTGTTGACGGAATGGACACAGTCAACAATTTCTTAAAGGTTGAAAGAACTATGAACTCAATGGGTGAAGTTGCTGTTCCAAAAACACCTATTGTTATGAAACATTTATCAGTTATTGAATAAAGGAGATTAAACTTATGAAAAAAATAATCGCATTAATTCTGTCAGTTATTCTGATACTCAGCACAACAGCTTTTGCAGCTCCATTCCCTGATATTGATGGACACTGGGCAGAAGAAGCTATCACAACTCTATACGAAGACAAAGCTATAAATGGTGATACAGATGGAAACTTCCACCCTGACAACACCGTTTCAAGAGCAGAGTTTTTAAAAATGGTTACCGCTCTTCTTGCAAACATTGTTAAAGCCGAAATTCCTGAAGCTGAAAACAAAACCCACTGGGCAGACAAATACAATGAATTTGCACTTAGCGCTTATCTATATGCGAATTTTAATTTGTCTTATGACGGAATTTCCCCAGGAGTTATGGACAAAAACAACTATGACCAGCCTATCAAAAGATGGGAAATGGCATATATCTTAAGCAACGCCTTCCAGAATGTCTTTATGGTTAACGGTTCAAAAGAAGAAGGCATTAATGATTTAGCCTCAATAAAAGAAAAATACGATGCTTCAATTTCAGGCTCTATAACCAATCTTGTTTACCTTGAAATCGTTACAGGAGACGAAAATGGAAACTTTAATGCTGAAAACAGCGGAACAAGAGCAGAAGCTGCAACTCTTATAAAAAAAGCATCTGACCTTATGAAGGAAATAGATGCAATGTACACAGAACTTACAAAACAACAGCAGGCAGAATACGAAAAAATGGAACAGAGCATTAAGGACAGCAATGTGACATACACAGACATTCCAAAGGGACATCCTGTTGTTCAGTTTACAATGTCTGACGGACAGAGATTTGAAATCACACTTTATCCTGAATATGCCCCACAGACCTGTGCAAACTTCTTGGCACTTGTTTCAAAGAAATTTTATGACGGACTTACATTCCACAGAATAGTAGAAGGCTTTGTTGCCCAGGGCGGCGATCCCAAGGGCGACAGCACAGGCGGTTCAGAAGGAACTATCTTCGGAGAATTTGCAGCCAACGGTTTTGAACAGAACACTATGAAGCACGAAAAGGGTGTTGTTTCAATGGCTCGTTCAGGCAGCTTCCCAAATTCTGCATCAAGCCAGTTCTTTATCTGCTATGACACCGCAGAAAACCTTGACGGAAATTATGCAGCATTTGGAAAAGTTACAAAAGGGATGAATGTTATCGAAGGCTTCCTGAAAACAGAACTTACAGACAATGGCTACGGAGAACTCTCCCGTCCTGTAAAACCAATTACCATCGGCAAAGCAACTGTTATAAGAAAATATTAAGATTATGAAGCAAAAAAGCTCTCGTGTTTTTCACGAGAGCTTTTTTATGTTTATTGCAACTTACATTCTTTCGTTTCAGAAAGAGGTCTCATAATATCACCTTTCCAGACAAACGCCTCATAATTGAATACCTGAGCCGTAGAGAATATTTGACTTGCCGCACCATTTTTTAATATAAGATTTTTTATTTCAAGCAACTTACCTAAATTATTAAAAGATGCAACATAAACAACAGCATCATCAGGTGCATTTATGGCAGTTAAACTTACTTTACCAGCATTATCGACAGTAAATGTAGTAATTTGGGTCTTAGTTGTGTGATTATAATACACTTCGGCATTTAATAAATTTTCATTTCCACTTGATATTACTATGGCATTCCATTGTTCTTCATCACTTCCATAATAAACATTCTTTAATTTTGAACATCCCAAAAACGCATATTGACCTATTTTTAAAACACTATCTGGTAATGTTATATCTTGTAAAGAAATACATTGAGAAAAAGCTCGGAATCCAATTTCGTTAATACCATAAGGCAAGGATACATCTTCCAATTTTTCACAAGCCCAAAATGCGCCTTCCTCAATTTGAGTAACAGTTCCAGGAATTGTAATACTGGTTATTCCTTCACACCCCAAAAACAAATACTTTGGAATTGTTGTCATCCCTTCTTCAAACGCTACCTTATTAAGATTAATGCAACCATCGAAAGGTCCGATACATTTATCACTTGATCCACCGCTGAATGAACATCTTTCTAAAGATTTTGGAATTTCAATATTATTTAAAGCAACGCAATTTCTAAAGGCACCACCTCCAATATATTTTACTGATTTAGACAATTTTACATTCTGCAATATATTACAGTTGCTAAATGCACCTTCTTCAATATTTGTTACACTGTCTGGTATTGTTATTTCACTTAACTTTATACAATTTGAAAATGAATATTCTCCTATAACAGATAATTTATTAGATAATATTATATTATTTAAATTGGTACATCCTGAGAAAGCATAATCATCAATTTCAAGCACATTGGTGGGAATTATAACTCCTCCCAACAAACTACAATTGCCAAACATGTCATTTTTTATTTTAGTCAACTTTGATGACAAATCCATATATCTTAAATTGGTACACCCATAAAAAGCATAACTACCAATTTCGGTGATTGTATCAGGCATATACACATATTTAATGCTTGTATTATTCATAAAACAATTTGCAGCAATAGAAGTTACCCAATCAGGAATTTCAATAGTTGTTCTTGAGCCTTTATACCCTGTTAAAACTCCATTTTCAATTACATAGTTTACGCTATCATCATACTCCTCGTAATAGAGGCTTGTTCCAGAATTAGTAGTATTAACCTTCTTTATTGCTCTATAAACGGAAATACCAGGCTTAGTCAGATATTTACCATTTGAACTAAATGCATCTGCCATTTTTGAGTACGGAAATTCATATTTTTGAATCAAATGGGTATATTCTTCGGCAGGACCATATTTTGAATCCACATCATAGACAACAGGTCCTGTTTCACTCATACCAACAACAGTCATGGCATGAAGATAATCATACTGACCAGAAGTTATTACAACATCACCGATTCTTACATTAGCAAACAATTCTTTTAAAGCATCCTCGGTAACGCCTTCTTCTTCAAGTCTGCCAATCAAACGGACATTCCTATTACTTGTGAGAATATACTGATAGTCATTTTGAACTTTTACACACATTGATTCATCAAATATATGATTGAACACTTTTCCAACATATCCTAAAGAACTTTTAGTCCCGTCATAATCTTTAGCCCACTTACTGCCAGCAGGATATAGTCTAAATACCCTTTCAAGTCTTGATGCGATAGTTTCTTCATTGAGAGCATCTGTGATAGTAGAAGAACCAGTTGTTTTATCAAGTTCGGAATTAGATATATCGTGAGAGATTTCCTTTTTACACCATTCAATATATTTATCGTATGTATAGAGGGTTTCGATATTTGATGACCATATCATACAATCGCCACCGAGACTGAATTTATCTGTGATTTTAGCAATATCATAGCAAGTATCAAGTGTCGCCTTATGAGCAGCAAGATAAGCACCATACAAACTTTCATAAGTTTGTATGTCTTCAGTTGTTCCTGTACCCTGCAAGAACTTCAATCTATACTGACTAAGGCATATATCTATACTTGAAACAAAGCTGGTCTGCATTATAGCCTGAGTTATATCTTCCGCTTTTGCATTTACATAAATATAATCGGCGAAAACCTTCATAAAGGTTGTAACTAAAGATACAGCATTAGCACTTGTTGCAGCACCGATTAAATCATCCACCTTATCTGCCAGATAAGATACGGTTTTATCATTTAAATAATATTTAAGCACATAGGATGCAGAATCCTTTTCCATATCCTTCTTTAACAAACTTAATCCTAAATAAAGGTCACTGCTTGTTTGACCAGATTTAGAAAGTTCGTCCATAAGCAAGTCAAGAGTGGTCTTTTCAATAGCATGAATTTCCGTAAACTCAAATACTATTTTCCAGAGTTTGTTTGCTTCGCCGATAGCGGCAAGGTCTGTTTTTAAAGAACCCGCGTCATACAAATCATTTACAAGGTCATCAATATCATCAGGTTTAATAGAAATATCATTTTCCGTTGCAACCTTTACCAAATCCGCCATCATAGTTGTTTTATCAACATTTGATGCAATAGAATAGGAAGTCTTTAAGGTTTTATAAGCCTTATCTACCATACCCGATGCTTTCTTTATAACATTTTCGTTAGTAAGCATACTTTGCATATACTTAGTTGCGGCTTCTCTTGCCTGAGTTTCATACAAGGTTTCACCATAACCAAGATTAGCTAAACCTTCTTTTATAAGGATAGAGACACCCTCGCTCATTGAAGACATTAGCGCTGCAACAGTTTCATCCAAATCAGAGTAACTATTTATAACGGCATAATAAGCCGTTTCAGCCTTTTGAAGACCTTCATCCATCTCGCTATTTGAGAGATAGGTAGGATAATTCATAAACAGTGCTTCGTCTGTGATAGTTTCTACAGCAGCAACATTAGTTACAGGAATAGCAACAATTAAACTCGCTATCATAGTTACTGTCAGAAACAAGCTGATAATTCTTTTCATTTGAAAATCCCTCCATATATTAAAAAAGGAAGAACGAAACAAAAAAATTCCGTTCTTCTTTTTTGAATTATTTTCTATAGCTCGTCGCCGAAGTCGATATCTTTTAATAAATCATCAACCTCATCTACATAGGCATTCTGGCTTATGGATTCTTCTTTTTTGCCTTTTTTGCCTCTTAGTTTACTGATGCCGTCAGAAATTTTATCAATTGCAACAGGCACCATATCAAAGATACGGTCATAAACTGATGTTTCCGGATTAACGGGCAACATTCTTATCTGTCCGTTTCCAACAACCATAAACGCAACCGGTGTTATTGAAACACCTCCGCCGCTTCCTCCACCAAACATGGGAGCATCCTTTTCCTCTCTGCTTCCTGATTTCATAGTGTAGTCAGTTCCGCCCACGGCAAAGCCAAGTCCCACCTTTGAAATAGGAATAACCACAGTTCCGTCCGGTGTTTGAACTGCATCTCCAACTATAGTGTTTACATCAATCATTTCCTTAAGACTCTGCATCGCTGTGTGCATTAGTCCCTGTATCGGATGTTGTTCCGGCATATTTATTTGCCCCTTTCTTTTCTGTTTTTCTTTATTTCCATTAATTTAATTTTTAAAATTGCATTTATAATATGCACAAGTCTTACTCTTAGTATTCCATACACCTTTATTTCAAATTTTTTATTCTGAAAATCAGGTGTTATATTCACCTTGGGATAATCAGAATTGAAATACAAATTAAGTGCATTATGAACTGCTGACACAATTCCCCACAAAGCTCCATACAAAATTCCGGTTTTTGCCGCATCCGAGCAACCATAATCCAGAGTCAGCTCTAATTTTTTGATTTCTATCTTGCCTCTTGTCAGCTTCATAAAAGTTTTGATAACACTTTTATACTCTTTATATTTTATCTTATAGCCCTCGACTTTTTCTTCAGGCTCTGCACTTTCCATTTTCTTATCGGTACCTTTTTTATCCTTTTTTGCAAAAGAAAATTTTTTACTGAAGACAAAATTCTTTATTTTCAGTTTAAAAGCTTCTCCGTCATAAGAAAAGATAACTTCCGACTTATTAAAAATCAGCAAACATACAAGCAGTAAAAAAAGCAATAGAATAATGAAAAAAATTTTCATAAATTACTCCTCAACAGGTATTTCAGCATCACTATCCAAAACCTTGTCTTCTGTTACAATTTCTCCGCTGTTTCTTATTTCTTCATAATCAGGAAGACTTTTAAGTGACTCTAAGTTAAAGCATCTTAAAAATTCTTCTGTTGTTGAAAAAAGCATTGGTCTTCCGGGAGCATCAAGTCTTCCCACCTCTTCTACAAGGCCTCTTTCAACTAAACGGCTCACAACATAATCAGAAGAAACCCCTCTTATATTCTCAATATAGGATTTTGTAACCGGCTGTCTGTAGGCAATAACTGACAGTACTTCCAAAGCGGCATTTGACAAATTCTGCCCCTTTTTCGGCTCCATAAGTCTTGATATATATTCCTTATAATCAGGGCGGGTGCACATTTGATATGAATCCTCAAGTCTTATTATCATTATGCCCCTTTTTCCTTTTTCGTATTTTTCTGCGAGGTTATCAACTATTAAATTTAAATTCTTCGTATCCACATCAAGAATATCGCAAAGCTTTTCGATTTCCACCGCATCACCTGCGGCAAACAGAACACTTTCAATAACCGATTCAAATTTGTTTAATTCCATATAATTAATCCTCAATACCCTCAAGGTTAAAATTCTCTGTTTTATCAATAACTGTTACAACACAATTTTCATTATCTCCGTCAACACGGATTTTTTTCATTTTTATAAGCTCTAAAACCGCAATAAAGGATGCAACAGCCTCCGGTCTTGTTTTTGTCTCGCTGAATATATCCTTAAAAAGAAGCTTTGTTTTTTTGATAAGCCTTGTCCATATTTTTTTAACTTTTTCTCTCACAGAGCTTTTTTCTCTGCCCACAATACCACTGAAGGATTTTTTTGGTGGTGCAAGCTTTCTTTCAAGTCTAATAAGAGAAGTTTTATATGCTTCAAACAAAACATCACCGTCTAAATTTGAATAATCATATACAGCAGGCGGTCTCTCTATGGCATCGGGAAGCTTAAAAAATCTGTCATACCCCGTATTTTGAAGTTCCTTTAAAAATTCACTTTTTTCTTTGAATTTTTTATACTCCACAAGCCGTCTCACAAGTTCTTCCCTTGGATCTTCCTGCTCTTCCTCTTCATTTTCAGAAGGAAGAAGCATTTTTGACTTAATTTGCAAGAGGGTTGCAGCTAAGACCAAAAACTCACTTGAGACTTCCATATCAAGTTCTTTCATCTCGTCCATAACAGAAAGATATTGCTCTAAAATCTCACTAATCGGGATGTCATAAATATTAACTTTATTCTTTTTTATAAGAACCAACAAAAGGTCAAGAGGCCCTTTGAATGACTCCAGATTAAATGTTAACTGACTCATTTATACCTCTAAAATGGCAAAAAATTCAAAATAAAATTCAAAAATCTATATATCCCCATAACGGCACCTGACAAAAGTCCATTAAATATGGGAAGATAAATAAATAAAAGCAATATAATAAAACCATATCTTTCATACTGCATAAGCTTAAAATAATATTTCGGCGGCAGTACTGCGCTTAAAATCTTATATCCGTCCAGCGGTGGAATTGGAATTAAGTTAAATACTGCAAGTCCGAGGTTTAAGCTTACAAGCGAAGAAAGAAGTATATAAAGCACGGTTACTACCGTGTTTACCGGTAAAAAGCCTAAAACTCTCATAATAAAAAGAGAGATAAAAGCAACAAGAATATTTGTTACGGGACCTGCAAGAGAGGTTATAACCATACCGGTTTTCATTGAAGTCTTACTGAAATTTCTTGGATTGACAGGAACAGGATTTGCCCATCCAAATCCAAAAAAGAAAAGACAAATAGCACCAATCGGGTCCAGGTGGTCTATTGGGTTTATAGAAAGTCTACCTGAATTTTTTGCGGTGTCATCCCCTAAAAAATGTGCCGCAAGTCCGTGTCCCACCTCGTGAACAGATATTGATAAAAACACGCAAAATGCTGTTATCAAAAGCTGTGCTATACCCATAGCTCCGTTTCCAAACCAACTTTGTAATCTGCTTACCATTTATATCTACCTCTAAATATCATTTTTAAGTATATCCTCATAGGATTCTCTCTTTACTGCAAGATATGTTCCTCCGTCTCTTACCATAACAACGGGCGGTCTTGGAATTCTGTTATAATTGCTTGCCATAGAATAGTTATATGCACCTGTTGATAAAACTGCAAGTAAATCTCCCGCTTTGATTTCGGGCATTTTAATATTTTCAATCAATATATCCCCTGATTCACAGCATTTTCCAACGATAGTTACCATATTATCTCTTTCACCCTCGGGATTTTCCACTAAAACAGCATCATATTCTGCATTATATAAAATAAATCTTGGATTATCTCCCATTCCCCCGTCAACAGAAACATATGTTCTTACCTCAGGAATTTCTTTAACAGAACCAACTGTGTAGACAGTGAGACCTGCAGAGCCAACCACAGACCTGCCCGGTTCCATTATAATTTTAGGAAGCTCAAGTCCTTTCTCCGTGCATATAGCTTTCACAGTTTCAGAAACTGCAACAATATACGCACCATAATCAAGAGGCTTATCCTTCTTGGTATATTTAATACCAAAGCCACCGCCCAAATCTAGTTCATTAAGCTTTGCTCCATATTTTTCCTGCACATCAGCCATAAAGTTCAGCATAACCTTTGCCGCAAGCTTAAATGGTTCAAGCTCGAAAATCTGCGAACCAATATGACAATGAATACCAACAAGATTAAGACTTTCAAGCTTTGTTGCATATTTTATTGCATATTCCGCCTCACCTGTTTCAAGGGCAAATCCAAACTTTGAATCTATCTGCCCTGTCATAACAAAGCTGTGAGTGTGGGCATCTATACCCGGTTTTATTCTGAATAAAATGTCAGCTTTTTTCCCCATTTTTTCTGCAAGAAAATTAAGAAGCTCCATTTCCTCTATATTATCAACAACATATCTTCCAATATTGTTTTCGAGAGCAAATATAAGCTCGTCCTTTGTTTTGTTGTTTCCGTGGAAATATATCTTCTCTGTAGGAAAGCCCGCTTTTAATGCAGTGTAAATCTCTCCACCTGAAACAACATCAACTCCAATGCCCTCTTCCTTTGCTATTTCATACATTCTTTTGCAGGAAAGAGCCTTGCTTGCATACAAAACAAGCCCCTCCGGATAGCACTTATCAATGGAATCCTTATATGCCCTTATATTCTCTCTTACTGCATTTTCATCCATCACATAGCAGGGTGTTCCGTATTCCTTTGCAATACCTGTTACATCTACCCCGCCAATGGACAAGTTTCCTTTTTCATTTACGCTTATACAATCCATTACAAATCCCATTTTTATGCCTCCTCATATAGCCTAATATTATCACATTTTATGTGGAATGTCAAATTATTGAAGCATTCCCATTAAATCATCCTCTGAAATAACCTTAACACCAAGTTCATTAGCCTTTTGAAGCTTACTTCCCGCATCTTCCCCTGCAACAACAAAGTCAGTTTTCTTTGAAACACTTCCCGAAACCACACCGCCGTTGTTTTCTATCAGGGATTTTGCTTCACTTCTTTTGAATTTTTCAAGAGTTCCCGTCAGAACAAATATTCTCCCCTCAAGACTGTTTCCTGTGGCAGTCTGAATATATTCTGTGTTAACTCCTGCATTTTTGAATTTCTCTATAAACTCTTTATTTTTTTCATTTGAAAAATAACTTACTATGCTTTCCGCCATTTTTTCTCCAACATCAGGAGTTGCTGTTATCTGCTCCTTATCCGCATTCATAAGTGCATCAACACTTCCAAATTTTGTCATTAGATTTTTTGCAGATTTTGCCCCTATATGGCGGATACCAAGGGCAAACAGAAATTTATCGGCATTATTGCTTTTTGACTTTTCAATAGCCGAAATAAGATTTTTCGCAGACTTTTCTGCAAATCTTTCAAGACCTGTCAGCATTTCCTTTTTTATATAATAAAGGTCTGCTGAATCCGAAATTATGTTTTCACCTGCAAGTTGTTCCACAACCGCATCACCAAGTCCCTCAATATCCATTGCGTCCCTTGATGCATAGTGAATTATGCTCCTTATTTTCTGGGCAGGACAGTTTGGATTTGTACATCTGAAAACCGCCTCATCCTCTTCCCTTTCAATTTTTTCGTTGCAGGCAGGACATACTTTTGGCATCTGAAATTCAGGTTCTGTGCCACATCTTTTATCCTTTATAACTCTCACAACTTCCGGGATTATATCTCCTGCTTTCTGTATAACAACAGTATCCCCTATCCTTATATCCTTTTCCTTTATATAATCATAATTATGAAGTGTTGCACGGCTTATCACAGAACCTGCAACTCTCACGGGTTCAAGCTCTGCATTAGGCGTTATTGCCCCTGTTCTTCCAACCTGAAGAACAATATCCCGAATAACTGTTTCCTTTTGTTCGGGAGGATATTTGTATGCCACCGCCCATTTTGGAACCTTGGTTGTGCTCCCCAGAACATCTCTTTGAGCAAGGCTGTTTACTTTCACAACTGCTCCGTCTATATCAAATGGCAAGGTTTCCCTTTCTTCTCCAATGCTCATTATCTCTCTGTAGCAATCCTCTATAGTGTTAAAAACGCTTCTTCTTGGACTCACCTTAAATCCAAGGTCTTTCAAAAATTCAAGACCTTCTGAATGGGTGCTGAAGGTTTTTCCCTCTACCCTTTGTATATTAAAAATAAACACATCAAGCTTTCTTTTTGCGGTTATCTTACTGTCAAGCTGTCGAAGCGAGCCTGCCGCCGCATTTCTTGGATTTGCAAAAAGCTGTTTTCCCTCTCTTTCGCACTCCTCATTAAGTTTTTCAAAGGTAGCTTTTGACATATAAACCTCGCCCCTTACCTCAAGATAAGGAACATCGGTATTTAAAGAAAGAGGAATGGTGCGAACGGTTTTTAAATTTTCTGTTATGTCCTCCCCAACTGTTCCGTCGCCTCTTGTGGAGCCTCTTTTAAATCTTCCGTTTTCATATTCTAAAGATACAGAAAGTCCGTCTATTTTCATTTCCACAACATATTCATAGGGTTCATTTCCAAGTCCCGATTTCACTCGACCGTCAAAATCATAAAGCTCCTGTTCTGAAAAAACATCTGCAAGACTTTCCATTTTAACTATATGTTTAACCTGCGAAAAGCCCCCTAAAACACTTCCTCCAACCCTTTTTGTGGGAGAATTTTCATCCTGATATTCAGGGTGTTTATCCTCAAGTTCAATAAGCCTTTTCATAAGCATGTCATATTCATAATCGCTTATTTCAGGATTATCTAAAACATAATAATTATAATTATGCCTTTCAAGCTCTTCTCTTAACTTTAAAATCTCACCTTTTGCATCCATAACCTTACTCCCATAAGTTTTTAAATACATTTATAAAATTATCATAGCATATTTTGCATAAAAGCTCTTCTCTATATCCAAGTTTTAAAAATTCGTTTATTATTTTCTCAAAGCTTTCCGCTCCGTCTATTCCATCGGGGAGACAGTCAATACCGTCAAAATCACTGCCAAAACCAACATTATCTTCTCCACCTAAGGACAAAATATGCTCCGTGTGTTTTATTATATCATAAATATCAGCACTCTGTCCATCAGTTAGAAAAACAGGATAGAAATTTATGCCTATACAGCCTTTTTGCCTTATTATTTCCTTTATCTGTTCATCCGTTAAATTTCTTTTGTTTCTGCAATACTTCCTTGTGTTTGAATGAGATGCTATAAATGGCTTTTCTGCAATTTCTGCCACATCAGAGAAGCCTTTTTCAGAAAGATGCGACACATCAATCATCATGCCGAGACTATTCATTTTTTTAACAACTTTTCTGCCAAAATCTGAAAGTCCTCTGTCTTCTTCTGATAATATACCGTCGGCTATGGAATTTGAATAATTCCATGTGAGAGTCATACACCTTACCCCCAGATTATAAAAATAATCAAGGTTTTCCATTTCACTCCCTATGGCATCTCCGCCTTCAATACTCAAAACAGAATATGTTTTCGCATCTTTTAAATCATCTATACTGTTTATATGCTTTATAAAGCTGTATTCATGAAGCATCCTATGATATGCCCCGATAAGGTCATTAACTCTTCTGAAAGAATTTTCTCCATATGAAAAAGCTGCAAATATCTGCACAAAGCTTTTGGTGTTTTTCTTTGCCCTCTCTACATCAAAATGCAAATCATTTTTATTTATACTTTTGTTTTCATCAAGAATTTTTGAAAGTGTGTCACAATGAGCATCAAAAACAGAAAAAGACATATATTCCACCTCAATTTAAAACTGGCTTACCTGCTCAATTGCATATTCGATATGGTTGATTTTGTCAAGCTCAAATCTTCCGTCCGAAATTCCTCCATAAACCTCAACAATATCAAACCTAACATTGGCATCAAACAGTTTTTTATTACATAAATATGCCTTTGCCGCATTTGTAATTCTTTTCTGTTTATAGTAATTTACTGCCTCATATGGCTCTCCGTAATTTTTTGAAAGTCTTGTTTTTACCTCTACAAAAACAATATCCTTTTTATATTTTGCAATTATATCAATTTCGCCATATGAATTCTTAAAATTTCTTTCAAGTATTTTATATTTCTTTTTTAAAAGAAAATCTGCTGCTGCATCTTCCCCGTATTTTCCAAGGCTTTGCTTATATCTTTCCATTACTCTCCAAGCACCTTTTTGGTCATAAATGACTTTCTATGGATATCCTTAACACCATATTTCTGTATAGCCTCAATATGAGCTTTTGTTCCATAGCCTTTATGCTTTTTAAGTCCGTATTCAGGATATTTTTCATCAAGACTGCACATAAGCCTGTCCCTTGAAACCTTGGCAAGGATTGATGCTGCCGCAATTGTCTGTGACCTTGCATCACCTTTTACTATGTATTCATAGGGAATATCATAGGGAATCTTATCATTCCCGTCTATAATAACAAAATCCGCAGAAGGCGAAAGGCTTTCCACCGCCTTATGCATAGCGAGGCTTGTTGCCTGCTTTATATTTATTTTATCTATAATTTCAGGCTCTGCAAACTGAATTGAATATGCAATTGCATTTTGGGTTATAACATCAAAAAGCATTTCTCGTTTCTTCTCAGTAAGCTTTTTTGAATCATTTATTTCATCGATAACAAGGCCTTTGGGCAAAATAACTGCTGCTGCACACACAGGTCCTGCAAGAGGACCTCGTCCAGCTTCGTCAACTCCTGCTATATTACTATAGCCTTGTTCATATAAACTTTTTTCTATTTCAAGCATATTATTCTCCTTCTTTGGGAAGTTCCAGGGTTATTTTTCCAAGCTTTGCCGCTCTGAAATCATCAAGCAGAAATCCTGCCGCTTTAAATGTGTCAACATTTCCTCCTGACACAATTGCTCCTCTTTTTCTCCCTACAAGCTCTAAGAGTTCAAAACCCGTCATAGAGCTTATATCATCGGTTATTTTATATCTTGCCTTAAAAGACTCGCTATAGTTATCCCTTAAAAATTCAAGAAGATAGCAGGAAAGTTCTTCTACATCCATTATTTCATCCTTGATACCGCCCGTGTATGCAATGTTTCTTGCGGTTTCTTCATTATCAAACTTTGGCCACAATATTCCCGGTGTGTCCAAAAGGTCATACTTTCCCGATAGTCTTATCCACTGTTTTGCAGTTGTAACACCAGGTCTGTCTCCCGTTTTTGTTGCCGCTTTTCCCGCAAGACGGTTAATTAAAGAGGATTTTCCAACATTCGGAATGCCTACTATCATCATTTTCACAGAATGTCTTATAATCCCTTTCTTTGCATCCCTTTCAAATTTTTCCTTAAGCACTCTATCGATTGCACCGTTTATATTTTTTACGCCTTTTCCCGATAAACTGTCCACCAGAACCGTAACTATGCCCTTTGACTGAAAATATGACATCCATTTTGAATTTGCATCACTGTCCGCAATGTCTGATTTATTGAGAACAAGTACCCTCGGCTTATTGTTTACTATTCTGTCAATCTCAGGATTTCTGGATGAAAGCGGAAGTCTTGCATCAACTATTTCTATAACAACATCAACAAGCTTTAAGTTATCTGAAATCATTCTTCTTGTTTTTGCCATATGTCCGGGAAACCATTGAATATTCATATATGAAACTTTCCTTTCTTATTTCTAAATGTAAAACAAGCCGGATTCTAAACTATAAAATCCGGCATAATATTAAAATTTATC
Source organism: Clostridia bacterium (assembly GCA_045575975.1). Lineage (GTDB taxonomy): Bacteria > Bacillota > Clostridia > Monoglobales > Monoglobaceae > RGIG8709. The sequence goes on along the minus strand of JAZNFO010000026.1, from coordinate 8,701 downwards.
TATGTTGTTAAGCGGCCAGAATCTGAAAACCGCCTGTCCCATAACTTCATCAATGGGAACCTGACCGATTTCACGGCTGTCCTTACTGTTGTTACGGTTATCACCCATAACGAAAAGCTTATCCTCCTCAACAACAATAGGATTTTCTCTGCTGTATTTTCCCTGCTCTGCAAGCTTCACTATATAAGAGCCGTACCTGTGAGTATTCTCTAATATATAAGGCTCTTCCATAAGCTCATCATTGACAAAAACTTCACCTGTCAGAAAATCAATATAAACCGTGTCACCCTCTGTTGCAATAACCCTTTTTACATATGGCTTTTTGGGGTCTGACGCAGGTCTGAATATAATTATATCACCCTTTTGGGGAGTATAGAAAAGTCTGTTCACATAAAGTCTGTCCGCACTTTGAAGGGTAGGTTCCATTGACTCTCCCTGAACCTTAACCAGTGTTAAAACAAAGTTTTTAAGGACAAGTGCAAGGGCAACAGCAAAAACTATCACCTGAACCCATTCAAGCATTTCTTTTCTCCAGTCAGTTTTCTTTACATCAGAAATTTCTTCTGTTTCCTCATTGTCAATTGGATTTTCAATTTCTTCAAATTTGTTTTTGTCCATAAAAATCCACCTTTCTTATATACAGCAAGACGGCAGTTTATAAAACCGCCGCCCGATTGTGACTGTATTAAACTTTTTCGGTTTGCGGTTAAATCTTTTCTTTAACCTTTGCAGCCTTACCAACTCTGTCACGGAGATAATAAAGCTTAGCGCGTCTAACCTTACCGTGTCTAACAACCTCAATATGGTCAATATTGGGGGAGTTAACAGGGAATGTTCTTTCAACACCAACACCGTAAGAAACGCGTCTTGCAGTGAATGTTTCCTGAATTCCGCCGTGGTTCTTTTTGATGATTGTTCCTTCAAACATCTGAAGTCTTTCTCTGTTTCCTTCTTTAACTTTAACATAGATACGAACTGTATCACCGATTAAAAGCTCAGGAAGGTCTGTTCTGATTTGTTCTTTTGTGATTTGTTCCAAAATATTCATATAAAACATCCTTTCAATAAGACATTCATGCAAGATAAGCCATCAGAAAAGCCACCTGCAGAGGACTATCCTTTATTAACCATAATATCATAACACACTTTTTCAAAAAAAGCAAGTCTTTTTTTCAATTATTTTACATAATCAAATTCAACACCATACATATTGACTGTATCGCCTTCGTTTATGCCCTTTTCCTCAAGCATATCTATTATGCCTGTTTTTCTCAGCATTCTCTGGAAATACTGAAGTGATTCATAATCATCAAAATTTGTTGAACCCACAAGCTTTCTGACTCTCATACCCTCAACAAAATAAATTCCGTCTTCAACAAAAACTTCAATTGTTTCATCGCGTCTTTCTTCATCCATATCAAACATTTCATATTCTTCCGTCTCCTCTTCGGGAAGTTTTGTTATTGTTTCATATACATAATTAAGAAGCTCCTGAACACCTTTTTTTGTGGCAGAAGAAAGAATAAACACCTCATAGCCTCTTGATTCAAGCTCTGTTTTAAATTCTTCTATATTATCATCAAATGACGGAATATCACACTTATTGGCAACAACTATCTGCGGTTTTTCGGAAAGCTTTTTTGAATACTTTAAAAGCTCTTCATTAATAGTATCAAAGTCTTCAAGAGGAACTCTTCCCTCAACCCCTGAAACATCAACAAAATGTAAAAGGAGTCTTGTCCTCTCAACATGTCTTAAAAACTCGTGCCCAAGGCCGACACCCTCATGAGCACCCTCAATAATTCCCGGAATATCAGCAACAACAAAGCTTCCGTCTCCCATATTCACAACACCTAAATTTGGTACAAGAGTTGTGAAATGATAGTTTGCAATTTTGGGACGGGCATCGCTTATTACTGAGAGAAATGTTGATTTTCCTACATTAGGAAAGCCAAGAAGACCAACATCCGCAATAAGCTTAAGCTCAAGAGTTATTTCTCTTTCATCCCCCGGAATACCTGATTTTGCGAACTTAGGGGTTTGTCTTGTTGATGTGGCAAAATGGGAATTTCCCCATCCGCCGCTTCCGCCTTTTGCAATAACAAAGCTTTCTCCGTCATTTTTAAGGTCGCATATAACCTTGCCGGATTCAGAATCCCTGATAATTGTTCCGGGAGGAAATTTTATAACAAGATGTTCACCGTTTTTTCCGCTTCTTCTTGAATCTCTTCCGTTTTCACCGTTTTGTGCAACATATTTTTTCTTATATTTAAAATCCATAAGGGTGCTGACATTTTTGTCGGCAACGGCAATTATATCGCCGCCTCTGCCGCCGTCTCCGCCATCGGGACCACCTGCTGCAACATATTTTTCCCTATGGAAAGTAACGGCACCATCTCCGCCCTTTCCTGCCTGAATAAAAATTTTCGACTTATCTATAAACATAGAAACATCACCCTCACAAAAAAATAAGCTTCTCATTGTTTTATGTATAATGAGAAGCTTAAAATCAAATTTTAATTACTGAACGATTTCATAAACAGAAACCTGTTTCTTGTCTCTGCCTTTGCGTTCATATCTAACCTGACCGTTAACCAAAGCGAATAATGTGTCATCTCCGCCTTTGCCTACATTAGTACCAGGATGAATTTTTGTTCCGCGCTGTCTAACAAGAATGTTTCCTGCTAAAACATGCTGACCGTCACCCTTCTTGACACCTAATCTTTTGGACTCGGAGTCTCTGCCGTTTTTGGTACTACCGACACCTTTCTTATGTGCCATTTATATTCACCTCTCTTAATTTCTTTTCATAAAACTTAAAAATTAACCGTTAATCTTCTTAATTTCAAGCTTTGTGTAGGGCTGTCTGTGACCCTGTTTTTTGTGATAACCCTTTTTAGGCTTATACTTGTAAACAATAATTTTCTTGTCTTTACCGTTTTTAACAACTGAAGCTTCAACGCTTGCACCGTCAACATAAGGAGCACCAACATTGATATCGCCATCATTTGCAATTGCTAAAACCTTGTCAATTTTAACTGTGTCACCGGCTTCAACTTCAAGCTTTTCAACGAAAATAAAATCGCCTTCTGAAACTTTATACTGTTTTCCGCCTGTTTCGATAACTGCGTACATTATACCGTAATCCCTCCTATTACCCAAGACTCGCCAACGGGGGCAGCGCATTTTCCCGCATTTAATACCCCTTCTGCGCGGTTACCACAATATGATAACACAATTTTTCACCTTTGTCAACTAAATTTTAACATTTCTTTTCCGTTTGTATAATAAATTTCTGTTCTGTGTATTAAAACTGCCGCATTTTCACCGGCAGAAACAAATTCAAGGGCCTTATCAGTAAGTAGTACAGGCTTTATGTTTTCCTGCCCGCCGGCAGATAGAATAATTTCAAGCTTCGCTCCGTTTTCTCCCTCAAATTTGATTTTATATTCCTTGATAAAATCTGAAAGATTAACCGTCTTCTCCCCTTTTTTTGTCTTTTTAACAACCGGTATGTCTTCCTGATTGAAAAAGCTCTGTAAAGTGCCGCTTTCAAAGCTATGATTTAAAAAGCTTATCTCATATTTTGCGGCACAGATATCATTTGCTTTGACAATTGGCTCAGTTATATCAAGTATTCTCAAATCAGGCGGAAGAGCATCGTTTAGTTTTTCTTTGATTTCATCATCTGATGCCGTATCAAAAAAATCTATATCCACATATTCCGTTTCACTTGTCACTCCCACAGCAAGGGGAAGTGAAAAGGTTATTATCTGATGAGGGTTAAATCCGTTTGAATATTTAACAGGAAGTTCTGCTCTTGTTATGGCTCTTGTGAAAGCACGGAGCAGGTCAAGATGAGATATAAACTTTCCCATTCCCGTTTTTGAAAACTTTAGTCTTCTTTTACTCAAAGCAAACACCTCCTCCAAACTGTGTTGCACCGCATCCGCTGCATATGTCACGGCAGGATGAGGTGGTTTCTCCTTTATATGCCTTTTCAAGCTCGGAAATCAGATATTTTTTTGTTACACCAATATCCATAATATCCCAGGGCAGAATTTCGTCTGTTGAAATTTTTCTGTAGGCATAGAAATCAGGGTTAATTCCCGCATTCTTAAATGCCTCCTGCCATTTCTCATATGAGAAATAATCACTCCAGCCGTCAAATTCGCAGCCAAGCTTATGAGCTTCAAGTAAAACCTTTGAAAGGCGTCTGTCACCTTTTGCAAAAACTGCCTCTAAAAAGCTTACTTCACTTTGATGCCAGTTATATGTTATGCATCTTGATTTTATTTTTTCCTTTAAGAATTTCTGCTTTTCAATAAGCATTTCCATTGAATTCTGCGGTTCAAACTGGAAAGGTGTGTGAGGCTTTGGCACAAAAGAAGATGTGCTTATAGTTATATTAACACCTCTGCCCTTTCTTTCTTCCTTTGGAATTGAATAGAAAACATCAAGCACTTTTTGTGCAAGGTCTGCTATTCCCTCAACATCTTCAAAGGTTTCTGTTGGAAGACCTATCATAAAATAGAGCTTAACCCTATTATATCCGCCTTCAAATGCAATTTTTGCAGTTCGCATCAAATCTTCTTCAAGAACATTCTTATTTATAACATCTCTCAGTCTCTGAGTTCCCGCCTCGGGAGCAAAGGTAAGCCCGCTCTTTTTAACTTTCTGCACCTTTTCCATAAGCTCCATTGAAAAATTATCAACACGGAGAGACGGAAGTGAGAGATTTATTTTTTTATCCACAGTGAACTCAAGGAGCTTGTCCGTAAGTTCGGGAAGTTTTGTATAATCACTTGTGCTAAGTGATGAAAGAGACATTTCCTCATAGCCTGTGTTTTTTATACAATTTTTTGCAGTTTCAACAAGTGCATCACAGCTTCTTTCTCTTACCGGCCTGTATATATACCCTGCCTGGCAAAATCTGCAGCCTCTTATACAGCCTCTGAAAATTTCAAGCATTATTCTGTCATGAACAATATCCGAAAACGGAACAATCAGCTTCTGAGGCACATAACAGTTATCTAAATCTTTTATAATTCTCTTTTTAACCGTTTTCGGCACAAAATCATATATTGGTTCAATACCTTTTATTGTTCCGTCTTCATTATATGAAATATCATAAAATGACGGAACATAAATTCCCTCAATACGGGCAATTTTTTTAAGATAATCTTCCCTTTTTCCGCCGAATGCTTTCCATTCTTTATAAGCATCCATAATTTCGTTATTTACCTCTTCACCCTCACCGATAATAAAGAAATCCATAAAATCAGCAATAGGCTCGCCGTTATATGCACAAGGCCCGCCTGCACAAACAAATGGGTCCTCTTCGCCCCTTTCCTCTGCAAGAAGAGGTATCCCTGCTAAGCTCAGCATATTAACAATATTTGAATAGCTCATCTCATACTGAAGAGTGAAGCCAACCATATCAAAATTCTTAACAGGAGTGTGACTCTCTAAAGACAAAAGCGGAAGGTTATGTTTTTTCATCTCAGCTTCCATATCCGTCCAGGGAGCAAAAACTCTTTCACACACAGTGTCATCCCTGTCATTTAACATATGATATAAAATCTTCATTCCGAGATGAGACATTCCCACCTCGTAAACATCAGGAAAACAAAAAGCAAAGCTCATAAGTCCTTCCATATCCTTATGAACACTGTTAAACTCATTTCCTATATATCTTGTAGGCTTTTGCACCTTTAATAAACATTTCTCAAGAATCTGACTGTAATTCATATTTTTTTACCTTTCAATAATTAGACTCACTTAACATAATACACTATCCGCAAAAAATATACAAGCATATTTTATATAATTTTTCAATATAATTTACCAGAAACAAACATAAAACAAGAGAGGGAATATTTATGAAAAGAAATTATTCTTCAAAAAGACCAAAAGAAAGCTTAAAACCCAAAAAGAAAAAATTCACTTATATCATACGCATATTCCTTGTTATAATCTGCTTTTTTATTGTGAAATACATTTCTTCCTTAAACCCTGACTATCGTCTTAAAATCAAAGAGATTTTAACCTATAGTATAGATTTTTCATCCGTTACATCAGAAGTGGAAAATTTTAAAAACTCTATCTTTGACATAACAAGCAACTGACCATGGCAAAATTTATGTATATAAAAATCACAAAAAAAGCATATATAAACATTCTGATTATCCCTCTGTTTTTCATATCTTACCTGCTTGGCTGTTTAAATATTCTTCTTTTTTCTTTCCTGACAGCTTTCTTTCACGAGCTTTGCCATATTATTATGATTTTTCTTACAGGCTCAGGATTTAAAAAAATTATTATCGAACCTTTTGGTATGACGGCACAGATAAACGAAAGCTCCTTTTTAAATTCGGGAAAAGAAATGCTTGTTTCAAGTGTGGGGCCTTTATTCAATATTATCACAGCTTACATTCTGTCTCTTACCCCACAGTTTTCCTTTAGAGATTATTTAATTATTCTTAATCTTTCCATAGGAATTTTCAATCTTATCCCCGCCCTTCCTTTAGACGGCGGAAGATTTTTAAGAGCTTATTTATCCTTGAAATTCGGAGTTCTCAGGGCATATAACTTTATGATTGACCTTAGCAGAATTATCACAATTTTGTTATTTGTATCGGGAGCACTTATAGTTGTTTTCTCTCCCTTTAATTTTAACCTTATTCTGATATCTGTTTTTCTTCTTTCAAATCTTTGCACCGAAAGAAGCATTTTAACCCGTGTCATTTTAAAAGATATTCTATCCGCAAAAAGCTCGGCAGAAAACAAGGTGCAGAAAAACACAAAAGTTATTACCGTTTCTGCTGATGCTCCCTTGAGGCTTATACTGAAGCATCTTAGCTTTGATTATTTTTTAGACATCTTTATTGCAGAAAAATCAGGGAAAATAGGATACATAACAACTGAAACAGAAATTGTTAACTATCTGTTGTCAAACAGCATAAGAGCAAAATTTAAAGACCTCTACAATTAGAGGTCTTTCTTGTTTCTCATAAATAAAATCGCAAAAACCAGAAGCACAGGAAAAATTCCTGCAACCATAAGGGCAAATTTAAGTCCTTGCTGAGTTAAATCTCCGGTAAACAAGGGAAAATAAATTCCGCCTTTTCTGTATAAATCCGACATAAAGCCAACTATTCCCGGACCAAGTGAACAACCAATATCACCTGCCAGAGCAAGAAGAGCAAACATAGATGCCCCTCCTTTAAAAACTTCACTTGCATAGGATATTGTGCCCGGCCACATAATCCCCACAGATAATCCGCAAACAGCACAACCTATAAGAGATATTATAGGATATGGCGAAAAAACAACCACAATGTATGAAACTACACTCAAAACCCCTGACCACATAATAAAATCAGAAAGCTTTATTTCTCCTCCCTTTATGCCATAAAAAAGTCTTGCAATTCCCATAAAAACTGCAAACATAGTGAGTCCCAGCAAGTCACCTGCGGTTTTTGAAACTCCAAGAGCAGTTTCTGCAAAAAATGATGCCCACTGAGACATAGCAAGTTCTGCCGCTCCTGCTGAAATCATTATCACAAGAAATATCCAGAATTCTTTAACCTTTAATAAAGAATAGCCGTTTTTCTCTTTTCTTTCGTTCTTATGCTCAGGAATAGGGACTTTCATAAAATAAAACATATTAAAAAGGGGAATAACCGACCACAAAAGAGGAAGAAAATTCCATTTATCTATTCCAAAGAAAACAAAATAAAGAGTTGACAAAAGAGCAGTGAGCCCTTGCCCCCAACAATAAAAGGAATGCAAAAAGCTCATAGATGCGGCCTTTTTCTCATTTGGCAGAATCTCCATAACCGGACTTATTATAACTTCAATAAGACCTCCTCCAACACTCGCTATAAATGATGATATACATATCGCAAAAAACCTGTGTTCGTCCATTATATCAGGAAGAAAGCTCATAAGCAAAAAGCCGGAAAACGAAAAAAGATGCGCCAGAACCGAAGGAATTCTATAATTTACTTTATCCATATAAATAGCTGATGTCAGATCAACTACAATCTGAACACAAAAATTTGCTGTTATTAAAAATCCTAATTCTCCCAAGGTTATACCATACTTGTTAAAAAAAACCGTGAACAGAAGTGAGGGCAAAGTTATAACAAGTGCCTGTGTGATATATCCAAGATAACAAGCATAGCTTGTGTGCTTATATTTATTCATTATAAACCTGCGCCTCCTTTTTTATAATCTATGTTTTACCTAACAAAAAAGTGACCGCTATGGTCACTTTTTAATTTGCAACATTAAAAAATATTAAGCAATTTTATTTAACTTATCAGCATACTGGCTCTTTCTGCGAGCTGCAGTGTTCTTATGAAGAATACCCTTTGCTACGGCCTGGTCTGTCTTCTTAACAACTGCAACATAAGCAGCGGAGGCAGCTTCCTTGCCTTCCTTTAATGCTTCCTCAAACTTCTTAATAGCTGTTTTAAGCTGAGATTTAAACATCTGGTTCTGAAGAGTTTTTGTTTTGATAACTTTTACTCTTTTTTTAGCTGACTTAATATTAGGCATAGATATCACCTCCATCACATATAATTTTCCATTGCCAAAATCAATACACCCTAGTATATCACACCTTTTTATAAAATGCAAGTGTTTTTTTTATTTTTTAAAATAATTTTTTCTATACTCTTGAAATACGGAATTT
>JAZNFO010000025.1:0-3105 GCA_045575975.1 Clostridia bacterium | reverse complement strand
TTTCTTGAAAAATGCAGTCCATATATATTTTTTTCTTTATCGGCTAAATTTTTTATTTTTTCATATGTTGCATCCGTAGAGCCGTCATCAATAAAAATAATTTCATTGTCAATTTCAGCTTCTCTTAAAATCTCCGATATTGTATAGTAAGCTCTTTCTACGGATAATTCCTCATTATATGCAGGAATAATTACGGATAGCATTTAAACACCTCCCGAATTTTCATTAAATACTTTTTCAAGCTGCGCTACCGGCATAGGTTTGTAATAGTAGAATCCCTGAAGGAGATCTGCGCCTGCTTCTATCGCCGCTTCTTCTTGCTCTTTCGTTTCGACACCTTCACACAACGTCTTAAAACCTATATCATGTGCAGTACGAATAATATTTTTTAAAATAATAAATCCTGTATCAGTAACCGAATTCTGTGTTATCGACTTATCGATTTTCACAACAGAGATATCAAGGTTTTGCAAATCACCAAAGGTTGTATATCCGCTTCCAAAATCATCAAGCAATATAGATATACCTTTTTCCTTAAGAGCTGATAGATTATCTATCATTTGCTTTCTTGCATCAAAGGTTATGTTTTTATCCTCTAATATTTCAACCGCCAAACATGAAAACTTCAAATCGTATTTTTGCGCAATAGCTATTATCTTCTCGGCAAATTGTGGTTCACACAAAGTTGATCTTGAAAAATTGATAGTATACTTATATGATTCCCTTTGTTTTTTATCGTTTGAAATCCATTTGCAGTTTTTTTCAAAAATGTAATAATCAAATTTATCATTGATTCCTACAGAATCCACCGCAGACAAAAAGCTACCGGGAGATAACACACCTTCGCTTTCTGAATTTAAACGAGATAAAACTTCTGCACCTATTATTTTCTTTGTTTTTGCATCCAAAACAGGTTGATATTCAAGGAAGAAACGATTGTTATCAATTTCTTTTTCTATGTTATTTTCTATTTTAATTTTTTTCTCAAGTGCTTTCCCGCCTGAGATATTCCATTCGGCATATGAGATGTTTTCGTTTTTAGCAAGCAAATATGCTTGTTTTGCACGACCTATTGCATCATCCAAAGGCACCTGTGTGCCAAAGGCAAAATATACACCGATTCTGATGTCAACAATATTAAGCGCACTGTGTTTTAAGAGACATTTATTCAATTCTGCAAAACAATTTTCTAATTTCTTGCGTGCAGTTTCCATATTCCATTTTGAAAAAACAACAAAGTTTTTTTCTCCATATATAGCAATATTACTGTCAGCACCGTTCGAAAAAGCTTCCAGCAAGACTACCTTTATTTCAGAAAAAACCTTCGAGGTTTGGTGCGCAGAATAAAGACTTCTGAAATTATCCAAAGAAACTTTAGCATAGAAGACACATCTGTCTTCATGCAATTTGCCGGATTTTTCAAAAGCGGCTTCCAATTTACTTATGTTTACAAAGTCTTTTTCTTCGTTGCCGTTTGCAGTTTTCGCTCCTTTTATGGCAAAATATACACCAATAGCAGCAAGAACAATAAAACATAAAATTAAAACGGTTATGATTATGTATGGGTATTCAAATATTTGCATACTTTAAGCTCCTATATTTTTCATTTTGAAAAAGTCGGAAATTCTAAAGTTCCTCCGGTTTGCTTAAGTCCAATTTTTTCTGCACTTTCAATGCACCTGTGTCCATCTATACGAGCTCTTTTTTTACGCCCGGGAATTTCCGATGCAAGATACGGTATTCCAAACAAAAGCATTGCCTTTATTAGCTTAGTCTTTGTAATACCTTTTCTTTTATATTCTGCCAAGATTTCAAACATGGCATAGTTTAACGCATCTTTACTAAATGCTTTCGTTTTGCGATTAACTGCCTTTAGCCATTTGTAAAATTCGCAGAATCTATCTATGTCTTTGTTTTCTCTAAAATAAATTCCTCTGATATAAAACTCCTCTTGCGCACTATTCATAGTTTCAAGAAGTGCTCCATAATAGTTCTTTTGAATAGCAATGACTTCTTTATGCTGTTTTTCCAGGGTTGTTTCGGTAATTTGCTTGTCATGAAGTCTGTATATCATAAGATATTCAGGCATAATCTCTATATCATAGCCTGCCATTACAAATCTTGTCCAAAGCTCCATATCTTCGGTACAGGTGAAGTTTTTATCATAACCCAAGCTTCTGATTGCATCCGCTTTTGCAATAATTCCGGGATGCAAAATCGGATTTGTAACCAAAAGCAAAGCTTTTATAGACTCATTGTCGCTTTTTCCTCCGCATCCGGCTGAAGAAATCACTCCGTTTTTAAGTGTCATAAATCTACAAGAAGACAGAGCCACATTCGGATTATTCTCCATAAAATTATACTGCTTCTCAAGACGTTCAAGGAGGCATATATCATCTGCATCCATTCTTGCAATATATTTACCCTGTGCATATGATATGGCTTTGTTAAGAGATGACGGAAGTCTTAAATTCACTTCATTGGTATGTACTTTCACACGCTTGTCAAGTTCTGCGAATCTATTTAATATTTCACCCGTGCTATCGGTAGAGCAGTCGTTAATCACAATAAGTTCAAAATCTTTAAAAGTTTGATTTAAGACGCTTTCAATCGCTTCGGCTAAATAATCTTCGCCATTATACACACTCATTATTAAAGATATTTTAGGTACTGTGTTCATTTTTTATCACCCTTTCTTATACGCTTTAACTCTTTACAGAAATACAAAAAGTAAAATGCTAATCTGATTTTTTGTTTTTTCATCAAAGATATAGCAATACGGCTCTTAAAGGTAACATTTTCAAAATATGCCTTTTTAATTTCTTCTTTATGTAAAGAACCTAATATAAGTTCCTTTAATTTTCTTGCAGATTTAAAGTGATTCCCCTCTGCAGCTGCCGCGAGTATTGCAAAGCACATAAAACAAGAATAACGGGAAATCTGTTCATCAAAGTCTTTAGGTTTTTCTATATTTAAACCACGAAGCCCTGAAATCACATCCGCTATCTGTGAAATCTGATGCGTTTTAAAATCTGTTGAAATGGAATCATTTCTTATTGTGTAAAGATATATGGCTTTTTTGCTCATATAAACTGTTTCTGCTTC
>JAZNFO010000024.1:0-3615 GCA_045575975.1 Clostridia bacterium | reverse complement strand
GTATAAAAACATACATTTAATCAAACAGATATATTATAACATATATAATGTAAGATTTCAAACAAAATTTTAAAGAAAGTATAAAATTTTATATAATGTACATAATAAATGCGAATAAATAGACAATTTTTGAGCAAGAATAAGAAAAACAAAGAAATATATGTAAGAATAGGAAAATAAAAATAAAAAGTTTATAAAAAGTATTGACAAAAAGCCGGAGGTATGGTATTATATATAAGCTTTGTAAATTATGTACGCCGGAGTGGCGGAACTGGCAGACGCCCAGGACTTAAAATCCTGTGGGAATTTTTCCCGTACCGGTTCGATTCCGGTCTCCGGCACCAAAGCAAAATTAAATATCGCGGGGTGGAGCAGCTTGGTAGCTCGTCGGGCTCATAACCCGAAGGTCGCGTGGTTCAAATCCCGTCCCCGCAACCAAAAATAAAGGACACCATTAGGTGTCCTTTATTTTTTCTTATGGAACAGAATTGAATTATGCAATATTGGTTATGAGACCGACGAGCGGAGGTCGTTGGGTTAGTGAAGCAAAAACAATCCTGTGAATTGTTTTTGCAAGCGGTGTCACCCAAAGTGCGAGTGCGAAGAGCGAAAGCGAAAACGCACGACACACGACGGTGACCGGGGCGAAGCCATAACCCTGGGCCTGAGTGGTTCAAATCCCGTCCCCGCAACCAAAAACAAAGGACACCATTAGGTGTCCTTTTTGCTTTATTTAAATAGATTATTTTTCGTCTTTGTAGATTTCTTTGAAGTATTTGTATGTGTCAACTTTTAATTCACCGCAAGCATCTTCATCACAAGCAATAATTCCATCCTTGTGAAGTTGAAGAGCACTTATTGTCCAAGCATGGTCAACGCCGCCTTCAACACAGTGACGGAGTGCACGAGCTTTGTTGTGACCGCTAATTAAAAGAAGAACCTGTTTTGAATCGCAAACTGTGCCAACACCAACTGAAAGAGCAGTCTTTGGAACTTTGTTCGGGTCATTGTCAAAAAATCTTGAATTAACAATAAGTGTGTCCTGAGTTAATGCACGAACACCTGTGCGTGATGAAAGTGATGTGAATGGTTCATTAAATGCGATGTGTCCGTCAACACCGCTTCCGCCAAGGAAAAGGTCAATGCCGCCGTATGATGCGATTTTGTCTTCATAACGCTGACATTCAGCCTCAAGGTCATCTGCCATACCGTTAAGAATATTGATGTTTTCGCTTGGAATATCAATATGATTAAAGAAATTGTCATGCATAAAATACCAGTAGCTCTGGTCGTGCTCTCTTGGAAGCCCAACATATTCATCCATGTTGAATGTAACAACATTTTTGAAAGTAACCTTGCCGGCTTTATTCATTTCGATAAGTCTTTTGTAAACTCCAAGAGGTGATGAACCTGTTGGAAGACCAAGAATAAATGGGCGGTCTTCTTTGTGATTGTTGATTGCATCTGCAATATGCTGTGCAGCCCATGCACACATTTCATCATAGTTGTTCTTAATAATAAGTTTCATATTAATCACTCTCCAATTATTATTAATAAAATAAAGTTTCACTGCCTTTAATTATACAATTTTATTCTTCATTTGTCTAGTGTTTTATATAAATTTTTTGAATATTTTAGTTGCATATTTCTCCTTGGTGATGTATAATTTTATTAGAGTTTTAAAATCTTGTTGTAAAGGATAGAAATATATGATTTTTAATAAAATAAAGGGAAATCTTGGCTTTGGATGTATGCGTCTTAGGATGAATGACAATGAAGTGGATAAAAATGAATTTAACCATATGATTGATGCCTTTATGGATGCAGGATTTAATTATTTTGACACAGCTCATGGCTATATTGACGGGAAGAGTGAAACTGCAATCCGTGATTGCTTATCTTTGAGATATAAAAGAGAAGATTTTGTTCTCACCAATAAGCTTTCTTACTGGTGCTTTGAAAATGAAGAGGATATTCTCCCTCTTTTTGAAAAGCAGCTGAGGCTTTGCGGAGTGGAGTATTTTGATTTTTATCTTTTCCATAGTATGAACCACGAAGGTTATGAAAAGCATAAGGCGTGCAATTCCTTTGAAATTGTGAAAAAGCTCAAAGAACAAGGCAAGATAAAACATATAGGAATGTCCTTTCATGATACGGCGGATTATCTTGATAAGATACTCACGGAACAACCTTATATGGAAGTCGTTCAACTGCAACTTAATTATCTTGATTATGATGATCCGGCTGTGCAGAGTAAGGCTTGTTATGATGTTTGCGTAAAGCATGGGAAAAAAGTTATTGTAATGGAGCCTGTCAGAGGTGGAGCTTTAGCACAGCTGCCTGATAAAGCCGCAAAGGAACTGCAAAAACTTGGAGCCGGGAGCCAGGCATCATATGCCCTTCGTTATGCAGCAAGTTATACTGAGGTTTTTATGGTGCTTTCAGGTATGGGCGATATGGATATGATGAAAGATAATATAAAAACTTTTAGAAGCTTTGTTCCTTTTAAGGATGATGAATTCAAGGTTTTTGATAAAGTCCGTGAAATAATAAGGGAAGTGAAGCAGATTCCTTGCACAAAATGTAATTATTGTGCAGAGGTCTGCCCCTCAGCTGTCTCCGTTTCTAAAATATTTTCAGCATATAATAAGTTTATGGGCGTCAAAATCACAAGGGAAAATTTAAAGGAAAGAATAGCCAGAGGAGGCATAGAGAAGTGCATCAAATGCGGCAAATGTGAAACAAATTGTCCCCAGAATATAAAAATAAGAGAAGAACTTGAGTGTATTGAGAATGATTTAAAATAATTGTTTTGATCCTGACTTGACACGAGTAAGAATTTCGTCGAATAATGTTGAAAATTGTTGAAAAAGAAAGGAAAATGAACATGAAAAAAAGAATTTTAAGCTTGCTATTGTTGATGAGTATACTGTCGAGTTTACTTAACGCTTTCCCGATTATGGTATCGGCAGAGAATGATGTATTTTCATACAACGGAGAAAATTACGAAACGTACTATTATTCAATTAATAATGGAGAAGTAACGATAGAACGAATTCATACAAGCAACGATGCTTATCCGGGTTATACTACTACTTTAAAAATACCAAATGAAATAGAAGGGTATCCTGTTACGAAAATAAAAGCAACAGAAGAGAAAGATACTAATGCTGCTAATATAATCAGAAAGATTTATCTTCCTGAAACAATAACTACAATTCGAGGAACAGCTTTTGAAAGTTTATCGAATCTTGACGAAATCATTTATAATGGTACAGAAACACAATGGAGAACGATCTATATTACAGACTTTTTTGAAACGGAAGAATATATGATTGGATATCTGGATACTTATTATGTTCCTTGGCTTGATTTTGAAGCGTGGAAAAGTAGCATAAATGATGTTAGAATTACTTTTGGTAATGCCAGCAATGATTCAGAAGCAGAAAACACTTGTGGAAGTAGTTTGACATGGACCTTGGACGAAAGTGGCACGCTTACAATCAGCGGTACAGGTACGATGACAGATTACACGTCTTTCCAACCTGCCCCATGGTATTCAAACTGCGCAAGTATAAAAAAGGTTGTTATCGGTGACAGCGTAACAAGTATAGG
>JAZNFO010000023.1:0-15133 GCA_045575975.1 Clostridia bacterium | reverse complement strand
TCTCTAAATATGCATAAAATTGTCAGATCGAATTTCTTGTAGATTTAATAGAACACATAAAGATTCGATATAAACTTATTTATTTTTTTGACAAAAGAGGGGACATAATGAGTAATACAATGATTAAAGACCTAACAAAGGGAAATGTTGTTAAACAATTATTAATGTTTGCTTTCCCTTTATTTCTTTCTAATTCTTTGCAAGCTATATATAATATTGTTGATATGATTATTGTTGGACAATTTATTGGCGGAGCAGGAATGTCAGCTGTTTCTATTGGTGGAGATGTTTTGCATTTACTGACTTTTGTAGCTATGGGATTTTCGTCAGCAGGACAGGTTTTGATATCAAGATTTGTTGGTGCAGATGATATAAAAAGTGTTAAAAATACAATCGGGACTATGACAACATTTTTACTAATTATTTCTCTTTTTATATCTGTTATATGTTTCTTTTTTAAAGACAATTTACTTATGTGGCTTAATACTCCGGAGGAATCATATAAATATACATCAGATTATACTTTGACTTGTATAGTTGGTCTTGTGTTTATTTATGGTTATAATATAGTAAGTGCAATACTCAGAGGAATAGGAGATAGTAAAAGACCCTTTATTTTTATTGCAATTGCTGCTTTTTTGAATCTTGTTCTTGATTTATTATTTGTTGTTGTGTTTAAAATGGAAGTTTTTGGTGCTGCGCTTGCAACTGTTATCGGACAAGCTGTTAGCTTTATTGTATCAGTAATTTATTTGGTTAAACATAAAGAAAGCTTTTGCTTTGATTTTAAACTTAAAAGCTTTGCTATTGAAAAGAAAATATTCAGTAAAATTTTAGCTCTTGGTATTCCAATGGCAGTTCAGTCTGCAGCGGTTAATTTTTCAAAAATTTTACTTATGTCATGGATAAACATGTATGGTGTTGTTTACTCAGCTTTAGCGGGAATATTCAATAAAATTAATACTATGAGTGCAATTGTATCAAATTCATTTACAGCTGCAGGAAGTTCAATGGTCGGTCAAAATCTTGGTGCGAAGAAAGATGAACGCATTCCACAGATTTTAAATACGGTTACTGTTTGCGGAACAATAATTTCTGTTGTTTTATCGTTAATTATATTTTTCTTCCCTGAAGCTGTTTTTGGTGCATTTACAAACGATGCTGATGTTTTAGCTATTGCTAATATATTAATATATCCTGTGATACTGAATTTATTTGGTTCTGCAACAAGAAGTGTGAGCTTTTCATTAATAAATGGTTCGGGAAATACAAAGTTAAATTTTGCAGTTGCTATAATTGACGGAATTTTTGCAAGAATAGGAATTGCAGCATTATTAGGATTTACACTGGGTTATGATTGCCTTGGTTTCTGGTATGGAGACTCAATTGCAGGTTTTGTTCCGATTATAATAGGAATGTGCTTTTATATTTCCGGGAAATGGAAAACAAATAACAAGGGAGACAAAATATGCACAGAATAATGTTTATATGCCATGGAAATATTTGCAGAAGTCCAATGGCAGAACTTGTTTTAAAAGATTTAGTAAAAAAGCAGAATCGTGAAAATGAGTTTGTGATAATGTCATCTGCTACTAGTACGGAAGAAATAATAAACGGCAAGGGAAATCCCATTTATCCGCCTGCAAGAGCAGAGTTAAAGAAGCATGGCATTTCAAGCGACGGGAAATATGCTGTTCAACTCACAAAAAGCGATTATGATAAATACGACCTGTTTGTATGTATGGATGATAGGAATATTAGAAACGCATTAAGAATATTTGGTATAGCTGATAGTAAAAAAGTTGTAAAGCTTTTGTCATATACCGCTGAGAATCGCGATGTTGCTGATCCATGGTATACAGGTAAGTTTGATGTTACCTATAATGATATATATGACGGATGTACAGCATTATTAAATTCAATTTGATCATAGGGGGAAAAGCATTGAGTATAGTCAAAGAAGTGAGTGAAAATATCTGTAATCATATATTTGTATTATTCAAATGGATTTTTATAGCACTCTTAGTTGGAATAGTTGGCGGGATAGTAGGAAGTATTTTTCATATATGTATTGATTATGTAACGCATTTCAGGGAAAATAACACATCAATTATATGGTTGTTGCCGGTTGGTGGTATCATTATCGTTTTCCTTTATAAGCTTTTTAAAAATAAAGGTGCAATAGATACAAACAGAGTAATTGATTCTGTTCGTGATGATAAGGATATTCCAATAATTATGTTGCCACTTATTTATATCGGAACAATAATAACTCATCTTTTGGGTGGTTCAGCCGGTAGAGAAGGTGCTGCATTACAGATTGGCGGGAGTATAGGTTATAATGTTGGTAAATTAGTTAAGTTGAAAAATAATGATATTCATATTGTTATTATGTCTGGAATGAGTGCAGTTTTTGCTGCACTTTTTGGAACACCGGTTACAGCAACTTTTTTTTCGCTGGAGGTTACAAATGTTGGACAAATAAGATATGCCGGTTTTTTTCCGTGTGTTTTATCTGCTTTAGTTTCAAGTTATATTGCAAGATTATTTAATATAAATCCTGTTATGTTTAAAATTCCATATGAGGCGATAAATATAAATCTTTTTGGAAAAGTTGTTGTTTTGGCAATATTGTGTGCTGTTTTAAGTATAGCTTTTTGTTTTTCAATAAAGAGCTTCGAACATTTGTTTAAAAAGTATTTTAAAAACGCCTATTACAGGGCATTTATCGGTGGTGCTTTTATTGTTTTATTAACAACAGTGCTTAATACAACCGATTATAACGGAGCCGGAATGAATGTTATTGAAAGAGCTATTTCCGGATATGCAAGATATGAGGCGCCGATTTTGAAAATATTTTTTACAATTATAACAATTTCTGCGGGATTTAAAGGTGGCGAGATTGTCCCAACCTTTTTTATTGGTGCAACCTTTGGGTGCGTAATGTCGAATATTTTAGGGATTGATCCGACGATTTCTGCGGCCGTTGGTTTTGTTGCTTTATTTTGCGGTGTAGTTAATTGTCCTATTGCATCAATTTTTCTTGCAATTGAAGTTTTTGGAGCAGAAAATATATATTTATTTGCAGTTGCGGTCAGTGTTAGTTATATGTTCAGCGGACGATTCGGACTTTATAAAAGCCAGAAAATACTATATTCCAAGATAAATGATGAACTTATTGATTTATATACAAACTAACTTTTTTATATATTTAAATTTTTTACTTGCAAAATTTAGAATTTTGTAGTAAAATAGTTTTGTATATATTTAGAAAATAACGGAGGTACAGTTATGAAAAGAATTATTGCAATTTTATTGTCATTAATTATGGTTTTTGTTGTTGTTGCATGTGGCAGTAATGCAGGCACATCCATGACAATGGGTACAGGCGGAACAGCAGGTACATATTATGGTTACGGCGGTGTGCTTGGACAGTATATTAAAAATAATGCCGGAATTAATGTTACAGTTGTTTCAACTGATGGTTCAAAAGCAAACATTCAGGGAATCGAAGCTGGTAACTACCATTTAGGAACAGTTCAGTCTGATGTTATGACATATGCATGGGAAGGAACCCGTTCATTTGAAACAGAAGGTAAAATTTCTTCATTTAGAACAGTTGCTGGTCTTTATGCTGAAGCAGTTCAGCTTGTGACAATGGATCCTGCGATCAAGAGTGTTGCTGACCTTAAAGGAAGAAGCGTATCTATCGGTGCTCCCGGTTCAGGCGTTTACTTTAATGCTATAGATGTTTTAACTGCTGCAGGTCTTAAAGAAACAGACATTAAAGCTCAGTATCAGTCATTTGCAGACAGTGCTGATGCATTAAAGGATAAGAAAATTGACGCCGCATTTATTGTTGCCGGTGCTCCAACACCTGCTATAACAGAATTATGTACAACAAATGCTGCATATCTTGTTCCAATCGATGGTGCTGTTGCAGAAAAGCTTATTGCTGACTGTCCTTTCTATACAACATATAAAATCCCTGCTAACACATATGCAGGACAGACAGAAGATGTTACAACAGTTACAGTTAAAGCAACTTTAATCGTTAGTGCAAATGCCAATGAAGATGATGTTTATAAATTAACAGCAGCTATTTTCGACAATATTGACGCTATAACTGTCGAAAATGCGAAAGGTGCTGAGCTTAGCATTGAAAATGCTACAGAAGGATTAGTTGTTCCTTTCCACAAAGGTGCAGCAAAGTATTTTGCTGAAAAAGGTATTACAGTAGCAGTTGATTAAGCTAAAAAAGTTTTTAGGACTGCGACGATTATTTTCGCCGCAGTCTTTTTTTATGAGGAGTGATTACATTTGTTTTTGAAAAAGAAGGAAGTTCAACAAAATGTAGAACCAATGGATTTAGACGCCGTAATGAAAAAGTTTGACAGAGAGTCAAACACAAGGATATGGGAAGGTAATTCTAAAATATTAGTTAATACAGTTCTTGTTATTTTTTCGTTGTTTTGCATATATGTAACTTTGTTTGCAAGTTGGCTTGAAGAAATCAGACTGACAACTTTTGTTGCCTTTATAATATTTATTGGATATCTTGTTTATCCTGCTAAAAAAGGCACACAAAAGGTCAATAGTCTTCCGTGGTATGATATTTTGCTTATGTTGTGCGGAACAGGTGCTTTCCTGTATTTTGCATTTAATGCTGTTGAAATAATTCAGCAAGGCAGTAATTTTAGCTGGTATCAGATTATTATTGGTGTTATGGGGATTATTTCACTTGCTGAAGTCTGCAGACGAAGCGTTGGTCTTCCTATTGTTATAGTTGCCAGTGTGTTTTTGATTTATGCTCTTTTCTGGGGGCTTTCAAATCCGACATTCTGGGGAAGAATAAAATATGCAACTCATTATCTTTTCTATGGAAAAGAAGGGGTTTTGTCAACTCCTGTAAATGTTTGTTCCAAATTTATCGTAGTATTTATAATTTTTGGTGCATTTCTTGAAAGAACAGGCATTGCGGAGTTTTTTATTAAAATAAGCAATTCAATTGTTGGCGGTTTTTCAGGTGGTCCTGCAAAGGTTGCCGTTGTTGTTAGTGCTCTTGAGGGTATGGTTTCAGGCTCTTCTGTTGCAAATACAGTTGGTTCGGGTTCTGTTACTATTCCGCTTATGAAGAAAACCGGATATAAACCGGAGTTTGCAGCTGCATCTGAAGCGTCAGCATCAACTGGTGGTCAAATAATGCCTCCAATTATGGGTGCTGCAGCGTTTTTGATGGCTGATTATCTTGGTGTTCCATATAGTAATATTGCATTAAGAGCAATTTTACCTGCTGTTTTATACTTTGCCGGAGTATTTATCTCTGTTCATTTAGAAGCTAAAAAAGAAGGTCTAAAAGGCCTAACGAAAGATGAACTTCCCAGATTTCTACCATTACTTAAACAGACATATTTACTTTTACCACTTATTGTTTTAGTTTATCTTGTAAGCACAAGTCAGCGTTCAATTCAATATGCAGCTGCTATTTCAATTCTTGTAGCTATTTTTGTTGGCTTATTTAATAAAGAAAACAGAATTAGTTTTAAACGAATTTTTGAAGCATTGGCTGCCGGCGGTCAGGGTATGATTGCGGTTGCTGCAGCTTGTGGTGTTGCTGGTATTATTGCAGGTACAATTACAATGACAGGACTTGCAAATATGATGATAAACGGTATTGTTACACTTGCGGGCAGCAGAGTTATTGTTGCGCTGTTTTTAACAATGCTTTGTTGTATTGTACTTGGAATGGGTGTTCCGACTACAGCTAACTACTGTATAATGGCAGCGACTTGCGCTCCGATTCTTGTTCGTATGGGAGTTGATCCTATTGCTGCACATTTCTTTGTTTTCTATTTTGGTATTGTTGCGGATTTAACACCGCCTGTTGCCCTTGCGGCGTATGCCGGTGCAGCAATTGCTCAGGCAAACCCTATGAAAACAGCTGTTACAGCTTCTAAGCTTGCTGTTGGTGCATTTATAGTGCCTTACATATTTGCATTAAATCCGGCTATGCTGTTTATAGACACAACAGTTTGGGAAGTTGTTTTAATAAGTATAACATCTGTTATTGGTATGTTTGCGGTTTCAGCTGCTCTTCAGGGGTACTTACTCAAGAATATGTCCTGGCTTCAGAGAGTATTAAGTTTAATCGGCGGTTTGCTTCTTATTTATCCGGGGGCAGTTACTGATGTATTAGGATTTGCCCTTTTTGCCGTTGTTTTTGTTACTCAATATATTTCCAGGAGTAAACAGGCATGAAAATCATAATGATGGATAGAGATACCTTGGGTAGTGATATATCTCTTGAAAAAATTGAAAATTGCGGAGAATTCATCAGCTATCCTACATCTGATGAAACAGAGATTCCGGACAGAATTAAAGATGCCGAGATTTTAATTGTCAATAAAATTAAAATTACAAAAGATGTTCTTAAATATGCTAAAAAACTAAAGCTTATTTGTGTCACAGCGACAGGGTATGATAATATAGATATTCATGCCTGCAAAGAAAGAAATATAGCTGTTTGTAATGTTGTTGGATACTCAACAAACAGTGTTGTACAGGTTACACTTGCTATGGTTTTGTCTTTATCGATTAATCTTCCTTACTATACAGAATTTGTTAATGACGGATCATATACAAAAAGCGGAGTTGCAAACAGACTCTCACCAGTGTATTATGAACTTTCAGGTAAAACCTGGGGAATTTTAGGATATGGTAACATTGGTATGCAGGTTGGAAAGGTTGCATCAGCTCTAGGGTGTAATGTTGTAGTTAACAAAAGAATAGCTTGCGAAGGTATAAATTGTGTTGATATAGAAACCCTTTGCAAGGTTTCGGATATTATTACAATACATGCGCCGCTAAATGATGAAACAAGAAAAATAATTAATTCAGAAACTATTTCTATGATGAAAAAAAATGTTATCATTGTTAACACAGCAAGAGGCGGGGTAACTGACGAAGAGGCTATTTGTGATGCATTGGAAAATGGGAAAATAGGAGCTTTTGGAACAGATGTTTACACAACAGAACCTTTTTCAACAGAACATCCCTATAACAGAATTAAACATATGAAAAATGTTTGCCTGACTCCTCATATGGCATGGGGTGCCTATGAGGCCAGAAACAGATGTGTTGATGAAGTATCAGATAATATCAGTGCATTTTTAAACGGAAAGATTAGAAACCGAATTGATTTATAATGTTAATTTGAAAGGAAGTGATTTATCACTTCCTTTTTTGGTGCAACTGTTGGTTGCTAAAAAATCAATGTGCGGTTGGTTGATATAATCCTCTTGTTTTGCTAATATTATATATAAATAAATTTAAGTAGGGTGATAATATGACTATTGGTGAAAAAATCTCATATCTAAGGACAGTTCGCGGACTTTCTCAGGAACAGCTTGCAGAAAAAATTAATGTATCGAGACAATCTATTTCCAAATGGGAAATAAATCAGGCATTACCTCAAATTGATAAAGTTGTTATGCTTTGTGATCTGCTTGATATTTCGGCAGATGATTTATTAAGAGAAAAAAAAGAAATAATGGATGAAAAAAAGAAATCTAAACCAAAATATTTTGGAACAGACGGCTTCAGAGGAGAAGCTAATATTGGACCAACTTCAATTCAGGCATATAAAATTGGCAGATTTCTTGGATGGTATTATTCGTCACAGTTATCAGGATGTCAAAAAAGCGGATACAGGCCAAAGATTGTTATTGGAAAGGATACAAGACGCTCAAGCTATATGCTTGAATATTCTATAGTTGCTGGTATTATTGCATCTGGTGCAGATGCATATATGCTTCATGTAACAACAACGCCAAGTGTTTCTTATGTAACCAGACAAGATGAATTTGACTGTGGAATTATGATAACAGCAAGTCATAATCCATTTTATGATAATGGAATAAAAATAATAAATCGTTTTGGTGAAAAACTTGATGATGAAACAACATTATTTATTGAAGCCTATATTGACGGGAATTTGAGCAAAATTGGAATATACGAAAGTGATTTACCCCTTGCAAAAAGAGAAAAAATAGGCTGTATAATAGACTATATTTCAGGTAGAAACAGATATTTGGGATATTTAATTTCTCTTGCTTCCCATTCTTATAAAAATTTAAAAATAGGGATAGACTGTGCAAACGGGGCATCCTGGATGATAGCAAAGCAGGTTTTTGGTGCTTTAGGTGCTCAGCTCACAGTTGTTGGCGACCAGCCTGATGGTTTAAATGTAAATTGCAATTGTGGTTCAACCTATATTGAAAATTTGTGCAGACTTGTGAGAGTAAAGCATCTTGATGTTGGTTTTGCATTTGATGGAGATGCAGACAGATGTATAGCTGTTGACGAAAATGGGAATGTTGTTGACGGTGATGCAATAATGTATATCCTTGGGAAAAGACTTAAAGCAAGAGGCGTGCTTAATGGAAATAAAATCGTTGCAACCGTAATGTCAAACAGTGGATTTATTAAGAGTCTTGAAAATATTGGTATCGAATGTATTCAAACAAAAGTTGGAGACCGTTTTGTTTATGAATGCATGCAGGAAAACGACTATTCCCTGGGTGGAGAACAATCAGGTCATATTATTTTGAAGAAATATGCAACAACGGGAGACGGAATATTAACTGCAATAATGGTTGCAGAAGAAATGTGTGAACTTAAATCAAGCCTTTCCACCTTATGTGAAAATGTTCTGCTTTATCCCCAGTTGACAAAAAATATAAAAGTAACAGACAAGGAAACTGTTGCGAAAGATGAGTTAGTTTTAAAAGCTGTGGAAACCGTTGATAAAAAAATAAACGGTAAAGGCAGAGTGCTTCTTAGACAAAGCGGAACTGAACCTGTTATAAGAGTTATGGTTGAAAGTGAAAGTGAAAAAACCTGCGAGGAATATTGTGATTACATTATAGATGTTATAAAGAAAAGAGGATTTATGCATGAATAAATTAGTAAAGACTAAGGAACTTTTCAAATGTACAACTTCGTATCTTGAAAAGTTTTTTGAAAAGTATGAATATCCCTGGGAAATGCTACCTCAAATAAAGAATTTTATACAGGAAATATCAGAAAGTTTATCTGGAAGTTTCAAAGAAATAAGTCAAGATGTCTTTGTTGGTGAAAATGTAAAAATATATCCTAATGTTACAATTGACGGACCTGCAATTATTGGAGACGGAACAGAAATAAGGCCCGGAGCTTTTTTAAGAGGAAATGTGATTGTGGGTAGAAACTGTGTTATAGGAAATTCAACAGAAATGAAAAACTGTATACTGCTTGATAATGTTCAAATTCCGCATTATAATTATGTTGGCGATTCTGTTTTGGGGAATTATGCTCATATGGGGGCAGGTTCAATCTGTTCAAATCTTAAAGCAGATGGGAAAGCGGTTATTATTCATGGTAATGAGAATATCCACACAGGTTTGCGAAAAATAGGTGGGATTATGGGTGACTATGCTGATGTTGGATGTGGTTGCATTCTTAATCCCGGAACGGTTATAGGAAGAGGAACCCGTGTTTATCCATTAACTTCTTTAAGAGGAGTTATTCCTGAAGGTTGTATAGTTAAATCCATGGAAAATATTGTTCCTATCGAGGAAAGATAATTTAAATGCCGCTGGTTTTTATCAGCGGCATATTTTACATTCTTTTTTCATTTAAAAACATATATGTAAACTTTGGAACGCCAAAAGCTTCACAAAACTTTATACATTTACAAAGAAACATATAGTATATATTTAATCCGCAACCTTTTAATGTTTCAAAGTTGCCCATACCTTTTGAAATAACAAGGTCTGCTTTGTTTATAATATCAAGGCAGTTTTTGTCAATTCTATCAAGAACTGTTCCTGCTATACCGGTACCGTTGGGAATAACTGTAACCATATCCAAAAGACCTATTTCTTCAGCGTCAACCATAGTCGCATCATTTAAAACATCTTTTCCGCGAACAATAACTTTTATATCAATTTCCGGGTAATTTGCCTTTAAAAATTTTATTAAAAGCTTGTCGAAAACAATTTCTCCGCAATTATCTGTAAGATATGCTATGCTTTTAGCTGTTTTAAGTTCAGTTTTGAAATTTTCATATTCTATTCGGTTAAAATGGATATACTTTGTGTTGTCAATCATCTCTTTGAGCTTGTTTGCGGATATATCTGAAACCGCTCCAAAATCAATATAATTTCCTGTGAAGGCATATCCCATAGCTGTATAAAGACTATCGTCGTTTTTAACTATTTTATCCCATATTTCATCAAAGTAGGTTAACATAAGTTTGTTATATTGTTTTTTAATATCTTTATAGTCAAAAACTTTAAGTCTGTATTTTTTTTGTAGCTTAGTTATTTTTTCAATTATTTCTGGAGAACTCATAGTTATTGGAGCATTTAGTATAATTCTAAGCAAATCCTTTATGTAAAGGGTTTTGTCATTTTCACTCAATTCTGTATTTTCAATTTCTGAATATTTGTCAAACAAACATTTTATGCATTTATAATCAGTATATAAATTTTTCATTTTATTATCTCCTGTTGTAGTGTCACTGTCAGTATAACATAAAATATTTTTATCTTCAAGATTTTTCTTTACAAAATAATAATATACTTGAAAAAAAACAAAAAAAGTGATATAATAAAAAAAAGATATGTTTTTTAATATATTTAGGAAGAAGATGTTTATTAAATGGCAATTACATACGAACAAAAAAAACATAGACAAAATACTATTATTTATACTATTGTCGCTGCTGTTTTAATATGCTCTCTATTTTTAGGAATGGTTTCATCTTTTTATTTTACTGCCGAGGATGAGGCTTATGAGATGCTCCACTTACAGACAAAGCAGATAAAGGATGACCTTACTCTGCAAATAAAGTCTGATAGAGAAAACCTTATTACAATGGCAAACTTTGCAGCTAAGCTTTATGCTGACGGTGACGATTATAACCTTATGTTTGAATCTTTTAAACCTATAGGTTTATTTTCCAATATAGGTATCCTTAAACCGGATAATACTTTTGTTACAAAGAAAGGTTCGATTGATTTAAATGGTAAAATATCATTTAAGGAAGAAGTTGCCTTTGGTGAATACATAAGCGGCAGAATACCCGATCTCACAAGAGAGGGAAAGGAAATTATAAGAAGTTCAGTTCCTATTAAAGTTAAAAACGAAACAGTTGGTATTTTATATGGCGTAATTCATCTTGATACCATTGGCGAAAAATATAACAAAATGGCAAAAGAACTGGATGCACAGCTTTTTGTTTATGATAAATTAACCGGAAAGTTTGTTATAGATACAATTGATAAAAACCCAGGGGAATTGTCACAGTTTAAAACCCGTGAATACAACGATGATTATTCATACGAAGCTTTAATATCGTTAAACAATGGATTCACTTCATTTAAATCAATCCGCACTGGTGAAGATTTATATGTTCATTATTCCACTATTGAAGATTTCAACTGGGGTATTATGCTTGCTCGTTACGAAACTCAGGTGTTTGAAAAAACTCATAAAATATTCGTAAATTTGTTTATTAGTTTTACTATAATGATTTTAATTATGGTAATTTATCTGTTTTTGATATTAAAAACAGAAAAAGAAAAAACAAAAGTTACCGCAGAATCTTCATATATCAGAAAACTTCTTCTTGAAATTAATCAACAAAACGAAAATATAGCTAAAGCAATAAAACGCATAACTGAATTTTCAAATGCCCGTTCAGCCTTTTTTACTGATACAGATGGAGAAGATTATTATTTTATTACAAGTTCACATAAAGAAAAACTTTTAATTTGTGATGACAGGAGATATTTTCACGCAGAGCTTTTCCGGTATGCGGCAAATCTTCATAAAGCAAATAAATCTACCCTTGGTTTTATGCGTATTATACCCAATAATCATCTTTTGAAAACAAATTCTAAACTATATGATTTTATGTGTGAGCATAAAATTAAAGATGTATCATTTGCAATTATAACAGATAAAAATAATCATATAAGTCTTCTTGGAACAATAAATCCTAAGAGGAAAAATGTTGCAAGAAAAATTGTTGAAGATGTTGCAATTTGTTTTTCAATTGCCATATATAATAAAAAACATTTGAACAAAACAGAGCTTGCAGCAACAACCGATTCTCTTACAGGGGTATTAAACCGTGTAGCATATAAAAAGGATATCCTTGTTTTTGACGAGGAAAGAACAGAAGAGTTTTCTTGTATCTATATTGACGTCAATGAACTTCATATAAGAAACAACAAATATGGTCACGCCGCAGGGGATGAAATGCTTATTTATATTGCAAACTCATTAAAGGATGTCTTCTTTGGTCATAATATATATCGTATGGGCGGCGACGAATTTTTGGTTTTTGTCAAAAATATTAACCAGGAAACTATTAAGCGAAATATAGATACCTTTATAGAACAATTGAAACCAAAGGGATATAATGTTGCTATTGGAATGTCATACAGACAGCGGAATACAGACTGTGAAGAAATGGTTCGTGAAGCTGAAATCAGAATGTATGAAGCAAAAGCTCAGTATTATCAGAACAAGGAACAAACCAGCATTTCAAAAGATAAGGACTTGAAATTTATTCAGGTTAAAACCGGTATAAAAGAAATTGATACGATGATTTCCGTGTTAAAAGACCATTATAATGGTATTTACAGGGTTAGTTTGGATACCGACGATGCAACTCGTATTCTTATGCCAGCTTATTTGGGATATAATGAAGAAGAAAAGAATTTTTCTAAATTATTGAAGAAATATATAAACACATTTGTGCATCCGGATTTCCACAGAGCTGTTATGAGTTTCTTAAATTATGATGCAATAAGGAGACAAATGTCTGAAGGGAAGACTCCTTCAATTACATATAAAAAGGTAAATGGGGAAACGGTTATACTTAGCGTATATAAATTAAGCGGAGATAATGATAATACAAAAGAAACTCTTTGGGTTTTCGCCAAGGACTAAGGTTTTGATATTGACGGAGGAATAACAAATTGATAAAGCAGTTAGCTAGATTTGCAGTAGTTGGCGTCATTGCCGCCTTTGTAGATATGGGAGTTCTTGTTATGTTAAAAGAACTTTTTCATGTTGATGTTTTAATTGCTTCTGCAATTTCATTTTGTGTTTCTGTTACTGTAAACTACTTATTAAGTATGTCATTTGTTTTTAAAAGCAAAAAGCAAAGTAAAGTTAAGGAATTTATTCTTTTTGTTCTTCTTAGTATTGGCGGATTGTGTTTAAACCAACTGATTTTATGGATTGGACTTAAGTATACATCTTTTTATTATCTGATAATAAAAGTTTTTGCAATGGTAATTGTGCCGGTATATAACTTTAAAACAAGGAAATTTTTTCTTGAGTCAAAATAAAAAATAAGCGTGGAAATAGTTATGAACAGTTTTTTTAAGAAAGACCTATACAGATATTACGGTGAAAACGGAGAACCATTTTTGAAAAAAGTTTTCAGACCTTTAGAGATAAAGTATATATCTGTTTTCAGAAAGGCAAATATGTGTAAGTTTCTTCCTTTAAAGATTTGTTATATGTTAAAACTTATGCATTTGTCAAACAAGACAAAAATTCAGATTCCTGCCAGGACAAGAATAGGTGAAGGACTATATATAGGTCATCTTGGCCGTGTTATAATTCATCCTGATGCAAAGCTTGGTAAGAACATAAACATTGGCACCGGTGTTACAATAGGAATGGAAAACAGGGGGAAAAGGAAAGGTGTTCCGGTTATCTCCGATAATTGCTGGATAGGAACGAATGCTGTTATTGTTGGCAATGTTAAAATTGGAAGTGATGTTCTTATAGCACCTCTTTCTTATGTTAATTTTGATGTTCCGGACCATAGTATTGTTATAGGAAATCCTGGAAAAATAATTCCAAAAGAAAACGCTACAGAAGGTTATGTATGCAATTGTATATAAAATTTATTTAATTAAGGATATTGAGGTGGCGAATTGTCAGATAAAGATTCGAGAATAAAAAATAATTTAATATCGTCACTTGTGTATCAGGTTGTACTTATATCACTCAGCTTTCTCCTGCCAAGGCTATATCTTGAAAATTTTGGTTCCGAGGTTAATGGTGTTCTTTCAACAATAAAACAAATTTTTGTATATATGTTCCTTTTAGAAGCAGGCGTTGGACTTGCTACAACCCAGGCTCTTTACAAAAGGATTGGTGAGAAAAATTATAAAAGTGCAAACGAAGTTCTTTCAGCAACCAACTCTCATTATATCAAAACAGGAATAATTTATCTTGCTATTGTGCTTGTTATTGCTGTTATATATGCATATATAATACCAACTTCAATTGATAGTAATGTAATTTTCTTGATAATAATATTAACGGCTTTGCCGGCTTTATTCGGTTATTTTGTTCAAGCAAAATACAGAATACTTATGGAGGTTGACGGAAGAAAATATGTTATAAATAATTCCGAAACAATTCTACAGATTGCCTCAAATTTGGGTAAAATACTTGTTCTTGTTTTAACAGACAGTCTTATTCTTATACAGCTTGTTTATTGCTTAATGTCACTTATGCAGCTTGCTTATCTATATTTTTATGCTAAAGGCAGATATAAATGGCTTGATTTAAAAGTTAAACCTGATTTCGCTGCTATTTCACAAAAAAATTCAGTTCTTGTTCATCAGCTTTCAGGCATGGTCTTTAATAATACTGATATAATACTTATTTCTCTTCTTTGTGATTTTAAGGCAGTAAGTATTTATGCTATATATAACATATTCTTTTCGCAGGTGCAGAATTTTATAACAAGCGTAGTTTCGTCCTTTACTTTCGCATTAGGTCAAATGTTTCATACAGATAGAGAAAAGTTTGACAATCTCTTTCATGCGTACGAAACATTTTATATCATGATAACTTGTATCATTTATACTCTTATGGGAGTGTTTTTATTGCCTGTAATACAGATATATACAAAGGGTATTAATGATGCCGAATATACAAATGTATTTCTGGTGTTACTTTTTGTAATCATGAATTTAATTGCTAACAGTAAATTACCTGCCAATAGTATTATTGAATATTCAGGTCGTTTTGAGAAAACTCGTTCCTATGCAAT
>JAZNFO010000022.1:0-20843 GCA_045575975.1 Clostridia bacterium | reverse complement strand
TTCAAAAAGAAGAAAAAATATTGATATTTTAATAAGTCAGCTAAAGCCAAGCTATTTTTCAGCTCTTTCTGATTATAAAAAAACCATAGAACAAAAAAATGCAATGCTGAAAAATAATAATCCCGACAGGATAATTCTTGAAATTTTAAATGAAAAAATCATCAGTTTTTCTGAAATCATTGGCAAATACAGATTTGAATATATAAAGAAAATTGAAAAATATGCAAACCTTTTGCAAAAACAGATTTCGGATGAAAATGAAAATCTGGAAATGGAATATATTTCTCCTCTTGGAGCATTGAAGGAATTTAAAAGCGAAGAATTTAAAGAGGAACTAAGAAAAAAGCTTGAAAAAAATCTTGAAAGAGAAATTATATTAAGAGAGGCACAAACAGGTGTTCACAGAGACGATATTGAATATAAAATAAACTC
Organism: Clostridia bacterium; assembly: GCA_045575975.1. Taxonomy (GTDB): domain Bacteria; phylum Bacillota; class Clostridia; order Monoglobales; family Monoglobaceae; genus RGIG8709. The sequence continues at coordinate 20,411 of JAZNFO010000022.1, read as the reverse complement.
TCTTGAGGTTAAAAGCTTTGCATCTCAGGGACAGCAAAAAACAGTTGTTCTTGCAGAAAAAATAGCGGAGGCACAGCTTTTCTTTGAAGAAAAGGGAGAATATCCCGTTTTGCTCCTTGATGATATTATGAGCGAGCTTGATGAAAGGCGGCAAGCCTTTGTTATGGAAAAACTTAATAATATGCAAATTTTTATAACCTGCACAGGAGGAGAAATCCTGAAAAAATTAGGTGACGGAAAAAAATTCCTGATAGAAAAGGGGAGACTTTTATAATGTATGTGCATTTAGGGGCGGATACGGTTGTTAACACAGAAAATATTATTTCAATAATGGACCTTGAGAGTTCTTCTATTTCAAAGTATTCAAAGGAATTTTTAAAAACTGCAGAAGAAGAGGGTTTTGTTAAAAATGTGTCCGATGAAATTCCAAAAAGCTTTATAATATGTGAGGAAAAGGGACAGTCCGTTATATATCTTACCAATATTTCCACAAAAGCCTTAGCGGGCAGAATAAAAAAAGGAAAGTTAGAATTTTAAATACAGAGGAAAATTTGAAAAGCGGGAATTTTTCCGCAGGAAAGGGATGAATTTAAGTTGTCAGAAAATATGGAAAACATCACAAATGTGCCGGTGGAAACAAGCTATGATGAAAATCAGATTCAGGTACTGGAAGGTCTTGAAGCAGTTAGAAAAAGACCCGGTATGTATATCGGCTCAACCACATCAAGGGGTCTTCATCACCTTGTTTATGAAATTGTGGATAACTCCATTGACGAGGCTCTAGCAGGATATTGTAAGAATATCACAGTTTCTATAAATGAGGATAATTCTATAACCGTAGCTGACGACGGAAGAGGTATCCCGACGGGTATTCAGCCACAGACAGGTCTCCCTGCAGTTGAAGTTGTTTTCACAGTTCTTCACGCAGGAGGTAAGTTCGGAGGAGGCGGATATAAGGTTTCAGGCGGTCTTCACGGAGTTGGTGCATCGGTTGTTAATGCACTTTCAGAGTCACTTGAGGTTTATATTCACGATGGTGAAAATATTCATTATCAGGAATATGAAAGAGGCCACAAAAAGAATGATTTGAAAATTGTTGGAAAAACCGACAAAACAGGTACAACCGTTCATTTTAAACCTGATGGAGAGATTTTTGAAGACCTTGTTTATGACTACAGTATTCTTCTTCACAGACTTCGCGAGCAGGCATTTTTGAATGCGGGTATAAGAATTATTTTAAAAGACCTTCGCGCCGACAACGAGGGAAAAACCAAAGAAGAAACCCTTTATTACGAGGGCGGTATTAAGGAATTTGTTAAATACGAAAACAGAAATAAAGAAGCCATCCACGAGGATGTTATTTATGTGAACACTGTCAGAGAAAACAGCGAGGCGGAAATCGCTATGCAGTATAACGACGGTTACACAGAAAATATTATAAGCTTTGCAAATAACATCAACACCACAGAGGGCGGAACTCACGAAACAGGCTTTAAATCAGCACTTACCAAGGTGTTAAATGACTATGCAAGAAAATATAAGATGCTGAAAGATAACGACTCTAATTTAAGCGGTGAGGACACAAGAGAAGGTCTTTCCTGTATTATAAGTGTTAAGGTTACCGAGGCACAGTTTGAAGGACAGACAAAAACCAAGCTTGGAAACAGCGAAATCAGAACCATTGTTGAAAAAATGGTTAATGAAAAGCTTACCGAGTTTATGGAAGAAAATCCCGCTATTGCAAAGATAATTATAGATAAGGCAATGACTGCATCCCGTGCAAGAGAAGCAGCAAAGAGAGCAAGAGAAAACACAAGAAGAAAATCAGCACTTGAAAGCTCAACACTTCCGGGAAAACTTGCAGATTGTTCATCAAAGGACACAGAATATACAGAAATTTATATTGTCGAAGGGGATTCTGCGGGCGGTAGTGCAAAGCAGGGCAGAGACAGACGCTTTCAGGCAATTCTTCCTCTCTGGGGAAAAATGCTCAATGTTGAAAAATCAAGAATTGACAAGGTTTATACCAACGAAAAGCTTCTTCCTGTTATAACAGCTGTTGGAGCAGGTGTTGGTGATGATTTTGATGTTTCAAAAATAAGATACGGAAAGGTTGTTATTATGGCGGATGCCGATGTTGACGGCGCTCACATAAGAACACTTCTTCTTACCTTCTTCTTCAGATATATGAGACCTTTAATTCAGGAGGGACATGTTTACATTGCACAGCCTCCTCTATATAAGGTTTATAAGGGCAAGAAAATAAAATATGCCTATAATGACGACCAGCTGAAAGAGGCACTTGAGGAAATTCCTGATGCATCTGTTCAGAGATATAAAGGTCTTGGTGAAATGAACCCTGACCAGCTTTGGGAAACAACTATGGACCCTGAAAGAAGAGTTATGGTGAGAGTTGATATGGAGGATGCAAGAAGGGCAGACGAAATATTCACACTTCTTATGGGTGACAAGGTTGAACCAAGAAGACAATTTATAGAGGAACACGCGAAGACTGTAATTAATCTAGATATATAAGTATATATAAGGGGATAGGGGAGATTTCTCCCCTTTTCTTAAGGAGAATATATGAGTAAGGCGGATATTATATTTAAAAATATGTGCAGAGACATTATTGAAAACGGCTTTTCGGACGAGGGACAGGATGTCCGCCCCCGCTGGGAAGACGGAACCCCTGCACACACAATAAAAAAATTCGGTGTGGTGTCAAGATATAATCTTGCAGAAGAGTTTCCAATTCTCACTCTTCGTCCCACATATCTTAAAAGTGCAATTGACGAAATACTTTGGATATGGCAGAAAAAATCCAATAATATCAAGGATTTGAAAAGCCATATATGGGACGAATGGGCAGATGAGGACGGCTCTATCGGCAAGGCATATGGTTATCAGCTTGGAATAAAGCATCACTATAAAGAGGGAGATTTTGACCAGGTTGACAGAGTTTTATTTGATCTTAAAAATAACCCTTACAGCAGAAGAATTATAACCAATATTTATAATCATCAGGACCTTTCTGAGATGAATTTGTACCCTTGTGCTTACAGTATGACATTTAATGTTACAGACGGAAAGCTCAACGGAATTTTAAATCAGCGTTCTCAGGATATACTTGCTGCAAATAACTGGAATGTGTGTCAGTATGCGGCACTTATGCATATGTTCGCTCAGGTTTCAGGACTCAAGGTGGGAGAATTTGTTCATGTTATTGCAGATGCTCATATTTATGACAGACATATTCCCATTATAAAAGAGCTTATTGAAAGAGAATGCTTTGATGCTCCAACCCTTAAAATAAACCAGGATGTTAAGGATTTTTATGATTTCACCCCGGATGATTTTGTTCTTTTAAATTATCAAAAGGGAGAACAGATAAAAAACATACCAATTGCTGTATAGAGGAGAATAAAATGAATATAATTGCGGCTGCAGATTTAAACTTTGGCATTGGAAATAAGGGAAAGCTTCTTTGCCATATTAAAGAGGATATGAAATATTTCAAAGAAAAAACCACCGGCAAGGCGGTTATTATGGGAAGAGAGACATTCCTTTCACTGCCTAATCAGGAGCCTTTAAAGGATAGAAAAAACTTCATTTTAACAACAAACAAGGATTTTAAGGTGGAGGGGGCAGAGGTTTGTTCTTCTCTAGAAGAAGCCATTGAAAAAGCCAAAAAAGAATTTTCGGAAGATGATATTTTCTTAATCGGCGGGGAGAGAGTTTATAACTACGGCGAAAAATATTGTAAGAGAGCCTATATAACAAGGATTGATGCTGAATTTGAAGCCGACCGCCATATAATTAATTTTGATGAAAATGAAAACTGGGAAAAGAAAAGAGAAGAAATGATAAAAAGTGAAAAAGGATATTATATAACCTTCACAACATATGAGAGAAAATAATCTTGACAATTTTTGAAAAACTGCATATAATAACATTGTAAGAAAATCAGAAAATCAGAAATTGCGAGAGGTGATTATTATGTTAGCAGAAATAAGGGGTCGTTCTCAAATAACAATCCCGGCGGAAATAATAAAAAAATTAGGTATTTCCGAAGGAGATAAGTTTGATATAGTTGAAAAAGATGGAGGAATATTTCTTTGTCCTGTCATAGTATATCCAAAAGAAAAAATTATGAAGGTTGCAAAGGTTATTAAAGATTCTGAAAAACAGATTTCTGAACAAAAAGGGTTTGAAACGGTTGAGGACATGTTTTTGGATATGGGGATTGACATAGATAATGTATAAATTAAAATATACAAAAGATTTTGAAAAAAATTTAAAAATGTTAACCACCAGAGAACAGAAAATGGTTGCAAAAAAATTAAAATTGCTTATTCAAAATCCATTTTACCCATCGTTAAGAACAAAAAAGGTACAAGGTCTTGACTCTGTTTTTGAAATGAGCGTTAATATGGACATAAGAATCTTATGGAAATATGAAGATGGCGTTATTATTTTGCTTATTGATATTGGACACCATAAGGATATATTGGGAATATAAAAGCCGGGGAACTCCCCGGCTTTTATTGTTTTTATAATTTTGGTATTGGAGTGAAATTCTTTTCAAAGGTTATAACTGCAAAGTGATTTTCAAACTTTGTATTGAGTAGCTTTGCAACCTCTTCCTTTAAATAATCCTCTGAAATATCAAGAGAATGAGGGATAACACAGTCGAATATAACATTTGTGTGTGTGGGGCCCGGAACCACTCTCAGGTCATGAATTTCAAGACTTTCATTTATGCCCTTCAGGTGAGTGCTGATTAACTCTCTAAGCTCCCCGACTCTCTCATCCTTTGTGATAATCGGATCCATATGTATAATAACATTTAGGTTTTCTTCTTTAAGAAAATATCTTTCAATATTGTCAATCATATCATGGCTTTTTAACACATCATCTTCTGCCGCAACCTCAACATGAACACTTGCAAAGCATCTGCCCGGACCATAATCGTGAACTATCATATCGTGAGTGCCGAGAACCCCTTCAAAAGACATAATTTTATTATGAATATTTTCAACAAATTCAAGCTCGGGGGGAGTTCCAAGAAGCGTTCCAAGTGTGTCCCCGATAAGGGCAAGGGCACTGTATATAATAAAGATTGCAACAAAAATACCAACAATTCCGTCAATATTTATTTTAAAAATATATGAAACCAAAAGGGATATAATAACCGCAACAGTTGAGATGCAGTCGTTTCTTGAATCTTCTGCCGTTGCAAGAAGAACCTTTGAATTGATTTTTCTGCCGATTTTCACATTGAAAAGGGAGAGCCAGAGCTTTGCAGTTACGGAGAAAATAAGAATTATAACAGAAACTATGTTAAACTCCAGAGGAGTGGGGTTTATAAGCTTTTCTATTCCTGATTTCAAAAGCTCAAAGCCGATAACAAGAATTATGGCAGTAACCGTAAGGGCAGAAATATATTCATATCTTCCGTGGCCGTATGGGTGGCGTTCATCTGCAGGCTTCTCCGCAAGCTTAAAGCCGAAAAGACTTATAATGCTTGATGCAGAGTCTGACAGGTTGTTTATGGCATCTGCGGTGATAGAAATACTTTTTGTTAAAAGTCCTGCAAAAAATTTCAGGGCAAAAAGCAAAAGGTTTAATATAATTCCAACCCAGCCCGCAAGCTTTCCGTATGCACCTCTCACTTCGGGATTTTCATAATTTTCATAATTTTTAACAAAATTTTTTATAATAAGGTTTGTCAAAACTCTTCACATCCTACCGACAATTTGAATTTATTTTACCATAAATTCAAATTCTTGTCAATCAATCGTTGTAGGTAAAGGCGGAGAAAAGTCTTGAAATTCTGTTCCAGGTTTTGCGGTCAACCATGCCTGTTTGAGTGAGTCCGAAAATCTTCTGAAGTGCCCTTACTGCATTTTCTGTTTCACCGTCAAAAATCCCCGTTAAAACAACTTCGGGCAGATTTTTGTATCTGTCCGCAAGCTTTTTCAGCATAACCTGCAGGAGTAAAACCTCGTCATAGCGGTCTCCCGGCTTCATTGCCGAAAGCTCCGGCGGAAGAATGGAAACTGGCTCGCCCGGGGACTTATCCTCCAGAGTGTCAAGGTATGCATCAAATATCATATACCAGGTGTCTTTGTCAACCTCTCCCGTTTCGGGCAGGGAATAAAGCCTTTGAAATGCCCTTACTGCATTTTCTGTTTCCTCACCGAAAACTCCGTCCGGCGTTATGGTGGGAATTTCCGGAATGTGCTTTGATAAAAATCTTAAGCTGTGCTGAAGCTCATATATTGCCTCTAATCTATCATTTTGAGAATATTTATTTGCCATATCTTTCGCCTGATGACAGCAATCCAAACTCCAATTTTCATAGGATGATTTTCGTTTTTGCTGCGTTAAAATACTCGGCAATCCACAAAGGATTACCTGCGTTTTTGCCTTGCAATCTCCAAAAATCATCTCTTTGAAAATCAGGTAGGGATTGCTGTCATCAGGCTATTTCCTTCCTTTCTATTTTATTTATAAATCAAACTCTTAAAACATAGCCGGGGAATTGTCCCTCGGCTCTTTCTACGCTTTGGACACTTCGAGCCACCTGTGCAAGTCTCTCCCAGGTAAATGGAAAAACAATGCCTCTTGGCGGAATGCCAAACTCCCGTTCAAAGGCAAGAACTGCGTTTTGTGTGTCTCTGCCGAAATACCCCGTCACATCAACCTTTGGAACAGAGGGGTAAAAATCGCTTATAATATTCAGCCTTTCCTGAACAAGCCTCACCGCATCCGATTGACTTCCAAGCCTGAGTGCCGTGCCGGGGAAGGGGGCATAAGGCTCGTTTAAATAATCAGGCGGGTTTTCTGCTAAAATTCCCGAATAAACATCCACCAGTTTTTCCCAGGTTTCAAGATTTGCAACCCCTGTGGGAGAAAGACCATACTCCTTTTGAAAGCCCACAACAGAGCTTCTTGTGGCAGGTCCGAAATATCCGTCTATTTCCACCTTTGGAACGGCGTTATTATAAAATGCTACCGTTGAAAGATAATATTGCAGAGAACGGACAAGACCTCCTGAATCGCCCTCACGGAGCAGGTTTGAAAGCTGTCTGGGAAGACCTTCTATAGTAAGCCCCTCGGAGTTTAAGTTTGCAAGACTTGTGACCGCTGTGAAAATATACTGAATTTTATACCAGGTGGCTTTTCCCACAATTCCGTCTTCTGCCAGATTGAAAATCCGTTGAAAAGCCTTTACCGCATCTTCGGTTGCAATACCGAAATATCCGTCAGGCTCAGGGATTTTGGGGATAAGGGGATAGTCCTTTGCTATTCTGTTTAAGCTTAGCTGAACTTTCTGTACCTCTCTGTTTGAAGAGCCGAGCCGAAGGGGAGTTCCACGGTAAGACTCTGTTATATTCTGTATGGGGGCATCTTCAACTATGTCAATGTCAGAGCCATAGTAGGTGGTTAAAATCTCATAGGGAACAAGTCCCTGCTCTGCAAGGTCAACTGTTCCCCACTGGGAAAGCCCGTCGCAACTTACCTCCACTCCGTCGCAGAATGCAGCAAAGAGTGGCTCAATGTTCCCCTGCCTTTTTATATAATCGTTGAAAATCTCGTCAACTATTCTTGAAATGTCCTCAAAAATGTTTCTTCCATTCACAAAGGACATATCGTAGGCGGTGGAGTTTGTTATATCAAAATCATATCCCATAGAGGGATACCACTCGGTGTAAACTCTGTTCAGGGCATAGGAAATAATAGCATAAATATTTGCCCTGAGAGCGTTTTCGGGCCAGGTGGGGTAGATTTCGCTGGATGCAACATTTTTTATGTAGTCAGGAAATGAAACCGTAACCGTCTCTGCAGAAGAGGCAGGAGGACCAAGGTGGACACGGATAGTTTCTGGAATATAGGGTAGACCTGTCATTTCTCACGCCTCCCCGTTTTCCAGATTTAAAGGCTCGGAAATATAATATTTCTTCTTGCCCGAAAAGGTGTCAAGAGGAAGAGGTAGAAGTGCAACCGGCTGAATGGTGACATTTCCTGAAAAAACCGGCACATTTAAAAGCTCCGAGGTGTAAAAGCCGGGTTTGTCGACCCTTATGTTGTAGTTTTCATAGCCGCTCTTGTTATCAGGAGAAAGGGACAGGGCTTTTGAGGGGGCAGGAAGCTGAATTTCTGCCGTTTTGCCGTCTCTGTTTGTAAGCATAAAGGATATAAGCTCTTCACTGCCTGCAGAATTTTCTCTTGATATAATAACTCCCGCGTCAGGAATGGGAGAGGTTTCTTCGCCTGTGTAAACCTGAACGAAAAGCCGTCCTGTGCTTTGGTTTTGTGGAGCGTTTTGCATATTTGCCATAATTTTTCTCCTTCTTTATAAACATTATTCTTTTTATGCATTATATGCAGAAAGTGAGAAATTGTGAAAAAATCAAGATTTTATAGCGGACTGTAAGGGATGTATTTATGCGTTCCGAAACGGAAGGGATAAATCCCTTCCCTACAATAGGATAAGGCAAAACAGACTGTAGGGAATGCATTTATGCATTCCGAAACATAGCAAAAAAGAGAACGGAATAGCCGTTCTCTAAAAAATTTATTTAATTAAATTTTCCAATGCTTTTTTAAAGTTTAAAACCGTGTCATCTGCCCCCGTGGTGTCAAAATTTTTAAGTTCCTTCTTTGCTTTTTCAAATTCTTTGTTTTCAATCAGAAGATATATGTCCGACAAAATCTTCATTGACTGCTGATAGGTCTCTCCGTTTGATACAATAGAATTTTCATCAAGCAAGTCTTTCAGCTTTTTATTCTCGTTTTCAAGCTCTTTTACCTTGTTTGAAAGCTCTGTAATTTTATCCTGATTTTCAAGAGTGATTTTTTCGTGAACAGAAACTTTGTCCGCAAGGTCATTTTCCATTGTCTCAATTTTTTCTCCCGAAAGGTATGCAAAAACCAAAAGCAAAATAACACTTAAAAGCATTATTATAAAATATGTGAAAACTCTCTTATCAATTTTTCTCATTTTTAGTCATCCTCTCTGTAACTCAAAAAATTGCCCCTTAAAAGGGTTTTGGCACTTTTTAATATACTTTCCCTCGGCGTGTTGAGTTTTTGGCACTAAGACGCTATTTTAAAGGGTGCTTCTTTGTCAAAAAATGGCAATTTACTTACTTAACTCATAAAGAAGTCTTTCTAAATCATCTTTTGAATAATATTCGATTTCGATTTTACTTTTTTTCTTTCCCGCTAAAATTTTCACCTTTGTGCCGAGCTTTGAGGAAAGCTTTTTTTCAAGGGACAAATAATATTTTTCATCAGAAGCTTTTGCTGGTTTTTCCTGAGGGGGAGTAAGCTTTTCCACCGAAACCAATCTTTCTGTCTGGCGGACCGATAGTCCCTCTTTTATAATTTTTTCTGCAAGGGCAAGTTGGTTTTTTTCATCTTCCACTGAAAGGATTGTTCTTGCGTGGCCCTGAGAAAGGGAACCGTCTATAACAAGAGCTTTCACCTTATCAGAAAGCTTGTTGAGTCTCAGTGCATTTGCCACGGCGCTTCGGCTTTTTCCCACTCTTTCGGAAACCTCTTCCTGAGTCATTTTAAACTTTTCCATAAGATTTTTATAGCCCTCTGCCTCTTCGATAGGGTTCAAATCTTCTCTCTGGAGGTTTTCGATTAAAGCCACTTCCATAAGCTCTTTTTCGTCAAATTCCTTAATAATACAGGGAATTTCGGAAAGCTTGGCAAGTTTTGATGCTCTCCATCTTCTCTCCCCTGCAATAATTGTGTACATTCCGTTTTCGTTTTTCTTAACTAAAACAGGCTGAATAACCCCGTGGGTTTTAAGAGACTCTGCAAGGGCTTCAAGCTTTTCCTTGTCAAAATTTCTTCTGGGCTGTTTTGGGTTTGGCTCTATATCACGAAGCTTCAGCATAACAACCTTGCCGGATGCGATTTTTTCGTCCTGAATTTCCTCTAAAAATGAGGATTTTTCGTATGCGGGGGTGATATCTTCATTAAAAAGTGCGCCTATTCCCCGCCCTAAGCCTCTTTGTTTCTTCTTCTTATCTTCCATAATTAGCTGTTCCTTTCAATCACTTCTTCTGCAAGGGCGAGATAGCACTCTGCACCCTTTGAGTGTTTATCGTATTCAATAATCGGCTGACCAAAGCTTGGTGCCTCGGAAAGACGGACATTTCTTGGGATTATGGTTTTGAAAACCTTATCCCTGAAGAACCTTTTAACCTCGTCAACAACCTGAATTGAAAGATTTGTTCTTGCATCAAACATTGTCATCAAAATTCCTTCAATGGAAAGGGTGGGGTTTAAGGATTTTTTCACAAGCTTTATGGTGTTTGTGAGCTGGCTTAAACCCTCTAAGGCATAGTATTCACACTGAATGGGAACAAGGATAGAATCAGCTGCCGTAAAGGAATTTAAGGTGATAAGTCCAAGTGAGGGAGGGCAGTCGATAAGAATAAAATCAAAAAATTCCTTAACCTTTGAAAGGCAGTCTTTAAGAAGAAATTCTCTTTTTTCCTTCAATGCAAGCTCAAGCTCTGCTCCTGCGAGATTTATATTTGAGGGAACAATGAAAAGCCCCTCGTATTCAGTTTTTAAAATAACATCTTTTATATCTGTTTCGTTTATAAGGCAGTCATAAATGGAAAGGGAAAGGGTTTTTGGGTCAATTCCCAGACCGCTTGTGGTGTTTCCCTGCGGGTCAATATCCACAATTAAAGTCTTTTTCCCCAGCTTTCCAAGGCAGGCACTAAGGTTAACCGAAGTGGTTGTTTTGCCGACACCGCCTTTTTGATTTGCAATTGCTATAATTTTTCCCATAATTTTTGCTCCGATAGAAATTTTATACTTATATATTACCACAAACAGAGAAAAAACACAAGTGTTTCACATGAAACAATTTTGTAAATTAAAAGAATGTTTCATGTGAAACATTCTTTTGTCGAACAAACTATTTTACAATTCCTCGGATACTTCTTTCCAGTATGCTATTCATATGTGCAATAAGCGTGCCGTAATTGGTGATAGCGGTGCCTTTTTCCTTTGCTTTTTCAAGTCTCGACAAAACCTCTTTGTCTGTGAGCATACAGCCTCCGCAGTGAACTATCAGGGCGTATTCTTCTAAGCTTTCAGGGAAAGCTCCGCCTGATGAAAATTCAAAGACTAAATCCTTGCCTGTAAAATTTTTTATCCACATTGGCATTTTAACTGTTCCTATATCACCGCATTGTCTGTGATGGGTACAGCCCTCTGCAATTAAAACCTTATCACCGTCTTTTAAGTTTTTTGCCTTTTCAATTCCTGAAAGGGCAGATGATAAAATTCCTTTGTATCTGGCAAAAAGAATAGAAAAAGAGGTGAGAGGAATATTTTCAGGAACGATTTCAGATACCTTTTTGAAAACCTGACTGTCGCAAATCACAAGAGCAGGTGGGTTTTTAAGAACAGAAAGAGTGTCTGAAAGCTCCTCTGTCTGGCACACAAAAGCGGTGGCTTTCGCATCCAGAATATCACGGATAGTCTGCTGTTGCGGAAGAATAAGCCTTGCCTTGGGAGCTGATTCATCAATGGGAGTGACTAAAACAACAACATCCTTTTCCTTTATAAAATCTGCTACCAGACGAAGCTCCTTTTTGTTTTCGGGAGCAAGAGTTGTGATTTTGTTCTTTAATTCCTCAACACCCTCTCCCGTTTTTGAGCTGACATAAAGTGCGTTTTCTTTAAGAGGAGGAAAAGTGTCAAAAAGGTCTTTTTTCGTGTATACTATTATATAAGGTATATTTTTTTCTTTAAATAGGCTTATAAGCTCTTTGTCGCAATCCCGAATGCCTGCATCCAGGCTGACACAAAGAACTGCAATGTCGGTTTTTGACAGAATTTGTTTTGTTTTTAAAACTCTTTTTTCTCCAAGACCGCCAACATCGTCAAAGCCCGGAGTGTCAATAATGGCAACCGGTCCAAGGGGCAAAAGCTCCATGGATTTTATAACCGGGTCGGTGGTGGTGCCTAATATTTCTGAAACAACGGAAAGCTCCTGATTTGTAACTTTGTTCACAAGGGAAGATTTTCCTGCGTTTCTTGCACCAAAAAAGCCTATGTGAAGTCTTTCGCTGCGAGGTGTCTCCATAATTATACCTCCTTACAAATTGCCCTGAAAGGCAATAACCTTTCCAATAATTTTAACATTTGATGATTTTAATCCCCTGAAGCTTTCGGGAGAAAACTCGGTGGATGCAGGGCATAAAATGTGATTTTTTCCATCGTGATAATATTTTCTTATTATAATTCTGTCCTCATAAACAAAAGCTCCGATATCTCCGCTTTCAAGGGTTTCCACAGCATTTATAAAAAGAACATCTCCTTTATTTATTCTTGCTCCTGTCATGGAGTCGTCATCCATATAATAACAATAGGAAGCCTTCTGAACATCCCCCTCCACAGTTGCCACCTGCATAACACTGTCGCCAAGAACGGGACGCATACCCTTTGTGGAAACAATAAGAGGAAGAAAGGCTTTTTGGGCAGAGATAAGTCCCGAGGGGACATCCTCGCTATAGCCTAAAAGATAACCTTTGGGGAGCATAAGTGCCTTTTCGATTTTAAGGGCTGCATCAAGAGGGATTTTCCCCGTTTCTCCGCTTTCGTATCTTTGCAGATTGCTCCTGCTGATGCCTGTCATAAGAACTATCTGGTCAAAGGTGAGGTTTTTTTCCTCCCTCTTTTCCCTGAACCTTTTTCTGAAAACTGCATAAACATCCTCTTCGGTTTCGGGAGAGGGAGTATCTCCTGAAAATGAAGCTTCTTTTTTTATATCCTCGCTATATTTATTTGACATATTAAATCTCCTTTTCCGCATTTTAGCGGTGGTTTGTATACATATTATACACCTATTTTCCCAAAATTGCAATATAAAAATAAAAATTTCTCAAAAATGGGTTGACAAATACAAACAAAAGTGTTATAGTAAAATTATCCCAAAAATGAGACAAGAAAAAAGTCGCAATAAAAGATAAAACTTATCCGGGGGGAAATTAAAATGAAATATAGAAAAATTATGTCAAAAGCAAAAAGGCAAAAACTTAAAATCGTTGATATGGCAAGGGTTTTAGGGGTTAGCAAAAAAGAGCTTAAACAAAAATTAAAGGGGAGAAAACCGCTTTATATTCACGAACTGGAAGCACTTTTTTGCTATCTCGGCATTGAAAAAGGAGAAGAGAAAATAAAATTTTTTTAGGCTGGAAATCCCAGAAATGGGAAACGAAAGGAGGGTGAAAGGGAAAAATTAAAATGAAGAAAAAAGAAAATGACATCTGTTTAAGGGAAAAGGAAAAATGGATTAAGAAAATTTATGGTGAATATGAGGAAGAAATAATTGGCGAATGCACAATGCCCGGATGCCGTGGCAACATATATGAGGATATGGAATATTTTGAAGATGATGCAGGAAACATCTTCTGCTCTTTTGACTGTGTTTGCCAGTGGTACGGAATAGTGAAAAAGTGAAGAGAGAGGATGTAGGGGACGATGTCCACATCCTCCCGGGAAAAGAGGTGATGATATGAAAGGACTTGAATATTTTCCGCTTAACTGTCATATGAACGACTCAGTCAGGTTATTTGAGGCGGAGACGGGACTTGAGGGTTTTGCAGTTTTAATTAAAATCTGGCAGAGCATATATTCTGGCGAGGGATATTTTAAGGTTTTTGACGAGGATGTTTGTCTTTTATTTGCATCAGAAGTCGGAGTGAGGTCTGATTTTGTTATGGACATTATAAAAAAGGCAGTTGAGCGGGGAATATTTGATAAAATGCTTTTTGAAAAGCACAAAATACTTTCCTCCGAGGGGGTGCAAAAGCGGTTTTTCAAATGTGGGGAAAGACGAAAGGAAATTAAGGTTTCAGAAGAATATCTTCTTGTTTCTCCTGATGACTTTTCAAACCTTTCTGTTTACAATTTGGGTGAAAATGTTAACATTTCAAAACAAAGTAAAGTAAAGAAAAGTAAAGAAGAGGAGAGTAAAGAAACCCCGCCCGCTCCCGAAAATGAAGAGCTTATTTTTGGTGAATATAAAAATGTCAGGCTGGAAAAGGAGAAATACGAAAAGCTTTTATCGGCTCTTGGAGAAAAGAGGCTTTGCGATTACATAAAAAGGGTTGATGAATATGTGGAGCTTTCGGGAAAAGAATACAAGGATTTTTATCTTTTGATAAAACGCTGGGCAAAGGAAGACGGCGAAAATAAAAAGGCGGCGCCTAAAAAAAGCAGATTTATTAACTATCAGGACACAAACACACATGATTACACAGATTTTCAAAAAAAGATATTGGAGGAGATGCTTGGTGAAGAGGGTTAAAAAATTTTTTATAAAACGAAGGCTGTTAAAGGACGAGCTTAAAAAGCTTATAAAAAGATGCGAATACTTAGAGCTTAAGCTGGAAAGACAGAAAGAAAAGGAAGAGGGCATATATGAGCTTTTGAAGATTTATGAGGCGGTTATCTTATATCTTGGGGAAAAGCTTAAAGAAAAAGATAATCTTTCGGCTGAAGACTACCATAAAAGGATGGGAGAAATTTTAAAACTGATAAAAATATGAAGAAAATAAAGAGAAAAAGAAAAACCAAAGAAGAAATGCGGCTTGAGGCGGCGGACAGACTTGTTGAGGATGCACTTTTAAAGCTTGCCCTTGGCTACACGGTTAAGGTTAAGAAATATCACAAGTTGAAAAAATCGGGCTATGACGAAAGGGAGAAAAAGGTGGAGGAGGAGACTCTTCAGGAGGTGTGGGAAGAGCAAAGTGTTCCACCAAGCCTGACCGCCCAGACCTTCTGGCTGAAAAACAGGTGTCCCGAGCTTTGGAATGAAAAGAGCGAAAAAGGCGACGGGGATAAAGGCGGAGGCGGAATAATCGAAATTCCCATAGCAAAAATAAAGGGGCGGGATAAGAATGAGTAATATTTTGTGGACTCCTCAGCCAAGGCAGGCGGAGTTTATGGCAAGGGAGGAATACGAGGCTCTTTACGGCGGTGCTGCAGGGGGCGGAAAGTCGGATGCCCTTGTCATCGAGGCACTCCGTCAGGTACATATACCCCATTACAAGGCTCTTATCCTCCGAAAAACCTATCCCCAGCTTTCAGAGCTTGTGGAAAAATCCAAGAAATATTATAAGGGGGCGGTGGCAGGTGCCGTTTATAACGAGACAAAGCATATGTGGACATTTCCCTCAGGGGCAAAAATATATTTTGGCTCTATGCAGTATTCGGGGGACAAAACCCAGTATCAGGGAAAGGCATATGACTTTATTGCCTTTGATGAGCTGACACACTTTTCCTGGGATGAATACAGCTATCTCTTTTCCCGAAACCGCCCCTCGGGAAAGGGTACAAGAGTTTATATAAGGGCAAGCGCAAACCCAGGAGGTGTGGGACATTCCTGGGTTAAGGAAAGGTTTATTTCAAAGGCTCCGCCAATGACTCCCATAAAGGAAAACTACAAGGTGAAAACCCCTGAGGGCAAAGAAATTTCCATTGAAAGGAGCAGAATTTTTGTTCCCTCAACGGTTTTTGACAACAAGGCACTCCTTGAGGCTGAGCCTGATTATCTGGCAAACCTTGCCATGCTTCCCGAGGCAGAAAAAAAGGCACTTTTATACGGGGACTGGGACAGCTTTTCGGGGCAGGTTTTCTCCGAATGGCGAAACGATGCAGCCCACTATGATGACAGAATTTCAACCCATGTTATAACCCCCTTTAAAATTCCCGACACATGGCGGATTTACCGTGGCTTTGACTGGGGGTATTCAAGGCCCTTTTCGGTGGGGTGGTATGCGGTGGATTCGGACAGAAGAATTTACCGCATAAGAGAGCTTTACGGATGCACTTCTGTTCCCAATCAGGGCGTCAGGTGGGAGCCTGAGCGGGTTGCAGAGGAAATAAGACGGATTGAAGAGGCTGACGAAAACTTAAAAGGCAGGCACATAACGGGCATTGCGGACCCTGCTATCTTTTCAGATGACAGAGGAGCAGAAACATCAATTGCATCCCTTATGGAAAAGAAAAAGGTTTATTTTGAAAGGGGAAAGCACCAGAGACTTGCGGGGAAAATGCAGGTTCATAACCGTCTCAGCTTTGATGAGAGGGGAATACCTATGCTTTATGTTTTCTCAAGCTGTAAACATTTTATAAGGACAGTTCCTGCCCTTTGCTACAGCGAAATTAATGTGGAGGACATAAATTCGGATATGGAAGACCATATTTATGACGAGCTTCGGTATGTGCTTATGGAATATCCCATTTCCGCATTCAGAGAGGAGAAAAAGGAGAAAAAGCTTTTTGACCCCCTTGATTTGGCGGGAGGATATGTGCCCTATGAGAGAAATGTGAGGCTGTAGGGGAAATTTATAGCGGGATGTCCGGGAGGCCATCCCCTACGAAATACTGAAATGTCAAATATATCGTAGGGAACGGATTTATCCGTTCCGAGTGAAGAGTGAATAGTGAATAGTGAAGAGTGAAGAGGTGCACCTACAAGGTGCAAGCCCCCTGCGGGGCTGTAGGGGGTGGCAGTTCCTGACGCCCCGAGTAGGGAACGGATTTATCCGTTCCGAGAAAAAAATTAAGGAGGAAAAAATGAATAATCAAGAAAGACTGCCGATTGGCAGTGCAGAAATTGAAAGAGCCACAGATATTCTGAAAGAATACAAGTCGGCAAAGCTTCCTCTGGAGGCGAAAATTATTGAAGAGGAAAAATGGTGGAAGATGAGGCACTGGGAGATTTTCAAAAATCCTGAAAGTCCTGAAAGATGCGAGCCTGTGTCTGCCTGGATGTTCAATTCCATTGCAAACAAGCACGCAGATGCTATGGACAACTACCCCGAGCCAAATGTTCTTCCAAGAGAAAAAGGGGACGAAAAAGAGGCGGATATGCTTTCCAAAATTATTCCCGTTGTTATTGAAAATAATGGGTTTGAGGAAATTTATTCAGACAACTGGTGGTATAAATTAAAGCACGGCACATCAGCCTTCGGGGTTTTCTGGAACGAAGAAAAGGCAGGGGGCAAGGGAGATGTTGAGCTTTCAAGAATTGACCTTTTGAACCTTTTCTGGGAGCCTGGGGTTTCGGACATTCAAAAAAGCGAAAACCTTTTTATAGTCTCTCTTGAAAATACTGAAAATCTTAGAAAAATGTATCCTGATAAGAAGATTATTTCAGACGGTGTGAGCCTTGATATTAAGGAATATGCTTATGATACACAGAGAGACACAAAAAACAAAAGTGCAGTTGTTGACTGGTATTACAAGAAAAAGAACAAGGATGGGAAAAACATTCTTCACTTTTGTAAGTTCACGGGCAGAGAGGTTCTTTTTGCAACGGAAAACGAAGCAGAATACAGGGAAAAAGGTCTTTATGACCACGGGAAATACCCCGTTGTGTTTGACAAAATGTACCCCTTAGAGGGAACACCCTGCGGTTTCGGTCTTATATCCGTTATGAAAAGTCCCCAGATGTACATTGACAGATTAAATCAGGCAATCTTAGAAAATTCGGTTATGTCTGCAAGAGTCCGTTATTTTGCAAAAAACGGAAGCGGAATAAACGAGGAGGAATTTCTTGACTGGTCAAAGCCCATTGTTCATGTTGAGGGGGCACTTGACGAGGAAAGACTCCGCAGAATTGATGTTTCTCCCGTTTCGGGAAATGTTCTTTCCGTTCTTTCAATGAAGATTGACGAGCTTAAGGAAACCAGCGGAAACAGAGATTTCTCCCAGGGTTCAACAAGTCAGGGCGTAACTGCGGCAGCGGCAATTGCGGCTCTTCAGGAGGCAGGAAATAAAACAAGCAGAGACATAATCGAAACATCATACCGTGCCTACACAAAAATCGGATACCTTATTATCGA
Source organism: Clostridia bacterium (assembly GCA_045575975.1). Taxonomy (GTDB): domain Bacteria; phylum Bacillota; class Clostridia; order Monoglobales; family Monoglobaceae; genus RGIG8709. The sequence goes on along the minus strand of JAZNFO010000022.1, from coordinate 2,508 downwards.
CCTCATAAAGCAGTTTTATGACGAAACAAGGGTTTTCCGTATAACAGGCGAGGGCGGAGGCTATGACTTTATAAGCTATGAAAAAGGGGAAAAAGAAGGGGAGACGGTTTTTGATATTGCCATTAAGCCTCAGAAAAAAAGCACATATTCAAAGCTTTCCCAGAACGAGCTGGCAAAGGAAATGTATAAGCTTGGCTTTTTCAATCCCCAGTATGCAAGTCAGTCCCTTGCGGCAATTGAGATTATGGATTTTGACGGCAAGGCACAGGTGAAAGAGGAAATAAGAAAAATCGAAAGAGATTTTAAAGAAAGCCAAAGCGTAGCAAAAAATGATTAATGCCCGATTTGAAAGAAAAGAAAATTATTTTTCTGTGGAGATAAAAGGTCATTCAGGCTCTGCTCCAAGAGGAGAGGATTTGGTGTGTGCCGCAGCCTCGGCAGGGTTTTTATATCTTGTGGCAATGCTTGAAGACTGCGGGGGAGAGATACTTTCCAAAAGGGAAGAAAGTGGCTTTGGGGCGGTGAGCTTTCTGGGAGGGGAAAGGGAAGAGGGAGCATATTTGATGCTTCTTTCGGGGTTTATGCGTCTTGCGGGGGCATATCCCGAATATGTGAGGGTGGAGAACATATCCTGACGGATGCGATATGTTGCCTTTGGCAACGCGAAAGGAGGTGAAAATGAATGAAAGAAAACAAAGGGAAAGAAAAGCTTTCTGAAATAGTTGCAATTCTTGAGGAACTTCTAAGCAGAGAGGACAAGAGAAAAGCTGATTATGAAGATGCGCTTAAAGGCTACAAGGTGAGAGAATTTGAAAATGCCCTTTTAAAGGAAGAGGCAGAGCTTCAAAAAACTTATCCTGATTTCAGCCTTGAAAAAGAGCTTTCAAATGATGTTTTCAGAAAGCTTGTTGAGGCAGGCCTTGATATGAAAACTGCATTTGAGGCAACTCATCTTGAAGATGCTTTGAAAAAAGGCAAAAAAGATGAGCCAAAGAAAAAAAGACCTGTTGAAAACGGAAGTGTTGGTACAGACAGTGCTATCTTCAAATCAGGAGTTTATGCTCTTTCCAGAAAGGACAGACAGGAGCTTGCAAAAAGAGCTCAGCGTGGAGAAACTATTCGTTTCTAAACACACAACCGAAATGAAAAATTAATTTTAGAGAGGAAATGAAAAAATGAGAAATGAAAAAACTTTTAATCTTCAGCTTTTTGCAGAGCTGAACCCAAACACAACAGAATCATCAGGCTTAACTGATGAAATGAAAAAATATTATTCAGATTACTTAATCGACAATGCAGCGCCAAAGCTTGTTCACGAACAGTTTGCACAGAAGCATCCTATTCCGAAAAATGGCGGAAAGCAGATTGAATTCAGAAAATATTCACCGCTTCCAAAGCTCACACAGCCTATTACAGAGGGTGTAACCCCAGACGGACAGAGCCTTTCTGTTTCAACTGTAACAGCACAGGTTAAGCAGTATGGCGGATACATAACACTAACTGATATGTTAAAGCTTACCGCAATTGATAACAATATGGTTCAGGCAACAAAACTTCTTGGTGCTCAGGCTGGTGCAACACTTGACACTATCACAAGAGAAATCTTAAACGGTGGAACTTCTGTTCAGTACGGTGATTCCGATGTTATAAATTCAAGAGGTCTTTTAAGAGGCGGTTTTGCAAACGGTAACAACTATTTAACAGTTGATGCTATCAGAAAAGCTGTGAGATACCTTAAAAACCAGAATGCAGAAAAAATTGGTGACAGCTTTGTTGCCATTATCCACCCTGATGTTGCTTATGACTTAATGAGTGATCCTGCATGGCAGAATGTTAAAACATATTCAGATCCAAAAGATATGTATGAGGGTGAAATCGGTAAAATTGCAGGCGTTCGTTTTGTGGAAACAACAGAGGCTAAGGTTTTCAAGGCAGCACCACTTGTTGAAAAATATCCAACATTGACTTCCGACTGTTATTTAAACGAAAACTATGCCTCTATAAGTGAAAAGCTTTCCGATGAGGAGCTTGAATTGCTTAAAGGAAGAACTGTTAATATCGAGGGTCAAATATGCACAATTATAGACACAAACAAACAGAGTGATAGCATTTTTCTTGCATTTGACAGAAATATCGAAATTGATGAAGGGGCTAAGATTTGCCCTGGTGAGGCAGGCTTATTGGGCAGAGATGTTTATTCAACTCTTATTCTTGCAGAAAATGCTTACGGCGTAACAGAAATTGAGGGCGGCGGTCTTCAGTATATTGTTAAACAGCTTGGCTCAGGCGGAACAGAGGATGCCCTCAACCAGAGAGCCACAGTTGGCTGGAAGGCAACAAGGGCTGCAGAAAGACTTGTTGAAGCCTTTATCAGAAGAATTGAAACCTGTTCTTCAGTTGGATAAACTAAGCTGAAAGCCGGCAACCTGAATCCCGCTTTTCAAGGACTGATTTTCGTTCTTGCTTCGGTAAAAGCCTCGGTAATCCACAAAGGATTACCTGCGTTTT
>JAZNFO010000021.1:0-8185 GCA_045575975.1 Clostridia bacterium | reverse complement strand
ACAGTTCTTTTTATCAAATTCCTCTTTTTTTCTTTTATGAATTTCTTCTTTCTTTATAATTTCTTTAAGGATACTTTCACTTGACTTTTTTGCATCGGACAAAATCTCATAATCAGGAAGCTTTGCTTCCAAAGCAGCAATTTTTTCATCAAGCCCATCACTTTGTTCATAATCTTTTTTTGCATTTACAAAAATTGATTTGAGCCCCTTTAGTCTTTCTCCTTCCAGTGCGAAAACTTCTTTGTTTTCTTTCAAGGTTTCTCTTGCTTTTTCGTTTTTCTCTGCCACAGCAAGCTTTGTCTGAGATTTTTGCACAGCCAAATTAAGCTCATCAATTTTCTTAATGAGAATTTCGTTTTCTTCCGTATCTTTATTTATTATTTCTTCAAGCAAATCAGTTATATCATCAACCGGCATAAAACCCATTTTAGCATTTTCAACTTTTTGCTCAAATATTTCATTCCTGCACTTTATCCCTTCAATATACTGATTTATACTTTCCCTGAGTCTTAAGCACTCATCCCCCAATTTTTTTGACTCATCCTTTAATTTATCCTGAAGAGACTGATAAAGAGTGGTGTTAAATAACTTTCTGAAAATTTTTATTCTTTCATCCGTTGATGCAAGCAAAAGTTTCAAAAAATCCCCCTGGGCAATCATAACAATCTGTGAAAATTGAGTCTGGTCAATCCCCATTATATTTACAATTTCCCTGTCAACATCTTCTCTTTTGTTAATAAATCTCCCGTCAGGACACAAAAGTTCCGCGTTAGCACTTTCTTTTGTGGTTCCCTCTCCTCTTTTCTTCGTTCTTTCATATTCGGGGTTTCTTTTAATATTATAGATTTCCCCCCTGTATTCAAAGATAAGCTCAACCTCTGTTTCCATATCAGCATCTGCATACATTGAACGAAGCATATAAGGTTCTCTGCTTTGCCCGCTTGCTTTGCCATAAAGAGCATAGCTTATGGCATCAAATATAGTTGTTTTTCCTGAACCTGTTTCTCCCGTAACAAGATACAGTCCGCTTTTTCCTATTTGATCAAAATCAATTACGGTTTCAGAGGCATAGGGACCAAAAGCTTTCATTGTAAGTTTAAGCGGTCTCATACCTCATCCTCCTTAATATTTTCAATTAAATCACGGACAAATTCCATTTGTGTATCACTCAATTGCATTCCATTCTGCATTTCATAAAATTCCGCAAAAATATCAACGGGTGTTTTCTTATTACCGGTTTCATCTATGATAATTTCCGAATTTGTTCTTGTTCTTGTATTATCATAATCAAGCTTAATAAGATTATGATATATTGACCTGAGTTTTCCCAAAGCCTCCGGAACATCTTCCTCATCTGTTAAGGTTATATGCATAAAATCATTTTGATAGGTTGTTCCCTCATAAAAGCTTTTTTCAGCCATCTCTTCATATGTACCTCTGATTTCTTTTAAATCCCTCAATGGCACAAGTAACTCAAAATTTATATTGAGAGTGCCTTTTTCACAAAGTTCAATAACAGTAACTGTTTTTTTGTCATTTGCTTCGGAAAAGGAATATTTAAGCGGAGTACCGGAATATCTTATGTTCTCCGCTCCACAACATTGTGCTCTATGAATATGGCCTAACGCAACATAGTCAAATTCCTTAAAAATCTCACCATTCACATTATCCGTTCCACCTACAGATATTTCTTCTGATTCGCATCTTGATGCACCTGTTACAAATTGATGTGTTATAAGAATATTTCTTTCTTTATTATCTATATTCATATTGCAAATTGCAACATCTAGAGCATCTGTATAATCTGATATCACTTTTTCAGGAAACAACTGTCTGACAGCAGACGGTTTAATAAATGGTAGCATATAAACATTCACTTCACCAAATTCATCGGTAAGTGTTATTTTTTTTGCATCACCCTTATAAGTTGGAGAAACATAGACGCCTTTCATATCCATAAGTCTGTTTCCAAAAGATAATCTTTCTGCTGAGTCATGGTTCCCGCTTATTACAAAAACAGAAATATTTCTATTTGAAATATCAACCAGAAAATCATCTAAAACAGTTATTGCCTCAACAGAAGGGACAGATTTGTCATACACATCTCCCGCAATTAAAATCCCGTCAGGCTTTTCTCTATCTGCAATATTAAGAATCTGATTTAAAATATATTTCTGGTCTTCTATAAGCGAAATCTCACCAATTCTTTTTCCAAGGTGAAGATCCGACAAATGCAAAAATTTCATAATATCAAACATCCTTATTTAATATTAAAAAATCGGCATATGCGAAAAATCCGCATATGCTCAATTTATTTTTTAGTTCTGAACTGTATTATTAGTTTCAAGCTCATTAACTGCCTTTTCAAGTTCCGACATATATTTTCCAAAATCTTCCCAGTTCCCGTTTCCTGATGCCTCTTTAACAGCCTTAAAGTTTTGAATCACAGCATTTGCTGCCTCGTTATATGTGATTTCTCCTCCTTGTGGCACCTCAACATTTTCACTATCATTTTCGTTTATTACCTCATCAAAATTTTCGGGTACACTTTTGCCAAAAATTGCATACAAAGCTTCCGAAAGGGTATTTTTCATAACTACCTTTTCATTGTAAACGACAATAACCTGTTTAAGCTCAGGCAAGGATGTTTCGCTGTTTGAAGAAATATATAAAGGTTCAACATATAAAAGAGAATTCTTTATGGGAACTATCATCATATATCCTCTTATTACCTTTGAACCACCCTGACTCCAGAGTGTCAGTGCTGATGAAATTTCCGTATCTGCATTTATACGGTTTTCTATTTGCATAGGTCCATAAACATTCATATCCTTCGGGAATTTATACACAACAAAATGCCCGTAATTATTCCAGCTGTTTCTCACAGAAAGCTGAGCCACCATATTATCTTTATTTTTTAAAGTATATGGTACTGTAAGCAGAAGTTCATCCTCTTTTTCATCTTCCACTCTCATCAAGTTATAATAAGGTGCAACATTTTTTTCTTCAACCGATGAACCATATTTTTCTTTTGCTATAACCCACATATCATTTTTGTTATAAAACATGGTTGGATTATCGATATGGTATTTGGCATATATTTCTGATTGAATTTTAAACAAATATTCAGGATATTTAATATGTTCTTTTAGACTTTCGGAAATATCTCCCTCTTCAAATAAACCGGGATATGTTTTCTTATATGCATTTACTATCGGGTCGTTCTTATCAAACACATAAAATTTAACATCGCCATTATATGCATCTATAACCGCTTTTACCGAGTTTCTTATATAATTTTTATAACCTGTTCTCTGTGCATAAGGGAAATAGCTTGTTGATGTGTATGCATCAACTATCCATTTAAGACTTCCGTCTTCATCAATAATCATATAAGGATCCGTGTCATATTCAAAAAACGGAGCAACCTTTTTTAATCGTTCTGTTATATTTCTATTAATTAAAATTCTGCTATCCGAAGAAAACATATTCGAAACCAAAAGTCTGAAATCAGCATATTTTGCAGAAAATAAAACTCTGTTCAGGAAGGAAAGCTTCACCCCTGCTTTTCCGTCATAGGTGAACTCAATATCCTCCTGTCCCTCAGAATAATCAAGCTCTTTATATTTTTTACTCCCCACAATAACATAGTCATCTGTAAGCTCTCCAAAATAAATTCTTGGCTGTGTAATCTCATCAACACCACCGGCAGATTTCGGAGGAATATCCTTTATATAAAACTCCGGATGCCCCTGGGGAGAAACTCTGTTTATAGGACTTACAGTTAATCCAAAGCCATGGGTATATCTCAATTTTTTGTTTATATATGTGTCTGCAGTGTCACTTAAATTTTCCTTTGTAATTTCTCTCGGAGTAATGGCAACCGCAGTCTTTTCACCATTTATATCATAAGGGATAATATCTGTTTCATTAAATTTATAATAATTTCTTATACCCTGAATCTGGTTTAAAACCATCAAATTTGCATCAAGATCAATAACTCTAACATTGTCCAGCGTATTTTTATTTTGTTCTATATCAGAAGATTGCAAATCATTTTTTATATCAAAGTCTATGCTTTTAATATTATCTATATTGTAAGCCATTTTCGTATATTTAATATTATCAGCAATATTATCTTTTTCTCTTACAATTTCATTTGGAGCAACAACTATTGTCTGAAATCCAAATGATAATAAAGTTGTTAAAATCCATAAAGCAGGAAACACAAGAATTGTTTTAATCAGATTTTTATAGTTATTCTTATAGAAGAATACAAGTAATAATAAAGTTATTGCTATCATTAAAAACGGCATAACCCTATAAAAATTCAGCCATATCAGCTTGTCGGTACACCCTGCTCCAACAAGCTCTCCAAAATTACCGAATAAAATATCCTCTGCATTAAATTTATACTCAAAAGATTTCAATATAATCAAAACAACAATATTAACAATATTATGTGTTCCGATAGATTTAATACGAAGAAATTCTGATACCTTCTGAGAAGACAGCACCGACATAAAAACAAAATACGCAAAGAAAACAACAACTGAAACACTAAGCCATAATGTATACAGAGAATTAAGGAGCATAACAAGAAACGGTCTTTTAAAGACATAATAACCTATATCTGTTCCAAAAACCGGGTCCTTTATATTAAAAGCTCCACCATTTGCAAACATCAAATATTTATCTACAAGATTTTCGCTGAATGCAGATGAAAAGAAAATACCCGCAAGAATACTTAAAAAGACTATGTTTCTTTTTCTCTTCAAAATACCGCAATCTACAGAAAGATTACTGATATTCATTCTTGCGAAAAGCATTGAAAACATAGAAACAAGGAAAATTATCATAAACCATATTCCCTGAACAATAAATTTTAGCGCAAAGTTTTTCCAAAAAACAGTTGTGAAATTTTCACCGATTTCTTTTACTTCAATATAGTTAAAATATTCAGAAACACCTTTTCCGAAAATATATATTAAAACAAAAAGAACGAAAATAATCATCAAAACCTTTGAAGCTTTGTTACCATCATTATCTACAGTCTTATATTTCTTAACATCAATCATTTTTCTATTCCTCATCCATACCGATTATTGCTTTTACAAAGTCCTCAGGCAAAAACTCATCAATATCATCTATTCCCTCTCCAAGACCAATAAGCTTAACCGGAATATCATATTCGTTCTTAATTGAAAATACAATTCCGCCTTTTGCCGTTCCGTCAAGCTTTGTCAGGATTATTCCTGTTATATCAGCAGCTTCTTTAAACTGCTTTGCCTGCATAACAGCATTCTGTCCGGTTGTTGCATCAAGCACAAGGAGAACCTCTTTACTTGAATCAGGAAGTTCTTTATCAAGTATTCTGTAAATTTTCTTAAGTTCATCCATAAGGTTTTTCTTATTATGAAGTCTTCCGGCTGTATCACACAAAATAACATCAACATTTTTCTTCTTGGCAGATAAAACCGCATCATATATAACTGCCGCAGGGTCAGAACCCTCCTGCTGCCTTATAATAGGAACATCTGCCCTTTCAGCCCAAACCATAAGCTGATCTATAGCAGCTGCTCTGAATGTATCCGCAGCTGCTATCAAAACAGATTTTCCCTGCTTTTTATACATATTTGCAAGCTTTCCTATTGATGTCGTCTTACCTACTCCATTCACACCAATAACCATTATAACAGCAGGTTTTCCTTCAAGTTTTACCTTACTTTCAGTTTCTCCTTCTGTTAAAATTTCGACCAAAATATCAGAAAGCTCCTTTGTTAACTCTTCGCTTTCTACTATCTTTTTTTCTTTAGCTGCACTTCTTAATCTTTCAATTATTTCAAGGGATGTGTTAACCCCAAGGTCCGCTGTTATAAGAACCTCTTCAAGTTCTTCAAAAAGCTCTTCATCAACCTTTTTAAAGCTTTTTAAAACATCATCAACCTTTCCTTTTATTGATTCTTTTGTTTTTTCAAGTGTGTTTTTTAACTTGCTGAATAATCCCATTAATTTGTCACCTCATCAATATTAAGAGATATCATTTTTGAAATACCTCTCTCCTGCATTGTTACACCATAAAGCATATTTGCAGATTCCATAGTTCCCCTTCTGTGTGTAACAACAATAAACTGTGTTTTATTTGAATAATTTTTAAGATAATCTGCAAACCTGTATACATTAACATCATCAAGAGCCGCCTCAATTTCGTCAAGAATACAAAACGGTGTTGGTCTCACATTCAATATTGCAAACAGTAGCGCAATAGCTGTGAATGCTCTTTCTCCGCCTGATAACAAAGTCAGGCTTTGGAGTTTCTTGCCCGGGGGCTGAGCCTCAATTTCAATACCGCTTTCCAGAAGATTTTCAGGGTCAGAAAGCTCAAGCTTTGCTGTTCCTCCGCCAAAAAGTTCTTTGAAAACTGAATTGAAATTCTTATTTATAACAGTGAACTGTTCTTTGAACTGTTTTTGCATATCCTGCATTAGCTCTTCAATAATTGTTATCAATTCTTTCTTTGACTTTTCAAGGTCATCCGTCTGTGCAGTCAGGAAATCAAACCTTTCCTTAACGGTTTTATACCCCTCAATAGCATCAATATTAATATTACCCAAATTCTTTATTTCACTCTTTAAGGCGTTAATGCGTTTTTGAGAAGATGAAACATTTATATTTTCGCCCTCATCAAAATATTTTTCCGCATCACTGAATGTAATCTCATAGTCCTCAAAGAGACGGTCAAAGACAGTATCAAGTTCTGTTTCAAGTCTTGCTTTTTTGCTTTCAAGCTTTGTTTTCTGCTGTGATACTTTAAAAAACTGTTCCCTTGTTTCCTTGGCTAATTCCTGTTTCTTTCGTATTTCTTCATTTATAGCCTTATTTTTTCCAACAAGTTCCTCTATTTTTTCATTTGCAATTTCAGAATTATGAGAAAGATGCTCTCTTGCCTCTTCAAAATTCTCGATTTGTTTCTTAATCTCATCAATTTTAGCAAGATAAGCTTTAATTTCATCCTCTCGCTCTTTATTGACCATCAAAGCATTATCTCTTTGAACAAGGATATCATTCTTTCTCTCTTTGTTATGTTCGATATCCTTTTCAATGTTGCTGACAGCTATATTGATATTTGTAATATCTTCTCTGATTTTTTCAGTATTTTCCTCTGCCTTTGAAATATCACTATTTAGTTTTTTTATTTCATTTTCTGAATTGCTTAAAAACTTTTCTGCATCAAATATAATTTTTCCATATTCTGAAACTGTGTTTTCGGCAAGCTTTATATCCCTTTCCAAATCGGCAATTTCTTTTTCAAAGTTTTCTTTGCTGTTTTTCAAAGTTTCATAAAATTCCTTTTGGTTTTCATAATCAGAAGAAAGCCTTATATATTCTTCATTCAAAACAGAAAGTCTGTTTGAAATAATAGTTTTTTCTTCCAGGACCTGACCCGACTTTTCGGATAAATCATTATAATCCTTTTCAATCAAAGAAATTTTATTTTCAATTTTCTTTATTTCTTTTTCAAGCTCTTCTATTTCGGAAAGTCGTGATAAAAACCCGCTAGTTTTACTGAAACTTCCGCCGGTTATTGCACCGCCCGGACGAATAAGCTCACCCTGAAGTGTCGCAATCATCATCTTATATTTAGTTTTTTTAGCAATTAAAACACCGTTATCGATATTATCAACAACAATTGTTCCGCCGAGAATACTGCTGATAATATCTCTGTATTTTTCTTCACACGAAATAAGTTCTGCCGCATTTGCGATATATCCCTTCAAAGAAGAATATTCCTCTGTTTCAATTTTTCTCGGTTTAACAGCAGAAACAGGCAAAAAGGTAGCTCTGCCTGAATTAGTTCTTTTTAAATATTCAATGGCAATTTTTGCATCCTCTTCTGTCTCTGCTACTATATTCTGCCCTGAATTCTGCAAAGCAACATCAATAGCAGTTACATATTCCTTTTCTGTGTGAATAAGCTGAGACAGTGGTCCATATAAGATTGCCCCCTTGAGACTTCCGGAATTATATGCATTCATAACAGCTTTGACACTTTTACCATAGCCGTCAAAATCATTCTCAAGTTCTTCTAAAACAGCTTTTTTAGATAGCTTTTGTTCCCTGATGCTTACCATTTTCTGTTTATCATCTGCAAAACTTTTAAGAGATTCGTTAATCCTATTAAACT
>JAZNFO010000020.1:0-13866 GCA_045575975.1 Clostridia bacterium | reverse complement strand
GTTTACAACCGACGAATTTTATGTTACAATTTAATAGTTGGAAATTACGAGGAGGATTTGTGTTATGAAGAAATTTTTATCGGCTTTTGTTGCCGTTTTATTTATAGCGAATTTACAGGTGTCAGCATATGCGTCTGTGCTTGGTTCGTCAAAGGTGACGGGATATTCTGTGGGGATAGGAAAGGGAACAACTTTCACATCAAATGTTTTCTATAGCGACCAAAATGGCGTTGGCAAGCAAACTGAAAATTATATAACTTATATGCCAAATGCTGCAGTTACTCCAATTATAACAAACGGGGAATATCTTTTTGGCGGAAAAACCATTTCAAGTGAGGTTGAAAGGCTAAAAAACGAAGATATTAATTTAGTCGGTGGTATAAATGCAGACTTTTTCTCTCTTCAAACAGGAGTTCCTATGAGCAATCTTGTAATGAACGGAGAAATTATAACAAAGGATGCATCCGGTCAGGACAGTATTGGAATAATGGAAGACGGAACAGCGTTTATGTCTTATGTTCAGCTTTTTTCTGTGCTTATAAGGGAAAGCGGGGAAGAAACCTTAATACATAATATAAACAAATACCGTCAGCCTTATGCGATTTATATGATGACGGACAAGTTTTCCGCAACAACAAAAAACGAGACCGAGGGAATTGATGTTGTGCTTGGCTCAGTTGAGGGAAGAATGAGAATAGGCGAGATGCTTGAAGCGGTTGTTGAGGCTGTTGAAGAAACGAAAGGTGAAAGAGAAATTCCAAAGGGAAAGATAGTTCTAACAGTTGATAAAAATGCCCCCGAAGAATATGTAAATGCAATATCATCGCTGGAAGTTGGAGAAAAGATAAAGATTTCTTTCGGTGTTCAGGGAGACGATCGTTGGAAGGATATTTATCTTGGAATGGGTGCAGTTGGCGGAAAGCTTATAACAGAGGGAGAAATAAATCCAAAGCTGGAAGAGGGTGCAGCACCGAGAAGCGCTATAGGGATAAAAGAAGACGGCACAATTATTCTGTATACAATAGACGGAAGACAAACAGGCCACAGCTATGGAGTTAAGCTTAAAACTCTTGCGGAAAGATTAAAGGAGCTTGGATGTGTTGAGGCAATAAACCTTGACGGAGGAGGCTCAACAAGTATAGTTTCTCTTCTTCCGGGAGATAAGGTTGCCACGCTGAAAAATTCTCCGTCAGACGGAAAGGAAAGAAAGGTTTCAACCTTCTTTTTCCTTGAAAATAATCAGGATCCCACAGGAAAAGCAGGAACATTGGTGTTCTATCCATTCAATTGCTATATGCTCTATGGGGCAACTAAAAGCTTTGAACTGAAGATGACAGACACAGCCTTTTATCCAATGGAACTTCCTGAAAAACCAGTATTCAGTGTGGAAACAGAAGGGGCAAAATCAACCTTGAACCAAAATGGCGTTTTTGTGGCAAAGGATGAGGGGATAGTTCACATAAAAGCAGAGTCAGGGGGAGCGGTTGCCCGTATGGATGTGAATGTGTTAAAAACTCCCACGGATATAAAGATAAAAAATGAAAAAGGAGAATATATAGATAAAATACAGATTGAACCCGGTAAGGAGCTTAAGCTTTATGCAGAAGCTTATGGCGGATATAATGTTCTAATTGGTAGTAATGAGCTTTTTAGCTGGGAAACTGAGGGGAATATAGGTGAGATTTCAGAAAACGGAGTTTTCGTATCAAAGGAACATGTTATTGCTGACGGGAAAATTATTGTTTCCGCAGGGGAGAAGAAAGTGGCTGTTCCTGTTTCTGTAAGCTATAAGCCTGATGAAAAAGATAAGAAGAACTATCCGCAAATAAGTGCGGAAATAATAAATGATGTGTATTTTGCACAGCTTTCAAATGAATATAATATTCCTGTTTTGAAAGATAAAATCAGTCTCTATGCAGATGGTGAAAAGATAGACTTCGACTATATAGAAGAAGAGGGTAAAATCGAGGCGGAAATTCCCATTGGTGCAAATAAAATAACTCTCTATGTAACTAATAAATTTGATTTCACAACTTTTATATCGCAGGATGCAGAAGAATATATGGGGCTTTGTGTGTTCTCGGATACAGAGGGACACTGGGCAGAGGAAATTCTCTCTTATATGTACGAAAACGATATTATAAGCGGTGAGAACACAAAAGAGGGTCTTATTTTCCGTCCGCAGAAAGAAATGACAAGAGCGGAATTTTCAGTGATGATGTGTAATTATCTTGGAATAAACGGGGAAGAATTTAAAGATATTAATCTTCCCTTTGCAGACAGCGAAGAAATACCAAAATGGGCACTTGGCAGTATAAAAGCCCTTTATGAAGAGGGAATATTGTCAGGAAAAACTATGCCTGATGGAAGTATAGTATCTGCGTTTTCTGATAAGCTCACAAGAGCAGAGGCGGCAACTATTATATCAAGAACACTTCCAAAGGGATTTTATAAGGAAAAGGTGTCTCTGTCCGATGCGGGCGATATTCCAAAATGGGCGGAGGAGGGAATTGAAACCCTTGTTTCAATAGGTGCAATGAAAGGATACACCGACGGAACAATAAAACCCCTCGGGTACCTCACAAAAGCAGAAGCGGCAAAGCTTATAAATTCCATAATGTAAAGGAAAATGACATTTTGCCTATTTAAAAGTGTGATTGACAATAAAGAATAAATAATGTATAATATATGCTAGAAAAATATAGGGTAACGGTATTCTAGTCGACAGCATCGGTTCCCAGGGCGGGCCTAAAAATCCGTTGAAGGGCATATCGATGAAGTTCCTTGTGCTCGCTTTTGACGCCCAGTCGGGGGCGTGTGCTGGGAGTTAAGGTTTAGGGGCGATCCGCAATGGCATGTGGGCGTTGACCCCTTTTCCGTGGAGACCTGTTATTGTGCCTGTGTCACAAAGAGACGGTGTACGAAACAGGATGAAACCTGCGTTGCGGTGCAAAAGTTGTGCTGTGGGCAGCGTAGCCTGCCTTGAGTGGGGGCGGTGGATAAAGGATCAGACCTTTAGGCGTCGGCCAACGCCTTAGGGTTATTGCTTTTTGAAACCGTGTCTGCAAAAGAGGCTAAGAACTGACAGCTGTTGTTGAGGAAAACTCCTAGACCGGCAAAGGCATAAGCAGGATTGCAGTGTGTACTCAGTGGCAATCAGGTAATGTCCTTTTTGGGGCGTAGAAGCGTTTAAACGGAAACGGCCTTTTTGGCGACAAATCGGCACGCTTCTGGGAAATCCAACCTGACCTAAGACACAATATTTACTGCCTATGCTACCCTTATTAATTTTAAACAGAGGATAAAGTCTTGAAAAAGAATAAAACAAATAAAAAAGTTAAATTTTCAGCTTCCAATTCACAAAGGATAGATGTAAAGTGGGTAATAAAAACCCTTATTCTGACCTTTGTGCTTTCTGCTGTTTTTAATCTTTTTTCAACTGCAGTTATGGACAGGGCAAGTATTTTTGTTGCAGTTCTTATTTTGCTTTTTATTATTTCGGTTGGTATTATATTCGACCTTATAGGAACAGCCATAACAACTGCGGAGGAAACTGCCTTTCATTCTATGGCGGCAAAAAAGATTAAAGGTGCAAAGGCTGCCATCCGTTTAGTCAGAGCAAAGGACAAGGCGGCTAATTTTTGTAATGATATAGTCGGCGATATTTGCGGTATTGTCAGCGGTAGTGCCGCAGCTGCAGTTATCGCTTTTTTGAATAGAGGGACAAAAGGCATAATGGTTTTAATCTGCTCTCTTGGAATAACGGGACTTGTTGCAGCATTTACCGTCAGCGGTAAGGCTCTTTGTAAAACTGTTGCCATTAAATATAACAACAGAATTATTTATGCAGTTGCAAAAATTCTTGCCGTATTCGGCTTTGAAAAGGGAAAAAAATAAAAAATGGGAATGCTTGAAGATATAAAGTCGGTTTCCGATTTGGAAAGACTTTCATATAAAGAACTTAATATTCTTGCAGAGGAAATCCGTCGTTTTATGATAGAAAATATCTCCAAAACAGGCGGGCATCTTGCATCAAACCTTGGGACTGTTGAGATGACACTGGCTTTATACAGAGTGTTTAATCCTGAATGTGATAAAATTGTGTGGGATGTAGGTCATCAGGCATATACCCATAAAATATTAACAGGACGAAAGGATGAGTTTCAAACTCTCAGGAAGCTTGATGGGATAAGTGGTTTCCCAAGACCTGATGAAAGCATGGTAGATGTTTTTCAGGCAGGTCATGCATCAAATTCAGTGTCAGCAGCGCTTGGCTTTGCCGAAGCCATAAAACTAAAAGGCGAAGAATGCCATGCGGTTGCAATAATTGGAGACGGAGCATTAACGGGAGGACTTTCTTACGAGGGACTTAACAATGCAGGCGGCAGAAAGGTGCCTCTTGTTGTGGTTTTGAATGATAATGGAATGTCAATATCCGAAAATGTGGGCGGACTTTCAAGGTATTTGAAAAAGTTCAGGAATGACACATTGTATTTTAAAATAAAAACAGGATTAAAAGCTTTTGCAAGAGTATTTCCAAAGGGGGATGCCCTGATAAACTTTTTGGCAAGGGTAAAGGATTATATAAAGAAGATAACACTTGGAAAAGGAATTTTTGAAAATTTAGGTCTTAAGTATTATGGTCCTATTGACGGACATGATATAAGGTCTATGGAATGTGTTTTTGAATATGTAAAAAACAGTGACACACCTGTTTTGGTACATGTGAAAACCAGGAAGGGAAAAGGCTATCAGATTGCAGAAAAGAATCCCGATAGCTTTCACGGAGTCAGCGGATTTGATGCAGAGTCGGGAAAGCTAGTGGAAAAGACGGCAGGAGAAACATATTCAGATGTTTTCGGCGAAAGAATTATAAGACTTGCAGAAAAAAACAAAGATTTGGTATGTATAACTGCTGCAATGCCTCAAGGGACAGGACTTTGGGAATTTTCTCAAAAATTTCCGGAAAGGTTTTTTGATTCAGGAATTGCAGAAGAACATTCAGTAACATTTGCATCTGCACTTTCTAAAGAAGGATTAGTCCCTGTTTTTGCTGTGTATTCAACTTTTCTGCAAAGAGCATATGACCAGATTATGCATGACACAGCTCTTTGTAAAAACCATGTTATATTTGCCATAGACCGTGCGGGAGCCGTCGGGGCAGACGGTGAAACCCATCAGGGAATATACGACCTTTCTTATCTTTCACATATTCCGAATATGGTTATTATGGCACCGTCGGGGAAAACACAGATGAAAAAAATGCTGGATTTTGCTGTTTATAATTGTTCTCAGCCTGTGGCAGTAAGGTATCCCAGAGGAAAAGCGGAAGATTATTATAAAAGCGAAGAAAAAATAGAATTAGGTAAGGCAGAAATCGTAAAAGACGGAAAGGATGTTTTGATAATAAGCATCGGAACGGTTCTTAAAGAGGCACTTGACTCTGCAGAAATTCTTGAAGGAAGAGGAATAAGTGTAAAAATTGTAGACGCAAGATTTTTAAAACCCTTTGATGAAGAACTTGTTTTAAGAGAGTCGGAAGGGGTAAAGGTTATTGCAACTATAGAAGATAATGTTAAGCTCGGTGGTCTTTCAGATGTTGTAAGGAGAACTTTGGAAAGAAAAGTTCTGGCATTTGGATATGAAGATAAGCCGCTTCCTCACGGAACGATTTCGGAGCTAAAAAGCCTGAACGGAATAACAAAAGAAAATATTGCAGATAAAATAGAAGAAGAATATAAAAAATAAAGGTTTGATAAAATGGAGAAAAAAAGACTGGATGTTTATCTTGCAGATGAGGGACTAGCAAAAAGCAGATCTGCGGCACTTGCAATGATTATGGCAGGAGAAATATACATAGATAATGTAAAAGCAGATAAGGCAGGATGTCAGGTAACAGGAAAAGAGAATATTGAAGTTCGCGGAAAATCTCAGAAGTATGTGAGCCGTGGCGGGCTAAAGCTTGAAAAAGCAATGCAGGTTTTTCCTGTTGATTTAACTGATTCTGTGTGTATGGATATTGGTGCATCAACGGGGGGATTTACCGATTGTATGCTTCAAAGCGGTGCAAAAAAAGTTTTCTCAGTTGATGTGGGATACGGACAGCTTGCGTGGAAGCTTCGTTGCGACGAAAGAGTCATAAATATGGAGCGCACCAATATAAGATATGTAACAAAAGAAGACATCGGAGAAGAGCTGGATTTCTTCTCTGTGGATGTTTCCTTTATTTCATTAAAGCTTGTGCTTCCCGTTGCCTATTCTTTATTAAAGGATAACGGAATGGGAGTTTGCCTCATAAAGCCTCAGTTTGAAGCGGGGAAAGAAAAGGTAGGTAAAAAAGGTGTAGTAAGAGATAAGGCTGTTCACAAAGAGGTTGTTGACGGTTGCATAAAAATAGCAGAGGATATTGGATTTTCGGTTGCATGTCTTGATTATTCTCCCGTAAAAGGACCTGAGGGGAATATTGAATATCTGATGCTTGTGAAAAAAGGTGGAGAATCAGAAAGCTTTGACACTGAAAAACTTGTGGAGCTATCTCACAGTTTAGATATAAAATAGATTTAAAAACAGGGTGGTAATTATGGAAAAAATAGCAATTTTCCCCAACTTAGATAAAGACCCGAAACTTGAATATACGAAAGAAACTGCAAAGGAAATAAGAAAATTTGGGAAGAGAGTTTTCCTCTCTGATAAATTTTCCTATGCAGATATAGAGGGAGCTGAGTATCTTCCGGAAGAAAGCTTTTTTGAAAAAGCAGACCTTATTGTGGCGCTTGGCGGAGACGGAACAGTTTTAAATGCCACAAAGAATGCGGCAAAATTTTCAATTCCTGTTATGGGTATAAACATTGGTCATCTAGGCTTTTTAACTCAGGCGGAAAAAGATGATAAGTCTGTTTTTGAGGATGTTTTTTCAGGAAATTATGAAATAATGGAAAGTATGATGCTGGAGGTTTCGGTTTATTCCGGAAGTCAGAAAATTGAAAGCTATATTGCTTTTAATGATGCTGTTATCCGCGGTGCAGATTCAAAAATGGTAACATTAAGAACCAGTGTTGACGGAACGGTCATGAGTGAATACACGGCGGACGGAGTTATATTTTCAACTCCAACGGGCTCAACGGCGTATTCAATGTCGGCAGGGGGTCCGGTTATTCATCCAAGTCTTTCCTGCATACTCACGGTTCCTGTCTGTCCCCACAGTTTAACGGTGAGAAGCATTGTTCTTCCCGCAACAAGTGAGATTTTGGCAGAGGCTCTTCCACCTTACAGATGTGAGGCGGTTCTGACAGTTGACGGTAAAAAAGTGAGAGTTCTTGGAAGATGCGAAAGTGTTAAAATTAAGGAATCAAAAGTACATACAAAGCTTTTAAGAATAACAAACCGTAATTTTTTTGATAACATAAGAGAAAAGTTAAACTTTAGGTAGGATGATTGGATGCTAAAGGAACTATATATAAAAAATGTTGCAGTAATTGAAGAAGCAAGAATTGATTTTTCGGAAGGCTTTAATGTTCTGACCGGTGAAACCGGTGCGGGAAAGTCTATTCTTATCGACTCTATAAATATGGCATTAGGCGGACGCGGTGGAAAAGAACTGGTTAGAAGCGGGGCTGAAAAAGCAGTTGTTAATGCTCTATTTTCTTCCAATGAAAAGATAAACAGCTTGCTTTCGGATTTTGGCATTGAAACAGAGGATGATGTTATTTTAACAAGGCAGATAACCAGCGATTCAAAAAGCACAGCCAGAATAAACGGAATGACCGTAACAAACAGTGTTTTAAAAGAGGTTGCAAAGCATCTTTGCGATATTCACGGACAGAATGATAATCACTTTCTTTTGTCAAACCGCAATCATATAAATTTTCTTGACAGCTTCGCAAAGACTCGGGATATAAAGGAAAAATATCAGGAAAAATATAAAGAGCTTAAAGAAATCAGGGAAAAAATAAGCGCTCTTAACGAAAATGAACAGGAAAAGGCGAGAAGATGCGAGCTTCTTTCATTTCAGCTTAATGAAATAAATTCCGCAAAGCTTAAAAAGGGAGAAAAAGCGGATATAGAGGAGAGAATAACATATCTTTCAAATATTGAAAATATTTTATCAGGTGTAAATGATGCCTATGAAAGATTATATTCTGCAGATGAGAATGTCTATGACC
Organism: Clostridia bacterium; assembly: GCA_045575975.1. Lineage (GTDB taxonomy): Bacteria > Bacillota > Clostridia > Monoglobales > Monoglobaceae > RGIG8709. The sequence goes on along the minus strand of JAZNFO010000020.1, from coordinate 5,704 downwards.
TTCTTTCGGGGGCTATAAAAAGTCTTGGCGGGGTATCGGAATTTGATACATCTTTGTCAGAACTTGCGGAAAGACTTAATTCAAGCCTTATAGATATTGAAGATGTTGCATCCGAGCTTAAGTCAAAGACGGCAAAAGCAGATTTTGATGAGGGTGAATTTAATGAACTTAACCTTCGAATTGATGTAATCAATTCTCTCTGCAGAAAATATGGAGAAAACGAAGAAGAAATTTTATTATACAGAGATAAAATTGAAGAGGAACTTTCAGAAATTCAGGGAAGTGAAGAGCTTCTTGAAAAGCTTATAAAAGAAGAAAAAAATCTTCTTGAAAAAGCCACAGAATATGCAAAAATATTAAGTGAAAAAAGAAAAGATGCATCAAAAAAACTGGATGCTGAGATAATGAGAGAGCTTTCTGACCTTGATATGCCAAAGGTTGTTTTTAAAGCGGATGTGAGAGATAAGAAAGATGAAAACGGAGAAACGATACTTTCGTCAAACGGAGCGGATGAGGTTGAATTTTTAATTTCCGCAAATCCGGGTGAGGCGTTAAAGCCGCTTTCAAAAATTGCATCAGGGGGTGAGCTTTCAAGAATTATGCTCAGTATAAAGTCAATATTTGCAGATGCTGATGATGCAGAGACACTTATATTTGACGAAATCGACACAGGTGTAAGCGGAAGAGCGGCACAGAAAATTGCAGAAAAGCTGAGCCGTCTTTCAAGAAAAAAGCAGGTATTTTCAATCACCCATTTATCTCAGCTTGCATCAATGGCAGACAGTCATTATTTAATTCATAAGGAAACAAAAGATGATATAACAAGAACAGATGTTTCTCTTCTCAATGAGGAAGAGCGAACAAATGAGCTAGCAAGAATTATCGGTGGTGCATATATAACCGAGCTTACTTTAAAAAATGCAAAAGAGATGCTAAACCTTGCTAAGGAGCAAAAGCGGGTATGAAAAATAAAGGAATTATAAGTGAAATAAATGGAGAAAAAGCAAAAATTAAAGTTCTCCGTGAATCTGCCTGCGGCGGAAACTGTGCATCATGCTCAGGTTGTGAGCTGAAAAATCATTATGTGGAAGCAGACATTAAAAAGGAATTTGATTTTTCACCGAAGGTGGGGGATGAGGTTCAGATTACAATGGATGATAAGCTTTTTTATACCTATGCAATAGCGGGGTATGGAATTTTTGTGTTATTTTTAATTGTGGGTGCAGTTCTTGGTTGGTATCTTCTGAGAAACGAAAACAGTGCAATCATTGGCGGTGCTCTGGGAATTGCAGTTGCGTTTTTTGCAGTAAAACTTATATTCAAAAATAAGAAAACAGGACTTAAGGTTTCAAAAATCGAGGAATAATTATGCTGATATCGGTTAGTGGGGTAAACAAATATTTTGGAGAAAACCACATTTTAAAAGATATAAATTTAACAATTGAAGAAAAAGGCAGATATGGTCTTATTGGAGTTAACGGTGCGGGAAAAACAACTCTCTTGAATGTTATATGCGGAGAACTAAGATATGAAGAGGGTGAAATTTTTAAAGCAACGGGAATTAGTTTTGGTTATTTAAAGCAAACAGGCGGACTTGAATCAGATTCAACAATAGATGCCCAGATGAGAAAGCCCTTTTCTGATGTGGAAAATGCTGAAAGAAAAATGCGTCAGCTTGAAGAAAAAATGTCGGAGAGTTTTGAAGATGAAGCAGAACACAGAAGGATAATGGCAGAATATAACAGACTCCAGGCGTTTATGGATAGCCGTGACGGATATAATATTGATGTTAAAATAGGCACTGTGCTGACGGGTATGGGTTTTTCAGATAAGCCAAGGGATACGGTTATAAGCACTTTGTCAGGCGGTGAGAAGACAAGACTTATGATTGCAAAGCTTCTTCTTGAAGAGCCTGACCTTTTAATTCTGGACGAGCCCACAAACCACCTTGATTTCAAAACCCTTGCCTGGCTTGAAGAATACCTTCTTTCGTATAAAGGGGCAATTCTTGTTATTTCCCACGACAGATATTTTCTTGATAAAACGGTGAACGAAATTTTTGAGCTTGAAAGAGGAAGACTCTATACCTATAAGGGAAATTATTCAAAATATCTTATCCTTAAGGAAGAAAGAGTTACAAGACAGGAAAAGGAATATAAAAAACAGCAGGAACAGATTGCTGAAATGGAAACCTATATTGAAAAAAATATAGCAAGGGCGTCCACCTCTAAAAGTGCAAAGTCAAGAATAAAAGCGCTTGAAAATATGGAGCTTGTTGAAAAACCCCTTGGGGATTTGAAACAGATGAAGCTTCGCTTTGAAACAGATAAGGAGCCTTATAAGGATGTTTTAAAAACAGAGGCCTTGACAGTTGCCGTCGGTGAGGGAGAAAACCGAAAAGTTTTAACAAGAAATCTTTCCCTTGATATAAAAAGAGGTGAAAAGATTGCCATAATCGGGGAAAACGGTATAGGGAAATCATCTTTCCTGAAAACCATACTAAGCATTATCCCTCCAGAGTCGGGAAGTGTTGTGTGGGGAAAGAACACAAGCTTAAGCTATTATGAGCAGGAGAATTTAAATCTTAATCATGAAAAAACCGCAATTTCCGAATTGTGGGACAGATTTCCTCATATAAACGAAAGCGAAATAAGAAGAATGCTTGGCAATGTGCTTTTAAGTCAGGAAGAGGTTTATAAGCCGGTTAAGGTTATAAGCGGTGGTGAGAGAGCAAAGCTTGCCTTTTGTATAATTATGCTGGAAAGGGCAAATGTTCTTATTCTGGACGAGCCAACAAACCATCTTGATCTTGCATCAAAGGAAATTCTTGAAAAAGCTATGACAGATTATGAAGGAACGCTTATTTTTGTTTCTCACGACAGATATCTTCTAAATAAGGTTCCTCATAAGATAATTGAAATAAAAGAAAATGAAGCTTTGACCTATGACGGCGGATTTGATAAATATATGGAGAAAATGTCAGAAGCATTATCAAGAGAAGCTGAAGAAAAAAGGGAAAAAAGAATTGAGGCCGCAGAAAAGAAAATAAATAACCGGGGCTATAAGACAAAAGAAATGAGACAGCAGGAGGCAAAACGCAAAAACCGTATAAGAGAGCTTGAAAAGCTTATTGAAGAGGCAGAGGAGGAAAGCCTTGAAGTAGAAAGTGAAATGACGGATGAAAAAGTGTTTTCCGATTATGCCCTTATGAATGAAAAATGTGCAAGGCTTGAAGAACTTAAAAAAGCTTTGGAAGAATATTACGAAGAATGGGAAAGTTTATCAGAGTAAGTCAGCCAAATGGCTGACTTTTTTATTTTTAAAAAGGAATTATTTTCAATATAAAAGGCATAATATTTGAAAAGATACTTTTTAAAAGTGAGGAATGAAAGTTGAAAGAATACGCAAGAACTGACCTTGCCATAGAGGCAAGAGAGCTATATTTTGAAGCAGCAAAAATAGAAGAAGAGGAAGATATAAAGGGTGTCAGTGTTGAAAGTGAAAAAAACGGTGAATATATAGTAGTAACAAGAGTTAAAATTGAGGATGATGAGGGCGAGGCGACTCTTAAAAAGCAGATGGGGACTTATGTGACCATTGAATTCCCCAAGGATTTTGCGGGATATAATAATCTCAATATAAAGCTTATGGAAATATGCAGGGATGAGATAGAAAAGCTAATTGAAACAGAGATAAAAACAACCCTTGTTATAGGTCTTGGAAACTGGAACATAACCGCAGATTCTCTAGGGCCGAAAACTGTTGGTGATATTTTGGTAACAAGACATCTTGAAAAATATATGCCCGAAGAAATTGATGAAAGACTCTCTTCTGTTTCAGCGGTTGCCCCGGGTGTTCTTGGAATAACAGGAATTGAAACGGGGGAAATCGTGAAAGGTCTCTGCAAAAGGGTTAAGCCTGACCTTGTTATAGCAATTGATGCACTCTGTTCAAGAAAAATTGACAGAATAAATTCAACTATTCAGATTTCAAACACGGGAATTGTTCCGGGGGCAGGAGTTGGAAACAGACGAATGGCTCTTGATGAAAAAACTTTAGGTGTTCCGGTGATTGCAATTGGCATTCCAACGGTTGTAGATGCGGCAACCATAGCAGGTGATACAATTGAACTTGTGGTAGGAAATCTTGAAGAACATGCAAAGGATAACGAGCCTTTATATAAAATGCTGAGCGTAATAGAAGAGGAAGATAATATGCCGATTATCAAGCAGGCACTTTCTCCTGCTGTTGGAAACTTTATTGTGACTCCAAAGGAAATTGATGAATCTATTGAAAGGCTTTCCAGAATTATTGCAGACGGAATAAACCTTGCACTCCACAGAGGTTTAACGCTGAAAGAATTGGAATTATACAGATATTAGTAATAAAATTTTAAAACCATTCATATTATTAAAGACAAGCAGCAAAGCTTGTCTTTAATTTTTTTCAAGAAGAGGTGAGTGCTGTTTTGAGAAGAAGAAAAAAGGTATACAGGGCTGTTATTATAGATTTAAGAAAGGTTATAAGAACCCTTTTTCTTTTTTTTGGTGTGTTTCTTGCTGGTTTGATTTTGTATTTTGGGATAAATTCATTTTCTGAGAAAGGAAGGGAAGAAAACGGGTTTATCAAATTTATAAACAGTATGGTGTCAACCTTCACGGGCTTTTATCCCGGAGATTATTTCAGTATAATAGAAAGTGAATTTCCTGAAATATCAGCATATAAAAACTCTCCCTTGTGGCAGAGACCGGAGAATGAGGCGGTATCAGTCTATAATCCCGAAAATGCAGATACAAAGGAAACGAATCCATCACCTGATTTTAGAGATGAAAAAAAATATCCCATAAAAAGTGTGGATACATCTCAGATGAAAAACCTTTCGGACAGCGGAAAAAAGATTTTAATAAAAAATGAAACCGGTTATTCGGTTGATGTTTCAAAGATGCTTTCGGAGGCATCTTCTGTTGTTTTGGATAAATCGGGTCCACAGATTTTGATTTTACATACTCACGCCACAGAAAGCTACACTGAAGAAGGTATAGAATATTATGACAACACAGCTAGCGACAGAAGTCAGGATTTAAGCAAAAATGTGGTCAGGGTGGGAGAATGTATGGCAGAAATTTTTAGGGAAAACGGGATAGATGTGGTTCACGACACAACTCTTCATGATTATCCAAATTATAATGGTTCTTATGCAAATTCGTTAAAAACAGGGGAAGAATATCTGAAAAAATATCCCTCAATAAAAATGATAATAGATGTGCACAGAGATGCGATAGTTTATGGCGACGGAACAAAAGCAAAGGTGGTAACTGAGATAAAAGGGAAAAAAGCGGCTCAACTTATGTTCGTAATAGGAACAGATGCAGGAGGACTTTTCCATCCTGAGTGGAGAAAAAATCTGCAGCTGGCAGTGTATTTACAGAATAAAATTGAAAATAAATATCCCGGTTTAATGAGGGGAATAAACTTAAGAAAAGAAAGATTTAATGAACATTTAACATCGGGTAGTATGATACTGGAGGTAGGCACAAGCGGAAACACCTTAAAGGAAGCAATATATGGCGCCCAGTGTGCCGCAAAGGTTATAGCGGAAAGCTTAAAATAAAAAAGGATGTGATTTTTTTCACATCCTTTTTGCTCAAAATATCAAAAACTATTTAACAGGAATAACATTCTTATCTTTAAGCACAACATCGTG
>JAZNFO010000019.1:0-32287 GCA_045575975.1 Clostridia bacterium | reverse complement strand
ATAGGTATTTTTTCGTTTCTCTCTATTTTTACCTACCTGCTTTTTTCATATATAAATGGATAAATATAATCCACAGTAATCTACTGTGGATTATATTTATTTTTCAGACTATTTATAACTCCGTCTCTTATTCCACTGTCGGAAATTATAAGCTTAGTGGCGTTAACCTTTCGGGCTGTTGCAAGATAAGGAATCAGTCCTCCTATAATAATATCTCCTCTTGTCTCGCCTATACCCTCAACCCGGCACCTTTCTTCAACTGTCATTAATCTGAGCTTATCAAACAAATCAAAAACAAGCTCTGTATCAATAGACAGACCGTTTTTAAATTCAGTTCCTGATACAAAACATTCTGCTTTTCCTATAGCACGAAGGCATCCTCCAAGCCCGACAATAGGAAGGTTATTAAATTTTTCAAGCCATAAAAGTTTATCCGTTTCCCCGATGAACATTTCAAGAGTTCTATCTATTTTATCTTCTGTTTCTTCATTTAGATATTGTTCGGTTATACTCCTTGAACCCATAGGAATGCTTATATAATCAGATAGCTTTCTATTCTTCACTCCGATTATCTCTGTGCTTCCTCCACCAATATCCATTATAATAAAATCTTCCTCATAGATATTTTCAAGAACTCCAAAATAGTCATATTCAGCTTCTTTCTCACCATCAATAACTTCTATACAGAGACCGGTCTTTTCCTTTATGTAATTTAAAAATATATCTTTGTTTTTTGCTTTTCTTACTGCTGCTGTTGCAACTGAAAATATTTTTTCACACCCATATGACTCTGCGATATCCTTAAATTCAATGAGAGCTTTTTCCGCCCTTAAAATTGCAGGTTCTTTAAGCATCATATCATCATTCATATTTTCGCTCAGCTTGATAACATTTCTTTTCATAAAGACAGTTTCAACACTGTCACCTGAAATATCTGCTATACTCATTCTCACCGAATTAGAACCTAAATCAATAACTGCAACTAAATTCATATATTAACCCTCCTTAAAACTTTAGGACAAAAAACGGGCGAAGTATCGCCCGTTTAAAACATATTAACCCGGAGGCCATCCAAGAAGTCTGCCAGCAAGAACATGAAGATGAATGTGTCCAACAGTCTGTCCGCCGTTTTCACCACAATTATTTACAACTCTATAGCCTTCCTTATCAAACCCCTGCTCTTTTGCAAGCTTTGCTATAACAGCAAAAATATGGCCGATAACATCTCCATTATCTTCGTTAATCTCATTTGCTGATGAGATGTGTTCTTTAGGAATAACAACTATATGCTTTGGAGCCTGTGGGTCAATATCCAAAAAGGCATAAACTCTTTCATCTTCATATACCTTCGTGCTTGGTATTTCTCCTGCAGCTATTTTACAGAATAAACAATCTGACATAAAATCACTCCTTACTGAATAAGTTCTTTAACTTTTTCAAGAGCTTCTTTAATTTTAGAAGCATCCTTTCCGCCTGCCTGAGCGCTATCCGGTTTTCCGCCACCACCGCCACCGGTGATTTTTGCAACCTCTCTTATAATATTTCCGGCATGTGCTCCCTTTGAAACAGCATCCTTTGTTGCCATTGCAACAAGGTTCACCTTATCATCTGCAGCAGAGGCAAGAACTATAACTGCACATTCAAATTTATTCTTTAAATTGTCTCCCGCGGTTCTTAAAGAATTCATATCGAGACCGTTATCAAGGCAAGCAGCAACAACTTTAATGCCGTTAACCTCTTCTACATTACTTAGTGCATCATCAAGCTTACTGTTTGCAAGCTTCGCCTTTAAGCTTTCAAGCTCTCTCTTAATATTCTTATTCTCTTCAACAAGACTCTGAGCTTTCGTTTCGACCTCATGAACACTTGATTTGATTGTTTCAGCTATATTATATACAGTTTTTTGTGCATTGTTTAAAAATTCAAGAACACCGCTGCCTGTAACCGCTTCAATTCTTCTTACACCAGCAGCAACACCGTTTTCCGATACAATTTTGAAAAGTCCTGCCTGAGCAGTATTAGAGAGGTGTGTACCACCGCAAAATTCAACCGAATAGTCTCCCATCGAAACAACTCTTACCACCTCGCCGTACTTCTCACCAAACTGTGCTGTTGCACCCAGCTTTTTGGCTTCATCAATATTAAGCTCCTGTACTGTTATTGGCATTGCATCCAGAATTGCCTCATTCACAGCTTTCTCAACAGCCTTGATTTCATCGTTTGTCATTGCTTCAAAGTGTGAAAAATCAAATCTGAGGCGTTTAGCCGTAACTTCAGAACCTGCCTGGGCAACATGAGTACCGAGAACATCTTTAAGTGCTTTGTGTAAAAGATGTGTTGTTGAGTGGTTGCGGCAAATAGCCATTCTGTTTTTCTTGCAAACTGAAAGAGTTACCACATCACCCTTTGAAAGGGAGCCATCCTCAACCTTTACAATGTGAAAATATACATTGTCGCCATTCTTTTTTGTGTCAACAACAGTTGCTTTTCCGCTTTTAGCAATAATCGAACCGATATCACCTGCCTGGCCGCCCATTTCAGCATAAAATGGTGATTTATTTACAACCACAACGCCCTCTTCACCTGCACCGATAGCATCAACCTCGCCACCATCTGTAACAATGGCAACTATTTCACTTTCAACCTCAAGCTCGTTATAGCCTACAAATTCTGTTGCGTCAGCTTTAATATTTACAGCACTGTCATCATCCCAGCTTGAACCATCCTTGCGGTTTGCTCTTGCTGTTTCCTTTTGCAGTTTCAATTGCGCATCAAAGCCTGCTCTGTCAACAGTCAGACCTTGTTCCTCACAAATTTCAATCGTTAAGTCAATGGGGAACCCATAAGTGTCGTTCAGTTTAAACGCATCTTCTCCTGAAAGCTCGGCCCTTCCGCTTTGCTTTGTATCTTCAATGTAAGTATTCAGAATTGCAAGACCGCCCTCAATTGTCTTTGAGAACTTTTCTTCCTCAATTCTGATAATTTTCTTGATATAATCTCTCTTTTCGTCAAGCTCAGGATATCCCTGCTTTGATTCATCAATAACGGTATCTGCCACAGTATAAAGAAACTCGCCCTTAACACCAAGAAGTCTGCCGTGACGCGCTGCGCGTCTTAAAAGTCGTCTTAAAACATAGCCACGACCTTCGTTAGACGGAATAACACCGTCAGATACCATCATAACAGTACTTCTGATGTGGTCGGTAATTACACGAAGAGAAACATCTGTCTTTTCGTCCTCTTTATAATTAACACCTGCAATGCGTGAAATGTGCTTCATTGTATTCTGAACTGTGTCAACTTCAAAAAGGTTATTTACCCCCTGCATAATGCAGGCAAGTCTCTCAAGCCCCATACCTGTATCAATATTGGGGTTTGCAAGACGATTATAGTTGCCGTCCTCATCCTTGTCAAACTGAGTGAACACAAGGTTCCATACCTCCATAAAACGGTCGCAATCGCAACCAAGCTTACAGTCAGGCTTGCCACAGCTATATTCAATACCGCGATCAACATGGATTTCAGAACATGGTCCACAAGGACCTGTGCCGTGTTCCCAGAAATTGTCTTCCTTGCCCATTTTAACAACACGGTCAGGACTTACACCAATCTCGTTTATCCATATGTCTCTTGCTTCGTCATCTTCTTCATATACAGTAACCCAAAGAACCTCTTCTGGTATTTCCATAACCTTGGTCAGAAATTCCCAACCCCAGCTGATTGCTTCGTGTTTGAAGTAATCGCCAAAAGAGAAATTGCCCAGCATCTCAAAAAATGTTCCGTGTCTTGCAGTTTTGCCAACACATTCAATATCAGGTGTGCGGATACACTTCTGGCAAGTAGTAACACGCTTTCTTGGCGGCACTTCAGCACCTGTAAACCACTTTTTCATAGGAGCCATACCTGAGTTGATAAGAAGCAGGCTGGCATCGTTTTTTGGAACAAGTGAAAAGCTGTCAAGCCTTAAACAACCCTTTGACTCAAAGAAGCTTAAAAACTTTTCACGAATTTCGTTTAATCCTAAATTTTGCATTATATTACACTCCATTTTTCTTTAGATAATAGTTATTACTGATTTTCCCCGCTATCAGCAGGTGTATTATTCTCCGAAGCCTGGTCATCTATAACAATATTTTCAACATGAGTTCCATCCGGATTATAATTCGAATACATTTCGTCCTCTTGCCCTTCTTCAACATGGGTCAATGTACAAACTGATGTCGGTTTATTGTTTTTAGAGAACCAGAAGCTTACTATACTTTCTTCAGGACAGTTTTCACCTTTTAACTTTCCGCTTTCTGAACAATAAGACAAGGAAACAATTCCTTTTGGTGCACTTATTTGTCTTCCACCAAGTCCTGAATGAATATCTGACATAACCTTTCTCCACACAGGAAGACAAGGATTGCCGCTTGCAGGAATAGTTTTTGGTATGTCATATCCATACCATGCAGCACAAACATAATACGGTGTAAATCCAACAAACCATCTGTCATTATTCGAATCGGTTGTACCTGTTTTACCGCCTGTGAATATTGATGATGAAAATGCTGCTCCACCACCTGTCCCGCTTTGAACAACCTCCCTCAGCATTTGTGCCATAATATAGGCAGTTTCTTCTGATAAGGCAATAGATGTGTTTTCATCGTTTGACAATATAACATTTCCGCTTGAATCCTCAACCTTTGTATAAGTAATAGGTGAAGAATAAAGACCTCTGTTTGCAAAAGGAGTATAGGCGGCAGCAAGCTTTGTAAGAGAAATACCATCTGTCAAACCGCCAAGTGCAAGCTGTGAAAGACCTATATCTGAATAGGTTTTTCCATCTCCTCTTTTCTCGTTCTTAACAAGTGTATCAACCTTAAGCTTATAATACATATGATTGAAAGAGATATTTGCACCCATATCCTCCAAAATCTGAACGGGCACTGTATTAAGTGATTTTTTAAGTGCATACCGTATGGACACAGGACCTTTAAATTCTCTGTCATAATTTTGCGGTTTCCATTCACCATAGGCAAGTGGCTTGTCCTGATATATGTCTGCTGCATTTATAATTCCGTTTTCAATAGCAGGAGCATAAACTGCTATCGGTTTTATGGTTGACCCCGGCTGTCTCAGGGTACCACTGGCTCGGTTAAGAATAAGGTTTCCCATCTTTTGTCCAACTCCGCCAACAATACCTTTAATTCCGCCGGTTACGGGGTCCATAACAACCATTGCTGATTGTGCACCATTTTCCCCGCCGGAGCCCGGAAAGTTAGCAGTGTTTAAGTAAACCTCTTCAATTGCTCTTTGAACTTTTGGACTGTATGTTGAATAAATTTTAAGTCCGCCAGTATATATCATCTTTGATGCAAGGGCTTCTGTGTAACCATTCTTCATCAAATCTCTTTTTATATCTGAAATAACCTGATCAACAAAATACGAATTTATTCTGCCACTTTCGGTCATGCTTACATTTTCATTGTTAAAATTAAGCTTATATGCTACTGCCTCATCATATTCTTCCTGAGTGATTTTCTTAAGCTCAAGCATTTTTGAAAGAACCAGTTCCTGCTTTTCCTTATTCTTTTCAGGATTTAAAAGCGGGTCATAAAGAGTAGGGTATTGAGTTATCCCCGCTATAGATGCACACTCAGCAAGATTAAGCTCGCTTACATCCTTTCCGAAAAATGTTCTTGATGCAGTCTGGACACCATTACATCCCTGAGAAAGATATATGGAGTTCAGATAAAGTTCAAGTATCTGGTCTTTACTAAGCTGTTTTTCAAGATTAATAGCTCTTGAAATTTCCTGAATTTTTCTGGCAGCAGTTTTCTGATTCTGCTTTGTTATATTTTTTATAAGCTGTTGTGTTATTGTGCTTCCGCCAAATGTTGTGGGTTTGTTGGTTACTTTATTAACAACATAAGCAAAAAATGCTTTTGTTGTTCTTTGAAGGTCAAAACCCTTATGTTCATAAAAACGCTCATCTTCAATAGAAACAATAGCTTTCTGCATATTTTCAGGTATATCTTTAATATCTACCCAGACTCTGTTTTCCTCCGATGAAAGATTAATAAGTGACTTCTCTTCCCCTGTTTCTTCATCAACATAGTATATTTGCGAAGAATAGTTCATAGTAAGTGCATCAATATTAAGGTCATCATTGTTTCCGAAAATTCCGAAAACAGAACCAAGCATAATTAAACAAACAACAAAGACACCAATGATGGTTGTAAATAAAAATATTTTAGTAAATATTTTAAGATACGGATTCACTTAATATGTCCTCCTTTTCACAACACCACATACTACATATTGATGCTGTGCAGATATATACAGATACATTATACCATATTAATTTGAAAATGAAAAGAGTTTTTTAAAAAAGATTTTAAAAATTTGTCTTGATTTTTTTCGATATGTGTAGTATAATGTTAAAGTTGTTTAATCAAATATATGGAAGAGTATCGAAGTGGTCATAACGAGCACGATTGGAAATCGTGTTGTCCATAGCGGGCACGCGGGTTCAAATCCCGCCTCTTCCGCCAAGTAAAAGAGATGGTTTTACTCTTCGTAAAACCATCTCTTTCTTTATTGTCTATCTTTTGCACATTCTGAGCAACTATTTCCCTTACATTGCTTGCTGTAAGGACAGCCTATGCAATGTTCACCGCGCTTTTTTGCTTTATACAGATACAATAGAGCACCGCCTGCAATAAGCAAAAGAATTATTACTAAAACTATATTTTTCATTATTACACTCTGACACCTTTGTTTTTTACACCGGCAGAGCTTAAAGCATATTCTTCTTTAAGCTTTTTGTTTGTGTTATTAATAAGACCAACAACCAATAAAGCCAAAGCAGCAACAATAACAAGACCTGCAATAGCAGCGCCAACATTAAGTGTAGCAGGAGCAGTGATAAGTGTACCAATTGTGTAAACTAAATATGCAACTGTATAACCTACACCAAGCTGGAGACCGATTCCACCCCAAAGCCATTTTGCACTCTTCATTTCTGCATTCATCGCACCGATAGCAGCAAAGCAAGGAGGAGTATAGAGGTTAAACATAAGGTATGCAAGTGCTGCAACCTTTGTGATTGCAAATACTGCCTGAACTTCTGCGCCTGCGCCTTCCATAAGAGCAAGTTCTTCTGTATCAATAAGATTTTCAAGTCCTACGAAGCAAACTGCAAGTGTACCAACAACATTTTCCTTTGCAATAAAGCCTGTAACAGCTGCCGCTGCAAGCTGCCAGCTAAGTACACCAACAATCGGAACAAGAATATAAGCAAAAGGTCCTGCGATAGAAGCAAGGATTGAAGAATCCGCGGTTTCTACAACCTGGAAGCTCCATGTAAATGTTTGCATAAGCTGTACAGCCATATTGCAGAGAAGAATAATTGTAGCCGCTTTTACTATGTAAGCCCAACCACGGCTGCACATTGATTTGAATGCACCCCAAAGAGACGGAGCTTTGTATTCAGGTAATTCAATGATAAAGAATGATTTTCTTGCTTTATATCCTGTAATCTTATTTACAAGCAAAGCACCTAGGAAAATCAATAAAATACCAGAAAGATACATTACCGTGCTAACCCAGCCTGCATCTTCAAAGAAGGCTCCTGCAAAAAGTGCAATTACAGGAATTTTGGCACCACAAGGCATAAATGGTGAAAGCATTGCTGTTTTCTTGCGTTCACGCTCATTTCTTATTGTACGACTTGCCATAATACCAGGAACTGCACAACCGATTGTGATAACAAAGGGAATAACTGATTTACCTGAAAGACCAACCTTTTTGAATATAGGGTCAAGAACAACACAGGCTCTTGACATATATCCACAATCTTCCAAAAGAGCAATCAAAAAGTACATTACCATAACAAGCGGTAAGAAACCAACAACGGCAACAACACCGCCGATTACACCGTCAACAAAGATTGCTGACAGCAGAGGATTTGCATCGCCAAGAAGTTCGCCAACCCACCCCTGAAAGCCTTCGAGTAAGCCTACAAGTAAGTCTGCAATAGGAGTACCTACCCAAACCTGAGAAATCTGGAATACAAGATACATGATGACTGCAAAAATCGGAATACCGAGCCATTTGTTTGTAAGAACAGCATCAATCTTATCTCCAAAGTTCTTGTCTTTTGTGAGAACCTTACGGGTTTCAACAGCTTTTACAATTTTATTTACGAATTCAAAACGCTTGCGGTCGGCTTTTTCAACTGCATCTTTGCTTGTAAGGTCGATGTTTTCCTGTGAATAAACCACTTTTTGTGATGTTCCTGCTGCATTTGCAGCAGCTTCAACAACTGCACTTAGACCATTAGAAGAAATTGAAACAGTTTCGATTACGGGACAAGCAAGCTTTTCTGAAAGCTTTTCTATATCAATCTTTGTACCTTTCTTTTCGTTGATGTCACTTTTGTTAAGAGCAACAACAACAGGTACACCAAGCTCTAAAAGCTGGGTTGTGAAGAAAAGAGAACGGCTAAGGTTTGTAGCATCCACAATATTAATAATAACATCGGGGTTTTCTTTCTTCACATAGGAGCTTGTGATGCTTTCTTCTGATGTAAACGGTGACATCGAATAAGCACCTGGCAAGTCCACGGCTATAAGTTCTTCGGCTCCTTTGTAGTAAGCTTTTTTGATTGGGTGTTCTTTCCTCTCAACGGTAACACCTGCCCAGTTACCAACCTTTTCATTACGGCCGGTCAGAGCATTGTACATTGTGGTTTTACCAGAGTTTGGATTGCCTGTTAAAGCAATTCTCATAAAATATTCCTCCTTATTGTTAAATCTCATTGAATAATAATTATATACAGTTAGCTGCCGCTAACTGCTAGCCAAAAAAATAAGGCAAAAAAGCTATATCAAATAATAATAGCTTCTGCCAACTGATTATCTATATTATATCTTCCATCCTTAATCGAAACAGTACATCCACCTTTTAAATGTGAAATTACAGTTATTGGTTCTCCACTGTAACAGCCAAGCGAAAATAAAAAACTGTCTAACTCTTCATCATCTGTCTCAATTTTAGAAATAATATATTCTTTGCCTTCTACGGCATCTCTTAAATTCATATTTTCACCTACTTTATATTCAGTTAGCAACCGCTAACTGAATATAAGTATATCACCAATAGAAAAATTTGTCAACTCCTATTTTTATTTTCTTGATTTTTTTTTGTATATATGATAAAATTAAAATATATTATAAGAGAGGGGAGTAACACATATGAGAGAATCAGGAGAAATGTATCTTGAATCAATATACATATTATCAAAATCAAACGCTTCTGTGCGTTCCATAGATATAGCCGAACATATGAATTACTCCAAGCCCAGTGTCAGCCGCGGTGTAGGTTTATTAAAAACTGACGGATACATCGTTGTTGATGCAAACGGATACATTACACTTACAAACCTGGGAGAAAAGACAGCCAAGCACATATTTGAACGGCACACCGTTCTTACTAAAATGCTAATTTCTTTGGGTGTTGACGAAGAAACAGCTTCTGCGGATGCATGCAAAATCGAACATGTTATCAGCAGCAAAACATTTGATGCTATGAAAAAACACATAGAAAAATATAAAGCGTACTGAATTTTCAGTACGCTCGTTTTTTATTCAAATGCTTTTTCTTTTGTATCACAATAAATACATCTGTAAAATCTGTTTTCTTTATCTGTTAGTCTGAATATATGTTCGATTTCGTTTTCCTGAGATGTTATGCATCTTGGATTTTTACACTTTATAACATTAGTGAGTTTTTCAGGAAGTCCAATCTTTTTCTTATCAACAAGCTTGCCCTTTGATATAACATTTACTGTTACATCGCTATCCACATAACCAACCACATCAAGATTAACATTTATATCTGCATCTATCTTTATTATATCTTTTTTGCCCATTTTGGAGCTAGATACATTTTTTATAATAGCAACCGAACATTCAAGCTCATCAAGCCCTAAAAGTTCATAGAGCACCATACCTCTGCCTGCTGTTATATGGTCAATAACAATTCCGTTTGTAATTGAATCTATATTCATACCTCAGCCTCCTTTAATAGTTTCAGTATAAGTGCCATTCTGATATATTTTCCGTTCTTAACCTGTTTAAAATAACACGCTCTCGGGTCATCATCAATAGCCTTGCTTATTTCATTTACCCTTGGAAGAGGATGCATAATCATCATATCACTTTTTGCTCCCGCAAGCTTTTTGGGAGTTAAAATATAACTGTCTTTAAGTCTTAAATAATCCTCTTCATTGAAAAATCTTTCTTTCTGCACTCTTGTCATATATAAAATATCAAGCTTTGGCATAACACTTTCAAGATCGGTGGTCTGTTCATAAGGAATATTATTTTTTTCTAAAACATCTTTTTTGATATAACTCGGAAGCTTTAATTCATCCGGAGATATAAGAACAACCTTGATGTTTTCATATCTTGAAATTGCCTCTATAAGTGAATGAACTGTTCTTCCGAATTTCAAATCTCCACAAAAGCCGATTGTCAGATTATCAAGTCTGCCTTTTTCTCTCTGTATAGTAAGAAGGTCTGTAAGAGTCTGGGTTGGATGATTATGACCACCATCCCCTGCATTTATAACAGGAATGGTTGCATTCTGTGCCGCCACAAAGGGAGCCCCTTCTTTTGGATGTCTCATAGCAATTATATCAGCATAACAACTTATTATCTTTGCGGTGTCTGCAACACTTTCACCTTTTGTGGCAGATGAACTGCTTGCCTCTGAAAACCCGATTACATTTCCTCCAAGCTCATACATAGCAGCCTCAAAGCTGAGTCTTGTTCTTGTTGAGGGTTCAAAAAACAAAGTTGCAAGCTTCTTTCTTTTACACATATCCTGATATTTCTCAGGATTTGCAATAATATCATTTGCTGTTTCAATAAGCTCTGAAATTTCTTCTGTCGATAAATCCAATATACTTATAAGATTTCTCATTTCTATCTCCTGTTCTGAACTTTTATTTGTTTATCCAGCTTTCGTCTGATGGGTTATTTCTAAAAGCTATAAGTCTTTTTATATCATCTGTTTCAATATAGCCTTCTTCTGCGGCAGCTTCTGCAACCGCATCAAAATCCGTTAAAGATATATTTTTAACATTTGCTTCAGCAAGGCGTTTTAATCCTTTTTCCATTCCGTATGTGAATATACTTACTATACCAAGAACTTCCGCCCCTGCTTCTCTTAAAACATTTACAACCTCTATAACACTGCCACCTGTTGAAATAAGATCTTCAACAACAACTACTTTTTGTCCTTTTTCAAGCTTGCCTTCAATCTGATTCTGTCTGCCGTGGTCTTTTGCCCCTGAACGAACATAACCCATAGGCATATCAAGAATATGAGCAGTTATTGCCGCATGAGCAATACCTGCAGTTGATGTTCCCATCAAAACTTCTGCATCAGGATAATTTTCCTTAATAAGCTTTGCAAGACCTTCTTCAACATCACATCTAACCTTTGGCGCAGTTAAAGTCAATCTGTTGTCACAATAAACAGGGCTTTTTATACCGCTTGCCCATGTAAACGGTTCATTTGGTCTAAAAAACACTGCCTTTATTGAAAGTAAATCTTTAGCAATTAATTTTTTCATTTTTAACTCTCCTTATCCTACAAATTCGTTTACACATCTTTCATATGCCTTAACCGGATCTTCTGCTGCAGTAATTGGTCTGCCAACAACAATATAGTCAGAGCCGATTTTCTTTGCCTGCTCCGGAGTCATAACTCTCTTCTGGTCACCAACTTCTCCGTCTGCAAATCTTACACCAGGTGTTACAGTTAAGAATTTCTCACCGCAGGTATTATGAACTTTTTCAGCCTCAAGTGGTGAGCAAACAACACCGTCAAGTCCCGCTTCCATTGCATTTTTTGCATAATGCATAACAACCTTGTCGATGGGCTCATCTATCAAAAGGTCATTTTTCATAGTTTCTTCATCAGTTGAAGTAAGCTGAGTTACGGCAATAAGAAGTGGTCTTGTTCCGTCAGGTCTTGTGAGTCCTTCAATTGCGGCAGTCATCATATTCTTTGTCCCTGCAGCGTGAAGATTACACATATCAACATCAAGATTTGAAAGAACAGCCATTGATTTTTTAACTGTGTTTGGTATATCGTGAAGCTTTAAATCAAGAAATATTTTATGACCTCTTTCCTTAATTTTTTTCACAATCTGTGGACCTTCTGCATAAAAAAGCTCCATACCGATTTTCACAAAAGGCTTTTTACCCTGAAATTTATCAAGGAATTTAAAAACATCTTCTGCACTGCTGAAATCGCAGGCAATTATAACATCCTTACCCATTATTTTGCTCCTCCTATTATTTCTTCAAGTGAATTTATACCATATTTATCCATAACCTTTGGCAAATCGTTTATAATATCACGGCATACATACGGATTAACAAGATTTGCGGCTCCAACCTCAACCGCTGTTGCTCCTGCAAGCATCATTTCGATAACATTTTCCGCAGAAGACACTCCTCCCATTCCCACAACAGGAATTTTAACCGCATTTGCCACCTGATAAACCATACGGACAGCCACAGGGAAAATAGCATCTCCTGAAAAACCACCCATTTTATTTGCGATAACAGGTTTTCTTGTTTTTAAGTCAATTTTCATTCCCAAAAGGGTGTTTATAAGGCTTATTCCGTCTGCTCCTGCATCTTCACAAGCTTTTGCAATAGACACAATATCAGTTACATTTGGAGAAAGCTTTATAATAACCGGTTTTGTTGTAACGGCTTTTACCGCCCTTGTTACTTCTGCAGCTGCATCAGGAGATGTGCCAAAGCTCATTCCTCCACCATGGACATTAGGACAGCTTACATTAACTTCAAGCCAGCCTACCTGCTCACATTTATCCAGTCTCTCACAGGTATATGCATAGTCTTCAACAGAAAATCCGCTGATATTTGCCATCACCTTTTTTGAAAAACAGCTTTCAAGTTTAACAAGCTCTTCTTCAATAACCTTATCAACCCCGGGATTCTGGAGCCCAACTGCATTAATCATTCCCGCTCTGCATTCTGCAATTCTTGGTGTGGGATTACCAAATCTTGCATCCTTTGTTGTTCCTTTAAACGAAAAGGTGCCAAGAATATTAATATCATAAAGCTCCGCAAATTCATATCCGTATCCGAATGTGCCACTTGCGGGGATTACAGGATTATCAAGCTCTATTCCGCAAAGATTAACCTTTAAGCTTCCTGCCATATAATCTCCTCCTTTTCAAGAACGGGGCCATCCTTACATATTCTTTTGTTTCCATATAAAGTTTTACAGGAACAACCCATACAAGCACCAAACCCACAACCCATTCTCTCCTCAAAGCTGAACTGTCCGCTTGTTTTTGAGCTGTTATAAACTGCTTTCAGCATTGGCTCCGGTCCGCAGGTGAACACATATGTATAGTCAATATCATCCATTTTTGATGTGACAAAACCTTTTATTCCATATGACCCGTCAACAGTTGTTACATAAACATCTGCACCAAGTTTTTTAAACTCTTCTTCGTAGAAGATTTCTTCTTTTTTATTGAAACCAAGGATAACAGAAACTTTTTTTCCTTCGCTTATGAGTTTTTTTGCAAGCATATAAAGAGGTGGAACACCAACCCCTCCGCCTATAAGGAGAGGTCTCTCACCTGACATATCAGTTTTGTAACCATTACCAAGTCCTGTCAGAATGTCAAGAGTACCTTCTCTCATTTTACTCATTTTTTCTGTTCCCTCTCCCACAACCTTATATATTATGGTAACAGACGATTCATCCTTGTCACAAACTGAAATGGGGCGTCTTAAATAAAGTCCATCAAGCTGGATATTTATAAACTGTCCCTCCCGGGTGATATCCGAAACATCACCCTTAAGCTTCATTCTGTAAACATTTTCTGTCAGCTTTTCATTTTCAATAATATCAAATAAACCTTGTTTCATTTTAACTCCTTATGCATCAATTGTTGAAATACAGATTGTTGTTTCCTCAAGAACATCAAGAAGAACTCTTACTGTATCAAGTGCAGTGAAGATGGTTATATTATTTTCGGTTGCATAACTTCTGATCTTAAAACCGTCACTTAACTGATTCGCAGAACCAATATCCTTTGTATTTATCACATAAGCAATATGACCACGGCTTAACGCTTCCTGAATTTCATTTGAGCCTTCTTCAATCTTGCGAAGAACCCTTGTTCTTATTCCGTGTTCTTTCAGGAATTTTGCGGTTCCCGCGGTTGCCTCAATATTAAACCCAAGATTATAAAATCTCTTAATAAGCGGAAGAGCTTCTTCTTTATCCTTATCTGCAATTGTCGCAAAAACTGTTCCATAATTCTGAAGATGCATTCCTGATGCCTGAAGAGCTTTATACAAAGCTCTGTTAAGCTTATCATCATAACCAATTGCTTCGCCTGTTGATTTCATCTCAGGTGACAAATATGCATCAAGACCTCTTATCTTATTAAATGAGAACACAGGAACTTTAACATATCTTCTCTTTTTCTCTTCCGGATACACTTTTGTTATTCCTTGTTCCTTAAGTGATTTGCCCATTATAACTTCTGTTGCAATATCTGCAAGGCTATAGCCTGTTGCCTTTGAAAGGAACGGAACAGTTCTTGATGAACGGGGGTTAACCTCAATAATATACACTTTTTCATTTTCATCAACAATGAACTGGATATTATAAAGTCCCACAATTCCAATACCCAGACCTAATTTCTTAGCATATTTAAGAATGGTTTTCTTAACCTTATTCGAAATACTGAAAGTTGGATACACGCTTATAGAGTCACCGCTGTGAACACCTGTTCTTTCAACAAGCTCCATAATCCCCGGAACGAAAACATTCTTTCCGTCACAGATAGCATCAACCTCTACCTCTTTACCCTGAATATACTTATCAACCAAAACAGGCTTATCTTCATCAATTTCAACTGCAGTTTTAAGATAATGTCTTAATTGTTCTTCGTCTCCTACTATCTGCATAGCACGACCACCAAGAACAAAGCTTGGACGAACAAGAACAGGATATCCGATTTCCTTAGCTGCTTTAACACCATCTTCGATTTTTGTTACAGCCTTACCCTTTGGCTGAGGAATTCTCAACTCTTCAAGAATTTTTTCAAAGCTGTCTCTATTTTCTGCTCTTTCAATTGCATCGCAATCTGTTCCGATTATTTTAACACCAAGATTTCTGAGAGGTTCTGCAAGATTAATTGCAGTTTGTCCGCCAAGAGATGCAATAACACCTTCAGGCTTTTCAAACTCAATAATATTCATAACATCTTCTGGTGTCAACGGTTCAAAATAAAGCTTGTCCGCTGTTGTGTAATCAGTTGAAACAGTTTCGGGGTTGTTATTTATAATAATTGCCTCATAGCCTGATTTTTTAATAGTTGTAACCGCATGAACAGTTGAATAGTCAAACTCAACGCCCTGACCTATTCTGATAGGACCTGCACCAAGAACAACTATTTTCTTTGCATCAGTAACCTTTGATGCATTTTCGCCGGAATAAGAAGAATAGAAATATGGAATGTATGCCCCTGTATGGCAGGTGTCAACCATTCTGTATATTGGGAAAAGACCCATTTCTTTTCTCTTTTTATAAATATCAATTTCAGTTTTATCCCAGAGCTTTGCTATATACTTATCACAGAAACCCATCTTCTTTGCTTGGGCTAAAGCTTCTTCACTATCCTTATTTTCCTTTAGCTTATCTTCCATATCAACAATGCGTTTTAATGAATCAAGGAAATAGCTTGTTATCTTTGTTATATCATGAAGCGCTTCAACAGTAACCCCAAGTCTCATAAGCTGAACAACAGCAAAAATATTATCATCTTTAAACTCTTTGATATATTCTTTAAGTTCATCTATTGACATGGTGTCAAATTTGGGGAGATAATAATGATATGCTCCAATTTCAAGAGAACGAACTGATTTTAACAGACACTCTTCCAAATTTGAACCAATGCCCATTATTTCACCGGTTGCTTTCATCTGTGTTCCAAGAGTATTTGCAGCAGTTGTAAACTTATCAAACGGAAATCTTGGGAGCTTTGCTATAACATAATCAAGACTTGGTTCAAATGCAGCATTTGTGTTTGCTATTTTTATATCTTCAAGAGCCATACCAACAGCTATTTTTGCAGTTACTCTCGCAATAGGATATCCGCTTGCCTTTGATGCAAGTGCTGATGAACGGGATACTCTTGGATTTACCTCAATTAGATAATATTCGCTTGTTTCTGGATTAAGTGCAAACTGAACATTACATCCGCCCTCAATCTTAAGCTCACGAATAATTTTTATAGCACTGTCATTAAGCATTTTTAAATCTTCATCAGATAGTGTCATAATCGGAGCTACAACTATTGAGTCTCCCGTGTGAACTCCCACAGGGTCAATATTTTCCATTCCGCATATTGTTATTGCGTGGTCGTTTGAATCACGCATAACTTCAAATTCAATTTCTTTGTAACCCTTTACACTTTTTTCAATAAGAACCTGATTTACAGGAGATAATTTAAACGCATTTGTTCCTATTTCAATAAGCTCTGTTTCGTTATTGGCAAATCCGCCACCGGTTCCGCCAAGTGTGAATGCAGGTCTTAATACAACAGGATAGCCGATTTTATTTGCAGCTTCCTTTGCTTCATCAAGATTATATGTAATTTCAGACGGAATAGTTGGCTCCCCTATGGACTGACAAAGCTCTTTAAAAAGTTCTCTGTCTTCTGCTCTTTCAATACTTTCGCTGCTTGTACCAAGAAGCTCAACTCCGCATTCTTTCAATATACCTTTCTTCTCAAGCTGCATAGCAAGGTTAAGACCTGTCTGACCACCAATTCCGGGAACTATTGCATCAGGTCTTTCATATCTTAGAATTTTTGCAATGTACTCTAAAGTGAGAGGCTCCATATAAACTTTGTCTGCAATTGTTGTATCTGTCATAATTGTTGCAGGGTTTGAGTTGCAAAGAACAACCTCATAACCCTCTTCCTTAAGCGCAAGACAAGCCTGAGTGCCGGCATAGTCAAATTCCGCAGCCTGTCCTATAACAATCGGTCCAGAACCGATAATCAATATTTTTTTAATGTCTTCTCTTTTTGCCATTTTTACTACCTCCCAATATTATTATAAACTATTTTCCCGTTGTGTACGGTTAACAGATTTTTACCATAAACCTTCATATTTTCAAACGGTGTTGCTTTTCCCATAGAAAGAAAATCTTCACTGTTTATTAAATATTCTTCATTTAAATCCCAAACTGAAAAGCTGTTATTGAGAGGAATGCTGAATCTCTCTCTTGGGTTTATCGCCATAAGCCTTACAAGCGTTTCGAGGCTGATTATGTTTTTCTTTACAAGATGGGTATATAAAACCGGAAATGCAGTTTCTAGCCCCACAATTCCAAAGGCACTGTCTTTTAAGCCTTTTGATTTTTCCTCAAAACTGTGAGGTGCGTGGTCTGTTGCAATCATATCGATTGTTCCGTCTATAATTCCCTCTATAAGTGCCTCTTTATCTTCTCTTCCTCTTAAAGGGGGATTCATCTTGAACCTTCCATCTTCCTGAAGATGTGAATCATCAAGAACCAGATAATGGGGCGCAGTTTCACAACTCACATCAACCCCATCCGCTTTTGCCCGTCTTATAAGTTCAACACTTTCCTTTGTTGAAATGTGGCAAATATGATATTTGCAACCAATTTCCTTTGCTAGTTTTAAATCTCTTTCAATCTGCTTATATTCACTTTCAGATGTAATTCCTTTATGTCCGTTCTTTTCTGCATACTCGCCGTCATGAATATAGCCGCCGTGTAAAAGAGACTCATCCTCACAATGTGCTACAATCATTTTTCCAAGGGCTTTTGCCTTTGTCATAGCAAGATGCATCATCTCTTCCGTCTGAACACCTTTCCCGTCATCCGAGAATGCAACTGCTACCTTTGAAAGTGCTTCCATATCGGAAAGCTCTTCTCCCTTTTGTCCCTTTGTTATTGTTCCATATGGGAAAATATCAATTAATCCCGATTCATCAATTTTTTCTTTCTGAAAATTAAAATTTTCAAGAGAATCAGGTGCCGGCTTCAGATTCGGCATTGTGCAGACCGACACATATCCACCCCTCACCGCTGACCTGCTTCCTGTCTCAATAGTTTCCTTATAAACAAAACCCGGTTCGCGAAAGTGCACATGCACATCACAGAAACCGGGAATAATAGTATATTTATCACAATTCAAAAAGCTGACAGCATCACTTGAAACCAAATAATCCAAAGAAAAATCTTCTCTCTTCGGCAATGTGATATTAACTTTTTTACAATTGTTAAGATTTAACATAATTTTTCCTTTCCATCTTCTTAAACAAGCCAGAAAAAAATCCTGTCGAATGCGACAAGACTTACCAAAAAGACGCAATAAACCTGCATCCGTTTCATAGTATTTCCAAATCTTGCCGATATCACGGTATCGCTTTTAAAGATTTTTTATTTAGAAAGATTTTATCACAAATGAGTATGCTTGTCAACTTATTTTTATATATTCTTTGACAAATTTTTTATTCTGTGTTAAAATATTGCAGGTTCAAAAAAGAAGAAAGGAGAAATGATAAATTTATGGAATTTATTAAAAAAAATATTGTTCTTGTTATAGCAGCGTCTCTTGCGCTTATCACATCATTTATTGTTCCTCCGGACGCTCTTTATCTTGAATATTTTGACTATAAGACGCTGACTTGTCTTTTTTCTGTTCTTGCAGTTGTTTGTGCCTTTAAAAATATAGATTTTTTCTACATACTGGCAGAAAAAATCGTGAAATGCTTTAAAAACACTAGAATTACCATTCTGGCTCTTGTTTATATAACATTTATCGGGTCAATGCTTATTGCAAATGATATGGCACTTCTCACCTTTTTGCCTCTTGGATATTTGATTTTAAAGACCACCGGCAAAAAAAAGCATATGGCATTCACCTTTATTATGCAAAATATTGCCGCAAACCTTGGCGGTATGCTGACACCTTTTGGTAATCCGCAGAACCTTTATCTTTACACTAAATTTAATATTCCTAACGGGGAATTTTTTAAGATAATGTTCCCACCCTTTATTATTTCAATTGTTATAATAACCGTCTGTTGCTTTTTTATAGAAAAGGAACCCATATCAATCGAAAGTGAGAACACACCTCTTGACCCTTTTAAAACAATTCTGTATTCAATTTTATTTATCCTATCAATTGCAATAGTTTTCAGAGGTATTCCCTTTTACATAGGTCTTATTGTTATCCCCACCGTTCTCTTTTTTGTGGACAGAAAAGCTTTAAGAATGGTTGACTACCCGCTCCTTTTGACATTTTGTGCCTTTTTTATTTTTTCAGGAAATATGTCAAGGATTGATCTTGTGAGAGATTTTTTTGAGTTTCTTTTGAGTAAAAGCACTCTGGTATTCAGCGTTCTCTCCTGCCAGATAATAAGTAATGTCCCCTCTGCTATTTTGCTTTCTCAGTTTACAGATAATTATCCTCATTTGCTTATCGGGGTTAACATAGGCGGAATAGGAACCCTTATTGCCTCCCTTGCAAGTCTTATTACTTTCAGGGAATACACCTCTCATAATCCTGACAAAACTACACAATATATAAAATATTTTTCTCTTTACAACTTTGGTTTTCTTATAATCCTTTTAATAGCCGAATTGATAATTACATAATAAAAACAGATTAGCCAATTGACTAATCTGTTTTTATTTATAGTAAGTTTTTCCTAAGCTCCGCTCCGTCTTTTATTGACAAATAAGAAGGCGCTATATCAAAAATAGTTTTTGCACCCTTCATTCCTTCTTTATTCATACGGTATGCCGCTCTTGCACAAGCAACTAAAACTGATGATGTGAATTCAGGGTTTGAATCAAGCTTTATTCCATATTCAATAATATGCTTGTTTTCTCCATTCAAGCCAGTACTTCCGCATCTTATAACAAAACCGCCGTGAGGAAGATTTGAGTGTTCTCTTTTCATTTCTTCTTCTGATATAAATGTAACGGTTGTATCATAATCCGCAAAATAATTCGGCATTGTTTTTATTTCATTTTCTATTCTTTTTTTGTCAGCATCAGGTGCTGCTACCACAAAACACTCTCTTGTGTGCTTCTGTCTTGTTGTAAGCTCAGGATTTTCTCCGTTTCTTACTTTTTGAAGTGCATCCTGAACCGGAACGGTATATTGTCTTGCATCCAAAACACCCTCAATTCTTCTTATTGCATCCGAATGTCCCTGACTTACGCCTTTCCCCCAGAAAGTATAATCCTTTCCGTCAGGAAGAATGGTTTCTGCATAAAGTCTGTTAAGAGAAAACATTCCCGGGTCCCAGCCTGCAGAAATAACCGCGATTTTATTTCCATGCTTTGATGCTTTATCAACATTCTCAAAATGCTCCGGAATTTTTGCGTGAGTGTCAAAGCTGTCAACTACATTAAAATGCTGTGCAAACTCTGGAGTCTGTTTCGGCAAATCAGTTGCACTTCCACCGCAGATAATTAAGGCATCTATTTCTTCTTTAAAATTTAAAATTTCATTTATATTATAAACCTTTGCACCTGTTAATGTTTTTACACTTTCAGGAGCTCTCCTTGTAAATACACCAAAAAGCTCCATGTCACTGTTTTGCTTTATGGCACATTCCACGCCCCTGCCAAGGTTTCCGTATCCTAAAATAGCAATTTTCATTTAGTCTCATCCCATCCTATCAAATTAACATACTAAAAAGATAACACTTTTTCAAATCTTTTTCAAGTTTTTTTTTGAAATTTTTTAAGTATTAACCAAAAAGGCCTGCAAAAGCAGACCTCTTTAGCTTATCAATTACTATTTTACAATAACA
Organism: Clostridia bacterium; assembly: GCA_045575975.1. Classification (GTDB taxonomy): domain Bacteria; phylum Bacillota; class Clostridia; order Monoglobales; family Monoglobaceae; genus RGIG8709. The sequence goes on along the minus strand of JAZNFO010000019.1, from coordinate 11,366 downwards.
ATTTCTCTTACTTCATCTTTATAAATCTTCATAAAGACTCTAACCGGATTTCCTTCTTCATAAAGCTCAATATCAGCAGTTGTTACCACTGTTACTTTATTATTCTTTCTGCCGGAATCGTAAAGATAAACAGTTGCATTCATTGTTGCATAGTTTTTAACTCCACCATTAACTTCAAGGTTTACTGAATTTGTAAATTTCTTGATTACTCTGCCATATACAGTTGTAAGGTCCGGTGTAACAGTATTATTAAACTCTGTCTCCTTTTTGCTCTGGTCAAAGAGAAGAGTTATTGCATCAACTTCCCCGTTGGCATTTGTGTTATACTGGAATATATCCCCCGGTTCAAGTTTCTTTCCGCCTTTTTCAAATATTGTTGTGTCAACAGCATTAAGTTCCACAAGCTTTCCGTTTTCATAGCCTGTTACAATATCAATATTTTCAAAATCCTCATTCTGTCCTGCTGCCATTTCTGTTACAACCACAATAGGACTTTCAGGATTTGTTATACCTGTTGTGCTTGTTACAATAATTACCTTTGCTGAATAATCCTCCTGCAAATCATAAACCACTATATCATAAGGTGTGTCGTTTGAGAACACATTCTTGTTTCTGATTGCAAATTTAGTTGTATCGCTTTCTGACCCTTCTGGAATATCAAATACGATTGTTGCATCAGTTACGGTTACATTTCCAAGTTTTGATGTTGCACTCTTATAAACCTGCTCTTGTGCAACTATATTCTTAGAGAATTTTCTTACATTAGGTGCCCCTGTATCAGTTACATCAACTGCAAAATCAACACCTGTTACTCTTCCCTGTGCGTTTGTTTCATAAGTGATAAGCTGAGGAGTTACATTTCCGTCCTTACCAAGACTTGAAAGCATTTCTTCTGCACCTAAGCCATAATTGCTTCCAAATCTCATTTTTTCAGCACCTTCAAGAACTACCGTTTCTCCCGCAGTTGTGAACATCTTGAACATAAGCACTTCATCAAAGTTTCCCGAAATTGCTGCATTCACAAGATATGCATAGCTTCCTCTGCCTGCATTATCCTCATCATCTGTTGCAGTTTCATCAACAGCTGCAATTTTTCCTTCTATGTCAAGATAAAATCTTCCTCTGTCTCTGATTTTTATTTCATTTGGATAACTCTTGGCAATCTCATAAACACCTTCAGCTTTGTCAATCTTAATTCCGTCTTTTGTAATCTGGGTAACTGTTCCTGCTATACTATCTCTTGAAACATATGCTTTTATAAGCTGTTTATCAGCACTTATTGTATAAGAGATTACATCCCATTCCTTAAGCTCGCTGATTTCTATATCATAGTCGTTATATATAATCGAATAATTTGTTGTCTCGTCTTCCTTGTCAAGTAATAGTGAACCGTTATTATATTTATCTGTTATTCTGCCTGTTACAGTTGATACTGTGTCAACAACAAGATTTGTAAGTTCATTAATAAATACAATGTCATAAATATTATTAACATCAGTATCAAGGAGAATAAGATTTCCTGTTGTTATTTTTAATCTGTTAACATCAACATTTTCTTCATACTTACCATTTAAAATATACACAGGCTTTGCCACAACAGTTGCAGTTTTTGTTGTGTTAGATGCATTTGTTTCCCAATATGAAATAATTTTGTTGGTTTCAGCTTCACCTGTAACATCTGAAATATTTTCTGCAAGGATTCTTAGTGTCTTATTTTTGCTATCCTGAGCTCTTACCAATATAAGTGTCTTTTCATCAGTACTTGAGTTTATTCTTGCATAATAAACAACATTATATCCTAGCATCTGCTTTGCAGTTGTTTTTCCTTCAATAAATGTTTCCTCGTTGATTAAAATTCTGTCTTCTGCAGCTGTGTTTCCACCCGTCAGACTTGTTTCACTTGTTCCTTTAATCTGTCCGTAGCCCTTTTCAACATTTAATCTGTCATATAACAATGTTTTAGTTCCAACCTCATATGAAACATTTGTACCAAAGCCAGTCTGCTCCATTAAGTTAATAGTAAGAGCATTAAACACAAGCTGAGCTATATCTCCACGCTTAGCAGGCTGTGTTGCTGCTGCAGAGATACCCTTTAAAAGCTGAATTGAAGATGCTGTTACCATATAACCGTTTGGATAACCGCCGTTTGTATTAGCCTGCGGTTCATAACCTAATGCTCTTACCATAATTGTTACAGCTTCCTGGAAAAGCACATTGTCATCAGGGCGGAAAGTTCCAACATCATCACCTATAATCATTCCCTGCTGATCTGCAACATTGATTGCACCGTTTGCCCAGTGATTTGAAACTACATCAGGGAATCTTGTTGGTGAAGTTATTCCGTTTGCAACATCCTCAAGACCTACTGAATAAACAGAAACCTTTGCCATTTCAGAACGGAGAATATTATCTTCCGGTCTGAACATTCCGTTTTCTGCATCACCTACCATAATACCAAGAGCACCAAGCACTTCCGCTGCTTCTTCATATTTTGTTCCATCTATATCGGGAGCTACAGCAACCCTCTCCTGACTGTAACGGGAAAGTGCCTGAGAGTTTGGAAGTGTTGCATTTAACATATCATTATTCTTAGTTCTGTTTTTTTCAACAATAGGAATACTGTTATCCATTGTTTTTGTTTGAGTCTGTGTGTTTGATTCAAGAGAAACCTCACTGCTGTTTCTCAACTGATTATTATCATCTGTATTTGCCGAACTGCTGCCACTATCTGTTATGTTTTCGCCGGATACAGGAACCGGCTGATTTACATTAGCCAGTGCTGCCGGAGAAATCATTGCAAAAACTACCAGCATTGAAATAAGCTTTTTTAACATTATTTTATTTCCTCCTTTTAATATTTTTTGAAATAGATTTAAATTTTTTCGATTTCAAAACTATTTTGTGTAAGCTAATAAAAATTACTACTAAAAAAATTTACCTCTTAAAGAAATTTTTTAGTTAAAACTATTGAAATTTACATTATGTTGTGGTATAATATGTTTATAATACAGTATAAGTTGTGTTTTATGCTGTTTTTTGCCATAAAATGTAACTTATTATATTTTTTTATTAAAACTTGTAAAGATTTACCTTAATTAAAGGAGGATTTTAAATATGAAATTAAAAAAACTAATCTGCGGGTTGCTTGGTGCCACCTTATTACTATCTCAGGCTGCTGTTTTTGCGGCATTTCCTGATGTTGACGGTGATAAAACTGTTTTATGGGCAAAACCCTATATTGATGAAATGTCAAAACTTGGCTACATAAAAGGCTATGAAGACGGAACATTCAAACCTAACAAAACAATCTCAAAAGTTGAATCTTTAGTTCTTCTTTCAAGAATGATTGGAGTTAATGACAGTGAATATGCAGAAACATTGAAATATGCCCTCGACGAATATAAAAGTGCTATCGAAAAATATTCTGCTGAATATGAAAACGAAGTGGCATTCCTTTTATATCGTGGTGTTCTTAAAGAAAGTGAACTTTCAACCTACATTTCTGTATCAAACAGAAGTGTTCCTCTCCAGAGATATGAAGCTGCGATTCTTTTAACAAAGCTTTTAGGTGACGAAGAAGAAGTTCAGTCAAATGCTTTTGTTTCTTCATCTTATGCAGACACACTTGAAATTCCTGATTCTGCAAGAGCATATGTTGAATATGTTAAAGAAAAAGAAATCATGCAGGGTATGGGAAACGATGCAAACGGTAATCCTGTTTTTTCTCCGAAAACAGGTGTTACAAGATCACAGATGGCAAAGATGCTTTGCTCTCTTATAGATATTCTTGCTAAATCAAGCAAAGAAGGCATTATTGAAGAAATTAACCAGGTTGAAGACTATATAACAATTGATGTTAACGGAAGCAATCATAAAATTAACATTACAGATGCAACAAAGGTTAAAATTAACGGTATTGACTCTGAATACACCGATTTAAGCGAAGGAATGACCGTTAAAGTGTCATATTTACACAACAAGGTTTCTCTTATTGAAAATGTTGAAATAGTTCAGGATACAACCGTAAAAGGTATTGTTGCTTCAATTTATGAAGGAAATCAGACAACAACAATAACAATTGCAGACAGTGAAAATACAAAAATTAAAAAAACTTACACAGCTGCTGACTCATGCAAAGCAATCGTTAACGGTGCGGTTGATACTTTAAGCAAAATCAAAGCAAATAACTATGTTGAACTTACTTTAGAAAGCGGCAAAGTTACAAGAATTGAAGTTATCAGCAAATCCGAAACAGCTTTCGGATTCTTAAAGGGCATTGACGCTAAAGACGGTGAAACCACAATTACAATTGCTGATAAAAACGGAAAAGAAACAGTTTATTTCTTATCATCAAACAACATAAATGTTTCAAGAAACAACCTTTCCTCTTCCCTTTCACAGCTAATCTCCGGTGATTCTGTTTCTCTTAAACTGACATACGGAAAGGTTCACACAATAATCGCTGAAAGCTCAACAGAAAATTCAACAGGTGAACTTGACTACATTAAACATACAGTTAACGGAACATATATTGCAGTTAAGCTTAACGGAAAAGTTAATGAATACAAAGTAAACAAAAATGCTTCTATATTTATTGACTCATCAGAAAGCAATGTTTATGAATTAAGACCGGGCAGTGATATTAAAATTAAACTTGAAAGCTCTGAAATTATCAAGGTTGAAACATCATCAACCACTACCGCAGCTCAGATGACCGGTAAAGTTAAATCAGTTAATGCAACATATGGTCTTATCATTGTTGAGGCAAACGGCAAAGATCACAATGTATTTGTAAACGCAAACACAAAAATCATTGACAGTACAACAGGAAATGTTATTAAAATTAAATCTCTTGAAAAAGAATCTGTTGTTAACATTACAGGCAGCAACACATCAGGCGTATACGAAGCAACTGTTATTGTAATCCAGTAGTTTCATTTTTATTAAAACAGGGAGAACGACACCTCGTTCTCCCTGTTTTTATATGCTTTTTAAATTTGAAAAAGCGTTTATTCCCGGGTATTTTCCCATATCCTCAAGTTCTTCTTCAATTCTCAATAGTCTGTTATATTTTGCAACTCTGTCAGTTCTTGATGGAGCACCTGTTTTTATTTGTCCCGTATTAAGAGCAACCGCAATATCCGCAATAGTTGTATCCTCTGTCTCACCGCTCCTGTGTGATGTGACGGCTGTAAATCCGGCATTTTTTGCCATATTAACCGCATTAATTGTTTCTGTCAAAGTTCCAATCTGGTTTACTTTAACAAGTATTGAATTTGCCACACCGAAATCTATACCCTTTTTTAGCCTTTTTGAATTTGTGACAAACAAATCATCACCAACCAACTGAACCTTATTACCGAGTCTTTCAGTAAGGCTTTTCCAACCTTCCCAATCTTCTTCTGCCATACCGTCTTCGATCGATATAATAGGATATTTATTTATCCAGTCATTCCAGAAATCCACCATTTCATCGGAGGTTAAAAGTCTGTCTTTTTTCCAGAAATAATACTTGCCGTCCTCTCCCTTTTTCCTTGCCTCTTCATACATTTCTGTGCTGGCAGGGTCAAGAGCTATTCTGAAATCATCGTAAGGTTTAAACTTTGCCCTTTCAATTGCCTCAATTATAATTTTAACTGCCTCTTCATCATCTTCAAGATTTGGTGCAAAGCCACCCTCATCACCAACAGCTGTTGAATAACCTTTTTCATTTAAAAGCTTTTTAAGGCTATGGAAAACTTCACTGCACCATCTTAAGCCCTCACTGAAGCTTTCTGCTCCCACAGGCATAATCATAAACTCCTGACATGTCACAGAGTTATCTGCATGCTTTCCACCGTTTATTATATTCATCATAGGAACAGGAAGGGTTCTGGCTCCTACTCCGCCAATATACTGATATAAACTTATACCAAGAGATTTTGCAGCCGCCTTTGCTGCAGCAAGTGAAACACCAAGTATTGCATTTGCCCCCAGGCAGGATTTATTTTCAGTTCCGTCGAGCGCAACCATAGCTTTATCTATGGCAATCTGGTCAAGAACATTAAACCCGCATATAGCATCAGCAATTTCATTATTAACATTATTAACTGCCTTTTGAACACCTTTTCCGCCATATCGATTCTCGTCCCCGTCCCGAAGCTCACAGGCTTCAAAAGCTCCTGTAGAAGCACCTGAAGGCACAGCAGCCCTCCCGACACAATCATCCTCTGTATAAACTTCAACTTCTACAGTAGGGTTTCCTCTTGAATCGAGAATTTCTCTGGCCACTATGCCTTCAATTGCAATATAATCTTTCATTTTCATACCTCCGATGTAATTTACATCTATTGTTACACCATAAATATAAATTATACGGAAGTTAAAAACTTTATTTTATTTCTCTGCCGCCATCGCCGATTTCTGAAATATAAAACGATGCCGTATGTCCGAATTTTTGTTCATATAATTTGCCGATTTTTTCAACAAATTCATCAATTTTATCGTTTTTTACAACACTCACAGTGCATCCGCCAAAGCCTGCACCTGTCATTCTTGAACCTAAAACACCATCCATTTTTCTTGCCTCATATGCAAGTAAATCAAGTTCCTCACAGCTTACCTCGTAATCATTTGTAAGAGAATCGTGAGATGCATTCATAAGCTTTCCAAACTCTTCAAGCTTTCCTGCTTTCAGGTTTGTTACACTTTTTAAAACCCTGTCGCACTCATATACAACATGCTTTATTCTTTTTCTTACAATATCATCTTCTATCTTATTCTTATAAAGTTCAAAATCACTGATAGATATATCCGCAAGCTGATTTATTTCCGGCAAATATTGTTTTAAAATATTTAATCCCTTTTCACACTCTCCTCTTCTTTCATTATATTTTGAAGAACCAAGAGAATGTTTTTTATTTGTATTTGAAAGAACGAGTCTATATTCCCCAAGTTCAAGAGGAACAAGCTCATAGTCAAGTGTTGCACAATCAAGATATATTGCATGATTTTCTTTTCCCATTGCGGATGCAAACTGGTCCATAATACCGCAATTAACACCTATATAATTATGTTCTGCCTTTTGGGAAATAAGCGCCATTTCAATCATATCAATTTGCTTTTCTTTTCCTGTTATTTCATTTGAAAAAGTTGCAAAGCAAAGTGCAGTTGAAACTTCAATCGCAGCAGAAGACGAAAGCCCTCCACCATGAGGAGTTGTATCATCAAAAAGCATATCACATCCGCATATTTTATATCCGGCTTTCATAAGCTCATCAGCAACTCCAAGCTGATAATCTCCCCATTTTAATTTTCCTTTTAAATTCTGTATCTCAGAAACACTTGTTTCAACACAGATATCAAGGTCCGTTGCTCTCATACGAATAATATCATCTTTTCTTTTTCTTGCAACAATTGTTGTTTTCATTGTAAGAGCGGCAGGTAAAACAGGACCGCCGCAATAATCTATATGCTCGCCTATAAGATTAACTCTTCCCGGAGATGTAAAAACTCTTACCGGTTCCCTGTCATTTCCGTAATACTCAAAAAACATTTCTTTTATTTTTGAAATTTCCATTTTGTCCTCCGTATTTATAATTAAATGCCTTTATATTTTCTGTATGCACATCTTAGCTCTTCTGCCTTTTCCTCAGGCGATGTGGGATTGCAGCAAGCCCAGGCTCCTGTTTCGCTTGATGCATTGAATTTTTGCTTATCTGCACTTCTCATCGGCGGATAGAACTTCACATGAAAATGATTATATTCGCTTGTATCTTCTCCATTTACGGGATTTTGATACATACACATCATATATGGAAAAGATGTGTCAAAAAGTGCATCAAGTGTTGATGTTGTGTCTTTTAAAATTGATGCAAAATTCATTTTTTGTTTTTCATCAAGCTCTGCCACATTCTGAATATGTTTTTTTGCAATTATATAAACTCCATATGGATAGTCTGAAAAAAACGGAAGAATAACTGAAAAATCTTCATTTTCAAAAATAACTCTTTTATCTTCCTTCTGTTCATTTTCAAGAATATCACAGATAAGGCATTTTCCTGTTTCTTCAAGATGCTTTTTGCTGTTAGAAAGTTCTTCCTCAATTCTTTTCGGAACAACTGAATAACCATAAATCTGACCGTGAGGATGTGGCATTGTTACACCAACAGGCTCCCCCTTATTTTCAAACATAAATATATACTTTATATTCTTATCCTTTGAAAGCTCCAAAAATCTCTCCTGCCAAAGGTCAACAAGCTTTTTAATATGCTCTGTGCTCAATTTCGGCAGGGTTGTGGTGTGCTCCGGTGAGTATAGAACAACCTCGCACTTACCATATGACGGCTTAACCTTAAAAAATTCGGTTGCAACATCATCTTCTGCCGGTGGGTTCTGTGACAATGCAGGAAAATCATTATCATATTTAAAAACTGAATAATCATCCGGAACCTTTCCCGAACCGGGACAAAACGGACACCAGTCTTTTGGCATCTGTGGTCTGTTTTGTCTGTGAGATGCTATCATCACCCAATCATTCAGTAATGGATTATATCTTAGTTCTGCCATTTATATTTCTCCTATTCTAATAAAGTTTTACTTAAAGTATATAATACTGGAAAATAAATGTCAAAGCATAAAAATTCAAATTGTGTAAAATAACAACAGATTCTAAAATACAGCTATTTTTTTTGAAATATCCATCAAATTTACTTGGTTTTGGCGCTTATTCTTATCTGCGGTGCCTTGTAATCCGTCTGAGTAAGTATAATATCCTTAATCTGATTTACAGATTTTATATCCAGATTTTCAGCTTCCACAACAATATTTATAATATCGTCATCCATAAAAACAACACATTCATTAAACCCTTTTGATATTATTAAATTTTCTATTATACTTTCCTTTTCACTTCTCACTGCAGCCTCTGTAATCTTTTTTTCTACTTCCTCTGAAACAGTCCCATCTGTGTCTTCATTGGCTGCATCCTGCAGCATACTTATAGACTCACTTCTTTTTAAATCCCTGTCATACTTTGACTTTTCAAAATAATTCATATCTTCGTCAGTGTTTTCTTCAACATCAATTTTTTCTATTTCGTTATCAATAGACTCACTTATAACAGGAACTGTTTCTCCACCGGTATCAACAGTCCACCTGTAATACCCTGCAACCAGTACAAGGGCAACAAGACCAAGTAATAAAATTTGTTTTCCTTTAATACTCTTTGAATTTTTCATTACAACATTTCTCCCTTTTTTCAAAAATTTTTTACTGCCCGATTTTATTCTTTTCAGCAACTCTAACCCTGTTTGGTGAAACTCCGAGAAGAGCTCTGACAGCTTCTGTGATTTCATACTTAACTTTTTCATTATGTGCTCCTTCCGCTATTACTAAAATCCCGCTTGCTTTTGGCAAGCGTTCCTCTGTGATAAATGGCATTTCATTTCCTGAACCGCCGTAAAGAACTGTGTTTTTTTCTTTATCCTCTGCAAAGGATTCAACACCCTCTCCCCTGTTTTCCTTTTCGTTTCTTGTCCTGCTGTCGCTTGCAATTATTTTTTCTCCTAAGTTACTATAATAAATCATAACTTCAACATCTCCCGCCCCCTTTATTTTGCTTAAAATTTCTTCCAGTTTTTTCTCAGTTTCCAGGACGCTGTGGGAATAATCGACTGTCTCCTTTTCTTCAGACAAATTATCTTCATTATTTGTCTTGACACTTTTTAAATTCATAAGCATAATTACACAAAAAAATATAATTATAACCGCAATCGCTTTATAGGATAAAAAACTTTTTCCATCCTCATTTTTTCTTAAAAAATTATTCAGAATACCCATTTTTAACCTTTGACAAATTTTAGTCTGACCCTTTCCTTGCTTATTCCGAAATTTATCCTCAAAAGCTCTTTAATTTCATCAGCATAATCAACAAAGCCTTCCTTTTGAGATACCACAACATATATGCTCTTTATATCCCCGAAATTATCTTTATTTTCAGTGTTTACCTCTGCATACACTTTGATATCCTGCTTTATTTTCTTGATTAATTCATCATGTATTTTCTCCTCAAGCTTTTCTTTATACAGTTTTATTATTTTTTCATTTTCAACCTCTGTAAAATTTTTCTGTTGCCGAAATGCCAGAGTTTTATCATAATTAATCAGCTCCTTTGTGGTGTTTTTCAAACTGATATTCCCTAAAGGGGAAATCAATGTAACAGTTACGACCATTCCAAGAACAAGCTTAACATATTTTTTAAGTTCACCATCGGGAGCAATTATTTCCACAATTGCTGAAAATATAATTACTCCTGCAACCGCGCTTATAAAGGTTCTGAAAAAACTCATTTTATCACCTCTATCTCCCAAATAAAACCGCTGAATTCCCCATATTTATAAGAATGGTTATTACCAGCACAAACATAACACACAAGGATGCAATAATTCCAAAAAGCAAAGCAAGAATATCAGCCGCTGATGATATGCATTTAATTATTCTGTCATCACTTACCGGTTGCATAACTGCTGCCGTGAATCTGAGAAGAATAACATTTACTCCAATTCTTATAAGAGGAACAATACAAATATAAACAACTGCCAGTATCCCGCATATTCCCACAGAATTTTTGATTACCACACTGCAACCCATTATGGTTTCAACCGTTTCGGAAAGAAGTCCGCCAACAACGGGAACAAGATTTGAAGTTGCAAGCTTCGTAAGTTTTACAGAAAGTCCGTCAAAGGTCGACGACGCCACTGACTGAAGACCTATTACTCCTGTGAAAATAGTCAGCATACATGTTAAAACCCACTTTACTGTTTTAGTCATAAGAGATGCAAATTTGTCCGCTTTAACCTTTTCCGCCAGACAATCAGAGATAGTAACCGCAAATGAAAGTACCGTGGCCGGAATCAGCACTTTTTCTATTATATGTGTGCTAAGACTGACAACCGCCGCAAGAATCGGTCTGAAAACCATTGTTGATGTTATACATCCTGAAGAGTAAAGAGTCAGTATCATCACCGGAAAAAGACTTTTTAAAAAAAGTGACAGCGAACCTACTGTACTATATGTAATCGAACCAATATTTGAAAAAATATTTGCTATTATTCCCGTTGAAACAAGAATAATAAAAAAACTTCCCGCTTTTTGTGCCCCGCCATTCATATCCGAATTTTGAAGGTTAAGAAGAAAAGAACCAACCAGTGTAACCGAAATCAAGTATAGAATAGATTTTGAAACCGTCCTGACCTCAGGAAGCATTATATTCAACAGGAGATTACCCATTTTCTCAAGGGATAAAACTTCTTTTCCCTCTGCTGCATTTTTTATGATTCTTTCCGCATCAAAATCAGGCATTAGTAAAACATCTGCATTTTTAATAC
>JAZNFO010000018.1:0-5229 GCA_045575975.1 Clostridia bacterium | reverse complement strand
CAATTCCAAAGCAAAACCATTCAGGATTTTGTATTATTTTTAAACCGCCAAGTTGAAGATCATCTATTCTTTCGCCTTCTAAAACAAGTTTGTTGTCCATAATTTTTCACCTTTTAGGAATGTTTTTTTATATATGAAAATAAGATGTAATATCCACATTAAAACATTATACCAAAAGATAAAATTAATTTCAATAGTACTTTAATTTTGCATGTTAAAATTATTTTACAAATTTTGGTAAATAAACTGGGTTAATTTTAAGCAAATGGAAGAAAACAAGAGAAAATGAGAAAAATTTAAAGATATGGGGGATTTAAAATAGACTTTTTAAAGGGTCAAAGTTTTTAAATTCGTTTAAATTTAGATAACGGAATTTGATTTTTTGGAAAAAATATGTTAAAATAAATGCATATTTGGCTGTACAAAATGCTAGAAATTGAGAGGTGATTCAATGTTAAAAAGACTGAAGGATAGAATGTTTAACATATCCTTATCAGTCAGAAATATTGTAATGTTCAGTTTAAGTTTTATACTTCTTGTTTGTACTGTTATAAGCAGTGTTCATTCAAGCAGCAGAACAATTACAATAACTGACGGTGAAAATCCGGATAAAATTGTAACGACATCAAAAAGAAAAGTTATTGACGTTTTGAGTGAAAACGGGTTTGTGTTAAACGAAGGCGATAAGCTTAGCGTCGAAACAGACGTTAATCTCAGAGACGGGATGAATATAAAAATATCAAGAGCGATGAAAGTGTCTGTTATTGCAAAAGGTGAGAAAAAGGATTATATAACAACCGAAAGACAGGTTGGGAAAATTCTATGTGAACTTGGCTTTGATGCAAAGGATACGGACAAAATAACTCCTGGGTTCTATGAAAAGGTATATGCCGATTCTGAAATTTCTTATATAAAAACAACAGTTAAAGATGTTACTGTTGTAGAAGAAATTCCATATGAAAGTGTTGAGAAGATAAATACTTCATTTAAAAAAGGAACACAAAAAGTTCTTTCTGAAGGAAGTGTCGGCGAGAAGGAAGTTGTTTATCGTATCACATATGAAGACGGTGTGGAAACAAGCCGAGAAACAATCTCTGAAAATATAAAAAAAGAAGCAGTTAAAAGAATAACAGAGGTTGCTCCCAGAGTAAAAATGGATTATTACCAGATAGCATCAGCAGGAAGTGTTCAGACATCCAGAAGTGGTGATATTTCATATAGCAGGATTTTATCATTGTCTGCAACAGCATATGATGCATCAAGTTGCGGAAAGGTTCCCGGTCAGAGGGGATATGGTATTACAGCTACAGGGGCTTATGCCCAAAAGGGAATAGTTGCTGTTGATCCATCAGTTATTCCGCTTGGAACAAAGCTTTATATTGAGTCAGCTGACGGAAGATATGTTTATGGATATGCAATCGCGGCTGATACAGGCGGAGCAATAAAAGGAAACAGAATAGATTTATGCTTTGATACTAACAGAGAAGCATTGAATTTTGGCAGACGAGCTGTTAAAGCTTATGTTTTGAACTAATATAAAATGCTTAGCAATTTGCTAAGCATTTCATACTGTCAAAGAACCCGTTTTACATTAAGTAAAAATCGGGTTCTTCGACAGTATGGAAGAGACAGCCGGAGGCTGTCTCTTATTCATTTATCATCTTATTTATATCGTTTTTAAGTCTAAGCATTATTCTTTTTTCGAGACGGGATATATATGATTGTGAAATGCCAAGAATATCTGCGACTTGCTTTTGGGTTTTTTCTTCGCACTGACCGTGTAAACCAAAACGGAGCTCCATAATATTTTTTTCTCTTTTTGAAAGTTTTTCCATAGCTATGTATAAAAGTTTTTTATCAACCTCGTCTTCAATTTTTCTTTCTGTTATGTCACTGTCTGTTCCAAGCACATCTGATAATAACAGTTCGTTCCCGTCCCAATCCACATTCAGGGGTTCATCTATAGATATGCTCACTTTATTTGAACTGTTTTTTCTTAGATACATTAAGATTTCGTTTTCGATACACCTTGATGCATAGGTTGCAAGTTTTATTTTCTTTTCTGCTTTAAATGTATTAATAGCTTTTATAAGTCCAATCGTTCCAATTGAAACAAGGTCCTCAATTCCAATCCCTGTATTTTCAAATTTTTTTGCTATGTAAACGACAAGTCTTAGATTATGTTCTATTAACTTGTTCTTTATATCATCATTATCAGGATGATCAAGTTCTAATATAAGTTGTTGTTCCTCCCGGTGAGAAAGAGGAGCTGGTAGCGTTTCTGTATGTCCGATGTAGTATATAAAACTTTTTCCTGCAAAAAAAAGTCTTTGAATAATTTTTTTAATAACATTGAATAAATAATTCATGATAAAATCTCCATTTCATTTAAATTACAATTATTTTTTATGACACATGGATTCATAATAGAGTTAAATTTGCCATCAGGATCAAATTTCGATGTTTTTCCAATACCGATATAAGCATTATATATATTTCTCTTCTTGTCATATATCATATCGGGTAAGAAAACAGACAGTTTTTCTGTTTCCTGAGATATTGTTTTATATTCAATTTCTTCTTTCGGTATTTCCGAAAGCGCACTATCAAAAAATGCATTTTCCACAATTATGACAGGAAGTCCGTTTTTGTGGTTAAGTTTACATCCTGTGTCTAATAAAATATCAAGATTATATTCTTTATTGTTAATAAAAAAAGAAAGCTCGGTTATTTCTCTATTTGACTCTGTTTTTTCCTTCTCTGATAAAGAGAATAAGATTGAAAAAAAAGATGCAAGTAATATACCAAGGAGGAGGATGACCGGATTCAGATTGAGATATAGTATCCCATTTGAGATTATTGATTCATTTTTTTCTGAAAAGCCTGTCAGACCAATCATAATCCAAATACATCCACATACTATGAGTGAAATCAATAAACAAATTAAAGAATTTTTAAAAAGATGTTTTAGATTTATGTATCCGAATAAAATAAATGATGCCAGTACAATAAATAGCAATTTAAAAAAGCCTATATATAGGAACTCCAGTGTTGGAAAAAACATTAATATTGAATACAATGCCCCTAATAAAGATGCAAAAAATATTTTTATCAGACCGGTTTTTTCCTGAATTATGTATGAAGATAAAGAAAAAATAAATATATTTATAATTAAATTAAGTATAAATAATGTATCTATGTATATAACCGGTTTCACTTTTATAGTCCTTTCTTTTTTATATATTTTAACATTTGATTATAAAAAAATTTGTCAAAAAAAGAAATCAGAAAAAATAAAGAAAAAATATATTGTTAAATAACTGTCAAAAGCAATAATAAAATTACAAAATTTATTTCAAATATATAATATATATCAAAATATAAAAAAAAGACTTGTAAAATGACATACAGTTGTGTTACAATATAAATTGTGAAAATTTGCCGGATATTTCGGTACAAATAATAATTATACAAAGCTAGGCTTTGTTGGAAAGGGGTTTTATTATGATATATTCAGCAGAAGTTGAAAGAATGTGTGTAGTAAGAAAAGGCGCAAATCACGGTCCTGCTCCAATACCGGAGGAAGGAAAGTGGGTTCAGTCAAAAGAAATTAAGGACATTTCTGGTCTTACACATGGTATTGGCTGGTGTGCTCCTCAGCAAGGAGCTTGTAAGCTTACCTTAAATGTTAAAGAAGGTATTATTCAGGAGGCGCTGGTTGAGACAATCGGTTGTTCCGGTATGACTCATTCAGCTGCTATGGCATCTGAAATCCTTCCCGGAAAAACAATTCTTGAAGCACTTAACACAGACCTTGTTTGTGATGCTATTAATACAGCCATGAGAGAATTATTCCTCCAGATTGTTTACGGAAGAACTCAGACAGCATTCTCAGAAAACGGTCTTCCGGTTGGTGCAGGTCTTGAGGATCTCGGAAAAGGTCTTCGCAGCCAGGTTGGTACAATGTACGGAACACTTGCTAAAGGTTCAAGATATCTTGAAATGGCAGAAGGTTATGTAACAAAAATTGCACTTGATGCTGATGATGAGATTATCGGTTATGAATTTGTTCACCTTGGAAAAATGATGGAAATGATTAAAAAGGGCACAGATGCAGGTGAAGCTTTGGAAAAGGCAAAGGGTACATATGGCAGAGTAAGCGATGCTGTTAAACTTATCGACCCAAGATGTGAATAATTTAAGGAGGATATAAAAATGGCTTTATTTGAAAGTTACGAAAGAAGAATTGATAAAATAAACGCAGTTTTAAATGCAAATGGTATTTCTTCAATAGATGAAGCAAAAGCTATTTGTGATGAAAAGGGTATTGACCCATATACACTTGTTAAACAAATTCAGCCTATCTGCTTTGAAAACGCAGCTTGGGCATATGTTGTAGGTGCAGCTATTGCAATTAAGAGAGGTGCAACTGTTGCAGCTGATGCAGCTGAGATTATTGGTGAAGGTCTTCAGGCTTTTTGTATTCCCGGCAGTGTTGCTGAGGACAGAAAGGTTGGTCTTGGACATGGTAATCTTGGTGCTATGCTTCTTCGTGAGGAAACAAAATGTTTCGCTTTCCTTGCAGGTCATGAATCTTTTGCTGCAGCAGAAGGTGCTATCGGTATTGCAAGAAGTGCAAACAAAGTAAGAAAAGAACCTTTAAGAGTTATTCTTAATGGTCTTGGTAAAGATGCTGCACAGATTATTTCGAGAATTAATGGTTTTACATATGTTCAGACTCAGTTTGACTATGCAACAGGCGAAGTTAAAGTTGTAAAAGAAAAAGCTTATTCAAATGGCGAAAGAGCAAAAGTTCGTTGCTATGGTTCTGATGATGTTAGAGAAGGTGTTGCAATAATGCACTTAGAGGGCGTTGATGTTTCAATTACAGGTAACTCAACTAACCCAACAAGATTCCAGCATCCTGTTGCTGGCACATACAAGAAAGAATGTATCGAACAGGGTAAGAAATATTTCTCTGTAGCATCAGGTGGTGGAACAGGAAGAACACTTCATCCTGATAATATGGCTGCAGGTCCGGCTTCGTATGGTATGACAGATACAATGGGTCGTATGCATTCTGATGCTCAGTTTGCGGGTTCATCTTCAGTTCCTGCTCATGTTGAAATGATGGGCTTCCTCGGAATTGGTAACAACCCAATGGTTGGTGCAACCGTTGCAGTTGCAGTTGCTGTTGAAGAAGCAATGAAGAAATAATATATTTTATAG
>JAZNFO010000017.1:0-22654 GCA_045575975.1 Clostridia bacterium | reverse complement strand
GAACTTGTATTCTGGCATTACGGAGAATGGCCTCATTGTGATGAATATATGCTTGAAAAACATCTGGAACTAAATAGAAATGTTATTTTTGCAGGAGGTCTCTGGAGTTGGGCGGGACATTTTCCTGAAAATAATTATGCTCTTGAAACAACCAAATTTTCTCTTTCTGCCTGCCGTAAATATGGTATTAACGAAATGATGACAACACTTTGGTTAAATGATAATGCTGAATGTGATTATTTTGCAAATTTACTAGGTCTTTCGTTCAGTGCCGAACTTTGTTATAATGAAAATTCAACAGAAGAGGATTTTAAAAAACGATTTGAAGCAACGACAGGTGCAAGCTATGAAGCGTTTATGGATATGAGTCAGTATCATAATATTTTTGATGAAGAGCATACATATGATAACTTCAATAAGCATTTCTTTGGAAAACATATTTTCTGGCAGGACATAATGGAAGGACTTTATGATACAAATCTTTTTGAAAATCCAATGAGCATGCATTACAAAAAACTTGCAGATAAAATGAAAACATACAGTGATAAATGGGATTATCTTTATAAGTTTGCATCTCTTGTGTTTGAATATATGTCTGTTAAGTCGGAAATAGCGGAAAAGGCATATCCTTCATATAAAAATGGAGACAGAGAGACCTTATCCTATATATCAGATACATTGCTTCCAAAACTTGCTGAGGCAACAAGGAAAGTTCATATGGCTCATAAAGAAATGTGGTTTAACATTTATAAAATCGTAGGTTGGGCAAACCTTGATGTGAGATACGGCGGTGTTGTTGCAAGATGTGAAACTGCAAAAATGCTTATTGACAGCTACCTTTCAGGAGAAAGAGATACTATTGAGGAATTTGAAGAAGGAAGACTTCCAAGACCAATTAGTGCTTACTCCAATTATTCAAATATTGTAACTCCAAATTTGAATATATAAAACCAACCCGGGAGAGGAAAAAAAAGAAAAGGTTATCATATTATTGATTATGTTAATATTATAGTTGAAAAAGGGGAAAAACATAATAATCTTGTTCTTAATTTATATAACGACTTGGGAATTGATCTGAAAATCAAGGAAGACTTTGAGAAATACACGGAGGATGGATTGCATTTTAATGATGATGGTCATAAAATCTTAGCGGAATGTCTGGGAAAATTTATAAAAAAACTTTAATATAAAATTTGAGGTGCATAAGATATGAGACTTGTTTTATTAACTGCATTTGGAGTTGGTTTAGCGACTGTCTTTGGGGCAGTGCTTGGTTTTATATTTAAACGGATATCGCATAAGTTTAATGATATAATTCTAGGCTTTGCTGCCGGGGTTATGCTTTCTGCATCAATAATCGGACTTATTTTGCCGTCTTTGGAAAGCAAAGGGGAATATTCTGTTATTATAACTGTTGTTGGGATTTTTTGTGGAGCAATAATTTTAAATATAATTGATAAGATCGTGCCTCATATACATGGATTTGGGAAAAGTAATAATATAAATTCTGCTCAGATAGATAAAATTTTGTTATTTGTTCTTGCTATTGCTATTCATAATTTTCCAGAGGGACTTGCCGCCGGTGTAAGTTTTGGAACTGAAAATATTTCGGATGCACTTGCGGTCTCGTTTGGTATTGCACTCCAGAACATACCGGAGGGTATGATTATTATTGCACCAATGCTTATGGCAGGGATAAGCAGAAAGAAAACATTTCTTATTGCATCGCTTACAGGGGGCATAGAAGTTGTTGGAACATTACTTGGTTTTCTTGCTGTTAATATCTCAAGTTATATTTTGCCGTTTGCTCTTTCCTTTGCAGGAGGAACAATGCTTTATGTAATAAGCGATGAAATGATTCCTGAGACACACTCTCACGGAAATGAGCGAAGTGCGACATATTCCCTTTTGCTGGGATTTTGTATTATGCTATTAATTGATTACTATATTTAGGATATGAAGGATAAAAATTATGAAATATAAATCTTTTCTGTATATTATTTTAGCTTGTCTTCTTTGGGGGGCATCAGGAATATTTGTACATTATCTTGCACCCCATGGAATAACAACCATTCAAATGTCGTTTATAAGGGGATTTGTTTCTTTTATTGTTATAGGTGTTTACATATTCTTTTATGACAAAAAGCTTTTTTGCTTTAAAAAGGAAGATATACCATTCTTTATTGGTGCTGGAATATGTATAATGCTGACAGGAACATTTTATTTTTATTCAATGCAGCTTACATCTATTTCGACAAGTGTTGTTCTTATGTACATCTCCCCCGTGTATGTGACGGCTTTTTCTGTTTTTTATCTTGGTGAAAAATTTACCCCTGTTAAGCTTTTTGCGGTTATTCTTGTAATTATAGGCGGAGCGTTTGTATCAGGTGTTGTCGGAGGATTTAAATATAATTTAATAGGGATTATAGCAGGTGTTTTGTCAGGTATTACATATGGGGCGTACAGTATAGTAACAAAAATAGAAATGAAAAGAAAAATCAATCCTGTTACGGCAATTTTTTATTGCTACATTGTAATGGCAATTTTAGCAGGGATATTTGCAAATCCTATAGAGGTTGCAAATATCGGTATAAAGTCAGTAAATTCATTATTTCTTATGCTTGGTCTTGGCATAATTTCATCTGCATTGCCTTATTTTTTGTATAATCTCGGTATAAGCAAACTTAATGCCGGAACTGCATCGTCTCTTGCTGTTATAGAACCGCTGGCGGCTACGCTTTACAGTGTTTTATTATTTAATGAGAAAATAAGCATTTATAGTATTTGTGGATTTGTTTGTATTCTTGTGAGTGTTGTTATGCTTGGAATTTCTGAAAAAACAGATTAGTATATTTATTAGATGGTGATAATATGTTATGGGAAAATTTAAGAGAAGAAGCGTTTATACGATAAGGCACAATATTCCGTTTTTGATTATAGCTTAGGTGCGGATTTTGCCACACCTAAAAAGTTCTTATCGGGTAATTTGATTATCTAACAAGAGAAGAAAAAAAATTTTACAGGACTATATTGACCAAAAGAAAAAGATTGGACATGCTTGTTTTGTTGAAACAGGCTGGGTTTATGGTGTGAGACCTGAGACTGTACGACTTGATAAGATAAGTCAGGAGAGCGGTGAGTCCACACATCTGTTTGATGAATTTACAAACCGAAAAATAAATACCACATTTGCATGGATGGCAGATTACCCTAATTCTTATCAAGGGGATTTTCACTAGGGTATGAATGGGAGAATTGAAAAAGCTATGGTTGAATATTCTGCTGATAGATTAGCAGAAGTTATAGCTTTTTTAAAAGAGGAAGATATATCATCAAAGTATAAAAAGAAATAGCTTGATAAGCAGAGATAAATAACGGAGAAACAGATTATGAATAAAGATAAAATTCTTCTTATTTTAACAGGAGGAACAATTTGCTCATTTCAAAATAAAGAAGGAGAAAAGAAATCTGATGCTGAAAAAGCAGAAATATTAATTAAAAGCATATTTAAAAAGAATAATCCAAAGTTTAGCGATGCTGAATTTGATGAAGAAATAGCTATGGATATTCTTAGTGAAAATATGACTCCCAATAGATGGAATGAGCTTGTTAATACAATGAAAAACAGTGAGTTGGAATCATATAAAGGTGTTATAATCCTGCACGGAACAGATACTCTTGCTTATACAGCTTCTATGATTTCAATTGTTTTTGCGGGAATCGGCGTACCTGTTTTTCTTGTTTCAAGTCAGCTTCCTTTAAGTGAAAAAAACGCAAACGGAAATGATAATTTTAAAGTTGCTGTCAGTTTGATTATGAATGGCATAAAGCCCAATGTATATGTTCCGTACAGGAATATGGATGGGAAAATGTTAGTGCACCTGGGGTCACATCTCTTGCAGTGTCCAAATCTATCGGATGATTTTTCAAGTAAAGATTCCTGGTTTATAGAAGATACGAATAATATTAAACTTGACGGACTAGGATTTGAATCAGATGCGAGAATATATGAAAAAATAGGAGAGTTTAAACCTTCTGTTTTAAAAATTGAGCCATATGTTGGACTTAATTATAATTTAATAAGTTTTGAAAATGTTGATGCAATAATTCACGGAACATATCATTCTCAAACTCTTTGTGTTGAAGATGATAAATTTTCTTCCCTTAAGTTAAAAGATCTGAATATACCGGTGTTTATGGGGCCTTGTAATTATGAACCAGACAGAAATATATCCTGTTATGAAACAACTGCAAAAGCGGTGAAAGACGGAATTATTCCTGTGTGGGGAATGACAACTGAAATGATTTATGTTAAAACTATGGTGGGTATTGCACTTGGATATAAAAATGAACAATTAGTTGATTTTTTGTTGAAGACACATATTAATTATGAATGCCATTATTAATATAATAAAAAACTTGACTTTTACCGTGGGTTATGATATAATTTTTAAAACTGTGATGGAGAGAGTAGTGCCTGAAACCAGTGCAAAGAGAGCTGATGATGGTGAGAGTTCAGCCACGGGGCTTGCATGAAAAACACTCCGGAGTTTGCGGAAGAAAGCTTAATTGGTGATTAGAACCGCACGTTCATCGCGAAAAGATGTAATTAAGAGGGCTTAAGTTATTTAAGTCAATTTGGGTGGTAACGCGGAAGATAGCCTTTCGTCCCATGTTTTATGGGATGAAGGGCTTTTTGTTTTAAATAATAAAATAATTGTAATAATAATTAAATATCAATATATACCATTTTTATTGGAGGTAGATTATATGCTAAGAACGCATACATGTAATGAACTAAATTTAGAACATATAGGCGGTGAGGTTAAGCTTTGCGGCTGGATTGAAACAATCCGTGACCATGGTGGCGTGCTATTTGTCGATTTGCGCGACCATTATGGCACAACACAAATAGTTTTTTCAGATGATAGTTTGATTGCAGGTCTTGCAAAAGAAACTGTAATTCTTGTTGAGGGTGTTGTTACAAAGAGAGATGAAGATACGGTTAACAAAAAGATTGCAACAGGTCTTATTGAAGTTCGTGCTGAAAAAATTGAAGTTTTAGGCCCTTGTCAGCATAATCTTCCTTTTGAAATCGATTCTTCAACACAGACAAGAGAAGATGTTCGTCTCAAATATCGTTATCTTGATTTAAGAAATCGCAAAATTCATGATAATATAGTGCTTCGCTCAAAGATATTAAGTTATCTTCGTAGTCAGATGGAAGAAATGGGATTTATGGAAATTCAGACACCTATTTTAACAGCTTCATCACCTGAAGGTGCTCGTGATTATCTTGTTCCAAGCAGAAAGCATAAGGGAAAGTTCTATGCTCTTCCTCAGGCTCCACAGCAGTTTAAACAGCTTTTGATGACATCTGGATTTGATCGCTATTTCCAGATAGCACCATGCTTCCGTGATGAAGATGCCCGTCAGGACCGTTCACCGGGTGAATTCTATCAGCTTGATTTTGAAATGGCTTTTGCAACACAGGAAGATGTTTTTGAGGTTGCTGAAAAAGTTGTTTATAACACATTTAAAAAATTCTCTGATAAGGAAGTTTCAAAACCGCCGTTCAGAAGAATTCCTTTTGCAGAAGCAATGCTGAAATACGGTTCAGATAAGCCTGACCTTAGAAATCCTCTTGTTATTCACGATTTAACAGACTTTTTTGCCGAAAACGAATTTCTTAATATAAACGGCAGAACAGTTCCTTTCAAGAATAAATTAGTTCGCGGTATTGTTGCAAACTATCTCGTTAGAAAAGACGGTGACGGCGATGGTAAAAAAGCTTTTGAAAAGGCAATAGATGCTTATTCAAGAAGTATAGGAATGAAATTTGGTATTGGATATATAACTCTTGAAGACGGAGAATATAAAGGTCCTATTGCTAAGTTCTTAACAGAAGAACAAAAGGAAGAATTAACAAAGCTTGTTGGAATTAAAGAGGGAGAATCTTTATTCTTTATTAGTGATGCAGAATCTGTTATTAATCGTCTTGCCGGAGAAATGAGAACTTGGATTGGTGCAGAGCTTGGACTTATCAATGATGATGCATTTGAGTTCTGCTTTATTGTTGATTTCCCCATGTATGAGCTTAATGAGGAAACAAAACAGATAGACTTCACACATAATCCATTTTCAATGCCTCAGGGAGGTATGGATGCACTTCTCAATAAAGATCCGCTGGAAATATTTGCATATCAGTATGATATCGTATGTAACGGCGTTGAACTTTCATCAGGTGCAGTTCGTAATCATAACCCGGAAATTATGAGAAAAGCATTTGAGATTGCAGGATATGGTGAAGAAGACCTTAAAGAAAAATTTGGTGCGTTATATACAGCATTTTCATTTGGTGCACCTCCTCATGCAGGTATGGCACCGGGTGTTGACCGTATGATTATGCTTATTGCAGGAGAAGAAACTATCAGAGATGTTATTGCATTCCCTCTGAATGGTAATGCACAGGATTTAATGATGGGTGCTCCTGGTAATGTAACGGAACAACAGCTTCGTGAAGTTCACATAAAGGTCAGAGACTAATTTTTAAATATTAGGATGGAGTAGGTTTTATGGATAGAGAATGTCTAAGAAGGCTTGAAATGCTTAATCAGCTTAAGCTTACAGAAAATGAAAAAGATTATGTTATTTCTTTTTTTGAAAAAAGAGATAACGAACTTAATTTGCTTAATGAAATAGATACAGAAAATGTTGAGAGAATGGTTCATGTTATGCCTATTATGACAGTTGTGCGCGGAGATGTTGCTGTTCAGAAGTTTGAACGCGACGATCTTCAAAAAGGTGCAGTTGACACAGATGAAGGCTATTGGTGTGTTCCAAAGGTTATGGAATAGAGTGGGGAGGAGTTATTAATTATGAGTAAAAAAATTGCTTTGGATAATATGATTTTAACAAAAGATGCTCCAACCACTGCTGGTTCAAAAATGCTTGATGGATATATGAGCCTTTTTGATGCTGAGGTTTTAGTTCGACTTAATAATAATGGATTTGAATTAGGTGAAAAAACATCTGTTGGAGAATTTGCAATTGACCTTATTGGCGAAACAGCTAATAAAGAGTTGCCTTCCTTAAGAACAACAGCGGATTCATTAGGTGATGATGAGAATTATGCTGCTATATGTCTTGATGTTAATGGTTCGGTAAGACGAATTGCCGCACAAAATTGCCTTATCAGCATCAAACCGACATATGGAACAGTTTCAAGATATGGAACAATTCCCGTTGCTTGTTCCGGGGAGACAGTGAGTGTTGTTGCTAAAGATACCGATAAATGCAAGACTGTTTTAAAAGCAATTGCAGGTCACGATGATAAAGACGGAACAAGTCTTTCGAATTGTGAATTTAAAGATGAAAAATCCGAAGTGAAGCGTGTTTTGATTCTTAAATCAATGCTTGATAATGCAGATGATGAGGTTTTGGCAAAAATTGAAGAATTAAAATCGATGCTGAAAGCTAATAGTGTTGAAATCTGTGAAATGGATGATAATGTGATTTCAAAGTCAAGAATTGCTTGGAATATTTTGATGAGTGCAGAGCTTTGCAATAATGTTTCAAGATATGACGGTGTTAAATACGGTTACAGAGCAAACGATTTCACAAATATTGACGAAATGTACACAAATACCCGTACAGAAGCTTTTGGTGAACTTTTGAAGACTGCTATAATCTTTGGTTCTGAAACATTATCAACTGATAACTATTTCAAAGTTTACGATAAAGCTTTAAGAGTCAGAAGAGTTATTAAAGAAAAGTTTGATGAATTGTTTAAAGAATATGATGCAATTTTGATGCCGGCTTGTTCTAAGTATGAGTATAAGGAAGAACTTACCGATAAGAATGCACCATTTGAGGAAAATTTCTACACAGCACCAGCTTCAATAACAGGACTTCCGTCTTTGGTTGTTGGTGGAGTTCAGCTTGTAGGTAAAGCTTTTTCCGAAAATATTCTTTTTGAAATTGCAAAAATTTATGAGAATGGGAGGGCGTAACATATGAATTATGAAACAGTCATAGGATTGGAAGTTCATGTTGAACTTGCAACAAAATCAAAAATTTTCTGCTCCTGTTCTGCAGCATCTTACGGTGCAGAACCAAATAGTCATGTTTGTCCTGCTTGCTGCGGTATGCCGGGAATGCTTCCTGTTGTAAATAAAAGAGTTGTTGATTATGGTATGAAAGCAGGACTTATGCTTAACTGTGATATAAACAGAACAACAACTTTTGATAAAAAGAGCTATTATTATCCAGATTTGCCTGCTGCATATCAGACAACCCAGTGGTTTGCTCCTGTTGCAATAAACGGATGTGTTGAAATTGAGACATCAAAGGGTAAAAAGAGTGTCAGAATTAAGCAAATCCATATGGAAGAGGATGCGGGAAAGCTTGTTCACGATATAAGAGAAGATACAACACATGTTGATTTTAACCGTACAAGTGTTCCACTTATAGAAATTGTAAGTCAGCCTGACCTTTCAAGTGCAGAGGAGGTTGCCGCATATCTGGAAAGACTTAAAAATCTTTTGCGTTATGCAAAGGTTGCAGAATGTGAAATGGCCCACGGAACAATGAGATGCGATGTTAACCTATCTGTTCGTCCTGAGGGTAGCGACAAACTTGGTGTTCGTACAGAAATGAAGAATATGAACTCGGTGGAAGCTATTAAACGAGCAATTGAATATGAAACAGCCCGTCATATTGATGCAATAGAAAATGGAACAGAAACACTTGTTCAGGAAACAAGACGATGGGATGATATTAAGGGCAAAAGCTATGCTATGAGAACAAAGGAAACAGCAGGGGATTATCGTTATTTTCCTGACCCCAATGTTATGCCTGTTGTTATTGATGATGAGTGGTTTGATTTGGTAAAGGCTTCTTTGCCTGAGTTTCCTGAAGTTAAACTTGAAAAATATGTAAGTGAATTTGGTCTTAGTGAGTATGATGCTGAACGAATCAGCCAGAGTATTGCACTTTGTGAATGCTTTGAAGATGCAACAGCGGTTTGTAATAATTCAAAAGAAGCGGCTAACTGGATAACTTCAGAAATAATGCGTATTTTGAATACAAGACAGATGACATACGATATGCTAAATATCAACGGAAAAGCTTTAGGACAGCTTATATTAATGGTTTTAAATGGTGAAGTAAACCGTGGTAACGGCAAGAAGATTTTAGAGGCAATGTTTGATGATATAAATATTGATCCGAAATCCTATGCAGAGGAAAATCAGCTTATTATTTCAAACGATATGGATATGGTAAATAAAGTTGTTAAAGAGGTTATAACAACTGATACAAAAGCAGTTGAAGATTATAAGGGTGGTAAAGAAAAAGCTCTTATGTCATTGTTCGGCAGATGTATGAAAGAGCTTAAAGGAAACTGTGACCCACAGAAACTTAGAGAAATTCTTATTGATGAAATTAATAAACTATAAGAGAGTAACATTTTAACAGATGCTATGAAAAATATTTATAAAAAGAGGTTTATATGAGGGATATTGCAATATTTGGACCTGGCGGAAACTGTGAAGAGTTTTATAACAGAGGATATAAATCTTCGTTGAAAATTCCTGAATGGCTTTTTAACAATGGACTTTCTGCTTATGAGTATCAATGCGGAAAAGGAGTTAAAATTTCGGAAGATTCTGCCGTTTTGCTGGGAAGAGAAGCTGAAAAGTTTGGAATTGCGTTATCTGTTCATGCACCTTATTATATAAGTCTTTCTTCTGTTGAAGAAGAAAAAAGACAAAAAAGCGTTGAATATATTTTGACAACATTATTTATTGCCAGCAAAATGGGCGCAAAAAGGATTGTTGTTCATTCAGGTTCTTGTGGTAAGATAACTCGTCTTGAAGCACTCAATCTTGCTAAGGATACTCTAAAGAAAGCACTTGTTGAGGCTGACAAAAAGGGTTATTCTGATATACTTATCTGTCCTGAAACTATGGGAAAAGTAAATCAGCTTGGAAATGTTTTAGAAGTTGCGGAACTTTGCAGTATTGATGAAAGACTTATTCCCACTGCTGATTTTGGGCATATAAATTCTCAGACAATTGGCGGACTTAAAAAAATGTCTGATTTTGAAAAGGTTTTTGATATATTTAAGAATAAGCTTGGTGAGTACAGAACTAAGAATATGCATATTCATTACAGCAGAATTGAATATACAAATCAGGGTGAAAAAAAACACCATACTTTTGCAGAAAAAGAGTTTGAGCCTGAATTCAGTCCCATCGGAGAGATTATTGCAAAAAGAGGATACACTCCTATAATTATTTGTGAGTCAGCCGGAACTCAAACTGTGGATTCTGTTGAACTTAAAAAGATATATGAAAGTTTCAGATAGGTGGTTTTATGGATAATACATTTCGTCTCCCAGTGAAAGATAAAACAGCATATGTTTTAACAACGCCTCATTCATTAAGGTTTTTCAGTGGATTTACCGGGGGAGAAGGTGTGCTGATTATTGGTGAAAATTTTAAATATCTTATTACTGATTTCAGATATATAGAAGCCGCTGAAAATGAGACTGCAGGATATACGATAATTGAGTCTGTACCTTATTTTTCAAAGCTTGAAGATATATTTACAAAGCATAATATAAAAACGGCTGTTATTGAAGATAAATTTTTATCTGTTGGAGAGTTTAACAGTTTAAAAAAAGTATTAAGTGATAGAGTTAATATAGAATTTGGCTCTGATATAATAGAAAAAGCCCGTGTTTGCAAAACAGATGAGGAGATATCTTACATCAGACATGCAGAGGAAATTGGCTCTGAGGCTTATAATTATATTCTTGGCGAGATTAAAGAGGGGGTTTCTGAAACCTTTCTTGCTGCAAAAATTGAATATTTTATGAGATTAAAGGGTGCAGAAAAAACATCATTTGATACAATTGTTGTTTCAGGATGCAAAACAAGTCTTCCTCATGGGGTGCCTTCCGATAAAAAGATTGCTTATGGCGACTTTATAACTATGGATTTTGGATGTGTCTATAAAGGTTATTGTTCCGATATGACAAGAACGGTTGTTTGTGGTAGAGCCAGTGATAAACAAAGAGAAATATATGAAACTGTTTTAAAGGCACAACTTGAGGCCATATCCTATATAAAAGCGGGAGTTTCTGCAAAAGCTGCTGACAGTGTTGCGAGGGATATAATTAATGATGCCGGATACGGGGGAAATTTTGGACATTCTTTAGGGCATGGTGTTGGGCTTTTAGTTCACGAACTTCCTAATGTTTCTCCAAAATCTGACTATATTTTAGAAGAAAATATGGTTATTTCATGTGAACCCGGAATATATATTCCTGATTTTGGAGGAGTAAGAATTGAGGATTTACTGGTTGTAAAAAAAGAAGGAATTGAAAATCTGACATCAGCAAGTAAAAAATTTACAGAAATATTATAAATTTATTAAAAATTCCTTGCTTTTTTCAAGGTTTTGTTATAAAATGTTAAATGAGATTATAATGTGAGTTATAATTATTTAAATTAAAAAGAAATATTATATATTTTAAGGAGGATATACCAATGATATCTGCAGGAGATTTTAGAAACGGTCTGACATTTGAATTTGACGGAAATGTTTATCAGGTTGTTGAATTTCAGCATGTAAAACCAGGTAAAGGAGCCGCTTTTGTCAGAACAAAGCTTAAGAATGTTATTACAGGTTCTATGGTTGAAAGAACCTTTAACCCAACTGAAAAAGTTGAAAAAGCTATGATTGAGAGAAAGGATATGGAATACTTATACGAAGATTCAGGTCTTTTCTACTTTATGGATCAGGAAACATACGAACAGATTCCTTTAAATCAGGAACAGCTTGGTGATTCTTTAAAATTTGTTAAAGAAAATATGACAGTTACAATCCTTTCATACAAAGGAAATGTATTTGCAGTTGAACCACCAAACTTTGTTGAACTTGAAGTTACAGCAACTGAACCGGGTGTTAAAGGTAACACAGCATCTAATGTTACAAAGCCTGCAACTGTTGAAACAGGAGCAACAATTAATGTTCCTATGTTTATCAACGAAGGTGATAAGATTAAAATTGATACCCGTACATCTGAATACTTATCAAGAGTATAATTTAGGAGGATTTAATTATGTCTGAATTATCAAATAAGGCTTCATATTTAAAAGGTCTTGCCGACGGTATGAAACTTGACACAGAAAAAAACGAAGGTAAGCTTTTAAGTGAAATTATTGATTTTCTTTCAATGGTTTCTGAAAAAATTGAATTACTGGATGACGAACAGGGTTTTATTGCAGATAAGCTTGATGAAATGGAAGAAGTTATAGACATTATCGGTGAATCTGTATATGGAGACGACGATTGTGACTGTGATTGCGAAGATGGTTTCAGCATCACATGTGAAAAATGCGGAGAAGAATTTGAAATCACAGAAGAAGATTTGATGGATGGTTCTGTTCTTTGTCCTTGTTGCGGAGAAGAAATCGAATTTGATTTTGACTGTGACTGTGATTGCGGTTGTGAAGACTGCGATTGTGAATAATCTTTGTTAAAGAATTAAATTAATTATATTTTTAGAGGTGTTTTTTAAAATGAAAAAAATAATTGCTCTTTCACTTGCTGTTTTATTTGTTGTAGCACTGGCTGCATGTGGTGCTTCAAACTCAAACAAACTTACAATGGCAACTAATGCTGAATTCCCTCCGTTTGAATATATTGAAAACGGTGAAATCGTTGGTGCTGATGTTGATATAGCTAATGCTATTGCTGAAAAGCTTGGCAGAGAGCTTGAAATTTCAAATATTGACTTTGATGCTGCACTAACAGGTGCTGCCACAGGTAAATATGATGTTGCTGTTGCAGGTATTACTGCTAATGATGAAAGAAGAAAAAATATGAACTTCTCAGACGATTATTACACAGCATCACAGGCTATTATTGTAATGAACGACAGTGCTATCGTTGGTAAAGATGATTTAGAAGGTAAGACTGTTGCTTGCCAGGAAGGTACAACAGGTGAACAATACTTATTAGATAATAATTACGCGGTT
The DNA here is from genome assembly GCA_045575975.1 of Clostridia bacterium. Taxonomy (GTDB): domain Bacteria; phylum Bacillota; class Clostridia; order Monoglobales; family Monoglobaceae; genus RGIG8709. Next base: position 9,605 of record JAZNFO010000017.1, on the reverse strand, counting down.
CAGTCATTTAAAACAGGTGCAGAAGCAGTTACAGCTTTAACATCAGGAAAAGTTGATGCAGTTGTTATTGATAATGCTGTTGCAAAAGCTCTTTCTGAAAAACAGAATGGTGCAACAAAAGTTCTTGATGAGGCATTAACTGAAGAAGCTTATGCTATTGCTCTAAAACTTGGCAACGAAGAGTTGACAAAAGAAATCAATGCTGCTATTGCTGAGTTAAAAGCTGATGGCACACTTGCTAAGATCTTTGAAAAGTATGAATTACCATACGATGCTGAATAAGATTTGATTTAAATATTTTTATAAATATAAGAAAAGCGGCGTGATTATTGCGCCGTTTTTCACACAATTGGAAGGATTTACATATGAATTTGTTTATAAGTTGGTTAAACAGCATTAAAGATGGCTTTGACAAGTGGCTTGATACTTTATATAATACTTTTGTTGTTTCAGACAGATATATGATATTGATACAGGGCTTTGAGAAAACTATTATAATAACTCTCGGAGCTTTGCTTATCGGTGTTATAATCGGAACAATTGTTGCAATTATAAAAGTCTTTGCCGCACAGAATAAAAAAATGAAGTTTCTTGATGTTATATGTAATGTATATCTGACGGTTATAAGAGGAACTCCTGTTGTTGTTCAGCTGTTAATATCTTTTTTTATTATTTTTGTCTCTGCAAAAGATGGCACTTGGGTTGCAATGATAACCTTTGGTATAAATTCGGGAGCATATGTGGCAGAAACAATAAGGTCAGGTATTATGGCTATAGATAACGGACAGATGGAAGCAGGCCGTTCTCTTGGCTTTTCAAACATACAAACAATGTGGCTTATTATTTTGCCACAGGCATTTAAAAATATCTTGCCTGCAATTGGTAACGAAATGATTGCGCTTTTAAAGGAAACCTCGGTTGCAGGTTATGTGGCGGTTGTTGATTTGACAAAGGCGGGAAATCAGATTAAAAATACAACATATGATCAGATTAATCCTATATTATTAGTTGCTATTGTATATCTGGCGGTTGTTATGTTACTAACAAAGCTGCTTTCTATTTTAGAAAGGAGGCTGAGAAACAGTGAAAGATAATGTTTATATTGATATCAAGGACTTGAAGAAACATTATAAAAACGGAACAATTAAAGCGTTGGACGGGGTAACAACCGAAATCAGCAAAGGTGAGGTTGTTGTTGTTATAGGTCCTTCCGGAAGCGGGAAATCTACTTTTTTAAGGTCTTTGAATCTTCTTGAAGTTCCAACATCAGGAAGCATTTATGTTGAGGGGGAGGATATTACTAATCCTAAAAGTAATATTAATCTTCACAGACAAAAAATGGGAATGGTTTTTCAGCATTTTAACTTATTCCCTCATATGACTATACTTAAAAATATGACTCTTGCACCTGTTAAATTACTTAAGAAAACGCAGGAAGAGGCTGATAAGGTTGCTATGGAATTACTTGAAAGAGTTGGTCTTTCTGACAGGGCAAATTCTTATCCAAGTCAGTTGTCAGGAGGACAAAAACAAAGAATTGCAATTGTCAGAGCACTTTGTATGAATCCTGCTGTTATGCTTTTTGATGAACCAACATCAGCACTTGATCCTGAAATGGTTGGAGAGGTTCTTGATGTTATGAAAAGTCTTGCAGAGCAGGGAATGACAATGGTTGTTGTTACTCACGAAATGGGATTTGCAAGAGAAGTTGGAACAAGAGTTATTTTTATGGATGAAGGAGTCATTGTTGAAGAGGGAACTCCTGAAGAAATTTTTGATAATCCAAAAAGTGACAGACTTAAAACTTTCTTAGCTAAAGTTTTATAATGAAGGCATCTTGGTGAAAAACATTATTTTATTGTTTTTCACTGTCAAAATGGCATTTTGACAGTGAAATTACGGTGTAATTTCCCGATGCTTCATTTCAATAAAGAATATTCGTTATAATTAAATGACAATATAATATACGGAGGTTTTTACTATGAAAAATGTAAATAAAAAAATGTGGGCAATACTTGTTCATTTAAGTGAAAATATGTGGTGGTCTCGTCCTGAATGTGATAAAATCGTTTGTGATGATGAAACTTGGGATTTTATTATTGAAGAGGCAGAAAAGGCTGGTTTTAACACTATAGTTCTTGATGTTGGGGATGCAATTCAATACGAAACTCATCCTGAAATTTCACTAAAGGGTTCATGGGATAAAAACAGAATTAAAAAAGAAATTGAAAAATGTAGAGAAAAGGGTATAAAAATTATTCCTAAGCTTAATTTCTCAACAGGGCATGATAGATGGCTTGGGGAATATGCAAGAATGATTTCAACAAGTGTATATTACAAAGTATGTAGTGATTTGATTAAAGAACTATATGAGATGTTTGAAGGTCCGGAATATTTCCATATCGGAATGGATGAAGAAAATAACTTTGTATTAAATGATACAAAAGCTCCAATTGTTATATATAGAAAAGATGAACTTTTCTGGCATGATATGAGATATTTAGTTGATTGTGTTGAAAAATTAGGAGCAAAAGCCTGGATTTGGCACGATATGGCACTTGCAAAATCTGATGATTTCAAGAAACATTTCAAACCGGATGAAGTTCTTATTTCTCCATGGTATTACAGATCTTTCCACGAAGAACATTTTTCACCAATGCCTCCTGAAAGACAGGAAGAGTTTGGTAATCTAAACCTTACATATCTTGAAGAAGGATTTATTTTTGCCAATGTTAGAGAAAAGGCTTGTCCTTTAGCACATGAAGGATTTACATATGTTCCAACAGCCTCTGTTTGGTCAAACAATGAGTATAATGCATTTGAACTTATTGAGCACTTTGAATTAGGTGCTCCTGACAGTCAAATTGTTGGATATATGACAGCACCTTGGTGTTCGACTACTAAAGAAAACAATGAACTTTTCAAAAAATCTTTTGATTCTATTAAAGATGCAAGAGCACATTTTTATAAGTAATATGAAAAAGACATCCTTTGGATGTCTTTTTTTGCATAAAAAAACCGTACACTATTGTGTACGGTTTTATGGCTGCCGGACTAGGATTCGAACCCAGACAAACAGAGTCAGAGTCTGCTGTGCTACCTTTACACAATCCGGCATTATATGGTGCGAGCAATGGGACTTGAACCCATACGTCGAAGACACACGCCCCTCAAACGTGCCTGTCTGCCAATTCCAGCATGCTCGCTTATTTAAGCTGACTAAGATATTATATACCTTTATTGGCCATATGTCAAGAGTTTTTTGAAAAAATTATATATTTTTTATATAAAAAAGCTGCGGCATAGTTATTTGCTGCAGCTTTTTGTGTTTTATTGTTTAATAATCAGTTTTCTTGCAATGTCTACTGGGATTATTATAACTGAAAGAGTCAGAATATATAGCCATTCTTTTATATTTAAACCAGCTGTTCTTAAGATGTTTCCTCCCAAATAAGTCATAAGTATCTGTATTACAAAAATGAATGTAATAATAAATAAAAATGGCTTATTTAAAGAGAGGTGGTCCGTTAAATCAATTTCTTCACTTCTTGTATTAAATGCGTTAAATATACAAGTGAAAATAAAAAAGGAAAAATATGCGGTGTAGAAATATATATCTGTTGGACTCTCTCTGAACAAACTATGTATTATATCACTTGTAAAAATAAATATACTTGCAAGTGATATGTACGCACTGCCAACAAGAACACTGCTTATCATTTTTTTGTCTATAATTTTATCGTTTCTTTTTATCGGCTTTTCTTTCAGGTATTTGTTTAAAGCGGCTTCTCCGCCAAATGCCATTGCGGCTAGTGTATCCATAACCAGATTTATCCAAAGCATCTGTGATATATTAAGCGGTTTGTAGAAACCAAATAAAGGACCAAGAACAGAGATTGAAACAGCAGCTATGTTTATTGTGAGCTGATATGTTATAAATTTTTTTATGCTTTTAAATATTGTTCTGCCGTACAAAATAGCATTTTTTATTGATGAAAAATTATTATCCATAATTATTATATCTCCGGCTTCTTTTGCAGCCTCTGTTCCGCTGCCCATTGAAAAGCCAACATCTGCATTTTTTAGTGCAGGACAGTCATTAACCCCGTCACCCGTCATCCCTACAACAAGACCTTTTTCCTGAGCTATTTTAACAAGTCTGCTTTTGTCCGTTGGAAGTGCCCTTGAAATTACTTTTATTCTTGATAGTTTTTCGGTAATCTCACTGTCGCTTAATTTGGATAATTCATCTGATGTTAAAACAATATCAAAAGGAGATGAGAGAATCCCAACTTCCTTTGCAATTGAAACTGCGGTCTCTTTTTTATCCCCGGTTATCATACACACATCTATTCCTGCCATTTTTACAGCTTCAACTGATGATTTCACATTAAATCTTATTTCGTCCTTTAAAGCCACTATGGCTACTAAGGTCATATTTTCAGGGATAATATCAAGTCTATCCTTTTTTGTTTTGTAGGCAAGAGCAATAAGTCTCATTTGGCATTTAGCATAATAATCTAATTTTTCATATAATTTATTTTTATTTAATAAATTTGTTTCATTTCCATTCTCATCGAGATACATTGAGCACTTATCCAGAATTATTTCTGGGGCTCCTTTGTACAGGCATCCTCTAAAATCACCTTCAACATAGCTTGCAGAATACTTTGTTTTACTGGAGAATGTAAGCTCATCTTTTTTTATTATATGTATCGGGTTATTTGAGATGAGAGCAAATAATGCTCTTTCTGTTGAGTTTCCGCCTATTAATTTATTGTTATTTTTGTAAACGGAGGAATTGCCCAAAATAGATAAATCAAGTTTATTTCTAAAATTTATGTTTAAATTGTCTGTATTTTCTGTCTCCTTTTGATTGCCGAAAATTATTTTAATTGCTTCCAGATTACCCTTGGTTAAGGTTCCTGTTTTATCACAGAAAAGAATATTTAATCCACCTGCGGTTTCAATTCCGCTTAATTTCCGGACAAGCACATTATTTTTAAGCATTTTTTTCATATTAAGAGAACATACTATGGCAATCATAAGAGGAAGTCCCTCGGGGACTGCAACAACAATTACAATTATTCCCATAATTACGGCTTCTGTTAAATCTGAAAAAAACTGTGAAAAGTTTAAAAAGTAATCCCTAATTAATATTAAATCGAAACTATTATCTACAACAGATTTTTGGAATATAGTTATAAAAAAAACAATTGTGGCACCTAAGTAGCCAAATTTACTTATTGATTTTGCAAGTTGATGAAGTTTAAGAGAGAGTGGACTTTCTCTGGAGATTGTTTCGGTATCCTTGTTTAATTTTCCGTAGACTGTATTGTCTCCAACAGACTGAACAAGCATTATGCATTCACCTTGAGTGATGGTACAGCCCTTGAACAAGGTTTCTTTTGACCAAAAATCAATTCCGGAGTGTTTTTTAAAATCAGTTGTTTTTGTCTTTTCGACTTCTTTATTTTCTCCGTTTAAAGGACTTTGGTCAACATATATTTTCCCTTCTAAAATGATTCCGTCTGCCGGAATTAAGTCTCCTGTCTGAAGCAAAATATAATCTCCTACAACAATTTCTTCCGAAAAACAATCAGTTAGTATTCCGTTTCTGTAAACCTTCGATGTGGTTCGGGATGCTTCTTTTGACAGTTTTTTGAAGTTTTTTTCGTTTTTATATTCTGATAGTGTACTTATAAATGTTGATATTAAAACGGATATTAAAATCCCGACACACTCAAACCAGTCAACCTTGCCAAAAAATATAAAAATAACATTAATCGTTAAGGCTATTAATAAAATAGTGATGATTGGGTCGTTAAAGCTTTGAAAATATTTCTCTATAAAACTTTCTGCCTTTGTTTCGGTTAGTTTATTTAATCCGTATTTTTCTTTGCTTTCTTTGACTTCGATATCAGTTAAGCCTTTATAAGTATGCAATTTTTTCACCCTTCCGCGTTTGTATGTTAATAAATGTTTATGCGGACAAGTGTTTTTATATTACATAAGCTTAATGCATAAAAAACTAAAAATAAGTAATTAATAAATAAAAAGGAGGGGAAAATATGTTTTTTAAAAAGAAAGAAAAAGAAAAATCTTTGATTTATTCACCGCTTAGCGGGAGGGTTCTAAATATTAAAGAGGTTAAGGATCCTGCTTTTAATGAAGAAATTTTAGGAAAGGGTATTGCAATAATCCCAAACACTGGCAAACTTTATGCACCTTGTGACGGCATAATTTCAAATCTGATTGACACCGTTCATGCTGTTGGATTTACATCTGATTTTGGGGCGGAAATTCTTATGCATATAGGATTTGATACGGTAAAGTTAAAAGGAAAATATTTCAAATCTTATGTTAATGAAGGTGATATAGTGAAAAAAGGTGATAAATTAATTGATTTTGATATTGAAAATATTATAAGAGAAGGTTTTGATATAACAACGCCTGTAGTTATATGTAATTATGATAAATTTAATGATTTGTCGTATAATCTGAATGAAATAACAGCGGGGGATATATTGTTTGAAATAAAATAAAATGGATCTCATAAGAGATCCATTATTTTTTTTGCTTTGTTCATTTCTTCATTAGTTGGAGCCTTAGTGTTTTTGAGTTTATAATCTATTCCAAGCTTTTCCCATTTGTGAATTCCAAGTGAATGATATGGAAGAATTTCTATTCTTTCAACGGTATTAAGATTTGATATAAAGCTTTTAATGTTTATAAGTTCCTCTTCGCTGTCTGTTAAACCAGGAACAAGAACATGTCGTATCCACAATTTTTTATTATTATCCGAAAGCCATCTTGCAAAGGAAAGGATATTTTTGTTGGAATGACCTGTAATTTTTTTGTGAAGCTTTAAATCAATTGCTTTTATATCAAGTATTGTAAGGTCAACTTTATCAAAAAGCAATTTAAATTTATCTGCATTTTCTTCTGAAAATGGTTGACCTGATGTGTCGAGTGCGGTGTGAATGTTGTTTTTCTTAGCAAGTGTAAAAAGTTCAATAAGAAAATCAAGCTGAAGAAGAGGTTCACCGCCACTTATTGTTATACCGCCGTTTTTACCCCAATAGTTTCTATACCGAAGTGCCTTTTGTATAATTTCGTCAGGAGTAAATATGTCTCCTTTATTTTCCCATGTTTCAGGGTTGTGACAATACATACATCTCATTTTACAGCCCTGCATAAAAACAATAAAACGGACACCCGGACCATCTGCTGAGCCAAAGCTTTCAAAGGAATTTATATATCCAACCAAATTTTCACATCCTAATATAATGTTATCAGATTACATAGATTCGTGACAAGTTCTCGATATAACATCAAGCTGTTGTTCTTTTGTTAAATCAATAAATTTAACAGCATAACCCGAAACCCTTATAGTAAAGTTTGCATATTCTTCTTTTTCTGGATGTTCCATGGCATCAATAAGCTTGTCCTTGCCAAAAACATTAACATTAAGATGATGTGCTCCCTGGGAGAAATATCCATCAAGAACACTTACCAGATTATTTATTCTTTCTTCATCAGAGTTACCAAGTGCTTCAGGATTAATGGTTTGTGTATTTGAAATGCCATCTAGCGCCCATTCGTATGGAAGCTTTGCAACCGAATTAAGTGAAGCTAGAAGACCATTCTTTTCTGCTCCGTAACTTGGGTTTGCACCGGGAGCAAGAGGTGATGCATCTTTTCTTCCGTCAGGCATCGGACCTGTAGCTTTTCCATAAACAACATTTGATGTTATAGTCAAGATTGATGTTGTTGGTTCTGAATTTCTGTATGTATGTCTTTTCTTAACCATATCAAGGAAGGTTTTTAAAAGCCAAACAGCAATATCGTCTGCTCTGTCATCATCGTTTCCATAGCGTGGAAAATCACCTTCAGTTTCATAGTCAACGGCAATTCCCAAATCATCTCTTATAACCTTAACCTTTGCATATTTAATAGCACTTAGTGAGTCAACAACATGTGAAAAACCTGCGATTCCGGTTGCAAAGGTTCTTCTTAAGTTTGTATCAATAAGAGCCATTTCTGCAGCTTCGTAGTTATACTTATCGTGCATATAGTGAATGAGGTTCAAAACATTAACATAAAGACCTGCAAGCCAGTCCATCATAGCAGTATATTTTTGGATAACCTCATCATAATCAAGGTAATCTGATGTTATTGCCTGATATGAGGGTCCAACTTGTTCTCTGGTTTTGTAATCAACACCGCCGTTGATAGCATATAGCAAGCATTTGGCAAGGTTTGCTCTTGCACCGAAGAACTGAATTTCTTTTCCTGTTTGAGTTGCAGAAACACAGCAACAAATAGAATAATCATCCCCCCAAACCGGCTTCATAACCTCATCATTTTCATACTGAACAGAGCTTGTTTTAACAGAAATATATGATGCATATTTTTTGAAGTTATCCGGTAGATTTGGAGAATATAGTATGGTGAGATTTGGTTCCGGTGAGGGACCCATATTCTCAAGTGTATGCAAAAATCTGTAATCAGTTTTTGTAACCATTGAACGACCGTCAACACCAATTCCGCCAACCTCTAAAGTTGCCCAGACAGGGTCTCCTGAAAATAGCTGGTTGTATGATGGAATACGGGCAAACTTAACCATGCGAAGTTTCATAACCAGGTGGTCTATAAGTTCCTGTGCTTCACTTTCTGTAATCGTTCCGTTTTTTAAATCTCTTTCAATATAGATATCCAGGAAGGTTGAAATTCTGCCTATACTCATTGCAGCACCATTTTGTGTTTTTATAGCAGCAAGATATCCAAAATATAGCCATTGAACAGCTTCTTTTGCATTTTTTGCAGGGGCAGAAATATCATAACCATATATATTTGCCATTTCTTTCATTCCAAGAAGTGCTTTTATCTGCTTGGAGATTTCTTCTCTGAGACGAATGACATCATCTGACATAATACCGTCGCCGCAATTTGTAAGGTCTATTTTTTTCTGCTCTATTAAGAAGTCAATACCATATAGGGCAACTCTTCTGTAGTCACCAACAATTCTGCCTCTTCCGTATGTATCCGGGAGACCTGTAATTATGTGACTGTGACGGGCCTTTTTCATCTCGGGAGTGTACGCGGAAAAAACACCATCGTTATGAGTGGTACAATATTTATTAAAGATTTTATGGAGCTTTTCACTTGGTTCATAGCCGTAAGTTCTGCATGCCTCTTCAGACATTCTGATACCGCCGAAGGGCATAAAAGCTCTTTTTAAAGGTTTATCTGTCTGCAAACCAACAATTTTTTCCAGAGTTTCATCGATATAACCAGGGCCGTGAGAGGTGAGGGTGGATACGATTTCTGTATCCATATCGAGAACGCCGCCTTTTGCTCTTTCTTCTTTTTGTAATTCTTTTAATTTATTCCAAAGTGTGTTTGTGGCATCAGTAGGGCATGACAAGAATAAACTATCTCCACTGTAAGGAGTGTAGTTGTGCTGAATAAATGCTCTGACATTTATTTCTTCTCTCCATATTCTCCCTGAAAATCCATCCCACTGTTCGAAATTTATCATACTTTTCTCCGTTCATTTTTCTAAATTATATAGTTGGTTTATATTATAAAATAATTTATAT
>JAZNFO010000016.1:0-93923 GCA_045575975.1 Clostridia bacterium | reverse complement strand
CTAATCCAATAAATACATTGGTTATTGTAAAATCAAAATAAACACAAAAAACGAGCTATAACGATACACGTATAACATTATTAAAATTTACCGCAATAAGCAAATATAAAATATTTTAACCATACATAATAGGGACGATTTCTAAAAATCGCCCCTTGCTTTTTGCTCAACACAAGAAATAAACCATATTTCAAAAATTTTTACCGCTTTAAGCTTGTTATATTATAGACAGTTATTTATGGTAACCTTTTCCTTTGGCCCACGAAATTTCCAAAAAAATATTTTTAACATTTAAATATATACTACGATAACTATTTTCAAACTCTGCTTTAGTATATCATCAAAAGAGCGATATGCTACACACTCATACCAATCCACAAAAATAAGTTTCTTATCCATGATTCTTTCACCCTCAACCAACTCTTCTCGTGACATTTTATAATATGCATATTTCAAATCAAAAGTTTTTGTTCTCTAATAGATATCTCTTTTTTATATCCATCTAAATTGTAATATTTTTGCAGCAAAACTGCAGCATAAGTTTAGTTGACATTACTTATTTGTGATGTTATAATTTAGGTCAATTCCAGGTCAAATTTAGGTCAACAATTTAGCAAAAAGGTCAACAAATTTGTAAAAAATTTAAAAATTTAAAATAAACACATATTGGAGAAAATGTTGATATAACAAGGCTTTGAGGTGTATCGGGGTGTGGCTCAGTTTGGTAGAGTACTTGAATGGGGTTCAAGGGGCCGGAGGTACAACTCCTGTCACTCCGACCAAAAAACCGGCTTGTTTTACAAGCTGCTTTTTTATTTAAAACAATTACATCATTTCCTGCAGGGCATCGAGCGCCTGGGATATTCCCCCTACTCCGTCAATAAGTCCGCATTCAACCGCTTCTTTTCCAAAAAGAACAGTTCCCACATCATTTGCAATATCATCTGTTTCAAGCATTATTCTCCTGAAGCTTTCCGCATCTATATTTGAATTTCTTTCTACAAATGAAATTATCTGCTCCTGAATTTTATTCAGATATTCAAACATCTGGCTTACACCGATAACTGTCCCGTTAGTTCTTATGGGATGAATTGTCATAGTTGCAGAAGACACTATAAATGACCTTTTTGCAGAAACTGCAAGGGGCACTCCAATACTATGTCCACCTCCCAGAACAATTGAAACTGTCGGTTTCTTCATACTGGCAATCATTTCAGCTATGGCAAGTCCTGCCTCAACATCTCCTCCAAGAGTATTTAAAACAATTAAAAGTCCCTTTATTTCTTCATCCTGCTCAACCTCTATAAGAGTTGGAATTACATGCTCATATTTTGTTGTTTTGCTTTGGGATGAGAGCGCTGTGTGCCCCTCTATTTGCCCTACAATACTAAGACAATAAATTTCACCTTTTTTGCTTTTGACTCTTACACTACCAAAATCCTTTATACTGTCTCTTTCACTGTTTTCGTTATTTTCTGAATTATTTTGACTATTTTCCATAAAAAAACACCTTAAAAAATTATTGAAAATACATTTAATGTGTGATATACTGTTTATCATAGATTATTTTAACCACAAGGGGAGAATTTTATGCCAATCAGAGTATCAGATACGCTACCTGCAATTGAAGTTTTAAACAGTGAAAATATATTTGTTATGACAGAAACAAGAGCTATGACTCAGGATATCAGACCTCTTGAAATTCTTATACTTAATCTGATGCCTACAAAGATTGTTACTGAAACACAGCTTCTTCGCGTTCTTGGGAACACTCCTCTTCAGATTAATGTTCAGTTTATGCATACAAAAACACACATTTCAAAAAACACCAGCAAAAGTCACATAGAGACCTTTTACACTACCTTTGATGAAATCAAACACAAAAAATATGATGGTCTTATCATTACAGGTGCACCTGTTGAAACTATGGAATTTGAGGATGTTGACTACTGGGAAGAGCTTTGCGAAATAATGGAATGGTCAAAAAAAAATGTTACATCCACTTTCCATATATGCTGGGGCGCTCAGGCAGGGCTTTACTACCATTACGGGATAAAGAAATATCCGCTTAAAGAAAAGATTTCAGGCATATACAGACACTCTGTTAATCCTGAAAAGAAACACAAAATGCTCCTTCGCGGATTTGATGACTTTTTCTACGCTCCCCATTCAAGAAACACAGAAATTTTAAAAGAAGATGTTGAAAAGGTTTCTCAGCTTGAAATTCTTGCAACATCTGAGGATGCAGGAATATACATTGTTACTGCAAAGGATGAAAGACAGTTCTTTATTACAGGACATTCAGAATATGATTTTGACACTTTGAAAAAGGAATATCTAAGAGACCTCGATGCAGGAATCAACCCAAACCTTCCAAAAAATTATTTTCCTGGTGATAATCCTGAAAACGAACCTCAAAACATATGGAAAGCCCACGCAAATCTTCTTTATTCAAACTGGCTTAACTATTATGTTTATCAGACAACTCCATATAATATTGAAAAAATCAACTAAAAGGAGAAAAAAATGACAGAGACTATAAACATAGATGTGTGTTGTCCTTCCTGCGAAGGCAAGGGGATTTTCACTCAGTATAAACTTATTGATATAAACAAGAACCCAGAGCTCAGGGATAAGATATTCTCCCGTGATATATTTAAATATAACTGTGATGTCTGCGGAGAGTCAATTATGGTTTCATATGACACAATTTATATGGACGAAGAGGAGAAGAGAATCATATACCTTTCATCAAATGATGATGAAGAAAATGAAACCATAAGAAAATTTAAACTTGAAGGATACAGTCTTAGAGTTGTTAATACAATCAACGGATTTATTGAAAAAATTTCTATGTTTGAAGATGGTGTTGATGACAGAGTTATTGAACTTTACAAGCTTTTGTTTGAAGAGCAATTTGAGGAAGAAAGACCAAACTCTGAACTCCTTGGTGTTTTCTACGCAGGCAAAAACAAAGAAAATGACAAGCTTTATTTCTTTTTTATTACTCAAGACGGAGAAAACTGCGAAACAACGCTTTCCCTTGACACTTACCGAAATCTTTATGAACATTTCCTGACAACAGAATTTGCAAAAGAAGATTACGCGAAAATTGATGCAGAATGGGCAGTTGACGCCCTTCAAGGCGGAGTTCTTGAAATTAACTAAATATGTTCTATTAATATATAACCTTCCATATACTTTTATATGGGAGGTTATTTTATGTTCATAACCTTAAGATTAAAGCATTTTCTTCTTTTTATTCTTGTTATATTATCCATAGTCATTCTTAATAATCACTATACCCTATCTTTTGTACGCCCTGTTTTATCAGATAGTAACAAATTTATTAAATGGGTTGATTTTAATATTACTAATCAGGCCCTACGGGATGCTATGAATTTAGATATAAAATCTTCAACTTCTGATAATCATATAAACTGGATAGAGGCACTTTCCTATCTGGCAGCAAGGAATGGGGGAAACTTTAAATCATACACAAAAGAACAGATGACAAAGCTTGAAAAAGCACTTCAAGAAGGAAAAACAATACAGGATTTGACAAAAGATATGAAATATTATGATTATTATTTCAAAGCTTATTCGGCGGTTCTTGGTGAATATATAGGGGCTTTTGGCAAAGAAGTTCCAATAGATAATGACCCTGAAACAAAAGAATGGGCAGAGTGTTACGGACTTAAGGTTTTTTCTCCGATTGCATCAGGTTTTGGATATTCACATTATGACGATTTTGGCTCGGCAAGGAGCTTTGGCTATAAAAGAAAGCATTTGGGACACGACCTTATGGGAAGTGTTGGAACACCTGTTGTTGCTGTTGAAAGCGGGACAGTTGAAGCTCTTGGCTGGAACAGATACGGAGGCTGGAGAATTGGTATTCGAAGCTTTGATAAAAAAAGATATTACTACTATGCACATCTCAGAAAAGACCACCCTTATGTTAAAGGTCTTTCAGAGGGAGACACAGTTTATGCAGGGGATGTTATAGGATATCTTGGTATGACAGGTTACAGCGACAAAGAAAATGTTAACAATATCGACACTCCTCATCTTCATTTTGGAATTCAGCTTATTTTTGACGAATCTCAGAAAGACGGCAATGGGGAAATATGGATTGACTGCTATCAGCTTACAAAATTTTTAAGCCAGAACCAGTCCGAGGTTATATATAACAAAGAAACTAAAGAATATGTGAGAAAATATAACTACTACAATATAAATAACGGAGGTAATTTCTGATGTATGTTATCAAAATGAAAACCATAATATCCTATTTTGCAATAGTTGCAATGATTGTGGCGGCATTCGGGTTTATTCAGTTCACATCAAAGGAGGCTGTCCCTTCTTCAACAGAAAGTGCAACTGATACTGTGTGCGTTCCGATAATTATGTATCACAATATTTTAAAATCGAACTCAAGAAGCAGTAAATTTATTGTTACGGAAAATCAGTTTGAAGAAGACCTTAAATACCTTAAAGAAAAAGGCTATAACACTGTGGTTATGGAGGATCTGGTGGCGTATGTTTACGATAACAAGCCTCTTCCCGAAAAACCAATTGTTTTAAGCTTTGATGACGGATATTACAACAATTATGTTTATGCTTATCCGCTTCTTAAAGAATATGGGTTTAAAGGTGTTTTATCGGTTATTGGATACTACACTGATTTATATACGGAAAACGGAGAGAAAAACGAAAACTATTCCCATGTTACCTGGGACGATATAAAAGAAATGTCCACATCAGGGGTTATTGAGCTTCAAAATCATTCCTACAATCTCCACTCAACAGACAAAGGCAGAAACGGAAGCAAAAAGAAAAAGGGAGAAAGTGTGGAAGAATATAAAAAAGTTCTGACAGAAGACCTTAAAAAGCTACAGACAAATTTTGAAGAAAAAATGAACCAGACCCCCTCCACCTATACATATCCTTTTGGCAGCGTTTCGGAGGCATCATATGATATTATAAAAGAAATGGGATTTAAGTGCAGCCTTTCCTGCGAAAGCGGAATAAACAATGTTTCAAAAGATGAAAACTGCCTTTATATGATGAAAAGATGCATAAGAACTCCATCTGTTTCGGTTGAAAAGATACTTACAAAGAATAATATGTAACAAAAAACTCGGCAGACCAAAATCCGCCGAGTTATATTATTTATAATGTATTTGCCCTGTCTGCTATTGTCTTGTTGAAATCTATAATTTTATGTGTATATTCCTCATCCATAAGGGATGATTTAATAATAAAATCTGCAGATGCTGTGTTGTTTGCAATAGGAATATCATAAACCTGTGCAATTCGAAGAAGAGCTTTAACATCAGGGTCGTGAGGCTGAGCTGTGAGCGGGTCTGAGAAAAAGATTATAACATCTATCCTTCCCTCAACAATTTTTGCTCCTATCTGCAAATCGCCCCCAAGCGGTCCGCTGTTATACCCCCTTACTGGAAGGCCTGTTCTGTCTGCCAGCATTCTTGCAGTTGTTCCTGTTCCGCATAAAAAATGGTGACTTAAAATATCTTTATGTTTATTACACCAGTTAATAAGGTCTTCCTTTTTTCCGTCATGGGCAATAAGAGCTATATTTTTCTGTTTACCTATAGTCATTTCTACAAAGTTCATCATTTTCACTCCTTTTTCACATTATACCAAAAAGGATGTTCATTGTCAAATTATTCAGCTTCGTAGAAAGCCTTATATCCTTTATATGCAGAATAAATATCAAACTTACCCGCAATTTCGAAAGGTGCGTGCATTGAAAGAAGAGCTACACCGCAATCAACTATATCAATATTTTTATTGGCAACAAACTGAGCAATTGTTCCGCCGCCACCAACATCAGTTTTTCCAAGCTCACCTGTCTGCCATTTAACTCCATTTTCATCAAAAATATTTCTAACCTTTGCAACAAATTCTGCACTTGCATCACTTGAGCCGCCTTTTCCTTTGCCGCCGGTATATTTTGTTATCATAAGTCCGTTATTTACAAACGGTGCATTTCTTCTTTCATAAACTTCAGGAAACTGCGGATCAAAAGCTGCCCCAACATCAGCAGAAAGACAAATTGACTTTGAGAAGGTTTCTTTAAGCATAAGCTCATCATATTCTCCTTCTTTAAGCTTGATAAGTTTTGCAACCATATAATCAAAAAATTCCGATTTCATACCGGTACTGCCCATACTGCCAACCTCTTCCTTATCAACCAAAAGACATACTGCAGTTTTAACTGTGTTTTTAAGGTCTGTCAAAGCTTTAAGTGCGGGATATGCACAAACTCTGTCGTCGTGACCATAACCTAATATCATACTGCGGTCAAAGCCAAGGTCTCTTGCATCACCTGCCGGTACAATTTCAATCTCGCTGCTTACGAAATCAATTTCAGTTATATCATATTTCTCGTTCAAAATCTTTAACACTGCAAATTTAACCTTATCCTTAGCATCCTCATCGCAATCGGGAATGTTACCAAGAATAACATTTAAATTTTCACCAGGAAAAGCATCTGTAACCTTTTTCTGTGACTGATCCTGAGCAAGATGAGGAAGCAAATCGGAAATAGTGAAAACAGGTTCATTTTCTTTTTCACCAATTGAAACCTCTATCTGTGTTCCGTCTTTTTTCACAATAACCCCGTGAATTGAAAGAGGAATTGTGAGCCACTGATATTTTTTTATTCCCCCATAATACTGGGTTTTAAAATATGCAAAGCCTGACTCCTCATATACAGGATTTTGCTTTAAATCAAGGCGGGGTGAATCAATATGGGCACCAACTATATTAATACCCTCTGTTATTTTTTCATTACCGATAACTGCTGCAAAAATGCCT
Source organism: Clostridia bacterium (assembly GCA_045575975.1). GTDB lineage: Bacteria > Bacillota > Clostridia > Monoglobales > Monoglobaceae > RGIG8709. Next base: position 87,080 of record JAZNFO010000016.1, on the reverse strand, counting down.
TTTCCTCTGTTTATCTGATAAACTCTGTCACCTGATTTTAAAGAAGAAACAGTTTCAACAGGAACAAAGCCTGCCTTTTCAAGAACTCTTTTTGCTTCATCTGCAAATTCTCTTTCTGTTTTACAAAGAGATATACACTTTCTGTAATCCTCACAAAATTCAAATATTTTGCCCTTTTCTCCTTCATCAAGATTTATAAATCCATTTTCATTTTTTATTGTCAATTCCTCATATTTCATTTGTTTTACCTCCCGTTATATATGTTAGTGTATTTATTATAAGCACTAAGTACTTTGTCAACATAGCCTTTTGTTTCTTCAAAAGGAATATCAATAAGTCCTCCGTCTCCGTCTGTCAGCTTTTCATCTTTAAGCCATTTTCCAACATTTCCCGCGCCACCGTTATAGGCTGTTATAGCAAGAGAAATGTCTCCTTCATAAGTATCTATAAGTTTTTTTAGATAATAACACCCAAGAGATATATTAACCTCCGGTTTATATATATCCTCCGGAATATTATACCCGAAGCCGCCTTTTATATTACAATCCGCAGCTGTTGAATCCATAAGCTGCATAAGTCCTTTTGCTCCCACATTTGATGTGGCATCCTCCTGAAACTTGCTTTCCGTCCTTATAACCGAGTATACAAGATATTTATCAAGATTGTTTTCATCCGAATATTTTTCAACAATATCGCTATATTTAAGAGGATACATATATTCTAAGATTTTTTCTCTTCCCTCGCCCATAACAAAAAAAAGTAAAAATACTGTTATTCCGCAAAGAAACAAAAACCTGAGACACCCTCGCCTTTTTCTTCTTACTGCCAATTAAATCATCCTTTAACTATTTTTAATATTTGCTCAACACTTTTTAAGGTTTTGTTATAATCATTATTTTCAATGATGAAATCTGCTTTTTCCTCAAGCTCCTTATCGCTTATCTGGTTATTTATTCTTGCCAAAATTTCATCTTCTGTTAAACCGTCACGAATTTTCACTCTTCTTATTCTTTCAGAAATATTTGCCGTAACCCCTACAGAATAATCATACTTCAGTTTAAAATCTTTTGAAAACAGGAGAGGAACATCCAGAATAACAATTTCTGCCCTACTTTCCCTTATTCTTTTTTCCATTTCTATAAAAACATATTTATGGATTATTTCATTTAAAACCTCAAGCTTATTTTTATCTGAAAAAACAATTTGTCCAAGCTTTTTTCTGTCTATCTCTCCGTTTTCCATAAGAATTTCTTCCCCGAAGCTTTTGACTACCTCAAAAAATGCACTGCCATTTTTTTTTGCAACATTTCTTGAGATTTCATCTGCATCTATTATCTCTGCACCAAACTGCCTGAACATAGTTGAAACAGTGCTTTTCCCGGAACCTATTCCTCCGGTTACTCCAATAATTTTCATAAATATCCCTGCTTTTTTATTTTGTATCAAACCAGCTTTTCCCCGTGTTCATATCAACCTTCAGGGGAACACTTAAAGCTATTGCATTTTCCATTTCACATTTTAAAATATTCTTTACCACATCTTCCTCTTCAAGAGGAGCCTCTATAATAAGTTCGTCGTGTACCTGAAGAATAAGCTTTGACTTGAGATTATTTTCCCTAAGCTTATTATATACATTAACCATTGCAATCTTTATTATATCAGCCGCCGTTCCCTGAATGGGTGCATTCATTGCCATTCTTTCCCCGAATGCCTGAATGTTTTTGTTTGTGGCTTTAAGCTCCGGCAAATATCTTCTTCTTTCAAACATTGTTTTTACATATCCTTTTTCTCTACCTAAGCTTATTGTTTCATCCATAAAGCTTTTGATTTTAGGATAAGTTCTGAAATATCCGTCGATATATTCTTTTGCCACCTTCATTGGAATTTTTAAATCCTGAGAAAGTGAAAATTCACCTATACCATAAACAATACCAAAGTTTACAGCCTTTGCTCTTGACCTTTCAACAGATGTTACCCTATCAAGAGGAAGATTAAACACCATTGACGCAGTTTTACTGTGAATATCCGCATCAGAATTGAATGCATCAATCATATTTTTATCATCTGAGACATGGGCAAGAACCCTGAGTTCTATCTGTGAATAGTCCGCATCAATTAAAACCCTGCCCTCGGGAGCAACAAACATTCTTCTTATTTCTCTGCCTATTTCCGTTCTTACGGGAATATTCTGAAGATTTGGTTCTGTTGAGCTTATTCTTCCCGTTGTTGTTACAGTCTGGTTAAAGCTTGAATGGATTCTTCCTGTTTCTGTGTTTATAACAGCACTTAGTCCATCAACATATGTTGATTTCAGCTTTGCCAAATGTCTGTATTCCATAATAAACCTGACAATTTCATGGTCACTCTCAAGCTTTTTCAAAACATCTATTCCTGTTGAATATCCTGTTTTGGTTTTCTTTCCGTGAGGAAGCTTCAAATCTTCAAACAAAACCTCACCAAGCTGTTTCGGGGAATTTATATTAAATTCCTTTCCTGAAAGAGAATAAATCATCTCCTCAAGCTCCGAAATTCTTTTTGTGAGAAAATCTCCAAATTCCAGAAGTGCATTTTTATCAACAAAAACACCCTCAGTTTCCATATCTGCAAGAACCTTAACAAGAGGAAATTCTATCTTTTCGAGGAGATAAATCTGTCCGTTTTCTTCTACCCTTTTCCAAAGAGCACTCTTTAACATATATATTGCATATATTTCATCAAAGAATGAATCATCACTTTTTTCCTCGTCTCCAAAATCAAAGCAAAGCTGAGCCTCTTCCTTGTTTTCCTTTGAAAGAGAAATCCCTAAATATTGAAGAGCAAGGTCTTCAACCTCATATGAAGATTTTTCGGGAGTCAGAATGTATGCTGCAATTAAAGTATCAAAATATTCTCCCCTGAATTTTATACCAAGTTTATTAAGCTTTAAAATATCACTTTTTATATCGTGAGCTGTTTTTCTTATAGTCTCATCTTCAAAAAAGGCTTTCAAAACATCACTTTCCGGCTCGGTGTATATAATCTTATCATCAATATGAACAGCAAAATATTTATCATTTAAGCCATAGGTAAACTCTTTTGAAGATTTTAGCTTTTTAATCATTTCTTCTGAACTTGCCTTAATTTTTTCGTATTCCGGCATAGTTTCAGTTTTAATATCGGCTTTTAAATTCAGCTTTTCCATAAATGACTTAAAATTCAGCCTTGCAAAAAGCTTTGCTAATACATCGTTATTATATTCCTTGATTTCAAATGCCTTAAAGTCAAGGTCAACAGGAACATTGACATCAATTGTTGCAAGAGTTTTGCTAAGGTATGCATCCTCTTTTCCCTCTTCAAGCTTTTTCTTCACAGAGGGAGTTGCATTTAAGTTTTCAATATTTGCATAAATATTTTCTATGCTTTTATATTCTCCAATAATAGAGAATGCAGTTTTTTCACCAATTCCCTTTACACCGGGAATATTATCTGAGGAATCACCCATAAGACCTTTAACATCTATAAATTCCTTTGGTGTTACCCCGTATTTTTCAATAACACCGTCTTCATCAAAAAGAGTGGTTGTTGTCTGTCCCATTCTTGTTATTACAAGACTTATTTTAACATTTTTTGTTGCAAGCTGCAAGTCGTCCTTATCACCTGTTAAAATACGGCATTCAACACCCTCTCTGTCACAGAAAACAGAGACAGTGCCAATAATATCATCCGCTTCATATCCGGGCTTTTCAATGCAGGCAATATTCATCGCAGATAAAACCTCTTTTATAACAGGAAGCTGTTTAATAAAATCTTCGGGAGCAGGTTTCCTTTGCGCTTTATATTCTGCATACATTTTGTGACGGAAGGTTTTTTCCTTTACATCAAAAGCAACTGCAATATAATCAAAGCTTTCTTCGTCCATATATTTAAATAATATGTTTAAGAAACCGTAAACAGCATTTGTAGGCGTTCCGTCAGGGGCACTGAGCGGTCTTATACCATAATACGCTCTGTTTAAAATACTGTTTCCGTCAACAATCAATAACTTTTTCATGAAAGCTCTCCTTTAAAAACCAATAAATAAATCCTATTCTTCACTAGTCTTTGTATATTAAAGTCATATTACCATAGTCATTAAATAAAATTTTCTTACAATTTTCACCTGCAAAATTTATTACAACTACTATTTTATTATATCACAAACAAAGAAAAAAAGCAACTTCCCGAAGGAAATTGCTTTTTGTTTTTACAATAATTTTTCCTGTTCTTCCTGAACATCTTCAAAGGCTGAAAGCATTGGTTTGATGTCCTTATGTTTTAATACTCTTTCAACATAGTTTCTTGTTATTTTAACAACAAGTCCTGAAAGGGCAAGAACACCGATAAGGTTTGGTACCATCATAAGTCCATTGAATGTATCTGAAATATCCCAAGCAAGCGAGGATGTTAATAGTGCGCCTATAAAAATCATTACAAGGTGAATTACCTTATACACCTTTGTTGACTTTGTGCCAAACAGATATTCCCAGGCTTTTGTTCCATAATGGTCCCAGCCGAGAACAGTTGTGAACGCAAAGAGTAAAATTGCAATTGCAACAAATCTTTCACCCCACACACCAAACAATATAGCAAACGCCTTTGCAACAAGGTTTGCATCTGTTGCACCCTGAATCAAGGCCCCTGTATCGAGATTAATTACCCCGGATGTGAGGACAACGAGAGCCGTCATTGTGCAGACCACCATTGTGTCCGCAAACACTTCAAATATTCCCCAGAGTCCCTGACGAACGGGTTCAACAACATTTGAGTTGGAATGCACCATAACAGATGAACCAAGCCCTGCCTCATTTGAGAACACGCCTCTTTTACAACCGAGGGTTACAATTTCTTTAACTGCAATACCCATGGCACCGCCCCATACAGCAGGACCTGTGAATGCATATTCAAATATTGATGCAAAAGCGGCACCAATAACACTGTAATTAACACCAATAATTACAAGGCTTCCGATAACAAACAATACAACCATAAAAGGAACAACCTTTTCGGCAAAGTTTGCAATTCTCTTAAGACCGCCAAGGATAATAAGTGCTGCAATAACAACAAGAACTATACCTATAACAAGATGATACATTGTTACATCACCAAAGGGAACAGCTTCAAGAGATGGAATTTTAAATGCTTCAACAACATTAACAACAATCTTGTTAATCTGTCCCATAGCACCAATTCCAAATGATGCTAAAATACAGAAAATCGAGAAAAGAACTGCAAGAATTCTACCTATCCATTTGCAGCCTTTCATCTTTCCAAGACCGTCTCTTAAATAATACATTGCACCGCCGGACCATTCACCGTCAGCATTTTTTCTTCTGTAGTAAATACCGAGAACATTTTCAGAATAATTTGTCATCATTCCAAGAAATGCTGCAATCCACATCCAGAAAACTGCACCGGGACCACCACCTACAATCGCTGCTGCAACACCGGCAATATTACCAACACCAATTGTCGCAGCTAATGCTGTGCAAAGTGCCTGAAACTGTGATATAGACTTACCTTTAACATGACCTGAAACATCTTTTGTGAAAATCTTTCCAATAGTTTCAGCAAACCAGTGTTTTAAATGGGTTATCTGAAAAACGCCTGTGATAACCGTCATAATAACACCTGTTGCAAGAAGCAGATATAGCCCCTTGCCCCACACAAAGCTGTTAACATCATTATTAATGTTTGTTAACGCCTCAAAAAAATTTGTCATAATTTTTCCTCCTCTTTTGTGCTAAGTAAAAAACGGAGTTTTTGCAACACAAAAACTCCGCACAAAAAAAGCCTTCTAAAACTTTTTCTCCGTCCTTTTGCCTGAGAGATTAACCTTATTCAGGTTTTACACCTTCGGCATCCATTTGATTTTTAAAAAAATCGGACTTCTCCGGAGTGCTATCTGTGAACAGTCACTGCTATTTGCGCCTGAGAGCATTATTCCTTCGGCAAGGCATATCACCTTTCTCCTGTACACTTCACTTAGCTCAAATATTAAATTTTCAATTATTATACACCTATTTTTACAAAATGTCAATAGTTTTCCGAAATTCCGACATTTTCATATATTTTTAAATCGTTGGTCAATAATCCTTTTCATCAGTTTTTTACCCCTGAAAAGCCTTGATTTAACCGTTCCCTCAGAACACTTAAGTCTGTCTGCAATCTCTTTATAGCTGAGACTTTCTATATATCTTAAAACTAAAATTTCATTATATATTGGAGGAAGTTCCGACAGTATTACTCTTACGAAATCACAAAGTTCTTTTTTTAATATCATTTCTTCCGGACCATCTGTTTCCTGTGTTATATCTTTTCCATCAGTTTCATAATAATTTTTATTTCTTTTTATTCTTTTATATTCATCAATACATGTGTTTCTTGCAACACTGTAAACCCAGGTTGAAAATTTTGATTTTCCTTCAAATTTATATACATTTTTATATAACTTAACATATACTTCCTGTGCCATATCATGTGCATCATATTCATTCTGCGAAATATAATATGCCATACTTAAGACCATATTTTTATATTTTTCGATAAGCTTTTCAAAAGCCTCTTTGTCCCCGCTTTGCGCCTTAACAATCAGCACTTTCTCTTTATCAGATTTCACTTTTTTCACCCCAAATAAAAAAGCTTGTTTAATTATATATTAAACAAGCTTTGCCTTATTTATTCAAGTTCAAAAGCCCCTGTATAAAGCTTATAATATTTTCCTTTTTCTTCTATAAGTGTTTTATGATTTCCACGCTCAATAATTCTGCCGTTTTCCAGAACCATTATTTCATCTGAATTTTTAACAGTTGAAAGTCTGTGGGCAATCACAAAAACTGTTCTGCCTTTCATAAGCGAATCCATTCCCCTTTGAACGATAGCTTCAGTTCTTGTATCTATACTTGATGTGGCTTCATCAAGTATCATAACAGGCGGGTCGCAGACTGCTGCTCTTGCAATAGAAATAAGCTGTCTTTGACCCTGAGAAAGTCCCTCCCCGTTTCCGCTTATCATTGTATCATAACCTTCAGGAAGCATCATAATAAAATTATGTGCATTTGCAAGCTTTGCAGCCTCTACAATCTCTTCATCTGTTGCATTTAAGTTGCCATATCTTATATTATCCTTTACTGTACCTGTGAAAAGATTTGTGTCCTGAAGAACTATACCGAGAGATTTTCGAAGATCGCTTTTCTTTATTTTATTTATATTAATTCCGTCATATCTTATCTTTCCGTCTGCTATATCATAAAATCTGTTTATAAGATTTGTTATAGTTGTTTTTCCCGCTCCCGTTGCTCCAACAAATGCCACCTTTTTGCCAGGATATGCGTGAAGCGAAACATTGTGAAGAACTATTTTTTCAGGACTATATCCGAAATCAACATCAAAAAATTCAACTTCTCCGTTGAGCTTTGTGTATGTTATAGTTCCGTCTCCATGAGGGTGCTTCCACGCCCACATTCCTGTTTTTCCTGTAGTTTCTCTTATTTCTCCATTTACCATTTCGGCATTGACTAAGGTTACATAGCCTGAATCAGGCTCAGGCTCTTCATCAAGAAGTTCAAAAATTCTCTCTGCCGCAGCAAGGGCCATAACAATTGAATTAACCTGCTGAGATACCTGCCCTATTGGGTTTGAAAAGCTTTTACTAAGCTGGAGGAAGCTGGCAATAGCACCTATACTTATTCCGCCTATTCCCGAAATAGCAAGCATTCCTCCTGTTATTGCAACAAGAACATATTGAACATGCCCAAGATTTGCATTTACAGGCATCAGGATATTTGCAAACTTATTTGCACAATAGGCATCATTTGCAAGCTGGTCGTTAAGCTTATCAAATTTTTCCTTTGATTCATCTTCATAGCAGAAAACCTTAACAACCTTTTGTCCGTTTGTCATCTCTTCAACAAAACCATTAACAGAAGCCAGTGCTTTTTGCTGATTTGCAAAATATTTTCCGCATTTTCCCGTTATTTTCTTTGATACATTCAATATAACAAAAAGGCACACCAGCACCAGCAAAGTGAGGTAAATACTTGTTGTTATCATCGCAAAGAATGTGAACACTATAGTTATTAAAGATGAAAAAATATTTGGAAGACTCTGTGTCAGCATCTGTCTTAGTGCGTCTGTATCATTTGTGTAATAACTCATAACCTCGCCATGGGTATGAGTATCAAAATACTTTACGGGAAGAGTCTGCATATGAGCAAACATTTCATCCCTCACATCCTTAAGCACTCCCTGTGCAACCGTTACCATAATACGATTGTGGAAAAATGTTGAAACAACTCCAACAAAATAAATTAATGCCATCTGAAATATTGCATACAAAAGTCCTGTGTAAACAGGATTCTGACTTTTTGTAAGAGGCACTATATAATCATCTATCACCGTTCTTAAAAAAAGCGAACCCCGAACACCAGCAAAAGCACTTAAAAATATACAAATCACTACAAAAAGCAGGTGATATTTATACTTTTTAAAAAGATAAGGCATAAGTCTTTTGATTGTGGCTTTCTGGTCTTTAGCTTTCATTGTTCCGAAATTTCTTCTTCCCCTCAACTTCTTACGCCTCCTTTACCTGAGAATAATAAACCTCTTTATATATTTCACTATTTAAAAGAAGCTCATCATGTGTTCCCACTGCATCTATTTCACCGTTATCCATAACGATAATTTTATCCGCATCCTGAACAGATGCTATTCTCTGGGCTATAATAATTTTTGTCATTGAGGGAAGGTCTTCTCTGAAAGCTCTTCTTATTTCTGCATCTGTTCTTGTATCAACCGCACTTGTTGAATCATCAAGAATAAGAATTTTTGGATTCTTAAGCAAGGCTCTTGCAATACATAGTCTTTGTTTTTGTCCCCCTGACACATTTGTTCCGCCTTGTTCAATATATGTGTCATACTTATCAGGGAAGCCTTCGATAAAGGAATCTGCACAGGCAATTTTACACGCCCACACAAGTTCTTCATCTGTCGCAGCCTTATTTCCCCATCTTAAATTTTCTTTTATTGTTCCTGAGAAAAGCACATTTTTCTGCAGCACCATTGAAACATTATCTCTTAAAGCTGTTATATCATAATTCCTAACATTTTCTCCCCCAACTAAAAGTTCGCCCTCTGTTACATCATAGAGTCTTGGAATAAGCTGAACAATTGTTGATTTGGCACTTCCTGTTCCGCCGATAATTCCAACAGTTTCACCTGAATTAATTTTTAAATTGATATTCTTAAGACAAGTTTTATTTTTACTGTATCCAAAGCTTACATTTTTAAATTCAACACTTCCGTCCTTCACATTTTCAATGGGTGCTGACGGATTTTTAATTGTGGGCTCTTCTTTTAAAACCTCACAAACTCTCTGGGCAGATGCTTTTGAAATAACTATCATAACAAGTATCATAGAAAGCATCATAAGGCTCATCAAAATCTGCATTGTGTAGGTTGTCATACTGATAAGCTCGCCTGTTGTCATATCCCCCTTAACTATAAAATGGGCAGAAAACCATGAAATGAGAAGAATTGATGTATACACACAAAAATGCATCAGCGGACCATTGAATGCCAGAATTCTCTCCGCTTTTGAGAATTTCTGATATATACTTTCCGAAACTGAATAAAACTTTTCCTTTTCATTTTTTTCGGTTACAAATGCCTTAACAACTCTTATACCCCTTAAGTTTTCCTGAACAACAAGGTTCAGTTTATCATAGGTTTTGAATACTTTTTCAAATATAGGATGTGCTTTTGATGAAATAAGAAAAAGTCCTCCCCCTAAAATCGGAAGCATTACCAGAAAAACAAGCGAAAGCTTTTTTGAAATACCAATAGTCATAATAAGCGAGAAAATAAGCATCATAGGAGCTCTTACTGCAACTCTTACTATCATCTGGTATGCATTTTGCAGATTTGTTATATCAGTTGTCATTCTTGTAACCAAGCTTGATGTTGAAAACTTATCAATATTTTGAAATGAGAAATTTTGCAAACGGTAAAAAACATCTTTTCTTAAATTCTTTGCAAACCCCGTTGATGCCTTTGCTGCATAGTTGCCTGAAAGCACACCAAACATCAAAGATAAAAGCGTGAGTCCCACCAATATAAGTCCATATTTTATTATAACAGGCATATCCCCCTTATTTACTCCATAATCTATCATAAAAGCCATAACAAGCGGGATTATAACTTCCATTATAACTTCAAGAGAAACATAAAAGGGTGCAAGAAAAGATGCTTTTTTATATTCTCTTACACTTTTTAAAAGCTGCTTAATCATAATGCTTCCTCCTCATTTAAAGTCTATCCAAATTTTAACATTATAAAAATTCTCTGTCAATCATCAGGACAGAGTTTTAACAATATGTTCACAAACTAATTAAGTATTCCTATCCCGCCTGCTGATTCAAATTTTCTTATAACTGCATTTTTAAGTCCCTGATTTTCTTCCAAACTTAAATCTCTGTCTTCCCTGACAATTTTAACCGCAGTTTCCTGAGCATCCTTTAAAATATCCATATCCGTATAAATATTTGATACTTTAAGTTCTGGAAGTCCGTGCTGTCTGACGCCAAAGACTTCTCCGGGACCTCTCAGCTTTAAGTCATACTCCGAAATTATAAATCCGTCCACTGTTTCACACATAATACGAACTCTTTCTTTTGCGACCTCTCCACCTGATGAATTAAACAAAATACAATAGGAACTGTGAACTCCTCTGCCTATTCTGCCTCTAAGCTGATGAAGCTGAGAAAGCCCGAACCGCTCCGAATTTTCAATAACCATAACCGTTGCATTGGGGACATCAACACCAACCTCAACAACTGTTGTTGAAACAAGAATATCTGTTTCACCTGATGAAAAGGCTTCCATTATAGCATCTTTTTCCTTTGGCTTAAGTTTTCCGTGGAGAACCTCTATTTTTAGTTCAGGGAAAATATCTTTTCTTAATTTATCAGCATATTCCATAGCAGATTTTGCATTCAGGGCTTCCGATTCTTCTACCAGTGGACAAATAATATAGGCTTGTCTGCCTTCCCTGACATTTTTGCGAACAAATTCATAAACCCTCATCCTGTGTTTTTCTGTTACACCAAAGGTTTCGATTGGCTTTCTTCCTGGCGGAAGCTCATCGATTACAGAAATATCCAAATCCCCATAAAGAATAAGGGAAAGGGTTCTTGGAATAGGGGTTGCCGTCATAACAAGAGTGTGAACATTTTCCCCTTTTTCGTTCAAAAATGCTCTTTGCTTAACACCAAATCGGTGTTGCTCATCTGTTATAGCAAGGGCAAGAGAATTAAATTCTACATTCTCACTTATAAGTGCATGAGTGCCGATAATAACCTTTGCACTTCCGTCCTTGATTTTAGAAAGCTCTTTCCATCTCTCTTTTGCCCCCTGACCGCCAAGCAGTAATGCAATTTCTATCCCGAATTTATCGAAAACTCTTTTGAAAGTGGCATAGTGCTGCTTTGCAAGAATTTCCGTTGGTGCCATTAAGGCAGACTGATAGCCTGAATTTGCAACCGCATAAATTGCAGCTGCCGCAACCATTGTTTTACCTGAACCAACATCCCCCTGAACAAGTCTGTTCATAGGCTGAGTTTTCTTTAAATCCAAGCTTATTTCGTTTATACACCGTTTCTGTGCTCCTGTCAGTTCAAAGGGCAGAGACTCTGCAAATTTTTTTATACATTTTACATCGTCTATTTTAACTGCCTTATAATCCCGTCTTGCATCCTTTGTTCTTATTATCCCGGTTTGCATAACAAGCATTTCTTCAAAGGAAAGCCTTTCTCTTGCAGCATAAAAGCTTTCTGCATCTTCAGGAAAATGAATAGATAAAAGAGCATCCTTAATTCCCATAAATCCTTTTTCTTCCAGAACCTTCTTTGGAACTATGTCCTTTGGAAGTTCACTTAGCGAATTAAAAGCTGTTTTCACTGCATCCCTTATAGTGTTCTGTGACAGTCCTGCAGTTAAAGGATACACAGGAAATATTTTGCCTGTTTTTCCGCCATTTTTATTTTCAGTCTCAAACACAGGGTTTACCATTTCAAAATAGTTACCCCTCACCCCTATTGTCCCGAATAATATATATTCTTCTCCTATTTTCAGACTTTTACTGATATATGAAGAATTAAACCAGGTGACTTTCAGCATACCTGTTCCGTCGCTGAATGCGGTTTGTGTTATTCTGACTCCACCACCGCCTTTGAAGCTTCTTACCCCCTGCACCATTCTCCCTTTTACACAGACAGTTTCTCTGTCAAACAAATCGGATATATTTTTAATAACCGTTCTGTCTTCTATATCCCTGGGTAAATGATAAAGCAAATCATAGACAGTGGATATACCAAGTCTTGAAAATAGCTGCGCCTTTTTTTCGCCTATTCCTTTTATATACTGAACACTGTCAGAAAGCCTCATTCAATCGCCTCAATTCTAAAAAACGGAACGACAGTTATGCCGTTCCTGTTTTTATATTATTTATTCAACTGACACTATATAATAATATACTGGCTGACCGCCATAATGAAGTTCTATATCAAGTTCAAAGAACTCATCTTCAAGTGCCTCTTTTATTTCTTCTGCATCTTCTTCCGATACTCCCTCACCATAATAAAGTGTAACTATTCCGGAATCATCAGTAACAAGACATCTCACAAGTTCAAGACAAGCATCTCCTATATCGTTGCCAACAACCTCAATTCCTTTTTCGGTGATGCCCATAACATCGCCTTCTTTGATTTCGGTTCCGTCTAAAACTGTGTCTCTTGCAGCATAAGTAAGTTGTCCGCAGCTAACACATCCCGCTGCATCTTTCATAGCCTCCAGATTTTCTTCCGCAGAAGCTTCTCCGTTAAACACAATGAGTGCAGAAATTCCCTGGGGAACATTTCTTGTTGGAACAACAAAAACATTTTTATCCGTCAACTCATTAACCTGTTCCGCTGCCATTATAATATTTTTGTTATTCGGAAAAATAAACACATTTTTGCTGTTTATTTTATTAACCGCATCTAAAAGATCCTGAGTGCTTGGATTCATTGTCTGTCCGCCCTCAACAACCCTATCAACATTCATTGACTTAAATATTTCAGAAAGACCTTCTCCTGCAGAAACTGCAACAAAGCCATATTCCTTTTCATCTTCCTTAATTTCTTCTTTTTCTTCATATGAATTTTCACTGTGCTGGAATTTCATATTATCTATTTTAAGATTTGTCAGTTCACCAAGCTTTATTGCCTGCTCAATAACAAATCCCGGATGATTTGTGTGAATATGCACCTTAACAATATCATCATCTTCGATAACAAGCATACAATCACCCTTATCATTAATAGCGGAGGTGAACTGTTTTGCCTGTCTGTCTTTCTTCTTGTTTATTATAAATTCTGTGCAATAAAGATATTTTATATCAACATCAGAAGCTGATTTTTCAACCTTTTCTTCGTGTTTTATCTCATCGCCGGAAATTTTTATCTCGCTTCCTGTTTCCAGCACATAAACTGCACCCTCAAGAAGTGTTACAACACCTTTTCCACCTGCATCAACAACCCCCGCCTGCTTTAAAACAGGGAGAATTTCCTTTGTTGACTCAAGACTTCTTTCTGCTTCCTTTAAAAGGTCTTTTAAATATACTAAAACATCATCATATTCCTGATAATTTTTTTCTGCAAATTCCGCAACCTCTCTCACAACGGTGAGAATTGTTCCCTCAGTTGGTTTCATAACAGCACGGTATGCAACATCTCTTCCGCATTTTGCAGCTTCTGTTATTTCAGCAATTCCAAGGGTCGCCTTTTTATCAGTTCCCTTTGCAAGACCTCTTAAAATCTGGGACAGAATAACCCCCGAATTTCCTCTTGCATTTCTGAGTGCAGCTGATGCAAGCTTTGAAAAAATCTCACCACAGCTGTCTGTTTCAATATCTTTCAAAGATGCTGATGCACCTGTGAAAGTCAGGCTCATATTAGTTCCTGTGTCACCATCCGGAACAGGGAAAACATTATAATCATTAATAAGCCCGCGATTATTCTGAAGATTGTTTGCAGCCGAAACAATCATTCTTTTTAACATTAAGCTATCTATATTATTCATAATTTCTCCCATTATTCAACACGAATACTTTCAACAGCAACCTTAACAGTGTTTACTTTAAGTCCTGTTATTTTTTCAAGCTGATACTTAACATTGTTCTGTATTGTTTCTGATATACTCACAATGTTAACCCCGTATTCTGCAACTATATATAAAGTCAGGTCAACAATATTGTCAACCACCTTAACCTTTATTCCTTTATCCATATTTTCAAGCTTTAAGATTTTTAAAATTCCATCCTTGCCGCTTTTGTTAACCATAGCAACAACGCCATAGCACTGTGTTGCAACATATCCTGCAATTTTTGCTATAACTGTGTTTGAAATTCTTACACTGCCTTTATTTGATACAACTTCAGAGCCCATAATATTTCCCCTTTCTTCTTGCAAATAAAGCAAACATACTACTTATAATATACATCAAATCGGTCAAAAGGTCAATAGTTTTATTCAAATTTATGGCTGTTGAGTAATCTATTTCTGCTTTGGGTTAAAAATGGCAGCCATTAAAAGGCCGAAGAAAACAGCAGCACAAATTCCGCCCGCCGTCTGGGACACGCCTCCTGTGAAAATCCCGATAAAGCCTTTCTCATCGACTGCTTTTTTCACACCTTCAAAAAGAGAATTACCAAAGCCTACAATAGGGACACTTGCCCCTGCTCCGGCATATTCCATTATGGGTTTATATATTCCAAGAGCACCTAAAACCACCCCTGAAACCACAAACAAAACAAGAATTCTTCCCGGTGTGAGTTTCGTTTTATCTATTAAAATCTGAGCAATAACACAAATAATTCCTCCAACCCAGAATGCATTTATATAATCCATTATTCTATCTCCTCTTCTAATGTTAATGATACTGCATGTGCAATACAGGGGATAGACTCTCCCTGAAGTGTTGATGTGGGACTAAGTAGCGCCCCGGTTGCAACAAAAAGAACATTTTTTATTTCCTTTTTATGGAGCTTGTCCATAACATATCCCGTCAAAGTAACCGCTCCGCATCCGCATCCTGAACCGCCTGAATGAACATCCTGCCTTTTAGCATCAAATATTATACATCCGCAGTCATTATAATTTTCTCTTATATCAATACCCTCATCCATAAGCATATCAAGAAGTAGTTTTTTTCCTAGAATGCCAAGGTCCCCTGTTATTATCAAATCATAAAAGGACGGGGCAATTTCCGTATCAGAAAAATGGGCCTTAATCGTTGAAACCGCCGCAGGAACCATTGCGGCGCCCATATTATTTGCATCCTTTATACCCAAATCAACAATTTTTCCCGTTGTTACCGCCTTTACACATATATCGCTTTTAATTTTACCCGACAAAACCACCGCCCCTGAGCCTGTTACCGTCCACTGTGCAGTTGGGGTTCGCTGTCCCCCATATTCAAGGGGGGTTCTGTACTGTCTTTCTGCAGTACAAAAATGACTTGAAGTGACCGCAAGAGCATTTTTTCCATAACCTGCATCTATCATCATTGAAGCAAGAGAAAGACTTTCTGCCATTGTGGAACAGGCACCATATACTCCGAAAAAGGGAACCCCCGACTCACGAAAGGCAAAGCCAGCCGCAATACACTGATTTAAAAGGTCTCCTGCAAAAATATAGTCAAGCTCCGGAAAAGAAAGTCCTGCATCCGAAACTGCATGCTCTGCTGCGAATTTTTGCATTTTACTTTCTGTTTTTTCCCAGCTTTTTTCTCCCCATTCTGCATCCTTCATTATATAATCATAGTGGGAAGAAAGAGGTCCTTCTCCCTCCTTTTTGCCTGCAATATTTCCATGACCTGCAACATATACCTTATTTGAAAACAAAACTGTTTGCTTTCCGCATTTTTCGCTCATAACTATCACCCTTTCCCAAATTACAGATTAAAAAGCCAGTATATAAAGCCCGCTATAACAGATGTCGAAATTCCGTAAACCAGAACAGGACCTGCAATAGTGAACATTTTTGCCGCAACCCCTAATATAAAGCCTTCTCTTTTATATTCAATTGCAGGAGATACTATTGCATTGGCAAATCCCGTTATAGGCACAACAGTTCCCGCACCTGCGTGTTTTGCAAGCTTATGATAAAGATTAAGACCTGTAAACAATGCTCCTAAGAATATAAGGCTTATGCAAACTGCAGTTTTTGTCATCTCTTCATTAAGACCAATCCATTTTCCATATATATCTGAAAAAAGCTGACCTATATCGCAAATCAGTCCTCCCACAACAAATGCCCACAGACAGTTTTTTGCAAGGTTGCTTCTTGGAGATTTTGAATCAACATAATCTGAATAATCTTTTTTTCCGTAATTCATATTACCATCCTTTCTTTTTTCATTAGTTATTTGCATTTCTCTACTTTTTATGCCGAAAAAATATTATCAAATTAACATATAGGCAAAAATAAAAAAACCACTTCATATGAAGTGGTTTTTTTGTTCTTATACTGTTTCAACAGAAAAGCCGTTATCTGTTTTATCAACCTTTATTTCCTGCTCCGGCTTCACTGAGCCTTCAAGAATTTTTTCGGCTATCAAATCTTCAATTTCTGACTGAATAGCGCGTCTCAGCGGTCTTGCCCCATACACAGGGTCAAATCCTGCATCTCCTATTTTTTCAATTGCAGCATCTGTAAAGCTTACTGTTATATTATTTGCTTTTAATCTTTCTGTCAAAGTTTCAAGCATCTTTGATGCAATCTTATTTATATCATCTTTTGTCAGCTGGTGGAATACAATAATATCATCAATTCGGTTTATAAATTCAGGTCTGAATGCCCTTTTTATCTCTCCCATTACATCAGATTTTATTGTTTCATAGCTTCTGTCTGATGATGCATCACCTGCAGAAAATCCAAGACTTTTATTTTCTGTTATTAATCTTGCACCAAGATTTGATGTCATAATTATAACAGTATTCCGAAAATCGACTCTTCGCCCCTGAGAGTCTGTTAAAATACCGTCATCTAAAATCTGCAGAAGAATATTAAAAACATCAGGATGTGCTTTTTCAATTTCGTCAAACAAAACAACGCTATACGGCTTTCTTCTTACCTTTTCGGTAAGCTGACCGCCCTCGTCATAACCCACATATCCCGGAGGTGAGCCAACAAGTCTTGAAACTGTGTGTTTTTCCATATACTCAGACATATCAACCCTTATAATCGCCTCTTCATCACCGAACATTGCTTCGGCTAAAGCCTTTGAAAGCTCTGTTTTACCAACCCCTGTGGGGCCTGAGAATATAAATGAGCCTATTGGTCTTTTGGGATCTTTAAGTCCCACTCTTCCTCTTCTTATCGCCTTTGAAACAGCAGTCACTGCCTCACTCTGACCGATAACACGGTTATGGAGAATTTCTTCAAGCTTTAAAAGTCTTTCGCCTTCATCCTCTGTTATGGTTTTCACGGGAATACCTGTCCATGATGCGATTATTTCCGCAATTTCTTCTTCCGTTACCATAATATTGTTGTTTATGGCTGTGTTTTCCCAGTTTTCTTTCTCCTGCTTTAGCTCATCATTCAAAGACTTTTCCTTATCCCTGAGTTCCGCCGCTTTCTCAAATTCCTGAGCTCTTATTGCCGCCTCTTTTTCTTTTTTGACTGTTTCAATCTCGTCTTCTATATTCTTAACATCTGGCGGTGCTGTGAGACTTTTTATTCTAAGCCTTGATGCCGCCTCATCTATAAGGTCAATTGCCTTGTCAGGCAAGAATCTATCCGGAATATATCTTACAGACATTTTAACAGCACTCTTTATTGCTTCATCCGTTATTTTAACTCCGTGGTGTGCTTCATATTTATCTCTTATTCCTTTTAAAATTTCGATGCTTTCTTCTTCTGTTGGCTCTGCAAGTCTTATGGGCTGGAAACGCCTTTCAAGAGCTGCATCCTTTTCTATATGCTTTCTGTATTCATCAATCGTTGTTGCACCGATAACCTGAAGTTCTCCTCTTGCAAGGGCGGGCTTTAATATATTTGCCGCATCAATTGCCCCCTCTGCCGCACCTGCACCAATAATTGTGTGCATTTCATCAATAAACAGAATAATTGATCCGTCTTTTCTTATTTCATCCATTGCACCCTTTAATCTTTCTTCAAATTCGCCTCTGTATTTTGCTCCTGCTACCATAGAGGACAAATCAAGAGTAATAACTCTTTTATTCTTTAATAGTTCAGGCACAAGTCCCTGAACTATTTTCTGTGCAAGTCCCTCTGCAACCGCAGTTTTACCAACACCTGGCTCTCCAATAAGACACGGATTGTTTTTTGTTCTACGGCTTAAAATCTGTATAACTCTTTCGATAACATCATCTCTGCCAATTACCGGATCAAGCTTTAAATCCTTTGCCATTTTTGTAAGGTCTCTTCCATATTTATTAAGAATGGGAGATTTGCCGCCACTCTGAGGCTTTGCAGCTTCCTTGGAATAGCCTGCACTCTCTCCTGCTTCCCCGCCGTCTGCCTCATTTATCATTTTAACTATGTCGTTATACATATTCTGGAGATTTCCCCCAAGCTCCAACATAATACGAACTGCAACGCTTTGACTCTCTCTCATAAGGGAGATCAATATATGCTCTGTTCCAATATATCCGTGTCCGAAACGCATAGATTCAGACAAGCTTCTCTCTAAAACACTTTTTGTTCTTGGAGTGAATCCAATTGATGAATCACTTATTGGCGGTTCAACCCCGATAAGCTTTTCTATTTTTTCAACAACCTTATCATAAGTAATGCCGTTTTCTTCCAAAATTGTGTGGGCAACTCCCTCTCCCTCACGGATAAGTCCCAGAAGCAGATGCTCTGTTCCGATATATGAATGGCCAAGCTCCATGGCTGATTGTCCCGCTGAATTTATGGCAGCTTTGGCTCTTTCTGTAAGCTTTTGTTCAAACATATTTTCAACCTCCTATTTTAAGTAAGATTTTACAACCTCTGCTCTTTTTATATCTCTGTCCAATGCAGAAACCAGATTATTATCCTTTGAAAGTGTTGCAGGCTGCACCGCATACATTATTTCATTTATATCACTATATGAAATTTTATCCAGTATTTTAAGATTTATGCCAAGTCGCAAATCCGAAAGAGCAGACATTGTCTCTTTTGAATTCAGTATAACTGCATTTTTAAGTATGCCATATGAACGCATGATTTTGTCCTCAAGCACATACTTGTTCTTTTCATAGAGACTTTTCGCCGTTTCTCTTTCCTTTTGAGCAACCTCCATAACAATCTGCTTAAGCTTCTGGATTATCTCTTCTTCGCTTACTCCCAAAGTTACCTGATTTGAAATCTGGAATATATCCCCTGTCGCCTTGGATCCCTCTCCATAAATACCTCTCACTGTCATTCCAAGCTTCAAAAGAGAAGATGTTATCCCTTCGATTCTTCCGCTCATAACAAGGGCAGGAAGCTGAAGCATAACTGATGCTCTCATACCAGTTCCAACATTTGTGGGGCAGCAGGTTAGATACCCGAATCTTTCACTGAAACCATATTCCACACTTTCTTCAAGCTTATCATCTATTTTATTTGCCTCCTCCAAACACCAGTCCAGACAAAATCCCGATTTCATAGCCTGAATTCTTATGTGATCCTCTTCTCCAAGCATAACAGATGCTGTACACTCGTCATTATGAAGAAATGCTTTTTTTCTGTTGTTCTCTATCATATCAGGACTTAAAAGATGCTTTTCTGCAAGAGAGGTCTTTTCCATTTCACTCATTCCGTCAAGGGCAATAAATTTCATATGAGAAAGTGCATTTTTGCATTTTGCAATAACCTCCTCCTGCTGGCTTTCCGTCATTCTGTTACCAAAGGGTATATCCTTTATATTTCTTGCAAGACGGACTCTTGATGATAAAACAACATCCCCGTCTTTTCCAACTTCTGTATACCACATATACCTATGCCCCCTTTTTAATATCGTTAATTAAGTCTCTCAGCTCTGCCGCCCTTTCAAAATTCTGAATATTTATGGCTTCCTTAAGCTCGTTTTCTAATCTTTCAAGCTTTCTGCTCTTTTTAAGTTCTTCCCCGGCTTTTTGGGGAACCTTTCCCGTGTGAGTTGTGCTTGAATGAATTTGCTTAAGAGGATTTATAAGTCTTGATTCAAAGTTTTCATAACACTTTGAACAGCCAAGTCTTCCTCCCCTTAGAAACTCACTAAAACTCATATGACACAAATCGCAGGTATCAGAACTTGAGCTTATGCCTTTTGACTTAATATATGGACTTGACAAAAATCCCGAAAAAAAGTTGTTAAAACTGTCAAACTCATTATCAAACCCAAGCTTTAAGCTATTTATTTCTTCGCTGCCGTTTGCACATTCGGAGCATAAAAAATATTCCTTCTTCTTTCCGTTTATAATCTGCGTGTAATGTGTATTTGCCTCATTTTTATTACATTTCTGACATTTCATAAACTTTACCTCCCAATATTAACAAGTATATTCTTAAGCATTTTTGCTCTTACGACATCTCTTTCGGGCTGTTTTATCATAAGTGAATTATCGCTTAGTGCCGCTATTATAATTGTAGCCTCTCTTTTGGTTAATAATTCATATTCATACAGATTTTGTATAATCCCAATCATATCCTGCTGAGAAATATAATCCCCAACAAGTTTCAGGATTTTCATTATATATCCCTCATTGTCAGGCTGTGCTTTGGTGATTTTTATATATCCCCCTCCGCCTCGCCTGCTTTCAACACTATATCCCCTCTCAGGCGAAAATCTTGTTGATATAACATAATTTATCTGGGACGGAACACAGTTAAATTTGCTTGCAAGCTCGTTTCGCTGAAGCTCTATCATATCCGCCTCGCTTAACATATCTTTTATAAATTCCTCTATTATATTACTTAGTTTCATTGGTCTTTCCTCCAATTCTGACTTTCTTTGATTTTGACTTTGACTTTCTTTGACTTTCAAGTTAATTATAGCACGGATTTATATTTTGTCAAGAGGAATTTTTTTAGTTTACAATTTGTTAATAAATAAAGAGGATGGCTTTCCATCCTCTTTAATCTATATTAACTGAAATTATATTATCATCTTTAAGTGAAATCTCCAGAATTTCCTTAATTTTATCATCTCTTGCCGAAACATCAAAGCTTATTCTTGCTCTTTTTTCACCAAGCTTTTCAAGTTCAAAGCTATCAACAGCAATTCCCAGCAATTCAAAGCTTTCTTCTATGCTGTCTATGGCATCCTTATAATTATTTACTTCAAAAACAATTTCCTCATGTATTTCTGTTCTGAAAAGTCTGAATCTGTTGTGAAGCACAAGCTGGAGAATAACAATCAAAGCAGCACAGGAAATACCGATGACATAAAGTCCTGAGCCAATTGCCATACCAATACCGGCAGTTGCCCATATACCCGCTGCGGTTGTGAGTCCCGAAACTGTTCTCTTATAAGTAAAAATCATACCAGCACCAAGAAAACCTATGCCCGAAACAATACAGGAAGCAATTCTTGAGGGGTCAAGTCTCACATCTGCCCCCGGGAACATATTTCCGCTTACCAAATCAAAAAATCCGTATTTTGATATTATCATAAGAAGTGATGCCGCAACAGCAACTA
This sequence comes from Clostridia bacterium, assembly GCA_045575975.1. GTDB lineage: Bacteria > Bacillota > Clostridia > Monoglobales > Monoglobaceae > RGIG8709. Next base: position 65,360 of record JAZNFO010000016.1, on the reverse strand, counting down.
TAATATGTGTTCTTATACCCGCTTCCTTTTTTCTGTTTTTTCTTTCAAACCCAATAATTGCTCCGCAAATTGCGGCAATCAAAATTCTTCCTAATAGTTCGAACTGTGTGTATATTGTCATATACTCCCATCCTCTCTTTTTATTAAATAAAATATTCAATGTATTGTCTTGCTATTCTGATTGTTGACTATTATATAATCCCTAAACCAAATTTTCATTATAATTTGCGCCTATCCTACTGTCTAAAATCTCGCTTGCAGAACACCCTCCATAACTACATCATCTTTTTTCAGATTAGCCTTTTCAATGGGTTCTTCCATTGCTTTTATGCATTGTTCTTTTATGCTTATTGTTTTCACCTCTCTATATTTTATAAATTATAAACATATCCATTTTAAAGACTGTATAATCTGAAAGCCAGACTTTTTCGCAATAGTTCATAACAAGTTAAGATTAAAAAATAATCTATATTGCTTTTTTTTATTATATATGCTAAAATGTAATATATATAATAATCATACTGCCACCGGGTAGTCGAAGCTTTGAGCATTCGTTTGTATATCGTTAGGTCTTAGAAGATATACTTGCGAATGTTTATTTTTTGGAGGACAATATGACTAAATTAAAAAGCTATTTTTCAAAAACCGATATTACTGTATGGTTCTCTTCTGTAATACTAATCATAACATCGTTTTGCATATTCGACAGAGAAAGTTATCTGACTTTATGTGCTTCTCTTATTGGTGTTACATCACTTATTTTTAATGCAAAAGGAAATCCTTTCGGGCAGTTTTTGATGGTAATATTCAGTCTGTTTTATGGAATAATATCATATACATTTGCCTATTATGGTGAAATGATAACCTATCTTGGTATGACATTGCCTATGGCAGTTTTTGCACTTATATCCTGGCTCAGAAATCCGTTTAACGGAAACAAGGCTGAAGTCAAGGTAAATAGTATTACTGTAAAAGAAACTATATTTATGTGGTCGATTACTGTTTTAATTACCGCTATTTTCTATTATATTTTAAAGTATTTTAATACTTCCAACATAGTGCCAAGTACTCTATCTGTTACAACAAGTTTTCTTGCTGTGTATCTTACTTTCAGAAGAAGTCCATATTTTGCCATTGCCTATGCGACTAACGATATAGTTCTTATAATACTTTGGATTTTAGCAAGTTTTTCTGATATCCGATATATTTCCGTTGTCGTATGCTTTGTTTCTTTTTTGTTCAATGATATTTATGGATTTATCAGTTGGAGAAAGATGAAGACAAAACAAAGCCAAACTACTCTCTAATTATATCCACTTGCTTTCCACAATATTCGACAATCTTTATATATCCATGACAAGTCATGTCTGAAAAATCAATTCTTTTCTTATTAAAATCCAATATAATCCCTTAATTTTTTTACATCTCCGTCAAATAAATATCCCTCTATATTAACATTCATTGCACCCTTTATATTAATTTCGCTATCATCTATAAAAAGGCACTCTTCTCTTTTTAAATTATGTTTTCTGAGTAAATATTCAAAAATCTCCGAATCTGGCTTTACTAAATTTATTTCTCCTGAAAAAACCAACCCTTCAAAACAACTCAGAAGCTCGTTTATCCATTTTACCTTACAATAGCCTTTTTTGAAGCCCGGACTGATATTTGATAAGAGAAATAGCTTCTTCCCGCTTTTTTGTATATCATATATCAAATCCTGCATACCCTGAACCGGTGTTAAATTATTTATCCAGTTATCATATACCCTGCATGAAATTTCTTTCAGTTCATCGGGTACACGGTTTTTAATCTGCTCTTTTACTTCATCATCCGTGATTGTTCCCAAATCAAGTTTATTCCAATAAATCCGGTCAAAAACAATACCGCTTATATACCTTCTAGTCTCTTCATCAGAAATATAGGGTGCTGTGAGCTTTTCGGGATAGAACTCTGCAAGCACATTTCCAAAATCAAATATATAGTTCTTAATCACCTTTACACCCCCTGCAAACTGAATTTTTTCTTATAATAAATTCTTTGCATTTCACATTTTTTGCATTAAAATCCGTAAAATTTTATATTCACTTTTCTTTACGCAAATTCATTCTACCACATTTTACCTTTCAGTTCAAGGTTTTTAAAATTTATCCTCGAAAAAAGCCCTAAAACAATTGACTTTTTGCTTGAAATTTGTTAAAATAGACAGAATATCATTCATAAGTAAAGAAGGTAATATTATGAATAAATATAGAGATTTTGAAAACTATTTGAAAGAAAACCCGACTACTGAAGGTTATTTTGGTGAATATGGCGGCTCTTTCATAAATGAAGAGCTTCAGGAGGCTTTTAAGCAGGCTGATGATGCTTATGAGGCAATTTGCCATTCTGCACAGTTTATAAACGAGCTCCGCAGAATAAGAAAAGAATTTCAGGGCAGACCCACTCCTGTTTATCACTGTGAAAGACTTTCTAAAATATTTGGCAACTGTCAGATATATTTAAAAAGGGAAGATTTAAACCACACAGGTGCACATAAGCTTAATCATTGTATGGGCGAAGGTCTTCTTGCCAAGTATATGGGCAAAAAGAAGGTTATTGCAGAAACAGGTGCAGGACAGCACGGTGTTGCAATAGCTACTGCAGCAGCATATTTCGGTATGGAATGTGATGTTTATATGGGTGAAGTTGATATAGCAAAACAACACCCAAATGTTATAAGAATGAAAATGCTTGGTGCTAATGTTATCCCTGTTACAAAAGGTCTTAAAACATTAAAAGAAGCTTGTGATGCTGCTTTTGAGGCATATTTAAGAGAATATGAAGATGCAATTTATTGTATCGGTACAGCAGCAGGTCCTCATCCGTTCCCCAAAATGGTCAGAGATTTTCAGTCTGTTATCGGTTATGAGGCAAGAGAACAGTTTCTTGAAATGACAGGTATTATGCCTGATGCAATTTGTGCTTGCGTTGGCGGTGGTTCAAACTCACTTGGTATGTTTACCCCATTCCTTGCAGACCCCGTTGAAATATACGGAATCGAACCCCTTGGAAGAGGTGCAAATGTGGGCGACCATGCTGCAACAATGAAATATGGTACAAAAGGAAAAATTCACGGCTACGAATCCTATGTTCTTCAAGATGAAAACGGTGAACCGTTACCTGTTTATTCTATTGCAAGCGGACTTGATTATCCGGGTGTTGGCCCTGAACATGCATATCTTCGTGATATGAACAGAGTGAAATACGATGTAATATCAGATGAAGAGGCCATGGAAGCTTTCTTCCTCCTTTCAAGATACGAGGGAATTATTCCCGCAATCGAAAGTGCTCACGCTGTTGCATATGCAATCAAATATGCTAAAGAACACAAATCCGGTTCAATTCTTGCATGTCTTTCAGGAAGAGGCGACAAGGACATAGATTATGTTTACGAAAAATACGGGTGCGGCGAACAGTTTAAACTTGACTACGAAATATAAAAATTATAAAGCATTCCTTTTGGAATGCTTTAATTATGCAGAGGACAATAATGAAAAACAATTTTTTAAAAGGTATTTATGACGGAATTCCAATTTGTCTTGGCTACATTTCGGTTGCCTTTGCCTTTGGAATTTTCGCAACACAAAGCGGTCTTTCGCTTCTTCAGACACTTCTTATATCAATGACAAATGTTACTTCCGCAGGTCAGCTTGCGGCAGTTCCCATAATATGCGGTGGAGGCTCTCTTATAGAGCTTGGTATGGCACAATTTACCATAAACCTCCGATATGCTCTTATGTCCCTTTCCCTTTCTCAAAAGGTTGATAAAAATGTCAGTACCCTTGACAGGTTTGTTATAGCCTTTGTCAATACGGATGAAGTTTTTGCAGTTGCATCTGAGAAAAAGGGACTTCTTGGAAAAAGCTATTTATACGGACTTATTTTAACTCCCTGGCTAGGCTGGACTTTGGGCACATTTTTAGGCGCTGCGGCAGGTGGAATATTGCCGGAAATAATTATTTCTTCCCTTGGCATTGCTATATACGGAATGTTTATTGCAATAGTTGTTCCTGAGGCAAAAATAAACAAGCCAACTGCACTTTGTGTTTTTATTGCGGCTTTTCTCAGCTACGTCTTCAGGTACACACCGTATCTTAACAAAGTACCAGGCGGGTTTGTTATAATTATTATTGCAGTTTTTGCAAGTGCACTTTTAGCACTTATCGCACCAGTTAACACAAAAGAAAGTGAGGACGCCTGATTATGAAATATAATTTTTTTATATATCTTCTTGTTATGGCAGGCATTACCTATCTTATCAGAATGATTCCCTTTGTCCTTGCAAAGAAAAAAATTACAAACCGTTTTATTCTTTCGTTTCTTCACTACATCCCTTTTGCAGTTTTAACATCTATGACTATTCCTGGAATTTTCTATTCCGTTTCAAACAAAATTTCAGCATTTTTTGGCTTTATTGCAGCAATGATTTCGGCTTACTTTGGAAAAAGTCTTTTAAAAGTTGCAATATATGCCTGTCTGACAGTTTTAATTGCTGAATTTATACTTAAATTTGCCATTTAAAGGAGATTACAAATGAAAAAAATTTCAATTGACTACAAAAAACTAAAAGGAAATCTACTCATTTTAATCGCGGCTATTATCTGGGGAACATCATTTGTTTCTCAAAAAGTCGGAATGGAAACTATAAAACCATCCACCTTCAACAGTATCCGACTTTTAATCGGTGCAATTTTCCTTACCCCCATTATAATGGTTAATGATTTAATTAAGAAAAAAAAAGGAATTGAGGTTCAGAACAATAACTCTAAGGATTTAATTATTTCAGGTGTTATTTGTGGAATTTTTCTCTGCATTGCAACAACTCTTCAAAACTGGGGGATGATGTACACAACAAGCGGAAAATCAGGGTTTATAACCGCCATGTACATAATTTTTGTTCCTTTTATCGGTCTTCTTTTAAAAAGGAAACTACCTAAAATTGTTTATTTTTCCTGCTTTATCGCAACTATTGGCTTATATCTTTTATGCGGGGTGAAAGACGGGCTAAACTTCAACAAGGGTGATTTAATTACACTTGTTTGTGCCGTTTTCTTTTCATTTCACATCCTTACGATAGACCACTACTCACCGAAGGTTGACGGCATCCGTCTTTCGGCACTTCAGTTTTTGGTTGCAGGATTAATAAACTTCGTTATGATGATTATCTTTGACAATCCTGATATAAACCTTATTTTAGCCTGTGCAATACCAATACTTTATTCCGGTATATTCTCATCGGGAATTGCTTATACTCTGCAGATTATCGGTCAAAAATATGCTGACCCGGCATCTGCATCCATACTTATGAGTTTAGAGTCTGTATTCGCACTTTTGTCGGGGATGATTCTACTAAATGAATCAATTACAATAGTTGAACTTACAGGCTGTAGTTTAATGTTTATAGCAATCATCATAAACACACTTAAGTCATAAATAAACCAAAATAAAAAAGCTTTTCGGTTTCCCGAAAAGCTTTTTTGTTATTGTGAATTTAGAAATTAACCAAGAATTTCTGTAACGACACCTGAACCAACTGTACGGCCACCTTCACGGATAGCAAAACGAAGACCTTCTTCGATAGCGATATGTGTTGTAAGTTCAACAGTCATTGTTACATTGTCACCAGGCATACACATTTCTGTTCCTTCTGGAAGAGCGATGATACCTGTTACGTCAGTTGTTCTGAAATAGAACTGTGGTCTGTAGTTTGAGAAGAATGGAGTATGACGTCCGCCTTCTTCCTTAGTAAGAACATAAACTTCGCCCTTAAACTTTGTGTGAGGTGTGATTGTTCCTGGTTTTGCAAGAACCTGACCTCTTTCGATTTCGTTTCTCTGTACGCCACGGAGAAGAGCACCGATGTTGTCACCAGCTTCAGCTTCGTCAAGAAGCTTTCTGAACATTTCTATACCTGTAACAACAACTTTTCTTGTTTCGTCTGAAAGACCAACGATTTCAACTTCGTCAGAAACTTTAAGAGTACCTCTTTCAACTCTACCTGTAGCAACTGTACCACGGCCTGTGATTGAGAATACATCTTCGACTGGCATAAGGAATGGAAGATCGCTCTTTCTTTCTGGTGTTGGGATATAGCTGTCAACAGCATCCATAAGTTCAAGAATACAAGCATATTCTGGAGCTGAAGGATCAGTTGATGAGCTTTCAAGAACCTGAAGACCTGAACCTTTAACGATAGGTGTATCGTCGCCCGGGAATTCATATTCTGTGAGTAGGTCTCTGATTTCCATTTCAACTAATTCAAGAAGTTCTGGATCGTCAACCTGGTCAACTTTGTTCATAAATACTACGATATAAGGAACGCCAACCTGTGTTGAAAGAAGGATGTGTTCTCTTGTCTGAGGCATTGGGCCGTCAGCTGAAGATACAACAAGGATAGCACCGTCCATCTGAGCAGCACCTGTGATCATGTTCTTAACATAGTCAGCATGTCCTGGACAGTCAACATGTGCATAGTGACGGTTTTCTGTTTCGTATTCAACGTGAGCTGTTGAAATTGTGATACCTCTTTCTCTTTCTTCCGGAGCTTTATCGATCATATCGTAAGCTTCAAACTGAGCTTTACCTGATAATGCAAGCACCTTTGTGATTGCAGCGGTAAGAGTTGTCTTACCATGGTCAACGTGACCAATTGTACCGATGTTAACATGCGGTTTTGTTCTTTCATATTTAGCTTTTGCCATTTTAGAATTCCTCCTAACTTTATTTAAACGTTAATTATTTACTTACTACTATTCTACTACATAGTTTTGCAGTTTTCAATAGTTTTTTAAAATTTTTATAAATTTTTACTGAATTACTCAGATTTTGTTCTCTCGCTGATAATCTTTTCCTGAACACTCTTCGGAACTTCGCTATAGTGTGATGGTTCCATTGAATACTGTCCACGGCCCTGTGTTCCTGAGCGAAGAACTGTTGCATATCCGAACATCTCTGAAAGCGGAACATCTGCAGTTACCTGAGTTACACCGCCGCTGCGAGATTCCTGACACTTAATCATACCGCGTCTTGAACTTAAGTCACCGATAACGAAACCGAGGTAATCGTCTGGTGTGATTACATTTACAAGCATGATAGGTTCTTTCAATACAGGGTCAGATTTTCTCATAGCATCTTTAAATGCCATAGATGCTGCAATCTTAAATGCCATTTCAGATGAGTCAACTTCGTGGTATGAACCATCATAAAGTGTGGCTTTAAGGTCAACAACATTGTAGCCTGCGAGAACACCGTTTAACATTGCGCTCTGAATACCGGCATCAACAGCTGGAATATATTCCTTCGGAATAGCACCGCCGACAACCTGGTTTTCAAATACATAGCCTTCGCCTTCGCCAAGAGGTTCAAACTTAACCAATACATGACCGTACTGACCTTTACCACCTGACTGACGAGCATACTTATGCTCAACATTAACAGGATTTCTGAACGCTTCACGATATGAAACCTGAGGCTTACCAACATTTGCTTCAACTTTAAATTCACGGAGCAAACGGTCAACTATGATTTCAAGGTGAAGTTCACCCATACCTGCGATAATTGTCTGTCCTGTTTCTTCATCTGTATAAGTCTTGAATGTTGGATCTTCTTCAGCAAGCTTTGCTAAAGCGATACCCATCTTTTCCTGACCTGCTTTTGTTTTCGGTTCAATAGCAACACGAATAACCGGTTCAGGGAAATTCATTGACTCAAGGATGATAGGATTCTTTTCATCACAAAGAGTTTCACCTGTTGTTGTATTCTGGAGACCAACCGCAGCTGCGATATCACCGGAATAAACGATATCAAGGTCTTCTCTGTGGTTTGCGTGCATCTGAAGAATTCTTCCGATTCTTTCACGCTTATTTTTACATGAGTTTAATACATGAGAGCCCTTCTGAAGTGTACCTGAATATACACGGAAGAAACAAATTTTACCAACGAATGGGTCTGTCGCAATTTTAAATGCAAGTGCAGCAAACGGAGCATCGTCTGATGATGGTCTTTCATCTGCTTCTTCTGTATCAGGATTTATACCCTGAATGTTTGGTACATCTGTTGGAGCAGGCATATATTCGATAACTGCGTCAAGAAGCAACTGAACACCCTTATTTCTATACGCTGTTCCGCAAAGAACAGGTACGATTTCGTTGTTAATTGTTGCTCTTCTGAGAGCTGCCTTTAACTCATCAACTGTGATTTCTTCATCACTGAATAATTTTTCTAAAAGCTCTTCGTCTGTTTCACAAATAGCTTCAATCATCTGCTGACGGTATTCTTCTGCTTTGTCAACCATATCAGCAGGGATTGGTTCTTTATGGTATTTTTGACCGAGTTCATCTTCATAAACTTCGGCTTCCATGTTCATAAGGTCGATAATACCAATGAATGTATCTTCAGATCCGATAGGAAGCTGAATCGGAACACCATTTGCATTAAGTCTCTCGTGAATCATATTTACAACATTATAAAAGTCTGCACCCATAATATCCATTTTGTTAACGAATATCATACGGGGAACTTTATATTCATCAGCCTGACGCCATACAGTCTCTGACTGTGGTTCAACACCACCCTTAGCACACATAACTGTAACTGAACCATCAAGTACTCTAAGTGAACGCTGAACTTCAACTGTAAAGTCAACATGTCCGGGAGTATCGATGATGTTTACTCTGTGCTTCTGACCAGCATATGGACCCTCTTTGGGTTCCCAGAAACAGGTTGTTGCAGCAGATGTGATAGTAATACCACGCTCCTGCTCCTGTTCCATCCAGTCCATGGTAGCGCCACCTTCATGGGTTTCACCAAGCTTATGATTTATACCTGTATAATACAAGATACGTTCTGTAGTAGTAGTCTTACCGGCATCAATATGAGCCATGATACCGATATTTCTTGTTCTTTCAAGTGAATACGCTCTACCCATACCTTTTTTCTCCTTTCAACACCGTAGTGTGTTTTCTGTATTGTAGATAATTTCAAAATAGTCTCTATGCCTCTTATGCGGCACAGCACCATTTTAAAATTACCAGCGGAAATGAGCAAATGCTTTGTTTGCTTCTGCCATTTTGTGAGTATCTTCTTTCTTTTTGAAAGCTCCGCCTGTGCTGTTTATAGCGTCTAAAAGCTCGTTTGCTAGTCTTTCTGCCATTGTTCTTTCGTTTCTCTGTCTTGAGTAAACGGTTATCCATCTGAGTCCTAAAGTTTCGCGTCTTTCAGCTCTAACCTCGATCGGAACCTGATAGTTGGCACCACCTACACGTCTTGCTTTTACCTCTAAAACAGGCATAACGGCATTCATTGCTTCTTCAAATACTTCAACAGGATCCTTTCCTGTTTTTTCTTTGATGATATCAAAAGCACCGTAAACGATAGCCTGGGCTACACCCTTCTTACCGTCAAGCATGATATTGTTTATTAGACGAGTAACAGTTTTGCTGTTATACATCGGATCAGGTAACACGTCTCTGCGTGCAATATGTCCTTTTCTTGGCACTTTTCTTCCCTCCATTCTTTGTGGTTAATATATCCACAGGTACTCAATACCCTTAAGGATACTGTTTGTGCTTATTACTATTACCCATCAGGTTATATATATAAATAGTAATCGCACTACAAATTTCTTTAATAGTTTTTACGCTTATTTAGCGTCCTTTGGTTTTTTAGCTCCGTATTTAGATCTTGACTGATTACGCTTTGCAACACCTGCAGTATCTAATGTACCACGGATAATGTGATAACGCACACCAGGGAGATCCTTTACTCTTCCGCCTCTGATCATAACAACGCTATGTTCCTGAAGGTTATGACCGATACCCGGAATGTAAGCAGAAACCTCAATACCATTTGTAAGACGAACTCTGGCAACCTTTCTGAGCGCTGAGTTAGGCTTTTTAGGTGTCATTGTTCTTACAGAAGTACAAACGCCTCTCTTCTGTGGAGAATCCTGGTCTGTAGGTCTTTTCTTGATTGTGTTGAAACCCTTTAAAAGAGCTGGTGCTGTTGACTTCTTTTCAGCAGTCTTTCTTCCGTTTTTTACTAATTGGTTAAATGTTGGCAATCTTTTTCACCTCCTGCATATAAATTTAATATATAAAAACGCCTAAGCATTTTTAACAATGGTAACAACCGCAGTGGGAACTTCAACTCCCGCATCGTGTGCCAGTTCTTTCATACTGTCTGCATATTCTATCTCAACGGATTTTTCTTTGCACAAATTCTCAATGGGACATGCAATATGCATATCAGCATCCTTTGCTACATAAACAAGCTCCGCACAGCCTTTTTCAATCATTTTTTTTGACTGCTTAAATCCTGCTACATAGTTTTTTTCTTTAATATTATTCATCACAAAAGCTCCTGCTTTTACAACCTAATAATTTTAATCAATGTGTTTTGAGCATACCACTCCCACATTAAAAACCAATTTATTTTATCAAATTTTCTAAAGTTTGTCAATAGATTTTTTTAAAAATATCTTAAAAATAAACGGAATTCGCACCTTTTTGCAAATTCCGTTTAAAATTTTATAAAATTACTTTACAGATAAGGACGAACATTATCCAAAAGGGCCTCTTCTATTTTTATAACATCCCTTGCTGTGTTTTTTATGCTTTCGTCTGCTGCCTCATACTGATTTAAATATCTTGTTAGTGTTTTAATGCCCATATTACATCCGTCAGTTATTAAATCTGCAGCTGTTTTATCCGTTTTTTCCATTGCCAGTTTAACATTTGTTTTTAAATACCCCATTCCCTCTGCAATCAGGTTTGGTTCAGAAAGCTCTTCACCCATTTCTATAAGAGTTTTTTCAATTTCTTCCTTAAGCTTTATATGCTCTTTTCTGCTTTCTGCAACAACGGATTCTAGTGCGGCATCCTTAATTCCCTTTGATATTTCATCTAAATTTTTAACCGCCATTTTAATTCCCGCATCACATTCTCTTAATAATCTTGCACTATCATTTGGCATAAGTATTTCCTCCGCTTTATTTTATTTAAGTTTATTATGTTTTGTTTTAAAGAATATTATTCCCTTTTTCACAAAAAAAAGAAAGCAGCTCATAATGAACTGCTTTCTTAAATCCTATTCAACTAAATTATTCTTTAATAATTACAATTGAGATACTTGCACTATTTATTCCGTATACAAAAACCTCTGTCGGGTTTGTTTCTCCAAACTTAGCCGTTTCTGTGTCAAGAGCTGCTATTACACCGTCGTCAAGTTTAATGATATTAAAGTTGCCTCCTGCTTTCTCATATTTAAGAACTAAAGCATCGTTAAAGCTTGTGTAAATATGAGTTGCATTTTCATTTGCATCATCAAGAACTTCTACATAGGATTCCCCAACACTGTTAACATAACCCCAAATCATTTCATAGTATGTTCCTTTGCCTGAATCAGCTTCACCCTTAAGATAATAACCGGTACCGCCAAGATTTATCCAACCGTAATTTTTTGTCTGATGATTTGACATAACAGTTGGTCTAAGTGATGAATCGTTGCTGAACACAATGTTCTTACTATCTAATGTTACATTACCATCTTCATCTCTTCCAAAACGGACAACATATCCTTTTCCGCCATTATCATCGGCTAAAGCTTTAAATGCAGCATATGAATCCGGTGATGATTTCAACGGAGTCGTCAATGCAGATTCTGATTTTCCGTTATATCCATACACCTCATATACATTATCACCTACACCTATAAGTTCTGTGATAATAAATGGTACAGTATCAAATTTCGCATTATTAACATTTTGACTCACTGTAGGATAGAAAACAACAACTCTTGGTTCAGAGCCCTTAATATCATAAACTTCTACACGATATCCAGTGTTTAAGTCAATCTGACTTGTTGTCATTTTTCCATATCCTTTTGAATCACTTCTGTCGTTCGGAACTTTAATCAAAGTTGTGTTTGAACCAATTACAGCTGTTATTGCTTTTTCTGTTGATACATTTGATTTAAGCTGAAATCTTGAACTTGTTGTACTTGATGTTGCTGTAGCAGGGTTATAACTCTTTGAAATTATAAGCTTATCTGTTGAAAGTGTTTCAACCGGATCAGAAGGCTCTGCAGTTATAATTTCATCTAAAACATTTCCGGTTGCTGTGAACTTAATAAGCTGTGAGTATGCATTATTTGTTGCACCGGGAACCTGTCCCTGATATCCTGCAGCTGCATCGAGAATAGTTTTTATTTCTTCAGGTGTTTTGTCAGGTGTACCGTTAATCTTTGTCTTGGAACCTGTCATATAATTTGCAAGTCCTGATATTCCAGGAACAAACATTGTTACCTTAAGAACACTTTCCATATTAATTTCTATAACCTGATAGCTTGAAATATAGCCATATTTCTGATTTACCTGAACCTGAGATTTTTCATAAGCAACTATATCGCCATTTAAATCGAGATAGAATTTTGCTGAATCATCAAGCTGAGGTTCTGTAAGTGACCCTGAACCACTTACCCATGGAGCAGCGTCTGAATAGTTATAAGTTGTTGAAGAAAGTGTTATGCTTTTTCCAGCCTTAGCTCCTGTAACAGTTCCTGATGGATTTGTGTTGTTTATCACAACAGTTGTTAAAACTTCAGAACCATTTGCAGCATTACTTTCCTTAATGCATAATACTGAACCTTTTACTATAGAAGAGAATGATGAATCATATCCTTTTGTATCCACAAATTTCATTGATTTATCCTTCTCATAGTCAAGAACCTTGGGTTCGTTGTTTCTAAGTACATTATCAGTGATAGTACGGGTTCCTGTTGTTAAATTTGATACAACATATATATCATATTTATCCACAAATATAACATCATACTTGTTATCGTTATCATTATCAAGAAGTTTCAAAGCGCCAACAACAGGCAATCCTTTTTGTGTGAAGTAATCAGAATATTTGCTGTCATTTCTTGATGTTCCGTAGAGCTTACCATTATATATTACAGCAGAATCCGGAGAAATAACTGCCTTCTTTTGTTTTACACCGTCTTCATAATATACAACTGTGCTTGCATCACATTTTCCATCTTCAATATCTTTAGATTTAATCTCAAGAACATTGTTCTTTCTTGGAGTTATAGATTTGATTTCATTATAGCCTGTTTCTTTATTTTCTTTATAACTGAAATCAACTCTTTGTCCTATCATTTCATCATACACTTTAACATCATCTACTAAATACTTAGCAACTGTGCGTGTAACATCATCCTCAATCAAGATTTCATTCTCTCTGAGATCAACATTCGGGCTATTTATAGAAGTTATTCTGTTTGATAAAATAATACCTGTTTTCTGAATATAGCCACTTTCGTCTTCAAGATTTAGAAGATTGTCAAGCATCATAGCAATAACAGCTCTTGTTGCAGGAACATTAATAGCTCCGTTTACATTCTTTAAAAGGCCGATTGAACCTGCTATTGTCAGATACTTTGAATACCATTCTCCGCCCTCAGCAGCAGCATTTTCATAACCTATTGCACGAACAATCATTGTTATAGCTTCTTCATATAACACATTGTTCATTGGTCTGAATGTTCCATCTTCATAACCTGTAACAATACCCATATCTTTTGCTGTTCTGATATTTCCTATAGCCCAGGATACATCACTTGTTACAACATCAGGATACGGCGGATCGCTGAGATCTGTTGAGCCTATATCACCAAATCCGCGAGCTCTTAAAAGTAAAGCCGTGAATTCAGCTCTTGTAACATTATTAAGAGGTCTGAATGTGCCGTCTTCATAACCGTTGATAATTCCAAGGGAATTAAGGCTGCTGATTGCGGCTGCATATGGTTCTGTTCCATCAACATCAGAAAATGTTGCGAAAACCGGGGTTGTAATTGTTGCTGTCAGCACAAATACCATAACAAGCAACAAACTTAGAATTCTTTTTGAAGTTTTCATATTAATTCCTCCGTTTATATAAATTTTAATTTTTTACTGAATTTTTTTACCTCTCATCATACTGCCTTTTTCCAAAGGAATATCTGAGGGGATTTTCACGATATTCTGAGGTCTGTTTGCGACCTCAAGAACATTTCCATCTTCATCAAGTATCTTTTCTATAACAATCTTTCTGAACGGACCTTTTGGACAAAGAAATTCAACCTCATCACCGGGAAAAAATCTGTTTTTCTGGATAACTGAAACCATTTTTTCCTTTTCGTCATAGCTGTCCACTATACCAAGAAGCTCATAATTCCTGATATAAGAGCTTGTTTCATAGTTTTGTTCTGTTCCGCCCGGCTTTTTAAAATAAAAACCTGTTGTGTAATCCCTGTGGCTGACTTTTTTCAATTCATCAAGCCACTCAGGATTAAACTTATAATTTTCCTTTTCTTCAAAATATGAATCAATCGCATCCCTGTATGCCTTAACCACTGTTGCAAGATAATATTCCGTCTTCACTCTGCCCTCAATTTTAAGGCTTGAAAGTCCGCTTTCGATTAATTTATCTATATGCTCTATCATACATAAATCCTTTGAATTATATATGAATGTACCTCTTTCATTTTCATATACAGGAAAATATTCACCGGGTCTTGTTTCTTCAACCAAAGAATAATTCCATCTACAGGGGTGTGAGCACGCCCCCTGATTGCTGTCTCTGTTTGTCATATAATTTGACAAAAGGCATCTTCCCGAATAGGAAATACACATTGCTCCGTGAACAAATGCCTCAAGTTCAATTTGATCATCTGTTTCTTTTCTTATTTCAGCTATTTCTTCAAAAGAAAGTTCTCTTGCAAGAACAACTCTTGTTGCACCAAGCTTTTTCCACATTCTACAGGTTGCATAATTGACATTATTCGCCTGAGTGCTTATATGAATATCCAAATCAGGAGCAATTTCCCTTGTTATATCAAAAAGTCCTAAATCTGAAATCAATACTGCATCTATCCCTGTTTCCGCAGCATTCTTTATAAATTCAGGGTATTCTCTAACATCACTGTTATGTGGGATAATATTTGCAGTCAGATAAACCTTTTTCCCAAGGGAATGTGCAAATTCCACACCCTCTTTCATTTCTTCAAAGGTAAAGTTTTCTGCCGCAACCCTGAGAGAAAAATATTCTCCTCCAATATATACAGCATCCGCTCCGTACAAAAAAGCAGTTTTTAGCTTTTCAAGACTCCCTGCTGGTGCAAGAAGCTCCGGTTTTTTATTTATCATCTATATCTTCCTTTTCCAATTCCTTAACATCAAAACTTTCGTCTTCAACAGACTCTTCTTTTACTACAGACTTTTTTATGGTTATTATTTTGTTCTTATTAACAGCATCGGCTATTGCCTTTGCCATATCTTCCTGTTTTTTATCAGAAGTTAATATTTTTGCATCTTCTTCGTTATCAATAAAGCCTGTTTCAATCAGAACTGCTGTCATAGCAGTGTTTTTAATCACATAGAAATTCGATTCCTTAGCTCCTCTGTTATAAAGACCGGTTGCTTTTGAGATAGCCTTTGTTATCTCTTTTGAAAGCTTTGCTCCGCTTCCCTGCAAATCATAGCAATAGGTTTCAACACCTGTTCCACCGCCTATATTACAATGAACGGATATAAAAAGGTCTGCATCAACATCGTGTGCCATTTCAACTCTCGACCTGAGACTCTCTATAACAGATTCATTGCCGATAGATGACTTAAGCCTTTTTCTGGTCATATAAACCTCAAATCCCAAGTTCTCCAGATTATCCTTTAATTTATCTGCAATCTGCCAGGTTATTACCTCTTCGATAATACTGTCATCTTCTAATCTTGCACCTTTATCATAGCCTTCATAATTGTGACCTGCATCAACAACTATCTTTCTGACTTCAATTTCTTCCTCTATATATTCAATTATCTCTTCTTCCTCCGGCTCCTCGATTTCTTCCTCCGGATTTTTATCATCATTTCCATCTTCAAGAAGAATGTACTCATTTGTTATAGCATTATACATCATCTGCACAATATCGGAGCGGGTTGCACCTTTCCCAATATAAACCGTGACATTTTCAAGAATACCAACTCTTTCCGCAATTTTCAAGTATCCTGAATACCACTTTTCTCCTGTCAGGTCCTTTGCCTCTTTTTCAAAGCCCGATGCACAAACTATCATTTTTACAGCCTGCTCATATGTAACCTTTCCTGCCGGAAGGAATGTTCCGTCTCCCATTCCGTTTATAATCTTTGTTTTATAGGCATATTTTATGTAATCAACTGCCCAGTAACCTTCATAAACATCATCAAAGGGAAGCTTTACATCTATTTTTTCTTCATCCTTTTTAAATCCAAGAGTCCTTGAAATGATAACGCTGAGTTCTGCTCTTGTTACAGGATTGTCCGGTTTGAAGGTTCCGTCTTCATAGCCGTTTAAAATTCCTGCTTCTGCCATTTCATATATAGCAACAGTGTTTTTATGCTCAGAACTCACATCCGAAAAGGATATGCCATAAACCACTTCACCTAATAATGTTATCATCAGTATAATAATCAGTAATCTTTTTAAAAACACTTTAACCTCTATCCTACTATATGTACATAAAATGAAAATTCCGCAGTATTATTATACATTTAAATTGCCCGATTTTCAAGAGCATTGCGTTAAATAATTTTTGTAAATAGTAGAAATTTTGCCAAAATACCCTAACAAGATAACCAAAAAAGATTACACAAGTTTTACATTTTCATTACCAAATGATTTTCCAAGGTCTCTAAGTGTTTTTTCATCCTCTGTCACCCATAAATTTTCAGGAGCAAGCAATGTCTTTTTCGTGTTTTCATAATAAAGATACACGGGCACATCTCCACCTGAGTTTTTATAATCCTCTTTGAACCTTGTAAGCTTATTTTCGTTTTCTGCCGTAATCTTTATATAGAGCTTTCTTCCGGCATTTTTATTCTCTTCAACCGGAGATACGGAATTCAATATAATTTTTGTGTTTTGTTCGTCTCCTGCATCGAGACTTCCCTCAAGCTTTACTATAGCTCCCTCATATAAAGCAGCTGAATACCTTTCTGCCTGTCTTGGAAAAACGATAACCTCTATGGTCTCTGTTAAATCTTCAAAATCCATAAAAAGCATAGTGTCATTTCTTTTTGTCAGCTTTTTTTTCAGATTGGAAACCATGCCATAAACAGTTACGGTGTCCCCGTTTTTAAAGCTTTCCATATCATTTTCCAGAATATCGGAAAGTGAATGCTTTGATGTGCTATTTAAAACATCCGAAACAGAATCAAGTGGATGCCCTGAAACATATATACCAAGATACTCCTTTTCAAGCTTCAAAAGCTCCATTTTATCAAGCTCACATCTTTCGTCAAAGCTATCATCAGTTTCAGTTTCCTCACCAAACAGGCTGAATATATCATACTGTCCGGTAAGGCTTACTTTTTCTTCCTTTACTGCATCATCAAGTGCCACCTCATATACTGAAAGAAGTGTTGCTCTTGAATGTCCGAAGCAGGACAAAGCTCCGCATTTTATTAATGCATCAACAATTCTTTTATTGATTTTGCAAGCAACAAGTCTTTTTAAAAAATCCGTAAAAGATTTAAACTTTCCGTTTCTTTCTCTTTCCTCAGCCATTTCATTTATAAACGAAGCACCAACATTTTTAACCGCCCCCAGGCCAAAACGGATATCGCCTCCGCAGGGAACAAACACAGAATAACTTTCATTCACATCAGGTGGCAAAATATTAATTCCAAGCTTTCTTACAGAATTTATATATTTTGTTACCTGACTTGCTCTGTCTATAACGCTTGTAAGCAGTGCAGAATAAAACTCTGTTGGATAATGACACTTAAGCCATGCCGTCTGGTATGAAATAAAGGCATATGCCGCAGCATGTGACTTATTGAAGGCATATTTTGCAAAGTCCATCATTTCATCAAATATTTCCCCGGCAATTTTTTCATCAATACCTCGTCTGACTGCGCCCTCAACCAAAACATTTCCGTCTTCATCCTGAATTCCGTGAATAAAGTTATGCTTTTCCTTGAGCATAACATCTGCTTTTTTCTTGGACATAGCTCTTCTAACCATATCTGCACGACCAAGGGAATATCCACCAAGTTCACGGACAATCTGCATAACCTGCTCCTGATACACAATACAACCATAGGTTACATTAAGAATTTTTTCAAGAGAGGGATGCTTATAGCTTATTTTATTTGCATCTCTTTTACTTTGAACATATTTGGGAATAGAATCCATAGGCCCCGGACGATATAAAGAAATACCCGCTATAACATCTTCTATATTTTCAGGGCGGAGTTCTTTCATAAACTCTTTCATTCCCGCACTTTCAAGCTGGAAAACACCATCTGTTTCCCCTCTTGAAATCATTTCATAAACCTCTTTATCGTCAGTCCCGAGGGTTTTAAAATCTATCTTAATACCCTTTGACTTTTCAACATTTCTTATGGCATCTCTTATAACCGTCAGTGTTCTGAGACCTAAAAAGTCCATTTTCAAAAGTCCGAGACGCTCTATATTTGTCATAGTGAACTGTGTTGTTATGACATCCTCATTCATTTGAAGAGGAACATAATTTGCAACCGGCTCATTTGTTATAACAACCCCTGCCGCATGGGTTGATGTGTGTCTTGGAAGCCCTTCAAATTCTGCGGCGGTGTCTATAAGCCTTTTAATACTTGAATCACTATCATACATCGTTTTAAGCTCTTTATTAATATTCAGAGCATTTTCAATAGTTATATTAAGTTCCTGGGGAATTTGCTTTGCCACCTTATCACAAAGAGCATAAGGCAAATCAAGTGCTCTCCCCGTGTCTCTTACAGAAAGTCTTGCCGCCATTGTTCCAAAGGTTACAATCTGCGCAACTCTGTCGGTTCCGTATTTTTTGTTAACATAATCAATAACCTCTCCTCGTCTCTCATAGCAGAAGTCAATATCAATATCCGGCATAGTTACGCGCTCAGGATTTAAAAATCTTTCAAAAATAAGGTCATATTTCACCGGGTCAATATCCGTTATTTCAAGACAATATGAAACAACACTTCCTGCGGCACTTCCTCTTCCCGGGCCCACCATTATACCATTGTTTTTTGCAAAGTTGACAAAATCCCACACAATCAGGAAATAGTCAACATACCCCATATTTTCTATTACGCCAAGCTCATAATAAAGTCTTTCTTTTACACTTTCGTCGTTATATCTTTCCCCATAACCCTTTTCGCAAAGCTCATATAAATATTCCTTTGAAGAGTATCCTTCAGGCAAGTCAAACTTAGGCAAATGAAGTTTACCAAACTCTATTTCAACATTACATCTTTTTGCTATTTTCTCTGTGTTTTCAATCGCCTCGGGAACATAAGAAAAAAGTGCTTTCATTTCATCTTCCGACTTAACATAAAGTTCTTCCGTTGTCATCTTCATTCTGTCAGGGTCATCGACGGTTTTTCCCATCTGAATACACATTAAAATATCCTGATAGCTTGCATCTTCTTTCTTCACATAGTGAATATCATTGGTTGCAACAAGTCCCACATTATATTCTTTTGCAAGAGAGATGAGCCCCATATTTAGTTTTTTCTGTTCATAAAGTCCATGGTCCTGAATTTCAATAAAAAAATTATCCCTGCCAAAAATTTCAAGAAATTCTTCTAAAGTTTTTCTTGCACCCTGCTCATCTTCTGCAAGAAGCTTTCTTGAAATCACACCAAACATACAACCACTTAGGGCGATAATACCCTCGCTGTATTCTCTTAAAAGTTCCATATCAATTCTCGGCTTATAATAAAAGCCCTGAATAAAACCATATGAAACTATTTTCATTAAATTTTTATATCCTGTCTCGTTTTCTGCAAGCAGAATAAGATGTGAGCTTTGAGAATCATATTCATGTACCTTGTCAAATCTTGTCCTTGCAGCAACATAAACTTCACACCCTAAAACGGGGTGAAGCCCTATATTTTTCGCATATTCATAAAATTCAATTACCCCATACATATTTCCATGGTCGGTTATTGCAATAGATGTCTGCCCAAGCTCTTTTGCACGGTCAAGAATTTTTTTCACTGTTCCTTCCCCGTCAAGCAAGCTATAGGATGTGTGGGTATGCAAATGTGCAAATGACATAATTCCCTCCGCTTTTTATATTTCTTCAGCAATTTTCAAAATTTTATTAAGTCTGTGATTAAGCCCCGATTTTGTTATGGGAGTGCTTAATTTTTCAGCCAGTGCCCCTATACTTAAATCTCTGTTTTCAAGTCTTAAAATTGCTACCTCATAAAGCTCCTGGGGCAAACATTCAAGTCCTTTTTGTTTTTTTATCTTTTCTATTGCCCTGATATGCTTTATTGATGCCTTTATAGTCTTGTCCATATTTGCAATTTCGCTGTTAATAATACGATTATAGTCGTTTCTGTATTCCCGCTCAATCTTAAGATTTAAAACCTGCATCTGCTCATTATGTGCACCTATTCTTGTTAAAAAATCGCATATTATATTGCTGTTTTTCGCATACAGAATATGCATATTTTTTCTTTTGGTTTCTTTAAGCTCAAGTTCAAGGCTCATAAACATTTCCCTGACTACCTCGCTCAGCTTTTTTGTTTTAAAGAAAAATTCAAGATTATAATTTTTTTCTGGGTCCACAATAGAGCCGCAAGATATAAAAATACCTTTTATAAAAGATGACCTGCAGCAATCCTTTTTATAAACCTTTAAAAGCTCCGGCTCGTCCTTTTTCTTATCAAATAAAAAATCATATCTTTCCTTGAATTTTTGTCCTTTTGAAATCATAAGGCTATATGTACCGCCAAGTTTTAGCGGCTTTATATTTATTTTCAATACTTTACCAGAAAGCTTTATTATTCTGTCAACCAAACCGTTGTTTTCACTTGTAATACTTATGTAGTCCCCGTCATCCCTGCCTAAAATAAGCAAGTATGAAGCAAGCTCTGCCGCCGAGCAGCAATAAACTGTCGGCTCTTTTTCTAAAAGTTCTGTTTTTATTTTCTGTGAAAAGGAAATCATAACTTAAACTTCTTTCTCCAAATCTCTGTGATTTACGGACACATTGTAACCTCTATTTTTCAATACTTTTGAAAGTGCCTGTGCCACAGTCACACTTCTATGGTGTCCCCCTGTGCAACCAATGGAAATCCGGACACATTCCTTTCCCGATTTTTCATACAAAGGAACTAAATATTCTGCTATGCCGGTAAGCTTTTCAAAAAAGACTTTTGCATCGCCAAAGCTCATAACATACTCCGAAACATCACTGTTAAGACCTGTGTGATTCTTCATTTCAGGAATATAATAGGGATTGGGCAAAAATCTCACATCAAATACAAGGTGAGAATCCTCAGGAATACCGTGTTTATAGCCAAAAGAAACTATATTAATGAGTATTTTTTCTTCCGCTCCCTTTGTTTTCATCACTCTGTCTCCCCAAATTCACCTATTTTTTTAATTTCAGGCTCAAGCATAATGCCTGACATTTCATAAACGGTTTTTCGTACAAATTCAACAAGGCTGAGAACATCTTTTGCAGTTGCCGAACCGGAATTTATAATAAATCCTGCGTGTTTTTCAGAAACCTCCGCTCCGCCGATTTTCTTTCCCTTTAGTCCTGCCTTTTCAATAAGAGTTCCTGCAAAATTCCCCTCAGGACGCTTGAATGTGCTTCCGGCACTGAATTTTTCAACCGGTTGTTTTGAAACGCGAAGCTTTGTGTATTCAGCCATTTTTTCTTTTATTTCTTTTGTTTTTCCATTTTCAAGCTTAAGTCTTGCACTTAATATAACATTTTTCGTATCTGTGAAAAAACTTTTTCTATACCCGAAAAGGCACTCCTCTTTCGTTATTGTTACTACATCAAGTTTTTCATCAACATAGGTTACATCAATTATATGATTTGCAATTTCGTCGCCATATGCTCCTGCATTCATATAAACTGCACCGCCCAGTGTTCCGGGTATGCCTGACAGACATTCAAATCCCGAAAGTTCTTCCGAAAGAGCAGCATTTGCAAGCTTTGTGAGAAGGATTCCCGCATCTGCCCTGATTATTCCGTTTTCTTTATCAACTTCAAAACTTTGAAAATCCTTTTCAAGCTGAAGGACAACACCTCTTATGCCTTTATCCCCGACTAAAATATTTGAGCCGTTACCAAGAATGAAAACAGGAATATTATTTTCTCTGCATACCTTGAGTGCTTTTACTATATCTTCTGCAGTTTTAATTTTTATTAAATAATCTGCCTTTCCGCCAATATGAAAGGTTGTGTGTTTACTCATAGGTTCATTTGTTAAAACATTTTCTTCCCCAAATAAACAACATAACATATTATGCATACTTAATTCCTTTCCCTTTTAATTGTCTCCATTAATCTGACCTAAAAGTCTCTTATTAAGTTCCTCTGCCGCATTATATCCCATTCTTCTTTGTCTGTTATTCATTGCAGCTACCTCAAAAATAATGGCAAGATTTCTTCCCGGCTTAACAGGGATTGTGAGAGACGGAATGTCTATGCCCAGTATATTTGTATATTCATCCACAAGTCCCAGTCTGTCATACTGCTTTCCGCTCTGCCAGTTTTCAAGATGGATAACCATATTGATTTTTTCTGTGTCCTTTACGGCACCCATACCAAATATCTTTTTTACATCCACAATACCGATACCGCGGATTTCAATAAAGTGTCTTATAATCTCGGGTGATGAGCCAACAAGTGATTTTGATGAAACCTTCTTTATCTCAACTGCATCATCTGCAACAAGACGGTGTCCTCTTTTCATAAGTTCAACCGCTGTTTCGCTTTTTCCGACTCCGCTTTCACCCATAATAAGAATACCTTCACCATAAACCTCAACCAGAACACCATGGCGGGTTATTCTTGGTGCAAGCTCAACATTCAAAAATGCAATTAAGGCACTCATAAAGGTTGATGTTGCACTTGGAGTTCTCATAAGAGGAATTTCATAAATCTTTGAAAGCTCTAAAACCTCAGGATGAATAGTTGCATTTCTTGTTACAATTACTGCAGGTATTTTTGTTTCAAACAGAGCCTTTATGGTATCATATCGTTTCTCCGGCGACATATCCGCAAGATATGTACTCTCCGCCATACCGAAAACCTGTATTCTCTTTGAGTCGAAATGGTCGAAATACCCTGCAATCTGAAGTCCCGGACGATAAACATCTGCTGAATATATCAGGGCATGTTCATCCGGCACATAAACAGATTCAAGCTTAAACTCCTTTATAATTTTTCCAAGTTCTACTGAAAAAACCTGCATAACCTATTCTCCTTTTTCTCCGTGTAACTTATTATATATTTGTACTTATCATTCTGTTTTTTAAAATTCTCGTCACATTAATTATTTAGAAAACCTTCCCAATAAACTTCAACGATTTTGTACTCATTGTCTTTTTTCCCAAGCAAATAATATCTTTCAACTTCACCATCACCAACCTGAGGAACGCTACTAAGAGACTTTTCGTTATGCTTAATAACCTTCTCCACCTCTACAATAGCGAATTCTGTCATCTTTAAATCATTAAGAATTTTAATCATATTCTGCTTATTTGATTCGGTTATCTCGTCAAGGGCCTCTCTATCTACAAGGTCAATTTCTTCAATAATAATTTGACTATAATAGATTCCATTCTTAAAGTTGTTTTCGTGTGCCTCTGTTGCGGCGAGAAGCGATCCGTCTACAATTATATCTTTTACTTCCTGATATGAACCAGACATTAATTTTCGGTAATACTCATATACCATAAGTTCCAAACTCTTTTCGATGCTATCCTCTAATGTCAAAGTTCTGTCATCGGAAACAAATGTGTTTTCAACATTAACATCAAGCACAGGAAGTTTACTCTCATCAATATAATTTTCCTTAAAATACTTTTTCACATCATAAGTTTGTCTAGTATCATCTGACTTTTCAGTTAAATATATACTTGTTGGTTCATCAGCTCCACCAATTATTCCTATGCTTGCAGCATTACATGCAGTAAGAAATAAACATAATATTATCAAAACTGTTGTTATAATTCGCTTCATTGCCATTTCTCCTTTAATTAAAATTAATTTTCCCTTCATCTTTCGACAAAATTCTTTCTCTTGTCACAGCTGGAACAAAGAATTTGTCGATATGCAAACTAAAGTTTACTCCATATTTTTACATTGATTATTCCTCTTTGTATCATATATAAGTTTAAATCATACCACATTATAGTATAACAGATATAGTCTGATTTTGCAAACATATTTAACCATTTCATAAGATTTTTTTAAAAATTTTAAAAAAACACTTGCAAAATGTAAATTTATCTGTTATAATGATTTGGTTAAATTAAGTTGATAATTGATTACTATTAGGAGGTGTATATATATGGCAAAGTGTGAAGTATGCGGAAAGGGCGTTTCTTTCGGTATTAAAGTATCTCACTCACACAGAAGATCAAACAAAATGTGGAAGGCTAACATCAGAAGAGTTAAGGCTGTTGTTGACGGAACACCACAGAGAGTTTATGTTTGTTCAAGATGTTTAAGATCCGGAAAGGTTCAGAGAGCAGTTTAATATTCTTAAAAAAATTAGAGGTATCTTTTGATACCTCTTTTTTTGTTTGCCAAAATGGCAAATTTATTCAATAAGTTCCTTAGTCTTTCATTTTAAATATACTTTTAAGTATCCCCCGCAAATATTTCGGAGCTTTCACAACAACAATTTTCATCTCTTCCCCTCCTTTTTGCTATTTTTTTATAAGACAAGAAACTCCAAGGCAGATAAAAGCGAGTCCCAGCATTGTTATAAGCAGATAATATGGTATTATGTATGCAAGAAATAGTCCTGTTCCAACAGAAATCAATATTATCCCGAAAATTCGCCCCTGCCTTTTTGCACAATGACTGCATTTGCATCTCCTGTTTAACATAGCTATACCTCCATATACATTTCCGCTCACCTTATCATATTCACAACATATTATTTTGTTACAAAGCAAAAAAATAACAGATAAGCTTCTTCTTATCTGCTATTTTTGTTGAGTTTAGCTCGCGGATGCGTTGTTTTATAAACCGATTTTATTCTGTTTCTTACAATCTCTTCGTATATATAAGTGGAAGAAATATCTTCATGTCCCAAAAGCACCTGAATATCCTTAAGCTTTGCTCCGTTTTCAAGAATATGGGTTGCAAATGAATGTCTTAAGGTGTGCGGAGTTATCTCCTTTAAAATCTGTGCTTTTTCCTTATATTCTTTAACTATTTTCCAGAAACCCTGCCTCGACATTTTTCTTCCGTTTGTGTTAACAAACAATGTTTTTTCTTCATCATCCTTAACAAGCTCCGGTCTTATTCTTTCCATATAATCCTTAAGGCTTTTTGAAGCCAGAGCATACATTGTGTTTATTCGTTCTTTATCCCCTTTCCTGCATTTCACAAAACCTATTTCCACATTAACATCATCTGTTTTAAGTTCTAAAAGTTCCGAAACTTTTATGCCTGTTGCATACAAAACTTCAAGCATAGCTTTATCCCTTACACCTTTTGCAGTGGATAAATCAGGAGCATTAAGAAACAGTTCAACCTCCGCAATTGTCATAACCGCTGGAATTTTTCGTTTCGGCTTTTTTGTATGTATTTTGTCCATTGGATTTTTTCTGAGTTCATATTCTTCACACAAAAATCTAAAAAAGGCTCTCAAAACACAGGTGAGCCTTTCAACTGATGCTTCCGAAAGTCCCTCTTTCTTTTTCCCTTCAAGGAAATCCTTTATAATACCTGTATCTACCTTATAATAGCTGTCAACATTAATACTTAAAAGATATTCCACAAATTTTTTCATATCCCGCTTATAAGAAGAAACCGTGTTTTCAGTTGCGGATTTTTTCTCTCTTAAATAATTAAAGAAATCCCCAAGGGCATAATATGAAATTTCTCCACCGTCCATAAAAATCTCCCTCTTTCTTAAACAAAGCTTACGCCTGCAACAATTAAAGAAACAACCAGCAGGCACATCAGGCTGTTTATATACATTTTTCCCTTTGAAGTTTTTATACGGGAATTCCTGATTTTATATAATTCCCTTGAAAATCTTACACAATATACAGAATATAAAATCATAATGGTAAGCAATACCGAATTCCTCAAAAAAAGTTCAAGAACTGAGAAAATAATTCCTCTTCCGCTATACACTGCACAAAAATAGCCAACCGAAAACCCGAGCCTTACTCCTTTTAAGAAAACCTGCAAAAATGCCACAGGTGTCAAAACAATAAACATTCCTGAAAGCCATATATAAACAAAAGACAATATGTTCTGCCTGAAAGAATGATGAAACACATCCTTTTTGCCCACAGCCTGAATCTCGTGAATAGAGAAAAAGATGTTCGTGTCACCTTTCAGTTGTGATAAAACATCCTCCGGAATCCACCTCAGCACAAAAACTCCCAAGGTGAGTCCTGAAAAAAGGATAATTAAAAAACATATAAGCAAAGCCTTATTTGCTTTTGTGAATGCAAAAAAGGCTTCTGTCATTTTCTTCATAAAATCGCCCCCTACTTGTCCAATAAATTATATGAGGGCATTCCCTTTAAAATTACTATTTTTAAAGTTTTTCAGTTTTCTCTACACAGGCTTTGATTGCAGACTGAATATCTGCTTTAAAGCCGTTTTTCTCAAGCTCCAGAACTCCTTCAATTGTTGCTCCGCCGGGAGAACAAACATTGTCCTTTAATTTGTTTGGAAGTTCATCTGAATCAAGCACCATTTTTGCCGAGCCTTCCACTGCTTTTGCAGCAAGCAAAAGAGCAGATTTCTTATCTATTCCGTATTTAAGCCCTGCATCTGCCATTGCATCTATCATCATATAAACAAAAGCGGGACTGCAGGAATGAACTGCCGTTGCAGAATTTATAAACTTCTCATCAAGGAAAACAACCTCTCCTACAGAAGAGAAAAGTTTTTTTACAATTTCTGATGCCTCATTATCGGCATTTCTATTAAGACAAACAACACTCATTCCGCATCTTACAAGGGCAGGTGTGTTTGGCATAACACGGACAATTTTTGCCTTTCCTCCAAGATAGCTTTCTATTTTTTCAATAGAAAAACCTGCGGCAATCGAAATATAAACTTTATTATCTGATCTTTTTCCCGCATCCTTTAAAACAAGGGGAAGAATATTTGGCTTAACGGCAAAGATAACAACATCAGCAAATTCCAGAACCTCATTATTGTTATCTGTGGTGCAGACACCTTTCATTTTCCATAATGAAAGTTTTTTTTCATCTTTATCGCTAATACATATATCTGACGGGGCTGCAATTTCGGACGCCAAAAAGCCTTCAAGCAATGCTGATGCCATATTGCCGGCACCGATAATTCCAATTCTCATTTATACCCCTCCTTAGTTTATTTGTATTCGCCTTTTATATATTTTTCAATTCGGTCAAGACCTTCTATAATATTTTCCATAGAAGTTGCATAAGAAAGTCTTGCAAAGCCGTCTATACCAAAGCCTTCACTTGGAACAAGAGCAACAAGCGCCTTATCAAGAATATCATCGCAAAGCTCTGATACGGTGTTTATAACCTTTCCATAATGCTCTTTTCCAAGAAGCTGTTTCATATTCATAAAGATATAAAATGCTCCGTCTGGTTTTTTACAGCTTATTCCGTCTATAGAATTGATACGCTCAACCATATAGTCCCTGCGTTTTTCATATTCCACTCTCATACTTTCAACAGAGCTCTGGTCTCCGTTTAACGCTTCAACAGACGCTGCCTGAGCGATTGAATTCGGGTTTGATGTTGCATGGCTTTGAAGATTTGACATTGCCTTTGCAAGTTTTACATTACTTAATGTATATCCAATTCTCCAGCCTGTCATGGCATAAGCCTTTGCCATACCGCTTACTATAATGGTAAGCTCTTTTACATCTTCACCTAAGGTTGCAATATTTGTGTGGATTACATCCCCATAAATAAGCTTTTCATAAATCTCGTCAAATACAATATAGATATTATTTTCAACTGCGATTTTTGCAATTTCTTCAAGTTCTTCCTTTGAATAAACCATACCGGTTGGATTGCTCGGTGTGTTCAAAACAAGAGCTCTTGTTTTATCTGTTATCATATCTTTCAACATATCAGGAGTGAACTTAAAGTTATTCTCCTCTGTCGTGTTTAAAAACACAGGCTTTCCACCTGCCATTTTAACCATTTCTGGATAGCTTACCCAATATGGTGCAGGAATAATAACTTCATCATTTGCTTCCAATATGCACATAAAAATATTTGTGAGTGAATGTTTTCCACCATTTGAAACAACAACATTCTCTATTTTATATTCAAGTCCGGTATCTCTTTTAACCTTATTAACGATAGCTTCCTTAAGTTCAACTGTTCCTGATGCGGGAGTGTATCTTGTGACTCCATTCTTTATTGCTTCAACAGCCGCATTTTTTATATTATCAGGCGTTTCAAAATCAGGCTCCCCTGCACCAAATCCAACAACAGGAATACCCTGCTTTTTCATCTGCTTATATTTTGAGTCTAGGGCAAGGGTTGGTGATGGGCTGATTTCAGACGCCATCTTAGAAATTCTTAATTCCATTAATAAACTCCTTCATTTACATATATAGTCAATATTCTAATACAAACCAAAAAAAATTGCAATAGAATTTTGACTATTTTTATTATATTTTATGCATTTTGTTAATATTTCTCAAAAAAAATAATTTACATATATTATACGGGTGTTGAATTTTACAGTAAAACAAGTCCTTTTTCATAGATTTTCTGCAAACTGGACATAATTCCAAGCTTTGCGTGATTAAATGTTAAACCACCCTGAAAATAAACTGCATAAGGTGGTCTTATAGGTGCATCTGCACTCAATTCTATGGAAGAGCCCTGAACAAAAGTTCCTGCCGCCATAATAACCTGCGCATCATATCCCGGCATATCCCCCGGAACAGGTGAAGCAAAGCTGTCAACCGGAGCTGCCGCCTGAATACCTTCACAAAAAGCAATAACAGCTTCCGCTGATTCAAGCACAACCGACTGAATAATATCTGCTCTTTCCTCATTCTTGGTGGGAATTGTCTTAAAACCAAGATTTTCAAAAACATTTGCCGCAAAAACTGCCCCCTTAAGTGCTCCTGCAACCACTGTTGGAGAAAGGAAAAATCCCTGATAGAAGCTTGGCATAATTCCAAGATTAGCACCAACCTCCTGGCCAAGTCCCGGTGCGCTTAATCTATAAGCACATCTTTCAACGCATTCTTTTGTTCCGCAGATATATCCGCCAATAGGAGCAAGTCCACCTCCCGGATTTTTTATCAGAGAACCCACTATCATATCAGCCCCCACATCAGACGGCTCTATTTTTTCCACAAACTCCCCATAACAGTTGTCCACCATACAGATTATATCTTTTCTTATGTTTTTTATAAATGCAATAAGCTCTCCGATTTGTGTTACAGAAAAACTTGGTCTTGTCTGGTAACCTTTTGAACGCTGAATGGTTACAAGCTTTGTTTTATCTGTTATGGCATTTTTTATTGCTTCATAATCAAATGTTCCGTCTTCCTTTAAATCCGCTTGTCTGTATGATACTCCATACTCCTTTAATGAACATACAGAGTCTCTTATACCGATAACCTCTTCTAAAGTGTCATACGGTCTTCCCACGGGAGACAAAAGTTCATCCCCGGGTCTTAGATTGGCAGAAAGTGCAACTGCAAGGGCGTGAGTTCCGCAGGTTATCTGAGGCCTTACAAGTGCCGCCTCTGTGTGGAAACAATCTGCATACACTCTTTCAAGCTTATCCCTACCCGCATCATCATAACCATAACCCGTTGTTGCAGCAAAATCCGTTGCCGCAACCCGATTTTTCTGCATAGCAGATATAACCTTAAGCTGATTATACTCTGCAATATCATCAATCTCCTTGAATCTATCCTTTAAGCTTTCAATTATCTTTTCTCCGTATTCATATACCTCTTTTGAAATTCCAAGCTTACTGTACATTAATTCCATTTATCTTATCCTCCGTTTAAAACGAGAAATATTCTCTGTAGTCTTTATCTTTAACATTGCCCAGAACGGCTATATTCATTTTTTCAGGAACAAAAACTCTTTCTATAATCTCTTTAGTTCGTTTTGTGTCAACTCTTGATATTTTTTTCATAAGAGCATCATAATCGTCAATTTCTCCCCTGAGAAGCAGGTTTTTGCCATAATTCGACATTCTGTTTAACATACTTTCAAGTCCCATTATTATACTTGATTTCAGTTGCTCTGTTGAGCAAAGAATTTCTTTTTCGGAAAGTCCTTCTTTTTTTATCAGATTTATCTCATTATTTATTAAAGAAAGCACCTTTTCAAGCTCATCCGGATTCATTCCTGCATAAATAACAAAAGAACCACAATCCGAATAGGTGTTGAGATAGGAATAAACAGAATATGAGAGCCCGTTTTCCTCTCTGATTTTCTGAAAAAGTCTTGAACTCATACTGCCACCGAATATAGCATTTGCAGAAAGCAAATCATAAACATAGTCATCACTTCTTGAAAGTCCCTCAAAGGAAATGCAGAGCTGACACTGTTCAATGTCCTTTTTCCTAACCAAAATCCCGCTTTCAACTTTTGGAATTTTTTCTTCTTCTTTCTCAAATTCCAAAAAGGAAATTCCACCGAAATAATACTGAAGTTCGTCCTTTATGCTGTTTTCGTCAAAGCTTCCCACAATGGAAATCACCATATTATTTCCCGGGTAATATTTCTTATAAAAATCCAAAATCATATCCCGGTTTATTTTTGAGACACTTTCTATTGTTCCTGCAACAGGTAGCCCCAGTGGTGATTTTTTCCATGTCAGTTCCGAAATCAAATCAAAAATGAGGTCTTCAGGAGTATCTTCCCCTATTTTTATTTCCTCGGAAATAACTTTTTTCTCAATTTCAATATTTTCTTTTGTGAAAGTGGAATTTATGAGCATATCCGAAAGAATTTCAAAGGCTTTGTCTCTGTGGTTTTCCAGAACCTGTGCATAATAGCAGGTGTATTCCTTTGATGTCACCGCATTCAGCTGACCTCCGCAATAATCCATAAACTCTGCGATTTCTCTTGCACTTCTTGTTTTGGTTCCCTTGAAAAACATATGTTCAAGGAAATGGGATATTCCGTTTTCTTCGCGCATTTCTCTTGCAGAACCAACACCAACATAGACCCCTATGCTGAGAGATTTGACATAATCTATTTTTTCACAGACAACACTTATGCCATTTTCAAGACTAAAATAATTCATACCTTTAAAATTCTCCTGATTTTTGCTACACTTTCTTTTTTATATTCTTATATACAAATTTTGTTTTCTTTGCGTTGCAAAACCTACATTCATATGTAATTTCAAAAACTCTCTTTTCTCCCGGCACCATTCTTTCCGCCATAGTCTGTATTTCACCTTTTGGATGTGGCTGAGTGAGAGTTTCTGCCATATTTATTTCTTCTTTTCCGATAAAATTTTTGCCAACCTTTTTTAATGCTAAATACCTTCCGCACTCAGGACATTTTCTATTCATAACTACACCACCTTTTCCATTGTTATATGAACAACGCCCTCTTCAAGATACTCATCTGACACTGTTTTAAATCCCATTTTTTCATAAAATTTTTCTGCCTGTTTCTGGGCATGGACACATATTTTTTTTACCTTAAAATATTTTTTTACTTCGTCCATACTTTTTTCCATAAGATGGCTTCCCATACCCTTTTTATGCTCAAGGGTCAGCACTCTTCCGATAAGTACGCTGTCTTCCCCCGACTTAAAAGCTCTTAAGTATGCCCTCACTCTTTTTCCGTCCATGAAAAAACAATGCAAGCTTTCTTTGTCCATATCATCAAGGTCCTGACAAATAATTTTCTGTTCAAGTAAAAAAACTTCGGTTCTCGATTTTAAAATTTCGTATAGTTCATCCGTTGTAAGCTCTTTAAATGTTTTTACTTTAAATTCCATAATCTATCCTTTCAAAGCAGCTGTATATTTTCTTGCAAGGTCTGTTATTGTACTAACTACTTTTTTCATACTTTTATTCCTTTCGCAAGGTGCTCTGTTTATCTTATTCCACTGATTTCATTATGCAGATTATTACTTATCATCAATAAAACTTGCTAAACACACACCCACTATAGTTTAATTAAAGAATTTTCTCAAAAAAATAAATTGCAGTTATAGTTACAGTCATAGCTATTGGCACCAGTGTTCTGAACTTTATTTTTGATGTTTTGTGATTAAACAAAATCATTCCAAACACAGCACCATATCCACCCAGCAAAAAAGCACAGGATAAAAGAGCTTTTTCACTTATGCGTCTTTTTTCTCTTTTTGCCTGCATTTTATCTATTCCATATATAAACATAACAATTATGTTCCAGATTAAAAATATAATCAAATATATATCCACAGAAATATCCCCTTTTTGCTCCATTTTAACACAAATTTTTTAAAAACACAATATCTGCTTGCAAATAAAATTATGTTATTTCTGCATTTATAATTTGTTTTTGTCAATACTAAATCAAAAAAGAAATTAAAGGCAGGTAGCTTTATGATAGAGATAAACGGACAAAGTGTTTATAATGCCATAGCCATGGGAAAACTTTACTTTTATAAAAAACAGGACACTTTTATAAAGAGAAGACACACAAGCAATATCGAAAAAGAAAAAAACCGCTTTTTTGATGCAGTTAAACTCGCAAAAAGTCAGCTTGAAGATTTATATAATAAGGCTCTTTCTGAAGCAGGTGAAGAGGGTGCTGAAATTTTTCATATACATCAGATTATGATAGAGGATGCAGATTATCAGGAAAGCATTTTAAACATTATGTGTTCCCAGATGGTGTGTGCAGAATATGCAGTTGCCAAAACCTCCGATATTTTTTCGGACAATTTCAGAAATATGGATGATGAATATATGCAGGCTCGAAGCATTGATGTTATTGACATTTCCGACAGAATAATAAAAATTCTTTCAAAAGATAATGATACAGTGGAGGAGCTTTCAGAACCTTATATAATCGTTGCAGATGACCTGACACCAAGCGAAACCGTTCAGCTTGACAAGAAAAATCTTTCAGGAATTATAACCTTTTCTGGCTCAGTGAATTCCCACACCTCTATCCTTGCCCGCACAATGAACATTCCAGCCATAATCAATGCAGAACAAATAGACGAGAGATTTGACGGAGAAACTGCTATTATAGACGGTTTTAGCGGGAGTCTTTATATAACTCCTGACGAATACAAAATTGAGGAATACAAAAGGAGAAAAGAAATAGATGATGTCCGCATAAAGAAGCTTGAAAAGCTGAAAGGCAAAGAAAACATAACAAAAAGCGGGAAAAAAATCAGTCTTTATGCTAACATAGGAAGACCTGATGAAACCACGGCAGTTTTATCAAATGATGCAGAGGGCATCGGGCTTTTCAGGAGTGAATTCATATATCTTGAGTCAAAGAATTTCCCAACCGAGGACGAACAGTTTTTGGCATACAAATCTGTTCTTGAGAAAATGGGAAATAAAAAAGTTGTTATCCGCACACTTGACATCGGTGCAGATAAAAAAATTGATTATTTCAATCTACCAAAAGAAGAAAACCCCGCCCTTGGCTATCGTGCAATAAGGCTTTGTCTTAAAGATAAAGATATTTTCAAAACTCAGCTCAGGGCTCTTTACCGTGCCTCTATGTACGGAAATCTTGCCATTATGTTTCCTATGATAACCTCTGAGAAAGAAATTCATCTTATAAAAAATATTATAAACGAGGTTAAAAGTGAGCTTTCAAAAGAGGGTGCATCATACAAAGAAAATATTGAAACGGGAATTATGATAGAGACTCCTGCTGCTGCCATAATCTGTGACATTCTCGCAAAAGAAGTTGATTTTTTCAGCATCGGAACAAACGACCTTACTCAATACACTCTTGCAATAGACAGACAAAACAGCTCTGTTCAAACCTTTTGCGACAATCACCACAAGGCAATTTTAAGGCTTATTGAATACATCGGCAAAACTGCCCGTGAAAACAACATCTGGGTTGGAATTTGCGGAGAGCTTGCATCGGATATGTCTCTTACAAAAACTTTTATCGACTTTGGAATAGATGAGCTTTCCGTTTCGCCAAGCCTTGTTCTTCCAATGAAAGAACACATTTTATCCCTTGACTAAGATTTTCCGTTATGATATAATTTTCCTATACTAATAAAAAGGAGAATTTATTATGGTTAAACATATTATTTTGTGGAGTTTAAAAGACGAATATTCTGATAGCGAAAAAGCAGAAATCAAAAAGGGAATTAAAGAAGGATTGGAAGGTCTTGAAGGAAAAATTCCAGGACTTCTTAATATCAAGGTTTACACAAACGGACTTCCAAGCTCAAATGCAGACCTTATGCTTGATTCTTCCTTTGAAAATGAGGATGCTCTAAAAGTTTATGCAAGTCACCCCGAGCATGTAGCGGTGGCAGACGGAAAGGTGAGACCTTACACAAAAACAAGAAGCTGTTTAGATTTTGAAATATAATAAGCAGGAGAGGACAAAAGTGATATGCACCTCCAAAAG
This sequence comes from Clostridia bacterium, assembly GCA_045575975.1. Lineage (GTDB taxonomy): Bacteria > Bacillota > Clostridia > Monoglobales > Monoglobaceae > RGIG8709. The sequence goes on along the minus strand of JAZNFO010000016.1, from coordinate 30,714 downwards.
TGTCTAACTTTTGGGGTGCATATCACTTTTATTTTAGAAATCTTTATTTAATTTCTTTATGGTGTGAATAACACAGGAGCTGTTTTCGCCTTTTTCTTCAAATTCCAGTTTGCTTAAATACAGCTCATAATTTGCGGTTTCATAATCCACATTACACAAATCTGAAATCATTCGGCTTGCTCTGTCAACTAACTTTTTATTTGTTATATTAAGACAAACCATATAGTTTCCATACACTCTGCCCATTCTTGCCATTGTTCCTGTTGAAATTATATTTATCATCATTTTAAGGGCAAGATGCTGGAATATCTTAAGTGCAGTTTCCGGGAATTCATATCCATTTGTTGAAAGTGTTACATCACTTGTTTTTCTGTACTTTGAAAATTGGTCATTTGCAGTTTCAGGAGCTTTATCATCAATACCTATCCATGTTGCAAGACTGTCTCCCTCTTCTCTTTCGGGGTCAGGCTCCATACCAATTTCATACTCCAAAAGAGCAGAAAGATTTATTTTCGGTATTTTTCTGATATCATCTTCCTTAATACCTATTTCCCTGTATTCTTCCTCTGTTTTATCAATACAGCGAGGAGCTCTTTCAAAGCAATTTGTCCATGCAGTTTTTGTGTCAACAGTTGGGTTTTTAACAAATGCCCAGGAAAGAACCTCGTCCTTATGGCTTTGAGGTCTGAAAGGAGGAACACTGAATGTTGGGCCTCTTTCCGTTGTATCTGCAAGGATATCAAGAAGATATTCATCTGCAAAATATGTTACATGGCCTCCTCTTTCATAAAGACTTGCTTCTTCTTCAATCTGCATAGCCATTGTTTCTATATTTTTTTCATCAAATAAAGCTGATATACATTTTTCAAAGCCACTTACAAGACTTTCTTTCACCTTATCAGCATCCCTAAAATCACTGTTTGTGATTTTCAGAAGAGCCATTTCAAGTGCAGAAAGAATAACCGCCTGCTCTATAGATGATGACTGCATACGGGTTGAGCCGGTTACCGCCATACCACCGCATTTCATATAGATATAATTTGTGTTTTCGTGACCAAACACATCATCAACACGCTTTAGCTTTCCAAGAATCATATCAGGATTTGTGCAGATAACCATCCAACATTTAGCACCATTTGACAAAGCTTTTGCCGCAGTTCCAAGAATAGATGTCGTTTCACCTGTTGCAGTGACACCTATCAAAATATCTTTTTCTCCTATATTAAGCTCATCTGCCTGCATTTTTCCAAGCTCGATATAATCTTCAAAAGATTCAACCGCTCTTATTATAGCATAGTCTCCACCTGTCATAAGAGAGATAACACTATCTAAGTATTTTTCCATTTCAGGATTTTTCTTTGCAGCATTCTTAACGGCAAGTTTCCATGATGCTTCAACTCTTATTGCAAGTCTTCCTGTTGCACCGCAACCCGAAACAACGATTTTTCCACCCTCTTTTATGGAGTTTAAAACTGCATCACAGAATGTATCAAACTTTTCGCTGAAAAGGGCTGTTTTATATAAAGCCACAAGGTCTTTATCAACCGACAAAAGAGTTTTTATACCGTCTTTTGTGTTTTTTACAAAAGTTTCCCCAAGGGTTCTTGTTTTGGGATTTGCCTGTTCAGCCTCCACAAAACCTAATCTGTATTCCTTGTCATATTCAAGAAAATAATCAGACATTTCCCTTGCTCTTTTTTCAAGTTCGTTCATTATAACACTCCCTAATTATTAAGCCATTTATGGTCTTCGTCTGTTGTCATATAAAATCCTCTTACAGGGCCTGCCATAATCCAGAGCATATAGTTTTTGTAACCGGGAGCTGAATGGAACGGATGGTAGCCTCTTGGAATTTCTACGAAATCACCTGATTTTACTGTGTATGTTTCGTCAATATCTCCCTCAAGAGTGTATACCTTCTGAATACCAAAGCCCTGAGGCTTATCAAATTCAAAATAATAGATTTCCTCTGTGTTTGCCTCTGTTGGCATATTTGCATCATCATGCTTGTGCGGAGGATAGCTTGACCACTGACCGCCTTCAATAAAGCATTCGCCAATATAAATCTGATCAGCTTCAACTCTTTCATCCAGTATGAACATTGCATGTCTCTGCCAGCCCGGTTTTCCCAAATCCTTTCCAACAACATCAGAAGGAGTGATAAGTGCCGGCTTATGATCTTTTGTTGACGGACATTTGCTTACAACAACTGAAACTTCGCCAACTGCTGTGATAGTGAATTCTGTGTTTCTCGGAACATAAACACAAGTTGCATATCCGTCGAAAACAGTTTCTCTTTCACCTATATTTTCATATTTGAATCCTGCACCCTCAACTGTACATTTTCCGCACAAAATGAGTACGCCATATTCTTTATCCTTTTCGCTGTAGGTTTTTTTGTTACCATCGGCAAGTCTTAATGTATCAACCTCAACATTCCTGCAAGGGCTGTTTTCCTTTGTTATCATCTGAGATTTTCCATAATTTTTAGTCCATGTCTTCTTCAAATTCATTATGTCCACGCTCCTTTAAAAATTTTATTGTTTCCAAAAAGGCGGGCACACTGTCTCTTGCCCCTACCTTAGTACATTTAATGGCAGATACGGCACTTGAAAATGTGCAGCATTTATAATAATCATAACCCTTGGTTACTGCAAAAGCATAGGCTCCGTGAAAAACATCACCTGCACCATTTGTGTCAACTGCATCTACCTTAAATGCATTATACCTCTTTATTTCGACCTTTTCAAGTATTATTCCCCCTGATTTTCCTGATGTTATAACCACAGCTTCGGGAGAAAATTCTTTCATAAGCTTTTCTGCAGCAGCTTCTACTGTTTTTTCCCCCGTAAACCCGAGAGAAAATTCTTCGGAAGGGATTAAAATATCAACATACGGAAGAAGTCTTTCAACTCCTTCATAGAGTCCCCCTGCATCATATAAAACCTTTGTGCCTGCCGCCTTTGCAATCTTTGCACCTTCTATGGCAGCTTCAAGCTCGTTTCCGTCAACCATTAAAATTTCGGCATCCTCAATTGCTTTTATCTGCTTTTCAGAAAGTTTAAGGGGAGGCACATTTCCTCTATGAAACACACAGGTTCTTGATGCATTTTCCGTATTAAGCCAGACGCAGGATGAGAATGATGAATGCCCTTTTTCAATATTGATAAAGTCTGCACTCATACCTCTTTTCTTCATATCTTCAACAAGAAAATTGCCTGCACTGTCATCTGCTAGGGCTCCGATAAAGGCTGATTCTGCCCCTAATTTATGTGCTGCCACAAGCCCTGTTGCACAAGGGCCACCGCCTGCCTCGCAAATAGACTCTGCTTTCATTTTTGTATCTTCGTTCGGAAATTTATTTAATGTAATAAGTGTATCGTGCACATTTGCACCAATTCCTACTATTTTACACATACTCTGTTCTCCGCACCTAAAAGTTTTATCTTTTCAAGAGCAAAGTTCTTAACGCTCTTAATTGTGTCTTTCATAAACATATCTATTGCATAGGTTGTTCTTGGAGTTGCAAAAACCTGATCAAGGAAAGCAAAACAAACATCTGTTCCGAAATTAATCTTTCTTATACCTGCCTTGATTGCTTCCTTTATTGTTTCATCAGGAATACCGCTTCCGCCGTGAAGAACAAGGTGTGCATCAATTGCACTATCAATAGCTTTTATTCTTTCTATATCAAGTTTTGGTTCTTTCTTATATCTGCCATGGGCATTTCCAACAAGAACTGCAAGGGCACAAACACCTGTTGCATCTGCATATTCTTTTGCTTCTTCAACGGTTGTATATTCCCCCATTGAATCATCATTAACAGAGCCAACATGACCTATTTCACCTTCAACCGGAACACCTACTGCACTGCACATTTCAATAACATCCTTTGTGTATGCAATATTTTCATCCATTTCAAGGTCTGATTTGTCAATCATAATACCTGATGCACCATAGCGGAGGGCCTTTGTAACCTCTGCTTTACCTGCACCGTGGTCAAGATGGAAGCAAACAGGAACACTTGCTTTTTCAGCTGCCTTAAGAGCAAGAGCTGTAACGAAGTATCCCTCCTCGTTTGTGAAAAGTCTGCTGTATGTCTGCATAATAACCGGTGCTTTTGCTTCTTCTGCAGCATCTAAAATACCCATTACAGTTTCCATATTATAAACATTGAATGCAGGAACAGCATAGTCGCCTTCCTTTGCCATATCAAGAATTTCTTTTAAGTTTACAAGCATTGTAATACCACCTCTTCAATAGTTATAACAGGAATATCTGAAACCTTTTTAAGAAGAACATATTCTGCTACAGATGATGTTACTATGATTTCAGCATCCATATTTTTTGCACTTTTTACACGGTTTGATGCAACCTTTTCCATAACCTCAGGCATATACTCATTCATAATGAGATTTCCGGCTAAAACTGTTGCTTTCTTATTAAGAAGCATTTCTCTTGACTCACCGCAGGCATCAATAATCTTGCGAACTGAATCACAGTCATCAAGGTCTCTTGTTAAAATACAGCTATCCTGAACTGTGAACACTTTATCTGATTTTCTAATGCTAAGCTTATCAAGATTTTCAGCAATGAATGCTGTGAATGTTTTAACATCTGCTGAAAGTGCGATATTCCATTCCTTATATTCACGGAGGAATGTTTTTGCATCTGCAGGATCATAGCATACAACTGTTTTAAACGAAAGTTCCTTTGCACACTTTGTCATAATTTCTTTTGTTTCATTAGCTGCACCGATAAGGAAATTCATTGTATAACCTGAATCCGGTTCATCTGCTAAAACTGTGAAATCAACCTTCATAGCTTTTAAAAGCTTGATAGCATTGATTGCACTTTCGGGACTTTTATAAATCGCGTCCTTACCAAGGAATAAAAGAGTATCCGCAGTCTTTGGAAGACTTTCGATTTCTTTCTTTAATTCAGCTGAATATTCTTTTTCGCCATATACATTGCCTGTTTCCATAACATTTGCAACCAAAGTCTTTATGTATTCAGGCATAACTCCGTTTGATGCGATTTCAAATCTTACCTCGTTTGTGAATAAAACAGGATCATAACCTGTTGCACAATCCTGTGTACAAGCTCCGCAAAGCGCACATTCAAAAACATTGTCTGCAACTTCTGCGAGAGGTTCTGCTCCTCTTTCAACAAGTGAAAGGCTGAGAGCTCTTGCTCTTGCTGTGTTTCTTTCCTGACCTGTAGCATTTCCGATTGGGCATATATGTCTGCACATCCAACAAAATCTACAGCTTTCTATTGTATCTTTACTTTTCTGTGAAATTAGCATTAATATTATCTCCTCTCTTATAAGCCAAGTTTAAACGGATTCATAATTCCATTCGGGTCAAGTGATTTCTTGATTCCCTCAAATACCTGCATTGCAGGACCATACTGTTCCTTCATAAGTCTTCCAAGCTTGATACCAACGCCGTGGTGGTCATTAACAACACCGCCGTTTGCAAGAGCCGCTCTTACACCGCAGTTCCAGATTTCCTGATGAAGTCTGAATGCTTCGTGTGGATCCTGAGGAACTTTATCACCGTCAACAATAAATCTGTCGTAAATCATACAACCCCATTCATACCAGTGTGAGAAGTGAGCTATAAATCTTGCCTGCGGGAAGTTTGTTTCGATAGCTTCTTTCATTGCCCAGTAAATTTTTTCGATCGTGCCATAAGGAGCAATTGTATCCATTGTTCCAAAGCACTGAGGAAGATCCATCATATGTCCTGGATAGAAGAATGTTATCTTTTCTTTCCACCATTTTTCACCATATTCGCTGCCTAAATCTTCTGCACCGTATTTTGAGAATGTTTCAAGAAGAATTTTCATTTCAAGGTCTGCCATTTCTTTAACGCCTTCAACAGCAACGTTCATAAATGCACCCTTTTTCTCAACACCAACAATCTTCTTGATTAGAGAAACTGTTTCTGCTTCGTCATATAGTCTCATAACAGACGGCTTAAATTTCTGGAGAAGCTCTCTTCCCGCATTGAATGCATCTGTCATATTATGGAATAAGAAACCTCTGAACTGTCTTGATTCAGGCTGGTCATAAATTCTCATCTGTGCCTTTGTGATAACACCAAGTGTTCCCTCTGAACCAATGAATATCTGGTTGAGGTCAGGTCCTGCTGCATGTTTTGGAGACGGTGATGTTTCAATTATATCACCATTTGGAAGAACAACTTCCATCTGAAGTGCCATATCATCAATCTTTCCGTATTTAGTTGATGAAACACCGATACCTCTGTGTGCTAAGAAACCACCAACTGTTGAACAGGTAAGTGATGATGGATAATGCATTGTTGCATAACCTTTTTCGTTTGCAGCCCATTCAATGTGCTTATATATTGCACCTGTTCCGCATTCTATGTACATACCCTGTTCGTTCACATCATAGATTTCATTCATTCTCTTTGTGTCAAGAACGATACCGCCCTTTAAAGGAAGCGGTCCGCCCTGAGTTCCACCGCCGCCACCCCAGGTGGTTACAGGGATTTTATAATAGTTTGCAATCTGTAATACCTTTGATGTCTCTTTGGCATTCTTTGGCGATACTATAAAATCACCCTCAGGCATACGAAGGCCTCTGTCTGCCCACATTCTGGAAAGCCAGTAATAGTCAACGCTGTGGGTAAGCTTATCAATTGTTCTTGTTGAACAATTTTCTCTACCTACTGCGTCGGCAAGTTCTGTTTCAATCATAGTCATTAAAAAATCAGTCATTTTTTTATCTCCTATCTATCTTAATTTAATTTTTTACAAATTAGTTAAACAACCCCTCAGCAACTTCAGGATATGTGCAATAACATACTTTTTCACATTTTTGAAGAAGGGATGCAGGAATTGACGCCTGTGGCTCGTCAAAAAGAGCATGCTTCACAATTCCGTGCTGCCACGGTCTGTTAAGTGCAATATAAACTTCTTTTGCAGAAAGTATCTGCTTCATACCTATTGTTATACACCACTCAGGCATTCCTCTAAGGTCGCCTCTCTGGTAACCGTAAGCATTAATCGTTTTTGTTTCTCTGCTTATTGGAAGAACTCTTGTTCCTAAGTTACCAAATTCTTCTGCAGAAATATTTTCCCCTGCTTCAGGTGGTTCATTAAATGCAATATGTCCGTTTATTCCAAGACCGCCAAAGCAAGCGTCAACTCCTCCAAGCTCTTCAATAAGCTTGTCGTATTCTGCTTCCTTGCCCGGCTCTGGAAAATGTCTCTGTTCCTTTGGCATAACAAGGTCTTCTCTTACTAAACTGTAAAACTCTGTTTCCATTCTCTTATGAAAGCTCATAGGATGATCGGGATCAATGCTTTCAGTTGGTGAAATCATATATTCATCCATATTGAAAAAATGAACATTCTTAAGGGAAATATTAAACTTGTTTATCATTTCCGCCAAAATCGGATACTGGTCTGTTGGTCCAACGGGCACTATCATAACAGTATTTTTGTTCATTTCGTTATTTCTCTTGATTACATCAAGCATAGCCATTGCCATATCGAAATATACTGTCCACTCATTTTTCACGGTTTTGAAAGTTGTGTTACCAATTTTTCTCTCCATAAATTTTCCTCCGTTTTTCAAAATGAAAGAATTTTTCATTTTGAAATCAAATTTTATATTTGCATTATATCATATCTGAAAATATTTTTCAATAGCTTTTTAAATATTTATATAAAATACCATACAAAAAAGAAAGGGAAAAATCCTTCCTTTTATAGATTATTTTTCAATAGTGTGCCACCTGTGAAAAACATTTACTTTTTCTCCGTCATATCCTTCTGAATACTTATTAGGCTTTGAAGAATAAAGAGTCAGGAAAATACTCCTGACTCTTTATTCTTATTTAATCATTTTTTCCATATCATTCTTACGGATTTCAACTCGTCTTACTTTACCGCTGATTGTTTTTGGAAGTTCATCCACAAATTCAACGATTCTCGGATATTTGTAAGGAGCAGTATGTGTTTTAACATATTCTTGAATTTCTTTTTTGAGTTCGTCTGTGCCCTCATGACCTTTTACAAGAACAATAGTTGCCTTAACTATCTGTCCGCGGACCTCGTCAGGAACAGGAGTAATAGCACATTCAAGAACATAAGGAAGCTCCATGATAACACTTTCGATTTCGAAAGGTCCGATACGGTAGCCTGATGATTTGATAACATCATCAATTCTGCCTACATACCAAAGGTATCCGTCTTCATCCATGGTTGCCTGGTCGCCTGTATGATAATATCCGTCGTGCCATACTTCATTTGTCTTTTCTTCGTCAAGGTAATAACCGATAAAGAGACCGCAAGGGATATCATCTTTAACACGGATACAGATTTCACCTGTGTCACCGGTTTTACATTCGTTGCCATCAGGATCAAGCACAACAACATCGTAAAGAGGACTTGGTCTGCCCATTGAACCAATTTTCGGTGTAGAACCCACAAAGTTTGCGATAGAAAGTGTTGTTTCGGTCTGACCAAAGCCTTCCATAATGGTAAGACCTGTTGCTTTCTTAAACTGATTGAACACTTCGGGATTGAGCGCCTCACCTGCGGTTGTAGCATACTCGATAGAAGAAAGGTCATATTTTGACAAATCTTCTTTGATGAAGAAGCGATACATGGTAGGTGGTGCACAGAATGTTGTGATATGGTATTTCGCAAACATCGGTAAGATATCTTCCGAATGGAAGCGGTCAAAGTCATAGGTAAATTGTGCTGCTTCGCAGAGCCATTGTCCGTAGAGTTTACCCCAAAGAGCTTTACCCCAACCTGTATCAGAGATTGTGAAGTGAAGTCCGTCAGGATTTACATTATGCCAATGCTTTGCTGTTGGATAATGACCGAGAGCATATTTATATGAATGTGTTGCAATTCTCGGATATCCCGTTGTTCCTGATGTGAAGAGCATCAGCATCGGATCGTTACCGCAAGGTGTGTTTTCTGTGCGGTCAAAGTGTGTGCTAAAGCGTTCCATTTCAACATTGAAATCGTGCCAGCCTTCTTTCTTTCCGCCAACTAATACCTTAACCATGCCGGGATAGTTTGCTGCAGCTTTTTCTGCTTCAACAGATACTTCACCGTCAGCAGTACATACAACAGCTTTTACTCTTGCTGCTTTGTATCTGTAATCAAAGTCGTGTTCTACAAGCTGATTAGTTGCAGGGATTGCGATAGCACCGATTTTATGAAGTGCAAGCATACAGAACCAGAACTGGTAATGGCGCTTTAATACAAGCATTACTGTATCTCCCTTTTTGATGCCGAGCGATTCAAAGTAGTTTGCAGTTTTTGCAGAATATTTTTTCATATCGCTGAATGTAAATCTGCGGTCTGTCTTGTCATTTGCAACCCACATCATTGCAAGTTTGTCGGGGTTCTTTTCGGCAATAGCATCCACACAGTCAAATGCAAAGTTGAATGAATCTGCGTTCTTGAATTTAATTCCGTTGAATACGCCGTTTTCATCATAAGATGACTCAATAAATTTATCTGCAACTGTTTCCGACTTTCTCTTTTTAGCTAATGCCTTTGCAGCAATCATCGGTGCCTCAGGGTATTCTTCGCTAACCTGACCGTCCTGAGGATTAAGAACAACTGCGTGAAATTCGCAACCACCCTCTGAAGCCGCTATCATTCCATGGGGAATTGTGCTGTTATAGAAAATAGAGTCTCCTTCGTGGAGCACATCTACATGATTTCCAACCTGAACTTTGAGTGAACCCTTAACAATAACATCAAATTCCTGACCTTTATGGGAGCTAAGCTTTATGGGAGCGTTCTGTTCATCCTCAAGATATGGGAATTTAACAAGAAATGGTTCTGCAAGCTTATCCTTGAATTTTGGAGCAAGGTTATTATACTCAACACCGTGTTTCTTTAATATCTTGAGCCCTTCACCTTTTCTTGTAATTGAAAAAGATGTGAGTGTTGTGCTTGTTCCTTCAAGAATATCAACAACCTCAACTCCGCAAGCTTTTGCACATTTATAAATAAAGGTGAAGCTGAAGTCTGTCTCGCCCATCTCTAAAACCTTGTAATCATCAAACGATACACCCGTAAGCTTTGCAAGCTCTTCCTGTGTATAGCCTTTTGCTTCGCGCAGGTCTTTGATTCTGCCTGCTACTTCTTTCAAACTGTAATCCATTGTTTTGTCTCCTTTCATAACTATGAATAAAACAAAAAAACCCGTCTCAAAAAAACTTTTGAGACGAGTTGTAAACCCGCGGTACCACTCAAATTACGGAACATTTTTCCGTCACTCACCAAGCTCTATCAAGCCTTTTGCCTTAACGCAGCAATACGGAAGGAATCTACTCAGCATTTTACTTTTCGGTCCTCCGACTCAGAGGTGATAAGTCACTGGAATGCTCTGCCATTGCCTCGCACCACCCGGCAACTCTCTTAAGGCTTCACAATCCGACCGTCCTCGTCACAGTCGTTTTTTTGTGATATTCAAATTTGTATTGTATTATACTCCAACAAATTAAAATTGTCAAGAGTTTTTTTAATTTATTTTTTTAATCCTAATTTTTCTGCAGATTCGTCACGCATCTTATACTTTAATATCTTACCTGCTGCATTCATAGGGAACTCATTTACAAACAAGAAATATCTTGGAACCTTATGTCTTGCAATATAAGAATTTCCAAATTCTCTCATTTCATTTTCATCAGATGTTTCTCCCTTATGAAGAATTATCCAGGCACAGCATTCTTCACCGTATCTCTCATCAGGAACACCAACCACCTGAACATCACGAACCTTTGGATTTGTGAGATAAAATTCTTCAATTTCTCTTGGATATAAGTTTTCACCGCCACGGATAATCATATCCTTTAATCTTCCGGTTACTTTGTAATATCCATCAGATGTTCTCATACAAATATCGCCTGAATGAAGCCATCCATCTTCATCAATTGCCTGTGCAGTTGCCTCCGGCATTTTATAATAGCCTTTCATTATATTAAAGCCTCTTGCAACAAATTCTCCGCTTTCTCCGTCAGGAAGCTCATCGCCTGTTTCAGGGTCAATAATCTTACATTCAACGCCGGGGAATGCACTGCCTACTGTTTCAACTCTGTGGTCAATATCCTCATTAACTTCGCCCATTGTACAACCGGGTGATGCTTCTGTCTGCCCATAAACAGAGATAATTTCTTTCATATTCATTTCATCTGCTGCACGGCGCATAAGATCTGCAGGACAGTTTGCCCCTGCCATAATTCCCGTTCTCATATATGAAAAATCAGTTTTTTCAAAATCAGGATGATTGAACATTGCAATAAACATTGTGGGAACACCGTTAAAGCAGGTTATCTTTTCATCATTTACACAGGAAAGTGATGATTTGGGTGAAAAATAGGGTATAGGACAAAGTGTTCCGCCATGTGTCATCATAGATGTCATAGAAAGCACCATGCCAAAGCAATGGAACATTGGCACCTGAATCATCATTCTGTCTGCAGTTGATAAATCCATTCTGTCGCCAATTGTTTTTCCGTTGTTTACAATATTTCTGTGGGTGAGCATAACCCCTTTCGGGAAGCCTGTTGTTCCCGATGTATATTGCATATTGCAAACATCGTCAGGCTTAACAAGAGACGCTCTTCTTCTCACCTCTTCTCTTGGAATAAGAGATGAACGGGAAAGCATATCATCCCAAGTGAGACAGCCCTGCATTGAAAAACCTACTGTTACAACATTACGAAGAAATGGAAGATTTTTTGAATAGAGTGGTTTTCCTGCCTCAAGAGTTTCAAGTTCAGGACAAAGTTCTTCAATAATTTCCTTATAGTTTATATCCTTACAATACTCTATCATAACCAGAGTATGTGTATCGGACTGTTTTAAAAGATATTCGATTTCGTGAATTTTATATGCGGTATTAACCGTAACCAAAACAGCACCGATTTTTGTTGTAGCCCAGAATGTTACAAACCATTCAGGAACATTTGTCGCCCATACTGCAACATGGTCTCCTGCTTTTACTCCAAGAGATATAAGTGCTGCCGCACATTCATCAACATCACGGCGGAACTGCTCGTATGTTCTTGTGTAATCAAGCGTCGGATATTTAAAAGCATACTGGTCAGGATAGTTTTCCACCATAGTGTCCAAAACATCCGAAAATGTGGCTTCAATAACATCATACTTTTTCCAAACGAAGGTTCCGGTCTTATCTCTGTTATAGTACACCTTGTCAAAGGATTTCTTCTCACGATTGAGCTGAGAAATATAGTTGGCAAAGTGAGTTAAAACAATATCTGCATCATTAATTTCTTCATTCCATGCGGCGCAGATATATCCCTCATAGTTAAGGGATGAAAGTGCATTTATGAGCTTTGCTACATCAAGTTCACCTTCACCGATTAAAACTGTTCTGCCATCTTTCATATCACCAAGACGGACATACTTTATATATGCACCAAGTGTTTTAATGGTTGTTTCAGAGGTTTCGCCTGCATCAAAATATGTTCCTCTTACATTCCAGGAAACACCTATTGCAGCTGATGAAAAGTGGTTTATTATATCGATAACCTTTTCTGTGTTTGCCAATGCCCCAACTGTCTCAAACAAAATGTTGACATCTGTATTTTCCGCCTTCTTTATGGCATCAGAAAGCTTTTCATCCAAAACATCAAATGAAATTACATTATCGATATGAACAATAACATTCGAAATTCCCGATGTTCCCGCCATATTTACATATTTGAGCACTATATCTGATGTGACATTTTCATTATCAACACTATCAGGCATACGAAGTGCAGAAACAGAAAGATTTCTGTTAACAAGCTTTCTTTTTGCATCCGCAATGCGGTCTCTTCTTAAAATACTATCGTGATGCCCTGCTCTCTCCTTTAAAGCATCATATATTTCAAAACCCTCAAAACCATAGTCATAGGCATATCGACAGGTATCAAGAAAAGATGCCCGACTCACATTCTTTGTTGAAAATACTATCTTCATATTATGCCTCCTCAAAAACTATTTTGTTAAGTGCATTGATATATGCTCTGATGCTTGCCGCAACAATATCAGTTGATGTTCCGTTTCCTGAATATAATTTTCCGTTGTTGCGAAGTCTCACAAGAGCAGAACCTAAGGCTTCCTTACCCTCTGTTACAGACTGAACCTGAAAATCATCAACCTCGTAGTGGTGTCCCACACACTGTTCAATTGCACGGAATACAGAATCAATGGGTCCGTCACCGCTTGCAACACCGCAAATAATTTCATCATTGCATTTGAGAGTAACCTGACTCATTGAACTTGCCACATTAGAGCTTGTTGTTGTATATGTTTCAAAATGGTATGTTGACGGTGCCTGCATAGCAGAGCTTGCAATAAGTGCTTCAAATTCTTTTGCACCAACCGCTCCCTTTTTATCACAAACCTGAATTAAGCTCCTATGAACATTTCCAAGGTCTGCTTCCGAAAGATCATAACCTAGAATTTCTGCCGCCTGAGCCACCTGAGATAATGATGCATCAGAGTCAAGCAAAATCTTTTTCTTTTCACTTACAACATTTTCTGTTTTATAGCTTTCGTGATTTATACTACTGAGCATGTCATCTATGCTTGTATGAATTTTTGTGTTATTAAGATTAGTTTCTGCATCCAACTGTGCAGAACATACACTTATAGCATCAGCAATTTCCCCGGTAAGAAGAACATCCTCCCCTGCCATAGCACACTTTAAGCCGTCTGCCCCTTCTTTAATTGCCGCAAGAGCTGATGCAACTCCCATATTTATCTTATCTGAAACCTGAACATAAATCTTTATACTTACAGCTTCTTTTATCTTTTTAACCATAGATGCGATTTCCTCAGGAATTGATGCTCCCGCATTATCGCAAAGGGTGACTATCACCGCTCCGTTTGCTTCTGCCTCTTTTGCCGCAGAAACAAGAAAATCTATATCCGCTCTTGTTGCATCAAGAGCAACAAATTCAACATCATCTGAATATGTTTTTGCTTCCTTTATAAGCTCGCCTATTTTAGAAAGCATTTTATCCTGCTTAACATGATATGTATATTCCATCTGGATAGTTGAAACAGGAAGCTCTATCCGCAGACGGGGATTTTTTGCATCCTTAACACATTCCCAGACTGATGAAATATCCTCTTTATTAAACCCAACAGGAATAGAAAGTGTTGCATTCTGAACATTCTGAGCAATGGTCTTATAAATAATTGTATCCTCTCGAAGGTTTTTCACAGGAGGAAGCTCAACAGCATCCACGCCAATCAAATCTGCACAGCTCGCAATAGCTGACTTTTCACGGAATAACAGTGAAACTTCACGCTCCTCTAACAGTTTTTTCAAAGTAATATCTGTGATATTGATTTTTTTCATTCTTGAAAACTCCCTTCATAATTAAATTTATCTAAAGAATCAACAAAAAAGCGTTTTCGCCTCTCTGCTGTTTCAAAGAGACGAAAACGCTATTAACAGTTTCCGCGGTACCACTCTTCTTCACCCACAAGGGATGCACCTTTGATGCCGACACATCTTAACTCTGTTACGGGAGTTCCCGTTTGCCACTACTTGAAATTTCATAGCAACCACTCCACGGTGAGTTCTGCAAAAGTTCTCCAATGTCTCGCACCACCCGACATCTCTCTCAAGGCAAAAGTTTTTGCTTACTATTCCGTATCACAGTGTTTAAATTTAAATGATTAATGGATGTATTTTACCACATTTTCATATACTTGTCAACACTTTTTTAAAATTACATAAACATCCATTTCTTAAGCATCTTTATATACATCATATACACCTTGATTTTATTTACATCGCTTTTTGCAACAATATCTTGTCTGCCGATTTCTTTCCCGTTTAATACATAAACAAGCTCTCCGACTTTATCCCCTTTTTTCACTGGAGCAGTTATATTTTCCTGAAGACTTTTTTTAACTTCAATTTTTTCTGCCTCTCCCTTTTTCACCACAATATTTCCGCTGCTTTTGGGTTCTGCTTCAACATAATCTGATTCGCCGCCCACAACCTTTATCTTCTCTATACCGCCTGCAAGCTTCTTCCCGTCTGCAACTGAAAAATTGGCAAAGCCATAATCCAAAAGTTTTGTTGCACCCTGAAATCTTTCCTGGGTTGAGGGCGCGCCAAGCACAACTGCAATAAGCTGCATATTATCTCTTTTTGCAGAGGCAGAAAGACAATATTTTGCAACAGATGTGCTTCCCGTTTTTATTCCGTTTGCCCCTTTATAAAACCTTATAAGCTTATTGGTGTTTGAAAGTCCGAATTTCCCGTCTCTTAATGTGTCCATCCAGATTTTTGTATATTTCTCTATATCTTCGTGTTTTAAAAGCTCAGCTGAAATAATTGCAATATCCCTCGCTGTGCTGTAATGGTCGTCTGTTTCGTCAAGTCCGTTACAATTTATAAAATGAGTGTTTTTTGCCCCAAGCTCTTTTGCTCTGTTGTTCATCATTTCAACAAAAGCCTCTTCGCTTCCGCCAATATGTTCTGCCATTGCAACTGCCGCATCATTTCCTGATGATACACAAACCGCTTTCAGCATATCATCAACCGTCATTTCTTCACCGGGCTCAAGAAACACCTGAGAGCCGCCCATAGATGCTGCATATTCACTTGTTGTCACTTTGTCAGAATAGTTTATTTTTCCGCTGTCTATTGCCTCCATTATCATAAGCATTGTCATTGTTTTGGTTACACTTGCAATCTGGCATTTTTCATCGGGCATATAGTCATAAAGAACCTTCCCCGTTGATCCCTCCATTAAAATTGCAGATTTTGCATTAACAAGCTGCGAAGAACTTTTTTTATCTTCCGTTTCTGCGTATACTATGCCTGAAAAAATAATTAAAAAAGAAAGACATACAGAAAATATCCTTTTCATATAAAGACTACACTCCATTCAAAGTTATTCATAAAATCTTATGAAAAGTTTTCCGGATATATTCTGCCTGGTCCTATTTTTATATATTTATTCCTGATACCATTTAGGAGTCCCAATCCCCGATGAATGCCACTTCTCAAAGTCCGTTTTTAAGAGAGTCCTGAATTTTTCAAGCTCCTCTTTATCTGTATTTCCTTCCATAAAAGAAAAAAGAAGATTATATAAAGTTATTCTTTTCACTCCCCCGCTGATAAGGCCTTTTTCTTCAAAAAAATCAGATAATTTTTCAAAGAAATCAAAGGGCGATGAAAATCTCTCTGCCGCATAATAAATGGAATTTGTAAATCTTTCCGAGTTATAATACCTCTCCAGAACATCCTCAACCCTATGTAATTTTATAACATCCTCTATAGATAAAACATCGTTTGAATAAATTTCATAGGGTGCAGATGAAGAGTATTTTGCCCCAAACTCTTCTGCCCTTCTTCTTAATGCTGAGCCTTTCAAAAATTTCAAAAAACCAAGCTGGAGAGCATGAGGGTTAAGATAGAACACATCATTAAAAGAATTTTTAAAGCTTTCGTAATTTTCAAAAGGAAGCCCTGCAATAAGGTCAAGATGCAAGTGGATATTTCCCTTTTCTCTGAGCATGTTAACATTTTCTTTCAGCTTTTCAAGGTTTGACTCTCTGCATACCGAATTTAATGTTTCTTCATTGGTACTCTGGACACCTATTTCAAATAAAAACTTTTCCCCAGGAACAGTTTTCAAAAACTCAATGCATTCTGCATCAAGCAAATCCGCTCCGATTTCAAAATGGAATTTCGTGTTCCCCTCAAGGGCTGCACAATATTTCCAGATTTCAAGTGCTCGTTTTCTGTCGGCATTGAAGGTTCTGTCCACAAATTTAATGGTTATCGCCCCGGCATCGGTCATCTTTTTTATATCCTTTTTTACTCTGTCTAAAGACAAACATCTGACTCCGTCCGTAATTGAAGATAAACAATATGCACAGGAAAAAGGACAACCTCTTGTTGTTTCGTAATAAAGGAGCTTCTCCCCTTTTAAGACCTCCACCAGATCATCATCTTCATAGGGAAATTCAAGTTCATCAAGGCTTATAAGGGAACGGTCATAAACCACACTTTTATTAAAATCCATATCCTTTAATAATTTTAAAGTTGCTTTTTCTCCCTCTCCCGAAACGATAGCATCAACAAACTCATACTTTTTGATTATTTCTTCCCCGTCAAAGGAAACCTCGGGCCCCCCAAGAAAAATTTTGCAGTCAGGTTTCATTATTTTCAGGTTCTCTGCAAGATACAAAACCTTGTCAATATTCCATATATAGCAGGAAAAACCGTATACATCAGCTCCTGACATATACAGTTTTCTAAGAGTTTCGCCTAATGGCTCATTTATTGTATATTCTCTAAATTCTGCATCCACTCCGCCCTTTTTAAGATACCTTTTAAGATATCTTACTGCAATATTGGTGTGGACATACTTGGCATTTAACGCCACAAGTAAAACTTTCATAAATACTCCGCCTAATCAACAATTTCAATATTATCAAGCTGGCTTCTCAAGCTTTTTCTGAATGCCTGAATATATTCTTCGCGGAGCTTTTTCTGTTCTTTTTTTTCTTCTTCCGTAAGTTCCTGCTCTCTTGATTTTCTTGCAAGATAGTTTATTCTTTCAATTTTCTTATCATCCATAATTATTCTCCCTCAGGATAAATTAAATCCTTTTCAGTTATATCCTTTATTTTTTCAAGATAATTCAAAGCTTCATTCTTTGCGGCATCCAAAGATAAATTCTTATAATTTCCACATTCAATTTCACTTTTCCCAAATATTTCTCCCTCATATAGAGAAATATCCTCTAAAAGCTTTTTAATAATTTCTATAACTTTTTTATTATCTGCATTCCTCACAAGAAGATAAAAACCCGTCTGGCAACCCATTGGTCCAACATAGACTATATCATCCTTTATCTCGCTGTTTCTTGCAAAGGTTGCAAGCATATGCTCAAAAGAATGAATAGCATTATTTTGCATCAGGTCACCTGTGTTTGGTTTTCTCATTCTTAAATCGTAGGTTGTTATATCCCCGTCAATTCTGGAAATATAAACACCCTCTCTTATATATCTGTGGTCAACAGTAAAACTTGCTATCTTTTCCATAACTATCCCCTCAGTTTATCTCAGGTACTATTTTTATATTATACTTGTCCATAAAATACTTATAATTCGACTTTTTTTGCCCCATAAGCTGAGATAATTCATTTTTATTAATTCTCACCTTAAAATCACAATTTCTGAGTCCTGCATCTATAATTTCCTTTTCAATGCGGTCCTTTATAATAAAGCTTTTAACCATTTCACCAAACGCAGGATGATATGGGCCTGAAACAATGGCACCCTTTTCAAGCTCTTCCGATGAATGAAGTCCCATTCTTAAAATTGTGACATTATTTTCTTCGAATAAAAGACAGATTTCTTTTGCGCATCTTACAGCCTCATCAATAGTATATGGCACATATTCACCTTTTTTATAAAGTTCTTCAAGCTTTGTGTCTTTTAAAATTACAGTTGGATAAATTCTTGTTGTTTTCGGTTTCAGTGAAATAATATCCTTTGCTGTTTTTATATCCTTTTCAAAGTCTGAGCCATACATTCCTATCATCATCTGAAGCCCCAGTTCAAAACCGTTTTTATTTAAAAGCTCTGCCGCTTTTTTTACCACGGAAAAGCTGTGCCCTCTTAAGTTTTTTCTTAAAACATCTTCATCCGTGCTTTGAACCCCAAGTTCAACTGCTGTTACATTATATTTTTTTAATATACTAATTTCCTCTTGGTCTATATAGTCTGCTCTTGTCGATAGTCTTATTCCGTTTATATTTGGAAAAAATTCATTTGCAACCCTCAAAAATTCAATCTGCAATTCCTTGTTCAGTCCTGTGAAACTTCCACCGAAAAATGCAACCTCAACACCTGAATTTTCTTTTATGGTTGCAAGGCTTTTTTCAATTATACCTCTCACCTCACCGGGAGTTATTTCCGTCTCCTGCCCCGTTATTTTTTTCTGATTACAAAAAGCACAGGAATTGGGACATCCAAGGTGAGGAATAAAAATCGGAATGTTATATTTTCTTCTTTCTTCCATACTGATTATATCTTTCCGACAATGCTTTCATAAGCACATCTTGCAGCTTCTTTTTCCGCTGTTTTCAAACTTGTTCCGCATCCTTTTCCCACAACCTTTTCATCTATCAGAACTTCAACCCTGAATGTCGGCTTGTGGTCAGGCCCTTTTTTATCTACCATTTTATATGTTATGGTTTTTTTATCGTGATACTTTGACTGAATATAATTCTGCAGTGCAGATTTATAGCTTATTATTTCGGAGAGCTTTAAATTTTCAATACGCATCTGAAATTTCCCTAAAATCCATTTTCCCACACATTCTATGTTGCTGTCTAAGTATATTGCACCAATCAGTGCTTCAAAAGTATCTGCCAAAATAGAATCTTTATGCTTTCCGTTTGTGGCAATCTCCGTTTTGCTGAATTTGATATCAGGGCCTATATTCATTTCATCTGCAAGCTGAGCCAGTGTTTTTTCGCATACCAAAAAGGCTCTTGCCTCTGTGAGGTTTCCCTCGGTGTATTCAGGATGCAGCTCATAAAGCTTTGATGCAATTACATAGGATAATATACTGTCACCTAAAAATTCAAGCCTTTGATTGCTTTCTACATTCTTCTCCTTGGCAAGAGATATATGAGTAAGAGCAGTATCCAGGAGTTTTTTGTTTTTAAATGTGTAATTTATATTAATTATAGCTCACCTCTTAAACTAGAAGAAAGCCTGCAGTGGCATAAATCCATAGCAGGCATCTAAATTTTCACTAAATTAATTCATTTATAAAGCTTATAGCCTCTCCAACTGTGGAAATCTTTTCTACTTCCTCATCTGGAACTTCTATGCCAAACTCTTCTTCAATTGCCATAATAACCTCAACTAAATCAAGGGAATCTGCCTCAAGGTCATTTAAGATTGATGTTTCAAGAGTAATACTTGCTTCATCTACATCAAGCTGCTCAACTAATATTTCTTTAACTCTTTCAAATGTGTCCATTATATAGACCTCCTTAACATTTATTTGACGGATATAACTATAGCATATATAATCCTCTCCGTCAATATTTTTCTTCAATTTTCTACTTGAACTGTAATAGTGAAAAATTCTTTTTCACATAGTCATAGCCTGAATAAGCGGTTAGAATAACCATAACCCAGATAGCTATCATTGTTATTTCTATACCAAAAACCGTAAGCGGCATAATTCTGTCCACCATCATTAAGATTATGGCAACAAGCTGTGAAACTGTTTTTGATTTTCCCCACCAGGATGCTGCAATAACCTTGTTTTCACTTAGTGCAATTAGTCTTATACCTGTTACTATAAGCTCTCTTGCAATAATTAAAACAACCATCCATGCTCCAAGAAATCTTACATCAAGTTCCAAAAAGCAAACAAGTGCGGATATTGTCAGAATTTTATCTGCAAGCGGGTCCATAAGCTTTCCAAATGTTGTTACAATGCCATTTTTTCTAGCAAGATGTCCGTCTAAATAATCTGTATAAGATGCAACTGCAAAAGTTATAATCGAAAGTATGTTCCACCCCATATACAAAAACCATATAAAAAACGGAACTAAAATTACCCTGAACAATGTTAGTTTATTTGGTGTATTCATATTCAATCCCTGCCTTAAATATTATATTTTTCCCCATAAAGGTCATATTCCATAGCTTCGTCTATTAAAACATTAACGAAGTCTCCCTCACTTATTTTCTCAGAAGACTTAAAAAATACCTTTCCGTCAACCTCTGCTGAATCCATATAAGTTCTTCCGTAGTATAGCTTAATAATTGCATCATATCCCTCAACCAAAACCTCATAGGTTTTGCCTATTTTTTTATTATTAAGTTCCTCCGAAACAGCCGCCTGCTCCACCATAATAACATCCCTGCGACAAAGCTTTTCTTCTTCATCAATCTGTCCATCAAGTTTCGCAGCAGGAGTGTTTTCTTCCCTTGAATATGCAAATATTCCAAGTCTGTCGAAATTCATTTCGCTGACAAAATCACGAAGTTCCTCCGCCTGCTCCTCTGTTTCCTGTGGAAATCCTGCAATCAGAGAAGTTCTTATAATAATATCAGGAATTCTGTCTCTTAACTTTTTGATTAAAGAAACAATCTCTTCCTTGCTGGTTCTTCTTCCCATTTTCTTAAGAATTTCATTATTACAATGTTGGATGGGGATATCCATATAATTACAGATTTTTTCTTCGTTCCTGATTGTTTCAATAATCTCATCTGTAACAAGTTCGGGATAACAATAATGAAGCCTGATCCATTTTATTCCGTCAATTCTGCAAAGCTCCTTTAAAAGATGCGGAAGTTCTTGTCTGCCATATATATCCATTCCGTATCTTGTTGTGTCCTGAGCAATAACGATAAGCTCTTTCACTCCGCCCTCTGCAAGCTTTTTTGCTTCAGCTACAATACTTTCAACAGTTCTGCTTCTGTAAGCACCCCTTATAGACGGTATCACACAGTATGTACAGTGATTGTCACAACCCTCTGCAATTTTTAAAAAAGCTGTGTAAGAAGGAGTTGTGAGGACTCTTTCTATATGCTCTGGCAATTCACATATATTATCACTGCAATATACTTTCTTTTCTTTTTTCTCAAAAACCTCATTAAGAATTTTTGAAATATCATAAAAATTATTTGTGCCCACAACAGCATCAACTTCGGGCATTTCACTTAAAATTTCTTCCTTATATCTCTGAGCAAGACATCCCGTTACAACCAAAGCCTTATTTTTATCCTGCTTTTTATATTCTGCCATTTCAAGAATACAATCTATTGACTCTTTCTTTGCATCATCAATAAATGCGCAGGTATTAACTATAATCGCATCTGCCTCTGACTCATCTTCAACAAATTCAAAGCCGCTTTTATTTATAATTCCAAGCATTTCCTCGGCATCCACAAGGTTTTTTGAACACCCGAGAGAAACCATGGCAACCTTTTTCAATATTCTTCACCCCTGATGTATGTTATTTCAAGTTCTTCAAGGCACTTTTCTATCTCACCATAGGAATAACCCCGCCTCGCAAGATGTGCCTTTATATTTGAATATTCTTTATATGAATATTCGCATCCTTCTCCAAACTTATATCTTGCATATTCTAAAAGAGCAGAAAAAACATCCGCTGACTGACCTTTTGTAAATTCGTCAATCAAAGCTGATGCTATTCCTTTTTTATAAAGTTCCTGCTTTATTCTGTAAACCCCTTTATTTGCCCTGACCGCATCCTCAATATAATATTCCGCATACTTTCTGTCATCAAGAATTCCAAGAGTTATAAGCTCTGTCACAACTCTTTCGGCATTTTCCTCATCCGCACCTTTTCTTAAAAGTCTTTCATTAATCTCCGAGCAGGTGTACATTCTGGTGTTCACAAGATTCAAGGCATATTTCTTACACTTTTCATAATCCATATGCATATTTTATTTTTTCTTTCCAGGCTTTGGAACAGGAGTTGAATCCCCGAAGCTTGGAGCGCCTTCTTCGTCTTTATCAAGACCTGCTGCCGCTCTTACCTTTGCTTCAATTTCATCTCTTAATGCTTCGTCTTCTCTGAGAAGAGCCTTAACAGCTTCCCTTCCCTGTCCAAGCTTTTCATCATTATATGAGAACCATGAACCTGATTTCTTTATTACATCATAATCAACGCCCACATCAATTATATTGCCTTCTTTTGAAATGCCTTCACCGAATACAATATCAAATTCTGCTTCTTTAAACGGAGGGGCAACCTTATTTTTAACAATTTTAACTCTTGTTCTGTTGCCGGTAACACCGTCATCGCCTTTTACAGCCTCTATTCTTCTTACATCAAGACGAACTGATGCATAATATTTAAGTGCACGACCGCCTGCAGTTGTTTCTGGATTTCCAAACATAACCCCAACCTTTTCTCTCAACTGATTTATAAAAATTGCTGTTGTGTTTGATTTGCTTATTATACCTGCAAGCTTTCTTAAAGCCTGAGACATAAGTCTTGCCTGAAGTCCCACATGAGCTTCACCCATATATCCCTCAATCTCCTGCTTTGGAACTAAAGCTGCAACACTGTCTATAATAATTATATCAATAGCACCGCTTCTTACAAGCTGTTCTGTTATTTCAAGAGCCTGGTCGCCTGTGTCCGGCTGAGAAACAATCAAGTCATCAATTCTAACACCAAGATTCTCTGCATAAACCGGGTCTAAGGCATGCTCTGCATCAATAAATGCCGCCTCGCCCCCAAGCTTTTGAACTTCTGCTGCTATATGAAGGGCAACAGTTGTTTTACCTGATGATTCAGGACCGTATATTTCAATAATTCGACCTCTCGGCACACCGCCTATTCCAAGGGCAATATCAAGAGAAAGCGAACCTGTTGGAATTGCCTCAACCTTAACATTAGGTTTATCTCCAAGACGCATAACCGCCCCTTGTCCAAATTGTTTTTCTATTTGTCCAAACACATTGTCAAGTGCCTTTTTCTTAGCCTCATCCATTATATTTAACCATCCTTTTCAAAAAAGATATTTTACATTCAAAAATTTATTTCCTTAATAATAGTATAACAAACTTTAATTTTATGTCAAGTAAAATTTTCACTAATTAACACTGTTGCTACATTGCCTTTTTATACTGGAGCATAGCATCTTCCCGCTTTGGAAATTTCTTTATTTTACACACTGCAGAGCTTCTTATTTTCCTGATTTTTATGTTTGATAATTCTTTCAATACTCCACCAAAAGACAATATGGAAAAACTGAGAAAAATACAGCTTATAGTTTCTCCCACACCCATATCCCCAAGGTCACTTGCACCTGCTGTTCCCATCAGAATAATTATACCTATAAATTTTACTAAATCAGAAATTTTTCTTAATACTCTCATTTTAACATCCCCTTTTGTTTGGTTTACATCTTTATTATAAGAGAACGCTTGTCCTATAAAACGGACAATATATGTTTTTTTCAGGTATTGATTTCAGTTATTTCTTTTGATATAATATAAGAAAAAACTGGAGGGCGATAAAATGATAGGAATTGAACATATCGGAATATTTTCAAAGAATTCGGAAACTCTTAAAGACTGGTACATAAAGCTTTTCGGCTGGAAACAGGTTTTTGCAGACGAAAAAAACAAAACATATTTCGTTAAAGCGGATGACGGTGCTATGATTGAATTCTGCACAGCAAAAGAAGACGGCAGCGAATACACAAGAGAAACCAAAGGGCTTCGTCACATTGCAATCAGTGTTGATAATTTTGATGAGGCTGTTAAAAAGGTTAAGGACAGCGGTGCGAAAATATTGACAGAAGCATCTATCAATGAAGAAGGAAACGGACTTATGTTCTTCGAAGATCCTGAGGGAAACTATCTTCATCTTATATACAGACCTGTTAAATTTTAAGACATTTCAATCAAATGAAAAAAACACTTGAAAATTTTTTGCATTTGTTGTATAATACTAATAAGAGGAGAGAAATCATAGCTTTCTAATTTATTAAAATTCAACAAAAAACTACTTTTTTGGGGGTGCAAGTATGAAATACAACCTTATATGCAAAAAAATTGAACTTTCTGACAACAGAAAAGAACAACTTTTGAAAAAGATTTCAAAAATTGAAAAGTTTTTTGAAGGAGACAACGATTGCAAAATCGTTATATCACAGCTTAAAAAGTTTATTTCAATTGAGCTTACCATTCTTTACAAAGGATTTCTCCTCCGTGCAGAGGCAAGTGCTCTTGATTTAATGGATGCCGCAGACGAATGTTTGTCAAACCTTGACAGACAAATCCGCAAAAATAAAACAAAACTTGCAAAGAGAATTAAAGAAGGCGGCTTTGAACATTATGAGCCGATTACCGATTTGGAAATTGAAGCAGAAGAGAGTTCTGAGGAATTCAACATTATAAAACACAAGCAATTTTCTTCAAAGCCTATGAGTGCCGAAGAAGCTGTTCTTCAAATGAATATGCTTGGACATAGTTTCTTTATTTTCACAAATCCCGAAACCTTGGGAACGAATATTGTTTATCGCAGAAAAGACGGGGATTATGGTTTGATTGAAACCGAATAAAAAAAATAAACGGTTGCCAAAGGCAACCGTTTTATTATTTCTTCCATGCATATGGTGAAAAAAGCACAAGCATCGGGAATATTTCAAGCCTTCCAACAAGCATATCAAAAGTTAAAACTAAAGTTGAAAATGGAGAGAAAACTGAAAAATTCTCTGTTGGTCCAACTTGTGAAAGTCCGGGGCCTATATTATTCAGCGTTGCAAGAACCGCAGTGAAATTCGTGGTGAAATCTAGATTATCAAAGCTTATCAAGAGCACTGATAGTGCATAAATAATAACATATGCAACCATAAAAGTGTTAACTGAACGAACAGTTTCATGTTCGATAGGCTTTTTATTAAGAGTAATCTTGTGAACCGTTCTTGGATGGGCGGCTATTTTTATTTCCTTTACTAGGCTTTTGGCAAGAATAATTATTCTCGAAACCTTAATACCGCCGCCAGTACTTCCTGCACAAGCTCCAAAGAACATAAGAAGAAGCAATATCATTTTGGAAAATTCAGGCCATGTGTTAAAATCTGTTGTGCTGTAACCCGTTGTTGTTATAACAGATGCAACCTGAAATGCAGAATGTCTTATATTTTCGGCTATATTTAAAAATCTGTCTGCTGAATTAATACATATAAGACCAATGGCAACAGCTATAATAATTAAATATGCTCTTACTTCTTCCATTTTGAAAGCGGATTTAAAATCATGTACTACCGCCAAAAGATAATAGAATGAAAAATCCACCCCAAATATTATCATAAATACCGTGACAACATTTTGTATATAGGGAGAATATTCTCCTATGCTTGAATTTTTTATTCCAAAGCCACCTGTTCCCGCGGTTCCGAAAGCAGTTGTCGTAGCTTCAAACAAATTCATTTTTCCAAACATAAGAAGAACAATCTCTAAAACCGTCAACACAATGTAAAGGGTATATAAGATTTTCGCAGTAGACCTAACTTTGGGAACAAGCTTACTGACAGCAGGCCCGGGGCTTTCTGCTTTTATGAGATGCATATTATTTCCGCCGGAAAGAGGCAGGAGTGCCACAAGAAACACCAAAACTCCCATACCGCCTATCCAATGGGTGAAGCTTCTCCAAAAGAGAATGGACTTTGGCAAAGACTCCACATCTGCAAGGACAGAGGCCCCTGTTGTTGTGAAACCTGAAACCGTTTCAAAAAAAGCCTGACAAAAGCTTTTAATTGTCCCCGAAAATATAAACGGCAACGAACCGAAAATACTCATTATAATCCAGCTTAATGCAACTATAACAAAACCTTCTCTTGCATAAATTGACTTATTTTTAGGGGATTTAAAGCTTAAAAATGCACCCACCAAAAGGCACAGGGCAATACAAATGGCAAAAGCTTGCCACTCAGGCTCTGTATAAATAACTGCACAAATAAGTGGCAAAAGCATACAAACCGCTTCAATATTAAGAACCCAGCCAAGTACATTGAATATAACTCTATAATTCATATAAGTCTTCCTTTTGTTTATTTCTTTTTCTCAAGAATATCATTTATTTCTCTGTATCCTGTATTTGTTGTAACAACTATAACCGTATCCCCGGCCATAATAACATCCTTACCTCTTGGAGATATAAGCTCTCTACCTCTCACAACGCAAGCAATAAGGGTGTTTTTCTTTATAGGAAGCTTTTCAAGAGTTGTTCCTATAATCGGTGAATTTTCCTTTATTTTAAATTCAAGAGCCTCTGCCTTTCCGTCAAGGATATGATGAAGAGTTTCTATTTCACTGCTTATGGAATTGTTTTTCGCTCTCACAAAACGAACTATATATTCAGCCGTAATATATTTTGGATATATTGTTGTGTCCAAATCAAGGTTCTCTATAACATTGTCATAAGCTATTCTGTTTATTTTGGTAACAAGCTTTCCATTTGTCTTGGTTTTTGCAAACAGAGAAAGAAGAATATTTTCTTCATCAATATTTGTAAGTGCAACAAAGCTTTCCGCTCTCTCTATTCCCTCTTCAAGCAAAACTCTGTTGTCTGTACCGTCAGCATTTATAATTGTTGCCTTTGGCAAAAGGTCGCAAAGCTCTGCACATCTTTCGGGTTTTTGTTCAATAATCTTAACTTTTATGCCCGTATCAAGAAGCCTCTTTGCAAGATAAAAGGCTGTTGCCCCTCCTCCAACAATAATAGAGTCCTTAACACTGTTTGTGTTCACATTTATTTTTTTGAAGAAATCAGAACCATGACTATGGTTTGCACCTGATACTATGCTTATAAAATCTCCCGACTTTAATACAAAATCACCACCGGGAATATAAACCTCGTTATCTCTTTCAACACCGCACACCAAAACATCAGAATCTATTTTCTGCGACATATCCGCAATTTTGAGTCCGTCAAGCACAGAGCCAAGAGGAATTCTGAATTTTAGTATTTCAATTCTACCTTTTGCGAAAGTATCAATCTGTATAGCAGACGGAAATCTTAACGCCCTTGCAATCTCACTGGCTGCCGTTTGCTCAGGATTTATTATCATGGCAAGTCCCAGGTCCTCTTTGAAAAGATGAAGTTCTTTGCTGTATTCAGGCTTTCTCACCCTTGCAATAGTCTGGCAATTACCTATTTTTTTTGCTATGAGACAGGTTAAAAGATTGAGTTCGTCAGAACCTGTAACCGCAATAAGAATATCCGTATCCTTTATACCCGCCTGCATAAGAGTATCTATGCTGGCTCCGTTTCCTACAAAGCCCATAACATCTATGTTTCCCGTTATATCATTTATAACATTGTTCTTTACATCAATTACGGTTATATTAATATCATCTTCGTATATTAATTCCTCAGCAAGGGTCTGTCCAATTTTGCCGCAACCAACAATAATAATGTTCATATTAAATCTCCCTTAATAAGTAGTGACATTTATAGACATATATTATCACGGTAATTTTCAAAAGTCAATATCTACTAATATTAATTGTTCCACAAAACATTTTTTAAACACATCATTAAAATATTTTTATAAAAAAGCTTGACATTTAAGGAATTTTAATATATAATCTTATTCGTTGGTTATAAAGCTGACATATTTGCGCCCGTGGCGGAATTGGCAGACGCGCTAGACTTAGGTTCCGTCCTGTATGTGATTTAATTGTTGATTACGGTTTTGGCCGTTTTCATATATGAGGATTAAGCGATATGCTCCTCCTCGGTGTATCTCTACCGTGTAAAAATTAAGAGGTAAAAACTTAATATGCGGATGTGGCGGAATTGGCAGACGCGCTAGACTTAGGATCTAGTGATTTTATCGTGGGGGTTCAAGTCCCTTCATCCGCACCACCACTTAGAATGCTTGTGAGAGTTATCTCGCAAGCATTTTTCATAAATATAATTAGACATATTTTTAAAAATATGATATACTAAGTTTATAATTTTTTTATTTAAGACAAGAGGTAGTTATGAACAAGGCTGATTTACTTTCATACATAGAGCAAATAATAAATTTAGACGAGTTTTGGCAAGTTAATTATTATTTACGTTCAATGAAAAAAGCACCACATGGTGGAATAATTCATATAAATTATCCGAATATCTATCTTAAATATTATCCTTTTCAAACATGGACTCTTGCTACGGATGAACCAGAGCGTATCCCCGTTTTTATGACAAATTTGGTAGAGACTGCGGTGAAGTTATATTTTGAATGTGGAGAACCTGATTTAGAAGAACTTTTACAATATTGTTATAATGGCGATAATTGGTATCTCGGTTTCAGGCTTTTACATATAAAGCCTGAATTTGCTGAACAAAATGCCGAGATTGGCGGCACATTTCTGTGGAGCGTTTTGTCTAACAACAAAAAAATAGTCGACTACTTTGATATTGAGTTAAAATATGCAATATATTCCCTAATTCTTGTCCTTATCAATGAACGAGCATATGTTATAAAAGATTTAAATGAGATTTTAATACACGAACAACTTAAAAAGCCGCATAATAAATATGGGTTAACATTAGTTAATGATATAGCTTTTATGCGTCAGGGATTTCGTTTACATGACTCATATTATCTATATAATATCTTTATTGACCCTTCAATTGGGCATCCATCCGATATAATGCCTTATACATTTCGGATTATGGTTGATGAAATTGAAAATATGGATATTTATATGAGATGTGACGAAGAATTAGCAGTTCCTTATTCGGATATGATTTCTACTGCAACTGATGATTCGCAAAAGTTTTTTGGTATTACCGTAAACTTTGCTGATATAAATAAACTTATAAAAAAAGAAATAATTGTCCATTTCAATCCGGAAACAGGTCATAAAATTATTATGATAATTAAACCTGATACTGATAACGGAAATCTGTTCTATCATATTGAAATTGAAGAATTATGGAACACAGAAAAGATGAAAGAAGATATTATTTTAGCAACATTTATTCATGCGAAATATTATCCATCGAGTCAGGCATTTACACATATTGATTTTTCAGTTAATCAATACGACATAGAAACATATCGTGCTAAATATTCTTGTGCGATAAATAACACAGGAATTCCTGCTGACAAGTATAGTTCTATACACTATAAGGTCTGGTGCGTTGAAGCTAACACTATCAGTATTTCTACATGGAGTAAATTAGTTTGTGCAACCTTGGATAAACCATTTAGAAATCTTTTTTTAGAGATGTTTAATTAATTATTTTATTAATTCCAAAATGCTTGTAGAGTCATCTACAAGCATTTTTTGTGGACGAAACACTCGTATTCTTTGGGTTATCCAACCATTGCTTCCTCGTAATCGTCCTCGTATATCATACCAATTTCATCTGTATAACTCTTTTCGAGGAATGGTGCTTTCATTCGTATTTCAAGGCGGAGTCCGTAGTCATCCTCGTGGATTATAATTTTTTCTAACAGCAGACACAGATTTGTGTGGCTCAGTTCCTTTTCGCTTAATATTTTGTCAAGCAGATTTGCATTTTCGAGCATTGCCTTTTTTCTCTCTTTGATAGTTTTATCAATATTTTCTATCTTTGCAATCTCATTTTTGAAGCCTTCGATTTCTCTGTTTCGCTTTTCTATCATTCTTTCATATCTTTCGGCATTATCCCTGTCCTTGATTTTCTCCATAAGTATTTGTTCAACCTCAAGCTCGGTCGCATTTATACTGTCCTGAAGCCTTTTTATTCTCTTGCTTACATTATTTTTCTGTGACATCCATGACCGTATATCACTTTCGATTTGTCTTGAGCATTTGGAGAGTCCATCTCTCATTATGGCAAGTTGCTTATAAATCTGTTCATCAAGCACCGATTCGTTAATTCTGTGTGAGGAGCATACCATATGAGTGTGTCTGTGATAACCGTTACACACATACTCAATTCTATCAGGCTTACCTTTTGTTTTTCGCCTTTTTGCTGTGAATGTGCTTTCGCAATCTCCACATTTTAGGAGAGATGCATATCTGTGACAAGTCTGATTGCTTTGCGATTTCACTTTGCCCTCTGAATTTATTCGTATAATCTCCTGTACCTTGTCCCAAATCTCTCTTGGGATAATTGCAGGAACAGCATCCTTATGTATAAATTGTTCTTC
>JAZNFO010000015.1:0-5220 GCA_045575975.1 Clostridia bacterium | reverse complement strand
CCTTTTTGACAACAGTTGATGACGGACAACCAAAATTAAGGTTTATCTCATCATATCCAAGGTCTTTTATCTTATCTGCAATAAGATAAAAAGAGTCCGTACAATTTGTAAGCACCTGAACCTTTAAGTTATCAACTTTATTATTCTCAGGCAAAATATCTCTTATTATCTTATTTGAAACTCTGTCTAAATCGCTGGGACTTATAAAAGGGGCATAATATTCATCACAACCCTCAAACATTTCTCTGTGGGTATTTCTGTATGTATAAGTTGTTATTCCCTCCAAAGGGGCAAAATAAAGTCTTTTCTCCATAGATTTAAGCATAATTATTAAAATATTCTGAAAGAGTTTTAATTGATGTATCAGTTGCAGATTTTACAAATTCGGGAAAACTGATATGAGAATTATCATCTGCACTGTCTGATATTGCTCTAATAACAACAAAAGGAACATTGTTCATTGCGCATACATGGCCAATGCTCGCTCCTTCCATTTCGCAACAAACAGCACCAAATTCATCCTTAATTCTGTTTTTTACTTCAGGAGAATTTATAAACTGGTCTCCTGATGCAATGGGTCCCACAACAAAATTTAAACCAAGCTTCGAGAGAACAGCTTTGAATTTTTCCAGTAATACTTC
This sequence comes from Clostridia bacterium, assembly GCA_045575975.1. Classification (GTDB taxonomy): domain Bacteria; phylum Bacillota; class Clostridia; order Monoglobales; family Monoglobaceae; genus RGIG8709. The sequence goes on along the minus strand of JAZNFO010000015.1, from coordinate 4,579 downwards.
ATCAGCCTTCACTTTAACTCTGTCTATCCCTGATATATAACCCTTTGGTTCGCCAAGTGGGGTTGTATCCATATCGTGTTCAACCGTGCAGCAGGAAAGTGCTATTTCACCAATTTTAAGACCGTCTGCAAGACCTCCGCCCACACCTGTGTTAATAATATATTCAGGAGAATATTTTAAAATCATTATTTCTGTACAAACCGCAGCATTAACCTTTCCAACACCTGATACTGCCGCAACAATTTCCTTACCGAAAAATAAGCCTCTCACAAAGTTGATACCGCTGATTTTTTCTTCCTTTTTATCAGTCATCAAGCTATATATCTGTTCCACTTCAACAGTCATTGCACCAATAATTCCAACCATATTAAATCTCCTTTTTATTTTTCTTCAGTATTTTAATTATTTTAGCACATATTACAGTAATAGTCAATTTTAGACTTAAAAAAATGCGTAAAATCCTAATTTAGATTTTACGCATTTTGTGATTTTATTATAGCCAAAGAATTACAGACTAGGGCCAGCACTTACTAATGCTTTTCCTGCTTCGTTTCCTGTATATTTGTCAAAGTTTTTAACAAATCTGGTAGCAAGGTCTTTTGCCTTTTCGTCCCAAACAGATGCATTTTCATATGTGTCACGAGGATCTAAGATACCTGAATCAACTCCCGGAAGAGCTGTTGGAACTGCAAGATTGAAATATGGAATTTCTTTTGTTTCAGCCTTTAGGATTGAACCATCTAAGATAGCGTCAATAATGCCTCTTGTATCCTTAATTGAAATGCGCTTACCAGTTCCATTCCAACCTGTGTTAACAAGATATGCTTTAGCACCGCTCTTTTCCATTTTCTTAACAAGTTCTTCTGCATATTTTGTTGGATGAAGCTCCAAAAATGCCTGACCAAAACAAGCTGAGAATGTTGGTGTTGGCTCTGTAATACCTCTCTCTGTTCCTGCAAGCTTTGAGGTGAATCCTGATAAGAAATAATATTTAGCCTGTTCAGGAGTTAAAATTGAAACAGGAGGTAACACGCCAAATGCATCAGCTGAAAGGAATATTACATTTTTAGCATCAGGAGCTGCAGATACAGGGCGAACAATTTTTTCAATGTGATCTATTGGGTAAGAAACACGAGTGTTTTCTGTTACAGAATCGTCTGCAAAATCTAAAACACCATTTTTATCAACAGTAACATTTTCCAAAAGAGCATTACGCTTTATAGCTTTATAAATATCAGGTTCTGATTCTTTATCAAGGTTGATAACCTTAGCATAACAACCGCCTTCAAAGTTAAACACGCCCTTGTCGTCCCAACCGTGTTCATCATCACCGATTAAAAGTCTTTTCGGATCTGTTGAAAGTGTTGTTTTACCTGTACCTGAAAGTCCAAAGAACAATGCTGTGTTTTCTCCGTTCATATCAGTATTTGCTGAACAATGCATTGAAGCCATTCCATTTAAAGGTAAGAAGTAGTTCATCATTGAGAACATACCCTTTTTCATCTCACCGCCATACCAAGTGTTTAAAATAACCTGTTCGCGTGAAGTGATGTTAAATACTGCTGCAGTTTCTGAATTAAGACCCAATTCTTTATAATTTTCAACCTTTGCTTTTGATGCATTATAGCATACAAAATCAGGTTCAAATTTTTCTAGTTCTTCAGCTGATGGAGTTATGAACATATTCTTTACAAAGTGAGCCTGCCAAGCAACTTCCATAATAAATCTGATTGACATTCTTGAATCTTCATTTGCTCCGCAGAATACATCAACAACATAAAGTTTCTTGCCGGAAAGCTGTTTAACAGCTAACTCCTTAAGCACTTTCCATGTTTCTTCACTGCATGGGTGATTATCATTTTTAAATTCATCAGATGTCCACCAAACAGTGTCTTTTGAATTTTCATCCATAACAATAAACTTGTCCTTAGGTGAACGACCTGTATAAATACCTGTCATAACATTAACCGCACCAAGTTCAGTTTCCTGACCTCTTTCGAAACCTTCAAGTGAAGGATCAGTTTCTGCTGCGAACAATTCTTCGTATGAAGGATTGTGAATAATTTCTTTCGCATCAATAATACCATATTTGCTTAAATCTAATGTAGCCATAATAAGCTCCTTTCAAAAATTAAAATAAAATTATTATAAACTGGGCTGCAAATACAACCGCAACAAGTGCAATTGGATAAGTAGCAGCATAAGCCGCAGCAACATCTTCTGTTCCTGCAACATGAATAAGTGTTCCAAGAGCCGGTGTACTTGTCATACCACCGGTAATAGAACCGAGAATATTTAAAATACTTATTTTAAGAATATATTTTGCAAAGATAAATCCAACAATCATTGGCAAAATTGTCATTATTATACCATATACAAAATAGTCTATTTTAAATTCCTGGACAAATCTCGCACCACCTGAGATACCTGCTCCCACAAGGAATAAAACAAGACCTAACTCCCTGAACACCTTAAGGGTTGTTATAGAAGGCATAATATTAACTTTACCTATTCTACCAAAGTGTCCAAAAACAAGTGATGCTAAAAGACATCCGCCTGTTGTTGTTAATGAAAATGTTGTTCCGTCAAGACCTTTGCCGGAAAGGGGGATTTTTATCATACCGATGAATATCCCAATTACTGCAGCAATAGCAAACGGTGCAATACCAAAATCATCAAGCTCAATCAGTTTGTCTGCTGACTTTTTAGTTACTGTAGCAGTTTCAGCAGCAACAAGTTTTTCGCGTTCTTCATCCATATTAACCTTTAATAATTTGGGAATTAACTGAACAAAAAGAACAACACCTATAACCCCAAATATATAAGCAATACCATATCCAACAGAGACAAGTTGTTCAAGTTCCGGAGTCGCAACCGATGCTTTAGCAGCAGAAAAAGCAGGAGTTGATGTTAATGCACCGGCAAACAACCCTGACACAATAGCAGAAAGTCTTTCCATATCAGTTTCGCCCATTAACTTACCCACAAATACGCATCCAACTGCAACAATTGCTCCTGTTATAATGATAACAAGTCCCAACAATACATATGATGTGAAGTTTTTCTTCATATTACTGAAAAATTTAGGACCGGCAATAAAGCCAACTGATGAAACAAAGAGAATAAGTCCCAGGTTTTCAACAATTTTTAAAGCATTTGTTGTGTAATCAGGAAGCTGACTTTCCAGATTATCATAAAACAAACAACCAAAAATCAAAGCTGCAATAAATACACCTGCTGAGCCTAGAGATACGCCTTTAATCGTTATTCTTCCCAAAGCATAACCTAAAGCTAAAATTGTCATTATACAAAACACTAGGAATGTTATACCTGTTACAGGCACAACTCCACCAAATAAACTCATATCACAAAACTCTCCTCTTATCTTTTTCTTGTGTAATCAGGTAAAAGCTTAGGAGAAACTGTTTCTGTTTCTATACCTGCATCCTTGATTTCTTTTTCAAACTTTTCAATATGTGAAAGCGAAAGCTTACCTGACTTAACATCCTTAGCTTTAGCAGCTGCATTTTTACCTGCACTTCTGCCAAATACTATAATATCAAGAAGTGAGTTACCCATAAGTCTATTTTTGCCGTGAATTCCGCCAACGGCTTCACCTGCAACAAATAAATTTTCAACATTTGTTGTCATACAGTTTTCCTCAATATCAAGTCCACCATTCTGATAGTGAAGTGTTGGGTAAACAAGAATCGGTTCCTTGCGGATATCAATACCGTATTTCTCGAACATTCTCCACATAGCAGGAATTCTCTTCATAATAGTACCCTCACCGCCGATTTTCTCAATCATAGGAGTATCAAGCCATACACCCTTACCATTTCCAGTATCAACACCGTTGTCTCTTTCAGAACATTCACGGATAATAGATGCCGCAGAAACATCTCGGGTTTCAAGTGGATGCATAAACACTTCGCCATTTTCATTTACAAGCTTTGCACCAAGTGAACGAACCTTTTCTGTAACCAAAGCACCAAAAATCTGTTCCGGATAAGCAACACCTGTTGGATGATATTGAAGTGTTTCTGCATAAAGAAGTTTTGCCCCTGCACGATATCCAAGAACAAGACCATCCGCAGTTGCTCCATAATGATTTGATGTGGGGAAGCCCTGATAGTGCATACGACCTGCACCGCCTGTTGCAATAATAACTGTTTTAGCCTTTGCAACAAGAAGCTCCTTTGTTTCCATATTCATAAGTACAGCACCTGCTGCATTGCCATTCTCATCAAGAATAAGTTCAATTGCAGATGTGAAATCAACAACAGGAATATTGCGGTTTAAAACCTCATCACGAAGAGTTCTCATAATTTCTGCACCTGAGTAGTCAGCTGCTGCGTGCATTCTCTTGCGGGAAGTACCACCACCATGTGTGGTAACCATTCTTCCGTCTTCATCTTTGTCAAATAACACACCAAGCTTATCTAACCAGTTGATTGCAATCGGTCCGTCACAAACCAATTTTTCAACCAATTCCGGAACATTTGCAAAGTGTCCACCACCCATTACATCTAAGTAATGCTGTGCCGGTGAATCGTTTTCTTTATCGGCAGCCTGGATA
>JAZNFO010000014.1:0-65799 GCA_045575975.1 Clostridia bacterium | reverse complement strand
CGTGATTATTTTTTTGTGAAAATTGTTTCTTTTAATATATTATATATTTCATAAAAGCCTATGAATGCCAAAAATATACCAAAAATTCTTCTAAGAAACATATCTTCAATGCTGTTTGCAATCATAAATCCAAGCACCACCCCAAAAGCACCAAAGCCCCCTATGATAAGTGCTGTTTTTATCTCTACGCTTTTATTTTTCAGGTGTATTATCAATGCAAAAATGGCAGTGGGAATAAAATAAACAAGATTTATCCCCTGTGCGGTTTTTTGAGAAATGTCTGATATAAGCAAAAGTGCGGGGATTAAAATTGCTCCTCCACCTATGCCCATTCCACTTATAATACCGCTTATAATTCCTGCAATAATTGTTATTATCATATCCCGTTCTCCTAAAAAATCATTTTATATGCTGCCCATAAAACGAAAAAAGAAAAAATAAGCTTCAGCCACTTTGTTTTTATTTTGGAAAGAACTTTCGCCCCCAAAATTCCGCCAAGGACACCACCTGTTACTGCACCCAGCCATAATTTTAAATCAAAATAACCGTTTGACACATAAAAACAGGCACTGACCAAAGACATAATAAGGATTATCAAAACAGCACTTGAATGAGTTTTCTTAGCATCTGTTTTCAAAAATCTTTCCATAGCAAAAACAACAACTGTCCCCGCTCCACTTCCAAACATTCCGTTCAGTATCCCACTTGCAAACCCTATGATAGCTTCTTTTCGGTATCTTTTAATTATCTCCAATGTTTTTCTCCTTTTTTGTTTTTATTTTTTTCAAGGAAATAAAATTTATACCAAAATCCCTTTGTTTTCAGTTTTCAATCTATTGACACCTGTCCTGATATTTGGTATAATAGTCAATTAATACTATATTTCAGTTGGTGATTAAATGCTTCACATAGAAGAAACAATTGTTGTTGAAGGAAAATTTGATAAGGAAAAGTTAAAAAAAATCACCGATGCCCCTATTGTGTGCACGGGAGGATTTTCCTTATACAAAAACAAATCACTGATACAATTTTTAAAATCCTGTGCAATAGAAAAAGGAATAATTATTCTCACCGACTCTGATTCTGCGGGGTTCAGAATCAGAAATTACCTTAGACAATGCATTGGAGAAAAAGGAAGAATAGTTAATGCCTATATCCCAACAATTGAAGGAAAGGAAAAAAGAAAGCAAGTCCCCGGAAAGGAAGGACTTTTAGGTGTTGAGGGAATATCAGATGATACTCTTTCTGATATTCTGAAAAAAGCTTCCGTTCAAAGGAATGCAGAACACCTTATTCAAATTGACAAAGCAAGATTTTTCAGCGACGGACTCAGCGGAAAAACAGACAGTGCTGAAAAAAGAAAACGCCTTGCCCGAATTCTTGGACTTCCTTTGAGAATTTCCGCAAATGCTATGCTTGATATAATCAACAAATCAATCGGTCCTGAAAAATATCAGGCCGCAATTGAAGAAATAAATAAAAGCTTTTAAGAAAGGATGTGCCCAAACTTATGAGAGAATCTTTGACAGAATACATACAGCACATAACACATCAAAACAAATCATTTGAAAATATTCCTTCCCATTTTTATGGTGAATATAATGTTAAAAGAGGACTCAGAAACCCTGACGGTACAGGTGTTCTTGCAGGGCTTACTGCTATTGGCGAGGTTCACGGATATGTTCTTGATGAGGGTGCAAAATCTCCCATTGAAGGAACACTGAGATACCGCGGAATAAGCATTGAAGACATTGTCAGAAGTTGCCAGAAAGAAGGCCGATACGGTTTTGAAGAAGTTGTTTTTCTTCTTACATTTGGTTTTCTACCAAACAGAGAACAGCTCGACAAATTCACATCAATGCTTTCAAAAAAACGAACATTACCTGAAAATTTTGCAGAGGATATGATTTTAAAGGCTCCCAGTGATAACATTATGAACAAGCTTGCAAGAAGTGTTCTTGCACTTTATTCATATGACACCAAAAATCCCGACAGCATAGAACTTGATGACCTGCTTCGCCAGAGTCTTAATCTTATTGCCCGTTTTCCAACACTTATTGCATATGCATATGCTGCAAAATGTCATTACTACGACCATAAAAGTCTTGTTCTGCATAACCCGAATCCGGAGCTTTCAATAGCTGAGAATTTCTTCTATATGACAAGGGCAAACCATAAATACACAAAGCTTGAAGCAGAGGTTCTGGACCTATGCTTGATGCTTCACGCAGAACATGGTGGTGGTAATAACTCTGCTTTTACTATCAGGGTTTTATCATCAAGCAACACCGATACATATTCTTCTGTTGCAGCAGCCATTGGTTCATTAAAAGGACCAAAACACGGCGGTGCCAATGCAAAGACTCTAACCCAGATGAAAGAAATAGAAGAAAATGTTAAAAACTGGACTGACGAAAAAGAGGTTCTTGCTTATCTTGAAAAAATACTAAAAAAAGAAGCCGGAGACAAGTCAGGTCTTATCTATGGTATTGGCCATGCAATCTACACATTATCAGACCCCAGGGCTGTTATCTTAAAAGAATGTGCAAGAAAGCTTGCCGGAGAAACAGGCAGAATGGATGAATTTAATCTATACAATCTGATTGAAGAAAAAGCTCCTGAAGCATTTTATAATGTTAAGGGCATCACCGCTCCTATGCCTGCAAATGTTGACTTTTATTCAGGCTTTATTTATCAGATGCTTAACATTCCGGAAGAACTTTATACTCCAATATTTGCTATGGCAAGAATTGTTGGTTGGTGTGCCCACAGAATCGAAGAAATTATGACAGGCGGAAAAATAATAAGACCTGCTTATAAAAATGTTGTTAAGAGAAGTTCGTACACACCGATAAGCGAAAGATAGGAGATATAATAATGAATTTCGAAACCATAAACCTAAGAGAACCAAATAAAAACGGTTTCATTCCGACATTAACTACATATGTGCTTGATGAAACATTGAGACCGGAAATACCAAGAAAACGCCCTGCTGTTCTTATTTGTCCGGGGGGCGGATATGCATTCTGTAGCCCCATAGAAGCAGAACCTATTGCAATAAGATTTAATGCTGCAGGCTATCACGCCTTTGTTATTAATTATAGTGTGTCTCCTTGTGTTTTTCCAACGGCTCTTGAAGAAGTTTCAAATAGTTTGAAACTAATCAGAGAGAATGCAGAAAAATGGAATGTTGATCCTGATAAAATTGCAGTTTGCGGTTTTTCTGCCGGGGGACATCTTACAGCAAGCATCGGCACACTCTGGAATTCAGAAGAGTCGATTAAATGTGCTGACAAATCAAACAAGCCAAATGCATTAATCCTTTCATACCCCGTTATTTCAAGCGGAGAAAAGGCACACAGAGGTTCTTTTAACAATCTTCTTGGAGACAGAAAAGATGATAAAGAAATGCTTGAATATTTATCTCTTGAAAACAGAGTTTCAAAGGATACTCCTCCAACATTTATCTGGCACACTATGGAAGATAATGCTGTCCCCGTTGAAAATTCACTTTTGTTTGCAAATGCACTTAAGAAAAATGACATACCTTTTGAAATGCATATATTTACAAAAGGCACTCACGGACTTTCAACCGTAGACAAAGAAACAGATATCAGAGAACTTTTAGATCCTCATGCTGCAAAATGGATAAATCTTGCAACAGAGTGGCTTGATAATATCTTTGATACAGATGCTAATATGATAATAGATTAAAACTGCTAAAAATTACTAAGAAAATACAAAAAAGTTCTTGACACAAGGACTAAGCTGTGATATTATTTTTAGTATAATAAATGCCATGACCGGAAAATAGTAAAAATGTGTGAAGTTTTGAGAGAGCTGTCGTTTGGTGCGAGACAGAAATGGATGCATTTTGAATACATTCTGCGAGCAGAGTACCGAACAAAATTTTATTTTAAGTAGGCTACTACGGGAGTGCCCGTTACAGCACATAAGTATTGTCTGATACTTACAAGGCTGTCACCGTGAGATGACAGTGAACTGAGGTGGTACCGCGGGATATTTCTCGCCCTCTGATTAAAATTCAGAGGGCGTTTTTTATTTTATTCGGTCGGCTAATAAAACGCGTCCTTTGATATCAAAAAAAGGAGTATATTTATTATGGCTATCAAAATTTTATTACTTATCGTGTTTTTCTCAGTTACCGTTGGTATAGGAATCTACTGTCGTCGCAATGCTACAGATGTTTCAGGCTTTGTTCTTGGCGGAAGAAATGTTGGCCCCTGGCTTACTGCCTTTGCATATGGTACATCATATTTTTCAGCAGTAATATTCGTAGGTTATGCAGGACAATTTGGATGGAAATTTGGCGTTGCATCAACCTGGATTGGTCTTGGTAATGCATTTTTAGGTTCACTGCTTGCCTGGGTTGTTTTAGGCAGACGAACAAGGCTTATGTCTCAGCATTTAAAATCATCCACTATGCCTGAATTTTTTGGAAAAAGATATTTAAGCCCGTCACTTAAAATTGCCGCAGCTATTATCGTATTTGTGTTTTTAATACCATACACCGCATCTCTTTACAACGGACTTTCAAGACTTTTCTCCATGGCATTTCCAAACATTGATTATTCCGTTTGTGTTATAATAATGGCAATTCTCACCGGCATTTATGTTATTGCCGGAGGATATATGGCAACTGCTATAAATGACTTTATCCAAGGTATAATTATGCTTATCGGTATCGTTATGGTTATATTTGCAGTTCTTTCAAAAAACGGAGGATTTATAGAGTCTCTTGAAGGCCTTGCAAGAATAGAAGCAGATGGTCTTGCTCCGGGGGTATTCAATTCCTTCTTCGGGCCTGACCCTCTTGGACTTTTGTTTGTTGTTATATTAACATCTCTCGGCACCTGGGGACTTCCACAGATGGTTCAAAAATTCTATGCTATAAAAAGCGAAAAAGATATAAACAAGGGCACAATTATTTCAACTGTATTTGCAACTATCGTTGCAGGAGGTTGTTATTTCCTCGGCGGTTTCGGCAGACTTTTTACGGATAATCTTACATTCCTGCCAAACGGCTCCATTGAAGGGGGATTTGACTCAATTATACCGACTATGCTTTCAGGTCTTCCTGATATTTTAATTGCAATTGTTATTATATTGGTGCTTTCTGCATCAATGTCTACCCTTTCATCTCTTGTTTTAACATCAAGTTCAACACTCACTCTTGACCTTTTAAAAGGTCATATTATAAAAGACATGAATGAGAAAAAACAATTACTTACAATGAGAATACTTATTGTTGTTTTTGTTGCAATCTCTGCATATATCGCTATAAACAAGGATAAACTAAGTGCAATTGCTGATATGATGGGTATTTCCTGGGGTGCACTTGCAGGAGCTTTTCTTGCACCTTTCCTTTATGGATTATACTGGAAAAAGGCTACAAAAACTTCCGTTTGGGCTAGCTTTATTTTTGGGGCTGGCATTATGATTTTAAATATGCTTTTCCGTCCGATGTTCCCTGTTATTATGCAATCACCTATTAACTGCGGTGTTATTGCAATGCTTGGCGGATTAGTTATAGTTCCTGTATTCAGTATATTCACTAAAAAGCTATCAACGGAAACTATTGATGATATTTTTATGTGCTATGATGCACCTGTTACTGTTTTATCAAAGGAATCACTTGGCAACTAAAACTGAAAGGACTTTTCTATGGTTATTGATTTTCACACACATGCATTTCCTGATAAAATTGCATCAAGAGCTATGGATATTTTAAGCCACACCTCTGCTCTTGAGCCTTATACAGACGGAACAGTCCGCGGGCTCAAACAGGCTATGGATGAATCGGGAGTAGATATTTCTGTTGTTCTTGGAATTGCCACAAACATCAATCAGCAAAAAAATGTTAATGACTTCCTTATAGAACAAAACAAGGACGAAAGATTTGTCGCATTTGGTTCTGTTCATCCTGATGCACCTGATGCCCTTTATGAACTGGAGAGGATAAAAGATGCAGGCTTAAAAGGTGTTAAATTTCATCCCGAATATCAAGGCTTTTATGTTGATGACGAAAAGATGAAGCCCATATACAAAAAAATTTCTGAATTAGGGCTTATAACTATATTCCATGCAGGATTTGACTGTGGCTATCCACCACCCTATCACGCAATGCCTGAGAATATAAAGAATGCCCTTAAATGGTTTTCGTCTCCTGTTGTTGCAGCACACTGGGGCGGACAAAGCTGTTCCGAGGGGGTTATAAAAGAGCTTTGCTCTCTTCCTGTATATTTTGACATAGCTTTTGGTTACGGAACAATACCAAAACCATCAGCCGTCAAAATTATAGAAAAGCATGGAACTGATAAAATTCTTTTTGGTTCTGACTGTCCCTGGCACAAGCCGTCCTTTGAAATGAAGCTGATTGATTTCTTAGGATTATCAAATGATGAAAAAGATAAAATTTATTATAAAAACGCAATGAAACTTTTAAATATATAAAAGGAGTTTAACTTATGGTTATAACTGATTTACTTGAGAGAAATGCAAGAGATTTTAAAGATGAAACATCTCTTGTTGAAATTGCTCCCAGCTTAATAGACACAACCAGAATGACATGGAAGGAATATGCTCTTATTCAGCCAAACCCCGAAGAAAGCGGAAGACAGGAAATTACCTGGGGAGAGTTTAACAAAAGAGCAAACTGTTTTGCAAACCTTCTTCTTTCCAGAGGAATAAAAAAAGGAGATAAGGTTTCAATTCTTCTTATGAACTGTCTTGAATGGCTTCCCATTTATTTTGGTATTTTGAAAACAGGAGCACTTGCTGTTCCTCTTAATTACAGATACACATCCGATGAAATCCGCTATTGTCTTGACCTTTCGGATTCAGATGCACTTATTTTTGGTCCTGAGTTTATAGGCCGTGTTGAAGAAATCTGTGATTCAATTCCCAAAATCAAGCAAATGTTCTATGTTGGAAAGAATTGTCCGACTTTTGCTGAAAGCTATGACAAGCTTGTTACATATTGTTCAAGTAAAAATCCTGATATTAAGCTGACCGAAGAAGATAATGCAGCAATTTATTTTTCATCAGGTACAACAGGATTTCCAAAAGCAATTCTTCATAATCACGAAAGTATTTTGCACGCTGCAAAAACAGAACAAAACCACCACGGACAGACAAGAGATGATGTGTTCCTTTGCATCCCTCCCCTCTATCATACAGGGGCAAAAATGCATTGGTTTGGAAGCCTTTATTCAGGCTCAAAGGCTGTTTTACTAAAGGGTATTAAGCCTGAATGGATTATTAAGGCCGCCTCCGAGGAAAGCTGCAGTATTGTGTGGCTTTTGGTTCCGTGGGCACAGGATATTTTAGATGCAATTGAAAGCGGAGAAATCGACCTTAAGGATTATGACCTTTCAAAATGGAGACTTATGCACATTGGTGCACAGCCTGTTCCTCCAAGCTTGATTAAGCGATGGAAAAAAGTCTTCCCAAATCATCAGTATGATACAAACTACGGTCTCAGCGAATCTATTGGACCTGGATGCGTTCACCTTGGAATAGAAAATGAACACAAGGTTGGAGCTATCGGAAAAGCAGGCTTTGGCTGGGAAGTTAAAATTGTTGATGAAAACAGACAGGAAGTAAAAAAGGGCGAGGTTGGAGAACTTGCTGTTAAAGGACCCGGTGTTATGACCTGCTATTACAACGACGAAAAATCAACAAATGAAGTTTTAGCCGACGGATGGCTTTTCACCGGTGATATGGCTGAAATGGATGAAGATGGCTTTATATATCTTGTTGACAGAAAGAAAGATGTTATTATTTCAGGCGGTGAAAACCTTTACCCTGTTCAGATTGAAGACTTTATAAGAACAAATACCAAGGTTAAAGATGTTGCAGTTATCGGACTTCCTGACCAGAGACTTGGTGAAATTGCAGCTGCCATCATAGAACTTAAAGAGGATGCCCAGTGCAGCGAAGAAGAAATGAATGCATTCTGCAAGGCACTTCCAAAATATAAGAGACCAAGAAAAATCATATTTACAGAGGTTCCAAGAAATCCTACCGGAAAAATTGAGAAACCAAAGCTTAGAAAAATCTACTGTGGGGAAAGCCTTGTGTCGGCGCAGATAAAATAGCTGATTTATTAAATAGAATAACAGGAGGAGTTTTTATGAAAAGACTTATGATTGGTAACGAAGCAGTTGCCAGAGGTGCCTACGAGGCGGGAGTCAGTGTTGTTGCATCCTATCCCGGAACTCCAAGCACAGAAATAACTGAAAATATTGTTAAATTTGAAGAAATATACGCAGAATGGTCACCAAATGAAAAGGTTGCTGCAGAGGTTGCAATTGGTGCATCAATTGCAGGTGCAAGAAGTATGGCTTGTATGAAGCATGTTGGTATGAACGTTATGGCTGACCCTATGTTTACTGTAAGCTACATAGGTGTAAACGGCGGTCTTGTTTTCTGCGTTGCAGATGACCCCGGAATGCATTCTTCACAGAATGAGCAGGATTCAAGACATTATGCAAAGGCTTCAAAAATTATGATGCTTGAGCCATCCGACAGTGCTGAATGCAAAGATTTTACAAAAAAAGCATATGAGCTTAGTGAAAAATTTGATACTCCCGTTATTCTTCGTCTTTCCACAAGAATTTCTCATTCTCAAGGACTTGTTGAAGAATTACCGAGAGAAAATTACGAGCTTAAGCCATATGAAAAAAATATCGGCAAAAATGTTATGATGCCCGGCAATGCCATAAAACGCCATGTTGTTGTTGAAGACAGAATTAAGGCTTTGGAAGCATTTGCTGAAGACTGTGAATTCAACAATGCAGAATACAACAATTCAGAAATCGGCATTATCACATCAGGTATTTCATATATGTATTCAAAAGAAGCTTTGGGAGACAGAGTTAACTACTTAAAACTTGGCATGGTTTATCCTCTTCCAGAAAAGCTTATTAAGGATTTTGCATCAAAGTGCAAAAAGGTTTATGTTGTTGAAGAGCTTGACCCGTTCTTTGAAGAATACATAAAATCCCTTGGAGTGGAGGTTATAGGAAAAGAAGCCTTTACTCTTCTTGGAGAATATACTCCCTCAATGATAAAAAAAGTTGTTTTCGGTGAAGATGCAAATGAATTTGAAAACATAGAAGAAAGCATCCCTGCAAGACCTCCTGTTCTTTGTCCCGGATGTCCTCACAGAGGAACTTTCTATGTTTTAAACAAGCTTAGACTTGTTGTTTCAGGTGATATTGGCTGTTACACCCTGGGTGCTGTTCCTCCTCTTGCAAGCGTTGACACAACAGTTTGTATGGGTGCCAGTGTCAGCGGTGCTCACGGTATGGCAAAGGCAAGAGGTGAAGAATTTAACAAAAAATTAGTTGCTGTAATCGGTGACTCAACCTTTATGCATTCAGGTATTACAGGTCTTATTGATATTGTTTATAATAAAGGAAATAACACAGTTATTATCCTTGACAACTCTATTACCGGTATGACAGGTCATCAGGATAACCCAACAACCGGCTTTACAATCAGAAAAGAACCTACAAAGCAGGTTGACCTTTTAGCCCTCTGCAAGGCAGTAGGTATCGACAGAGTTGTTGTTGCAGATCCATTTGACATCAAAAACTTTGAAAAGGTTGTTAAAGAAGAAACAGAAGCAAATGAACCGTCAGTTATTATTGCGCAGAGACCTTGTGCGCTTTTAAAATCAGTTAAATATAGCGGAACATGTAAAATTTCAGACAAATGTAAAAAATGTAAGCTTTGTATGAAGCTTGGATGCCCTGCAATTTCTCAGAAGGGCGATAAAATTGTTATTGATAAAACTCAGTGTAACGGCTGCGGACTATGTGTTAATGTATGTCCTTTCGGTGCTATAGAAAAGGAGGATTAATTGTTATGACAAAGAATATAATGATTGTTGGTGTTGGCGGACAAGGAACTCTTCTTGCTAGCAGAATTATTGGTAAGGCTGTTATTTCCGAAGGATATGATGTTAAAATTTCCGAAGTACACGGTATGAGTCAGCGTGGCGGAAGTGTTGTTACATATGTTAAATTTGGCGATAAAGTTTATTCTCCTATAATTGACAAGGGTGAAGCAGACATTATCCTTGCTTTTGAAATGCTTGAAGCATACAGAAGCATACCATTCCTTAAAAAAGGCGGAAAAATGATTGCAAATAATCAGCAGATTGACCCAATGCCTGTTATATGCGGAAATGCAGAATATCCTGCAGACATCGAAAAGAAACTTTCCGAAAAGCTTGATCTTACTACAGTTGATGCTCTTTCACTTGCTGAAAAGGCAGGAAATATAAAAGCTGTGAATGTTGCCTTAATCGGCGTTATGGCAAAGAACACAGACATTAAATATGATGTTTGGACAGAGGTTATTAAAGATACTGTTCCTGAAAAATTTCTTGAAGCTAACCTGAAAGCTTTTGAACTTGGATATAATCTTTAATCGTTCTTAATAGAAAGGAATGTCAAAAATGGGAATTTATAATGAACAAATAGAATGTATGGATAGAAGCGAAATCAGGAAGCTTCAACTCGAAAGACTTCAGTGGCAGGTTAAGAGAATTTATGAAAATGTTAAAATGTTCAGAGAAAGAATGGACGAAAAAGGTGTTAAACCAGAAGATATAAAAACA
Source organism: Clostridia bacterium (assembly GCA_045575975.1). GTDB lineage: Bacteria > Bacillota > Clostridia > Monoglobales > Monoglobaceae > RGIG8709. The sequence goes on along the minus strand of JAZNFO010000014.1, from coordinate 55,148 downwards.
CTTTCCGACCTTGCAAAGCTTCCATTTACAACCAAGCAGGATTTGAGAGATTATTATCCTTTTGGACTGCTTGCAGCTCCAATGAAAGATATAGTTAGAATTCACGCATCTTCCGGAACAACAGGACGACAAATTGTTGCCGGATATACCAGAAACGATCTTGACACATGGGCAGATGGTGTTGCGAGACAGTTTGCTGCAACCGGTGCTGATGAAAACTCCATAATTCAGGTTTCTTATGGTTATGGACTGTTTACAGGAGGTCTTGGAGCTCACGGCGGTGCTGAAAGAATTGGTGCAACTGTTATTCCTACATCATCAGGAAATACTGAGAGACAAATTCGTTTTATGTGCGAGCTTGGCACAACCCATCTTTGCTGTACCCCCTCCTACGCTATGTATCTTGGAGAAGCAGTTAAAGAAATGGGGGTTAAAGACCAGCTTAAACTGAAAGCAGGTATCTTTGGTGCAGAACCCTGGACAGAAGATATGAGAAAGCAAATAGAGGATGCCCTCGGACTTAAAGCATACGACATCTATGGCCTTACTGAAATAATGGGCCCCGGTGTTGCTTATGAATGTTCGGAGCAAAGCGGTATGCATATTTGTGAAGACTTATTTATCCCTGAAATCATTGACCCTGATACCGGAGAGGTTTTACCGGAAGGTTCATTCGGAGAGCTTGTGTTTACCACAATAACAAAAGAAGGTCAACCTCTTATCAGATACCGTACCCGTGATTTATGTATACTTGATTACACTCCATGTAACTGCGGAAGAACACATGTGAGAATGAAGAAGCCCGCAGGCAGAACCGATGATATGTTAATTATAAGAGGTGTTAATGTATTCCCCTCTCAGATTGAAGAAGTTCTTTTAAATTACGGCCAGGGAATTACTCCTAACTATCTGATTGTGGTTGACAGAGTTAACAACACAGATACTCTTGAAGTTCAGGTTGAAATGAGCGATGACCTTTTCGCAGATGATGTTAAAACAATCACAGGCATTGAAAAGGCAATACACTCAAAACTCTTAAGTGTTCTTGGTCTTTCGGCAAATGTTAAGCTTGTTGGTCCCAAAACAATTACCCGCAGTGAAGGTAAAGCAAAGAGAGTTATTGATAACCGAAAACTTATTTAATGGGAAAGGAATGATTTTATGTTTATTAAACAGGTTTCAATTTTTATAGAAAATAAGGCCGGCAAAATGGCTGAAGTTCTTGATATACTTGCTAAAAGTAACATAGATATAAGTGCTTTATCTGTTGCAGATACAACGGATTACGGAATTTTGAGACTTATTGTTGATTCTCCCGACAAAGCCCGTGAAATTTTGAAAGAAGAAGGCTTTATTGTTAAACTCACTGATGTTTTAGCTGTTGCAATAGAAGATAAGCCGGGCGCACTTTCAAAACCACTTAAGGCGCTTAAGGAAAAAGACATTGAAATCGACTATTTATATGCATTTGTTGCAAAAAACACCGACAATGCAATAGTTGTTATCAAAAGTTCAGACCCTGAAAATGCTGCAAAAACGCTTGAAGAACACAGCATAAATGTTCTTGATATGAATAATATCTATAAAGCTTAGGTTTATCCCCCTGCGGATTATGGAGCTTATCTCCATAATCCGCTTTTCTTATTTGCAATTATTTTTGTCAAAATACTTGATTATTTGATGAATATGCTATATAATGAAGGTATCTTTGTGATTGATTATTTTTTGATTGGAGTGGTTGATAAATTGAACACTTTGGTTGAATTACGCAACATAACAAAAAACTTTGATGACCAGCAGGTCTTAAAAGGAATAGACCTTAAGATATATGAAAATGAATTTCTGACTCTTCTTGGTCCGTCTGGTTGTGGAAAGACCACAACTCTTCGTATTATTGGCGGTTTTGAAGATGCAGACAACGGAGAGCTTTTGTTTGACGGAATTGAGATTTCAAAGCTTCCACCATATAAAAGAGAAATTAATACTGTTTTTCAAAAATATGCCCTTTTCCCTCACCTTAATGTTTTTGACAATATCGCTTTTGGACTTACCATAAAGAAAACTGAAAAGTCAGTTGTTAAACAAAAGGTGGAAAAGATGCTTAAGCTTGTGGGACTTTCTGGCTTTGAAAACAGAGATGTTACCTCCCTCTCAGGCGGTCAGCAGCAAAGAGTTGCAATTGCAAGGGCTCTTATTAATGAGCCAAAGGTTCTCCTGCTTGATGAGCCTCTTGGTGCACTTGATGCCAAGCTCAGAAAAGAAATGCAGATAGAGCTTAAAAAAATCCAGAAAGAGGTTGGCATAACATTTATTTATGTTACCCATGACCAGGAAGAAGCTCTTTCTATGTCTGATACTGTTGTTGTTATGAATGATGGCGAAATTCAGCAGATTGGTGCACCAACCGATATATACAACGAACCAGAAAACAGATTTGTTGCCCGCTTCATCGGTGAATCTAACATTATTGAGGGTAATATGATAAGAGACTGTCTTGTTAAGTTTGATGACATTGAATTTGAATGCGTGGACAAAGGCTTTAAAGAGAATGAGCCATGTGAAATTGTTATAAGACCTGAAGATATTGACATTGTGTCCCCGGATGCATCAGAGCTTAGGGGTGTTGTTAAATCAATTATATTTAAAGGCGTTCACTATGAAATAATGGTTGAAACCAAATATCGTGATTATATGATACATACTACTCATTATCACGAAGTTGGCCTTAATGTTGGTCTCAGCTTCGGTCCTGATGATATTCATGTTATGTGGATTATGTAGGCGGGGTGTTTAAAAAATGAAATACTTTAAAAATTTTGTTACGCCTTATATAATCTGGTCTGCCATTATTATACTTGTTCCCCTTCTTATGATATTCATTTATGCATTTACAGAAAGCGGGAACTCTATAATAACAGTTCAGTTCACAACCAAAAACTTTACAAGACTTTTTGAGCCTGTCTATCTTGATGTGTTTTTAAAATCATTTAAGATTGGACTTATAACCGTTTTTTTCTGTCTTATATTTGGATATACTCTTGCTTACTTTATATCCAAATATTCAGAAAAGGTTCAAAGCATACTCATTTTATTCGTTACAATACCTATGTGGATTAATATGCTTCTCAGAACCTATGCCTGGATAAGCATCCTTGCAGATAACGGACTTTTAAATATGCTTCTTGAAAAGCTTGGGCTTCCAACACTCAGCCTTATGTACACGGACTTTTCAGTTATAATCGGTATGATATGTAATTTCCTTCCGTTTATGATTATTCCAATACATACCGCACTCAGCAAAATGGATAAATCCTATAAAGAGGCTGCGTTTGACCTTGGAGCAAATCGTATTCAGTCGTTCTGGAAGGTAACATTCAAGCTTTCTCTTCCGGGGGTTGTTAACGGAATAATTATGGTTTTTCTTCTTTCAATATCAAGCTTCCTTATTCCAAAGCTTTTAGGCGGAGGACAATATGTGCTTCTTGGAAACCTTATTGAAAGTCAGTTCATTTCCGTTGGGGACTGGAACTTTGGAAGTTCAATTTCTATGGTGCTAGCAGTTGTTATTCTGCTCACTATTAAAATGACAAAAAAAATTGAACAGGAAAAATAAAGAAAGGAGTGAGATGATTGAGACTTAAAAAATTAAATAATCTGCCATCGGCAATTTACATATTTTTATGCTTTGCATTCTTTTATCTGCCAATACTTGTTACTGTATTTTTTTCTTTTAATGAGTCAAAGTCGCTTACTCATTTTACAGGTTTTTCTCTTAAATGGTATAAAGAGCTTTTAAATGATTCAAATATAATGTCGGCAATGAGCGTTAGTGTTACAATCGCTATTTTATCTACTTTAATTTCAACTGTGCTTGGAACAATAACCGCTATCGGTCTTTCAAAAAACAGAAAAGTCATCAGGGATCTAATATTAAGCATAAACGACATTCCCGTTATGAATCCTGATATAGTAACAGCAATAGGGCTTATGATTTTTTTCTCAGCCCTGAAAATAGAAAAAGGATACCTGACTATGCTTATCGCACACATATCCTTTTCCACACCTTATGTTATAACAAGTGTTTATCCTAAAATCCGTGAGCTTGACCCGAATCTTGCAAATGCTGCAATGGACCTTGGAGCAACTCCTTATAATGCTCTTACAAAGGTTATTCTTCCCCTTTTAAAACCGGGAATTTATGCTGGAATTCTTCTTGCCTTCACTATGAGCTTTGACGATTTTGTTATATCTTATTTTGTCAGCGGAAACGGTGTTATGAATATATCAATTATTGTTTACAATATGACAAAACGAACAAATCCTACTATCAACGCTCTTTCATCAATAGTTATACTTGTTATAATAACAACACTTTTAGTTTTAAATCTTGTTCCTAAATTCAAAAAGAAAAAAGAAATACAACCTAAATCATATTAAGAAAGGATTTTTACTATGAAAAAATTTTTAATTATCCTATTGACACTTTCAATTGTTTTTTCATTCTGTGCCTGCAAAGATGACAGAGAATCTATAAAAATATATAACGCAGGTGAATATATTGACACTGAACTTTTAAAGGAATTTGAAAAGGCAGAAAACTGCAAGGTTATATATGAAACCTTTGATTCTAATGAATCAATGTACACAAAGGTTTCCAGCGGTGAGCTTTATGATGTTATTATTCCTTCTGATTATATGATAGAAAGACTTGTTAAAGAGGATATGCTTTCTGAAATTGATCTGAGCCTTATCCCCAACTACCAGGGCATAAAAAAAGAACTTCTGGGCAAGCACCATGACCCTGAAAATAAATACTCTGTCCCTTATTTCTGGGGTACTGTTGGTATTCTTTATGACAAAACAACGGTTGACGAGGAAGACCTTAAAAATCAGGGCTGGGGAATTCTTAAAAATACAAAATATAAAGACCAGCTCTATATGTATGACAGCGAAAGAGACTCCTTTATGATAGCGCTCAAAAATCTTGGCTATTCTCTTAACACTGAAAATAAGGATGAGTTCGACAAAGCATATGAATGGCTTATAGAACAAAACCAGACAATGAATCCAATTTATGTTGGTGATGATGTTATCGACAATATGATTTCCGGAAACAAAAGCATAGCTATTGTTTATTCAGGGGATGCAACATACATTATGTCCGAAAATGAAAATCTTGGATATTACGAACCACAAGAGGGTACAAATTTCTGGATTGACGGTATGGTTATCACAAAAACCAGCGAGAAAAAAGAGCTTGCTCATAAATTTATTAACTTTATGATTGATAAAGAAAATGCAAGAAAGAACACTGAACAGGTTGGATACAGTTCATCAGTTGAAGCTGTTTTTGAAGAAATGAAAAACGATATCTACAAAGATATTAATGCATATGTTCCAAGAACAGGCTATGACAAGGACGAAAGCTTCTACTATCAAAAACCGGAAATAAAAAAATATAGCGCTGAGCTTTGGACAAAGGTTAAATCTCAGTAATAACTCATAAAGACAAGCATATAATTTAATAAACAATAAAACACCGATGTTTTTTTAATATTTATATCGGTGTTTTTAATTTACAGAGGTGAAAATTATGATTAATAAATTTAAGCTAATTGTGGTTCTACTGTTTCTTGGATGCTTTTTTGCACAAAGCTCTCTTCAGGGCATACCCGTATCAACAGACAAAAGTTATGCAAAAGAAGAAGACACCGTCAAGGGAGTTTGGGTTGCCACGGTTTTTTCACTTGACTTTCCTAAAAATCCTACAACGAATTCAAAAACCTTGAAAAAAGAGCTTGATATAATGGTTAAGGATGCAAAAGATATGGGCTTTAACACAATCTTTTTTCAGGTTCGCCCCTCCTCTGATGCTTTCTATAAATCAGAAATTTTTCCCTGGTCGAAATACCTGACAGGGGAATTTGGACTTGCTCCTGACAACAATTTTGATCCCCTTAAATATATGATTGATATTTGCCACAAAAATGACATTAAAATCCATGCCTGGATAAATCCATACAGAGTGACATCAACTGTTCAGGAAACCGAAAATCAACCGGAAAATTCCATTTCAGCTTTGCATCCTGATTGGGTTATCAATTATAATGGAAAACTTTATCTTAATCCCGGTATTCCCGAAGTAAATGACTTTGTTGCAGAGGGTGCAATGGAAATAGTTAAAAACTACAATGTTGATGGAATACAGATTGATGATTATTTTTATCCGGGGGAGGATTTTCCGGATAACTGGTCGTTTTCAGAATATGGAAAGGATTTTGAAAATATAGACGATTGGCGAAGACACAACATTGATGAACTCATTATTAAAATGAATAAGAAAATCAAAGAGGCAAATCCTTTTACCAAGTTCGGAGTTAGTCCCCAGGGTATATGGGCAAACAAGAAAAATCATAAAGACGGCAGTGATACAAACGGCAGAGAAGCTTATTTTTCATCCTATGCAGACACCAGAAAATGGGCTATGGAAAATATGATTGACTACATTATCCCTCAAATATACTGGAATATCGGTTATGCTGGGGCAGACTATAAAGTTCTCACAGACTGGTGGGCGAATGTATGCAAGGGTACAAAAACTCAATTATATATTGGTCAGGCAGCATACAGGGTGTCCGAGACTACAGATACCGAAAGTATATGGTTTTGTGAAAGCGGCATAGTTGAAATAGAAAAACAGATTAATATTGCAAAATACAACGACAATATCTCAGGCTACTGTCTCTACAGATTATCAAGTATTGAATCCCCTGAATTTAAAAAGGCTGTTACATCTGCAAACAACAAAGAAAGAGACATTTTTTCTGACCTTGATTATGCACCATGGGCTAAAGAAGATATAAAGGCTCTTCACAAAAATGGAATAATAAGTGGTATGGGAGACGGGAGCTTTGGAGTTATGGAGAAATTAACAAGAGGGCAGTTTGCTGTTATGATTTCGAGACTACTTAACAAAAAGGCAGATTTTGAAGATAATTTTTCAGATGTTTCTCCTGAAAAATACTATTATAATGACATAGGTATATTAAGAGAATTAGATTTGATACAAGGTTTAAGTGAAAATGAATTTGCTCCTGAAAGCTTAATAACACGGCAGGATATGGCTGTTTTAGTATACCGCATACTTGTTAAAGAAGAAATTATTGATGATAATATAAAGGGTTCCTTGGATTTTACTGACCAGGCTGAAATCAGAGACTATGCAAAGGATGCAGTTTTTGCTCTGCACAATAAAAAAATTATAAACGGATATGAGGATAACACTTTTAAACCATACGGAAATGCCACAAGGGCAGAAGCTGCTGTTATCTTAAACAGAATTTCCGTTTTGATAAATCAATAAAAATGCCTTGAAAATTTTAAAATTTGGTGTATAATATACATATGAGTAATTTAAGAGGTGGTCTTATTATGGAAAAAAGTTATACAATGAAAATTGCAGGGGTTGAAAGAAGTCTCCCCCTTTGCAGAATAAATGACGACTTATACATAGCCGCATTTATAATGTTCGGCGATGTTGAAATAACAAAGGCTTGCGCAACCGAGCTTTTAAAAATAGTTCCGGAATATGATATTATGTTAACCGCTGAATGCAAGAGTATTCCTCTAATATACGAAATGGCCCGCCAGTCAGGTGCTGACAACTATATCATAGCACGAAAAGGTCCAAAGCTTTATATGAAAGATATTTTAACAACAGATGTTGATTCAATAACAACAGAGCATAAACAAACTTTATGCATTGGAAGAGACGAAATAAATGCTTTGAAAGGAAAGAAAGTTTTAATAGTTGATGATGTTATCAGCACAGGCGAATCTCTTTCAGCACTTGAAAATCTTGTTAATAAGGTTGGAGGAGAAATTGTGGGAAAGGCAGCTGTTCTTGCAGAAGGTGATGCTAAAGACCGAAAAGATATTATTTTCCTTGAACCTCTTCCTGTTTTTGATAAAAATGGTAATCCGCTTTAGTTTTCAAAATAAAAAAGCCTTGCAATTGCAAGGCTTTTTATATTTAGAATTAAGAAAGTCTCTTTTCAAGTTCATCCATACTGTCTTTGATTTCCTGCGGAAGCTTATCTCCGAACTGAGCAAAGAATTCTCTCTGGTTTGCAACTTCTTCTTTCCAAACCTCTTTGTCGATTGAAAGAAGTTCTGTTAATGTTGCATCATCAATATCAAGACCTTCAAGGTCAAGATCTTCTTTCTTTGGAACAAAACCGATTTCAGTTTCAACTGCATCAACTTCGCCTGCACAACGAGATAAAATCCAGTTAAGAACTCTCATATTGTCACCAAATCCCGGCCACATAAAGTTACCTTCATCATCAAGTCTGAACCAGTTAACATTGAATATCTGTGGCGGGTTAGAAATCTTTTTACCCATGTCATACCAGTGCTGGAAGTAATCAGCCATATTGTATCCTACGAATGGACGCATAGCCATCGGGTCTCGTCTTACTACACCAACAGCACCTGCTGCAGCTGCAGTTGTTTCTGATGCCATTGTTGCACCAACAAATACACCATGATTCCAGTCACGAGCCTGATATACAAGCGGAGCTGTTTTTGCTCTTCTTCCACCAAATACGATAGCAGAAATCGGAACACCTGCAGGATTTTCAAATTCAGGTGAAATGCAAGGGCAGTTAATAGCAGGAGCTGTAAATCTTGAGTTTGGATTAGCAAGCTTCTTGCCTTCCGCAAAGAATTCCTTACCGTTACATTCAATACCTGTCCACTCTGTTGCATTTTCCGGTGGATTCTTATCAAGACCTTCCCACCAAACTGTCATATCATCATTGTTTATAGCAACATTTGTGAAAATTGTGTTTTTCTTTGTTGATTCAAGTGCATTAAAGTTTGTTTTAACACTTGTTCCCGGAGCAACACCGAAGAAACCAGCCTCTGGGTTAACAGCATATAATCTTCCATCTTCCCCAACTCTGATCCATGCAATATCATCACCAACTGTCCAGACTTTGTAGCCCTGAGCTTTAAGTCCTTCCGGTGGAATAAGCATTGCAAGATTTGTCTTCCCGCAAGCAGACGGGAAAGCGGCACAGATATATTTCACTTCGCCCTTTGGATTTTCAAGACCAAGAATAAGCATATGTTCAGCCATCCAGCCTTCTTTCATACCGAGGTATGAAGCAATTCTGAGTGCGAAACATTTCTTGCCTAAAAGAACATTTCCGCCATAACCTGAGTTAACAGACATAATTGTGTTATCCTGTGGGAAATGAACAATATATCTTTCTTCAGGGTCAATATCCTTTTTAGCATGGAGACATTTAATAAAATCTCCCTCTTCACCAAGAGCTTCTATAACAGCTTTGCCAACTCTTGTCATAATAATCATATTTAAAACAACATAAATGCTGTCTGTTAGCTCAATTCCTATTTTTGAAAATGGTGAACCAACAGGTCCCATAGAATATGGGATAACATACATTGTTCTTCCAATCATACTTCCATCGTATAATGCATTAAGCTTTGCATACATTTCTTTTGGGTCAACCCAGTTATTTATCGGACCTGCTTCTTCCTTTGTTGGAGTACAGATAAATGTTCTGTCTTCAACACGAGCAACATCATTCACAGCAGTTCTGTGATAATAACAGCCAGGAAGCTTTTCCTGATTAAGCTTAATTAATTCGCCTGTTGAAACTGCTTCTGCTCTTAATGCTTCAATTTGTTCTTCGCTTCCGTCAATCCAAACCACATTATCAGGTTTGCAGAGGGCTTTCATTTCTTCAAGCCATGTAAGCACTTTTTTGTTATTTGTCATACAAAATAACCTCCTGTTTTTTATATAAATTATTAATTAACTTCAAAATTTTATCTATTGTATTATTTATCCTTGTTTGAATCAACAACTACGGAACTTACAAGAATTATGCCAAGAACTGCAAAAATAAGTATCAGTGCTCTTGTTATATTTTTAAGAGACATTACAACCGCAGTAAGGCACAGTATACTTGTCAGAGTATATAAAATTGTTACCGTCTGTCTTTGAGAAAATCCCATATCTAAGAGTCTGTGATGAAGGTGACCTCTGTCAGGAGACATAATAGAACGGCCTGTAAACAATCTTCTTAAGATTGCAAACAAAGTATCAAAAATAGGTAGTCCCAGAATCAAAACCGGCACCGCAAATGATATAACAGCATGGAACTTTAAAAGTCCCTGAACTGAAATACAAGCAAGCACAAAACCTAAAAATGTTGATCCTGTGTCTCCCATAAATATTTTTGCTGGATTAAAGTTATAGGGCAAAAATCCAAAGCCAGCACCTGCAAGTGCCGCTGTCATAATTGCTACATTAAGGTTTTGAGAAAATATTGTGAGAACTAAAAATGTAACTGATGCAATAGATGATATACCAACTGCAAGACCGTCAAGTCCGTCTATAAGATTTACCGCATTTGTTACACCGATAATCCAGATAACTGTTATGGGAACAGCAAGCCACTTTAGATTTATATATGTTGGTCCAAACCATTCAGAAAAACGATTTTCAATATATCCTATTTTTATCCCGAACCAAACCGCAATAAGTGCTGCAATTATCTGAAAAAGAAGCTTTACCTTTGCAGGAAGGTCCTTTATATCATCAATAACTCCAACCGTTACCATAATCAAGGCTCCAATTAAAATACCCATAGTTGTTTTATCAATAACCGCAAAGCAAAGAACACTTATAACAAAACCATAAAAAATCGCGAGTCCGCCAATTAAGGGAATCGGTTTTTTATGAACTCTTCTTTCGTCTTTTGGCACATCAAGAGCATTAATTTTGTTTGCAAGTCCTATAACAACCGGAGTTGCAGAAAATGAAAATAAAAAGGCAACAATCAATGCAAAAAACACAAAAATATTATTACTATATATCATTTTTATCATCCTTTGTAGTTATTATTTATAGGGGATAAAACCAACCTTTTTATAAGCTTTTCTCACAGTTTTTTCAGCAACATATCCTGCTCTCTGGGCACCTGTTCTGTAAACACTTTCAAGATAATCCTTGTTTTTCATAATATCATAATATTTTGCCTGAATGGGTTCAAGCTCTGCTGCAACTGCTTCTGCAACTGCATTTTTAAAATCACCATAACCCTTGCCGTCAAATTCTTTTTCTATTGCCTCAAAGCTTTTTCCTGTTACGCTGCCATAAATACTCATAAGGTTTTCAATACCTTCTTTGCCTTCACCCCGTCTTACAACCGCATCAGAATCAGTTACTGCTCTTTTGATTTTTTTCACAATTTTATCAATTGGGTCTAAAAGCAAAATATAGGCATTTTCGTTAGGGTCAGACTTTGACATTTTCTGTTTTGGGTCCTGAAGACTCATAATTCTTGCACCTGTTTTTGGGATATATGGTTCCGGAACCTTGAATGTATCTGAATAATTTGAATTAAATCTTATCGCAAGGTCTCTCGTAAGCTCCAGATGCTGCTTCTGGTCATGTCCTACCGGAACAAGGTCTGCCTGATACAATAATATATCTGCTGCCATAAGCGACGGATATGTGAAAAGTCCTGCATTTATATTATTTTCATGCTTTCTTGATTTATCCTTAAACTGTGTCATACGGGAAAGCTCTCCCATATATGTAAAGCAATCAAGCACCCATCCAAGCTGAGTATGCTGCGGTACATGTGACTGGAAAAATATTGGTTCTTTTTCAGCATCAAGTCCGCAGGCAATAAACAGTGCCAGCAAATCAAGAGAATTTTTTCTTAAATCCTTTGGCTCCTGTCTCACGGTTATTGAGTGAAGATCTGCTATCATATAAAAGCTTTCATATATATCTTCCTTCTGCAATTCAACCCAGTTTTTTAGTGCTCCGATATAATTTCCAAGTGTCAGGGCTCCTGATGGCTGAATACCGCTTAATATTCTTTTCTTAGGAGTTACATTTTCTATAGCTTCTGCCATAATAATCTCGTCCTTTTCTTTTAAATTTTTTAGTCAATAATTTCGTGAAGAACTTCTCCAAGAATTTTTATACCCTTTTCGATATTTTCTTCCGATGCGTTTGAATAATTTAATCTGAATGTGCTGTATTTAGCCTTGTCATCTATCATAGTTGCTTTTCCCGGCACAAAGGCTACCCCTTTTTCAAGTGCGGCTTTTAAAACCTCTGCACTGTCATATTTTTCAGGCAATGTGCAGAAAAGGAACAACCCGCCCTCAGGAGAGGTGTGAGTTACACAGGATGGAAAATATTTATCCATACACTCTATCATAAGCTTACATCTTCTGCCATAAACCTCTCTAAGTTTATTTATATGTTCTTCAATAGAATATTTACTTAAAAATTCATATGCCACCATCTGTGACAAAACATTTGTGTGAACATCCGACACCTGCTTACAGATAATCATTCTTTCCATTAATTCAGCATTGGCACATGTAAATCCTAGTCTGAGTCCCGGTGATAAAATCTTTGAGAATGAACCAAAGTATATAACTCTGCCCTCGGTATCAAGAGATTTCATTGTGGGAACATCTTCCCCTGAAAATCTTAAATCGCCATATGGATTATCTTCAAAAATAAGGAAATCATATTTTGATGCAAGTTCCAGTATCTTCTTTCGTTTTTCTATAGATGCGGTTATTCCTGACGGATTCTGGAATGTTGCAATTGTGTATAAAATCTTTATATTTGAATGATTTTTTAAAAGTTCTTCCAACGCATCTGTGTCGATTCCGTCTTCTTTCAGAGGAACACCAAGGATTTCCGCGTTATACGAACGGAATGAATTTAAACCGCCTATAAAGCTTGGAAGCTCACAAACAACTCCGTCTCCCGGATTTATCAAAGACTTTGATGCAAGAGCAATCCCCTGCTGGCCTCCGCTTACTATAATACAGTTATCTCCGTCGCTGAAGTTTCCCTCTTTTATAAGCTTTTCCTTTGTCCAGTTACGGAGAGGTTCATAGCCTTCTGTTACTCCATACTGGAGGGCAACTTCTCCTTTTGTTTCAAGTATTTCCTTGGAAATTTCAGCAAGCTCTTTTTTAGGAAAAAGTTCAGGAGCAGGAGCTCCGCCTGCAAATGAAATAATTCCCGGCTTCGCAAGAAGCTTAAAAATTTCTCTTATTGCTGATGCTTCGAGATGTTTTACTCTGTCTGCAAATTTATCTGAAATGTTCATTATTATCCTTCTTTCTTAAATAGCACTTTCAAGCTGGCTGATACCTTTTTTAATTCTGTTTATTGTTTCTTCCTTGCCAAGAATTTCAGCAATTTCAACTGCACCGCCCGGTGTGAACGCTTTTCCTGAAATGGCAACTCTGACCGGCCACAAAATTCTGCCGTTTTTCAGTTCAAGTCTCTGAGCTAGAGCAATAAGCTCATCGTGAATACTCTCCCCTGTCCACTCTGTCATATTTTCAATAACAGGAAGGGCTTCCTTTAATGCTTCGAGTGAATTTTCAGGATTTGTTTTCATCTTCTTATGAGTGTAAAGTTCATTGTCATATTCAGGAAGGTTATCAAAAAAGTCAACCTGCTCAGGAATATCTGAAAGTTTTTCACATCTCTGCTGAAGAAGGGCTGAAACCTTTTCAAGGTCAATTGCAGGATTTGTGATTACACCCTCATAAAATGGTAATGCAGCCTTATGGAAATCTTCAAAAGACATTTCTCTTAAATATTCCCCGTTAAGCCAAGCAAGTTTCTTTTCATCGAATATAGCAGGTGATTTGCTTATTCCGTCAACATCAAATATTTCCATAAGCTCATCAATAGTATATTTTTCTCTGTCTCCCTTTGGAGCCCAGCCCAAAAGAACAATATAGTTTACAATTGCTTCTTTTAAATACCCTTTTTTAATGAAATCTTCATATGATGCATCACCTTCTCTTTTTGAAAGCTTTTTAGTTGCATCCTTCATAACAGGAGAAACATGGATATATTTTGGAATTTCCCAGCCAAATGCCTCATAAAGAAGATTATATTTCGGGGTTGATGACAAATATTCAGAACCTCTTATAACATGAGTTATGTTCATTAAGTGATCATCAACAACATTTGCAAAATTATAAGTTGGGAGTCCGTCAGCCTTTAAAAGAACATTATCATCTAAAATTGCATTATCAACAGAAATCTCGCCAAAAACCTCATCCTTGAATGTTGTTTTTCCGTGTGTTGGAACTTTTTGACGGATTACATATGGAACTCCTGCCTTAATTTTTTCTTCAATTTCTTCCTTTGAAAGCTTGCTGCAGTGTCCGTCATATTTTGTTGGCACCTTTGCTGCGGTTTGTCTCACTCTCAATGCTTCCAGTCTTTCTTTATCACAGAAGCAATAATACGCGTGGCCAAGTTCAACCAGCTTTTCTGCATATTCTTTGTAAAGACCTCTTCTTTCGCTCTGAATATAAGGACCATAATCTCCGCCAACATCCGGACCTTCATCATGAATAAGACCTGTATCTTTCATTGTACGGTAGATAACATCAACTGCACCGTCTACATATCTTTCCTGGTCTGTGTCCTCTATTCTCAATATAAATTTTCCACCCTTTGATTTTGCAAGCAAATATGCATAAAGGGCTGTTCTTAAATTACCGATATGCATATAACCTGTTGGGCTTGGGGCAAATCTTGTTCTTATTTCGTTACTCATTTTTATATCTCCTATTCATTAATTATCTTATGTATTATTCAGAAAATTCTACCACACCTATATATGGCAGGCTTCTGTATTTCTCATCATAATCAAGTCCATAGCCAACTACAAACTCATCGGGAATTTCAAATCCCAGATATTCTATATCAACCTCAACTTCCTGTCTTGAGGGCTTAGAAAGGCAGGAACAAAGTTTAAGTGATTTTGCACCTCTTGCCTTAAGCATTTTTCTAACCTCACACATGGTGTAACCGCTGTCAATAATATCTTCGATTATCAGAACATTTTTGTCTGTTAAGTCCCTGTCTATATCAAGCTTAACTGCAACTGTCCCTGAGGTTTTTGTGCCTCCGCCATAGCTTGACACTTTCATAAAATGAACCTCTGCCGGCATCTTCAGTCTTCTGACTATATCCGCCATAAACATAAAGGCTCCCTTTAATATACATATAACAATTAAAGGTTCATCACCCATATCACGATTTATTTCATCGCAAAGCTGACATACTCTCTTATTTATTTTTTCTTCATCAATCATTATTTTTACTTTTTCTGTACTCAATGATTAGCGCCTTCCTTGTTTCATTTTTTATCTTATAGTTTTCACTGACTCTAAGTCCCACAACAGCAACAATTTCATCGTTCCCGCAAAGAACAGGAATTTTATCCCTTGATGCCTTTGGTATTTTAGAATCAATAAATATATTTTTCAGTTTCTTCGATTTTCCGTCAGGGAAACAAACCATTTTATCTCCGCTCCTGCGGGTTCTTAAAACCAGTTTTTTTCCCTCCAAAATGTCAAAATCAACAATTTGCTGTCTTGGATTTTTCTTATATATCTTTGGGTCAACTATTTTAAAGCTGATTTCAGCATCGAGACTTTCAATATAATAACTTTCAAGAGGATTAACCCTTATAAATAAATCTTCTTCCTCAATATTGGTTATTTCTGTCTCTTTTTTAGTATTTTCAAAAATCAACCATCCGTATTCGCATCTTACTTCGATACCATCCGGGAGATTTACCATTGCCCCTGTGTTTTTGTTAATCAACTCCAAAACATTCTGAATATGAACATACTGAAGTTTTAAATCTTTTCCCGCTGCTTTGCCTGCCACAATTTTCACAAGTCTCGCCCTTATGGAATCATCAACCATTTTCAAGCTGTCAATATGAAGGGCATAGGGTTTATGTGACGGAAGCGGATTATTTATTCTTTCATATAATCTGTTTGCATACCCGTCAAGAAACTCTGCATCCTCTGTCAGGGTTTCTGAAAATCTGAAAAGAGTGTCAACCACCGAGGGATTAAAATTCTCTTCAATATATGGAATAAGTCCGTTTCTTATGCGGTTTCTTGTGTAGTCATTGTCACCATTTGTGGAATCCGTGCAAAACTCAAGATTTATATCCTTGAGATACTCTTCAATTTCACATCTTTTAAGATCAAGAACAGGTCTTATAACCCCATCCTCTCTTACATATGAAATTCCCTTAAGACCGTCAATTCCCGTACCTCTTATGATACGCATAAGAACAGATTCCGCTCTGTCGTTTTTATTGTGAGCTGTTGCAATTTTTGTTATTCCTTCGGTTTTCTTTAGTTCATCAAAAAAACTATATCTTGCATCTCTTCCTGCCTCTTCAAGAGAAATGCCTTTCTCTTCTGCAAGCCTTGGGACATCTACACTTTTTACAAAACAATTTATACCGTATTTTTCACACAGACTTTTTACAAAGTTTTCATCCCTTTTTGCCTCTTCCCCTCTTATCATATGATTAAGGTGGGCAACTGATAGACAAATCCCAAGTCGGTCTTTCAAGGAACAAAGAATACTTAGAAGACAAACAGAATCTGCTCCGCCTGATACGGCAACTAAAACCCTGTCGCCCTTTTCTATCATATTTTTTTCGATTATTAAATTGTATACCGAATTTATAACCCTTTGACTAACGCTCACGCTCTCCACTCCAATTGGAAAATTTTGTGTACTCACCAAGCCAGGTTAAGTGGTCATAACCAATCTCACCGTTACGATGCTTGGCAAAGATACACTTGGCCTTGTTTGGTTCTTCTGTTTCAGGTTTATAATATCCCTCTCTGTATAAAAACATAACAATGTCTGCATCCTGCTCAATAGCACCCGATTCTCTCAGATCACTGAGAACAGGTTCCTTGCTGTCACGCTTGTCCACGCTTCTGTTAAGCTGAGAAAGTGCAATAACCGGAATATTCAAATCCTTTGCCAGAATTTTTAAGCTCCTTGAAATTTCAGAAATTTCAAGCTGTCTGTTTCCATCTCTTCTGTTTGTTGTCATAAGCTGTATGTAGTCAATAACCACAAGTCCTATATTTTTTTCAAGCTTAAGCTTTCTGCATCTTGCACATATTTCCGAAACTGTTGAGCTTGACGAATCATCTATATATATTTCCGCATTTGAAAGCATTTCAACTGCAGCACCGATTTTCTCCCAATCACTGTCTTTTATATTTCCTTTTTTCAGGCAATCAGAACTAATCATCGCCTCTGATGCGAGCATACGGTTTGCAAGCTGAATACCCGGCATTTCAAGATTGAAAACTGCAACCGGAACCTTTGCCTGTGTTGCAACATTCTGTGCAATATTAAGTGCAAAGCTTGTTTTTCCCATACCCGGTCTTGCTGCTATAAGAATAAGCTCCGAGCCGTGAAGACCTGCTGTTCTTTTATCAACATCAATAAAACCGGTTGTTACACCCGTAACATCCTGTCTGTTATCCGCAAGTTTTGCAAGCTTTTCAACACTCTCTCCAAGGAGTCCTCTTATATGCACAGGTCCTCCTGATGCAGTGTCTCTTGATATATCAAGAATAGACTGTTCCGCAGCTCCAAGAATAGTTTCAAGCTCATCGTCCCCCCGATAACATCTTTCTGTTATTTCATCCGAAGCCTTTATGAGTTTTCTCAGAACGGCTTTTTCTTTCACTATCTTTGAGTAATGAACGATATTTCTTGTTGTTGGAACAAAGTTTGCAATTTCAACAATAAACCCGAGCCCTCCAACCTTTTCAAGAGTCCCTCTGTGAATAAGCTGTTCCTTCAGCGTTACTATATCAACATGCTTTCCAAGATTATAAAGTTCTGTTATTGCAGAGAATATTTCCTTATGTCTTTCAACATAAAAATCTTCATCCTTAACAATGTTTATTGCCTCGGGAATACATTTATTATCTAAAAACATTGCTCCTAAAACAGACATTTCTGCCTCTCTGCTGAAAGGCATCGCTCTGTCTAATTCATATGTTTCTTCCATACAAAATCATTCCTTAAAATTATTTTGCCTCTTTTACAGTTACCTTGAATGTTCCTGTTATTCCGGCATAGAGATGTGCTTTCACATCTACTGTTCCTATGGTTTTTATGCCATCGCCTATATCAAGCTTTCTTTTATCAATGTCTATATTATATTTCTTTTTCAGCTCTTCTGCCACATCCTTTGATGTGATTGAACCGAATAATTTGCCATTCTCCCCCGCCTTTGCAGTGAGTTCAATATTAAATTCCTTCATTCTTTCGGCAATATTTCTTGCTTTTTCCTGCTCAACATTTTTGTGATATTCAATAGCTCCCTGCTTTCCTTTGAATTCATTCAATGCCTGCTTGTTAGCTTCCTTTGCAAGTCCCTTTGGAAACAAAAAGTTTCTTGCATATCCGTCACTTACATTTATAAGGTCTCCCTTTTTTCCCTGTGCTTTAACATCCTGTAATAAAATTACCTGCATAATCTAAAATCCTTTCTCTTTTTTATTCATCAAAAACAACATTATCAATAGCTTCCTTAAGCTTTTCTTCCGCCTCTTCCATACTGACATCATCAAGCTGTGTTCCAGCTATTGTTATATGTCCGCCGCCGCCAAGCTTTTCAAGTATAACCTGAACATTTATACTGTCAAGGGAACGGCCGCTTATTAAAATTCTTCCCTTATATTCTGCAATAACAAATGATGCTTCAACTCCTGTTATATCAAGAAGTTCATCTGCAGCCTGGGCAACAGTAACCGGAAAATCCCCGCTCTCGCCCTTTGCGATTGCTATTGCAATATTATCTCTGTATAGCTTTGCATCTTTTATTATTTCAGCCTTCTGTGTGTAACTTTCAAGGTCAGTTTTAAATAATCTTCTCACATTTACAGTATTGACACCAAGTCTTCTTAAATATGCCGCAGCTTCAAAAGTTCTTACACCTGCTTTGAAGATAAAGCCTTTAGTATCAAGCGAAATTCCCGCATATAAAACTTCTGCTTCTTTCTGGCTTAATCTGTCAGAATCCTGAATATACTGAAGTATTTCCGTTATCATTTCACAAGTTGACGATGCATACGGCTCGTGATATGTTAAAACAGCATTTTCTATAAAATCTTCCGACCTTCTATGATGGTCAATGAGTACAAGATTTTCCGAGTGGATAAGTAGTTCCTCCGACTCAACCATTCCCGGTCTGTGGGTATCAACAACAATTAAAAGTGTGTCCTGATTATAAATATTAAGAGCCTGTTCCGGTGTTATAAAGGTATCCTCATAATATTTATTTTTTTCAAAATCATCTATAATATTTCTGACACCGGTTCTTGTTCTGTCTACTGCAATATACGCATCCTTACCTCTGCTTCTTACTGCCTTACAAAGACCGATAGAAGCACCAAGGCTATCGAGGTCTGCATTTTTATGTCCCATAATTATAACAGCAGTTGAATGGTCTATAAGCTCTCTTAAAGCATGGGCAACAACCCTTGCCTTAACCTTTGTTCTTTTTTCAACCTCTCTTGTTTTCGCACCGTAGAAATTAAAGTTTTCCTTATCCTTGATAACAACCTGGTCACCGCCTCTTCCCAGCGCCATATCAAGAGCAAGTCTTGCAAACTTATCAACCTCAAGAATATCTTCTCCGCCTATGCCTATACCGATACTTAAGGTGACCGGAATTTTATTTTCAAAATTTATATCCCTGACCTGGTTTAAAATATCAAACTTATTATCAAGAATGCTTTTGAAATCCTTCTGGTGGAACATAACTATTGTTTTGTCCCTTTCATATTTTCTTAAAACACCGTTTCCAGATGCTGACCACTGAGCAATTTTCTGCTCAATTTCACCGAGAAGACTTCCGTGATTTGAATCCGGAGTTTCCTTAAGAACTTCATCATAGTTATCGATAATAACAAGGCATTCAACCATTCTTTCTTCTTCTCTTTTCAAAATGGCATCTCTCTCATTAGTTTTGTCTATGAAATATATGATAATAAGTCCGTTTGATTCATCACCTTGGGAATAAACAACATTCCCCCATACTTCATAGAGACTTTCGCCAATACTGAGGCTATATTTAACAGCCTCTTCACTTTCTACAAACTTTGATATTTGTATTTCAGGCAAAAGCTCCTGAACCGGCACATTAAAAAGATTATCATTTTTGATTGCATGAGAAAATCTTTCGTTATACCATGTGATTTCGCCTTTTAAATCTGTTATAACAAGAGGTGCAGGGTAATTTATCAAAGTGCCTCTTGTGTGGCTGCTGAGACAAAACTCCAGATCCTCTATGTATCTTAAAAAGCTTTTTTCCTGAATTCTTATCTGGCAAAGCTCGAATATAAAATAACAAAAGGCTGCAATTAATACTACAGGTGCAAAATCTACCTTCTGAACCTGTAGTACGCCCCAAAGTGCAAGCAAAAGCACCAGACATATGGTCATTTTGGTATAACGGTATTTGGAATTAAAATATTTTTTCGCTGAAGCTGATTTATTTTTGTTCATCAAAATCACTCCTGACACAAATTTCTATACTTCCCCCGACCTGTCCTCAAACTCATTATTATCCGGACTGAATACAGAAGAAATTTTTCTGTAATTCGCAGAGCTATCTAAGAAGCCTGCAATAACACAAATATTTATAATTATAGGCATTAAAACTCCGCCAAAAAGCAAAACTGCAAGATATATCAAAACTCTTACTGCACCTTTTGATATTCTTGTTCCAAACTTGAAATCTATAAGAGACAGCCCGCAAATTCCAAGAATTGCATAAAGAACATAAATAACATTTAAAACAACTGCCCTAAAAGCACTCTTATCGCTGATAAAAATGCTTATTATATAAAGCAATATAGTAACTCTCACCATTCCCCTTGGTGCTCTCAGCATTGAAAACGGAGGTGTAATAAGTTTTGTGAGCCTAAGTTTTTTCAGTATCCACGCATAGAAAGAAAACATTATATAGCCCGAAATCAAAGATGCAATCATAAGTATAGCCGGCAGATAAAGTCTTATAGTATCTTTCATCAGGCTCATAGCCTGATTGATAGTTTTTTCGTCAAACTTATTATCACCTGTATTCAGGGTTTTGCCGATTTCTATCATAGAACTCTTAACATTTTCAAAAATCTCGGCAAACATTTTATCAAGTCCGCCCATAAATATATTAATTATCATATATTCAGCAAGAATTCCAACCAGAAAAGCACAGCCTGTGTAAATCACTGAATAATAGAGACCATATTTTTTCTTAACGCAAACACCTGCAACGATTCCCGGCACGCCATAAGCAAGAAACATAGACACTATTCCAAGAATACTGCCCGTAAATGCAAACAGAATACAAAGGGATACAAAAGAAGCACATAAAGTTGGTTTTATTCCCTCTTTTATATATAAAACAGCCAGCGGAAGTCCTGATAAAAACATACCTATAACAGAAAAAAGAGGAACATATAATGACATAAGCATAAAAATAACCGTGAGTGCTGACATCATAGCTCCGTTTCTGACTACCCCTGATGTGTTCCTTTTATCCATTTTAACCCTTCCTTCGCATATTCAAATACTGCACGAATTTATTTTAGGCGATTCGTCCCCAGTATCACTACATTATACCAAATATTATATATTATTTCAAGTATTTTTTAAAATTAATTAAAAAGCAGATTGAAAGCTAATGAACAGGTCCATTAATTCCAAATCTGCTTTTGAATTTATTTATTCAACGGGCACACCTTCATACATATCCCGCACACTGCACCTCTTCCTATATGCTGATAGGCTTTTTTCATATAATCACTGCAGGCTTTTGCATCAACAATAACACTTCGTTCCTCCCCCGCAACCCACATTTCACCGCTTATTGCCTGAGCAGGACAGCTCGCTGCACATAATCTGCAATCACCGCAGGGACACTCTTCTTCCTTATTTGAAACCTTGAAATCGCAATTTGTGAGTATGGTTCCAAGTCTTACTCTCGGACCATGGCTCTTTGATATAAAGAGTCCGCTTTTCCCTACAGCCCCAAGTCCTGACAGAGTTGCCCCGTATTTATGAGAAAATATGCCGAATGTTCCCTCAACAGACTGTGATGCGGGAACAGGGACATATAGATAACCCTCCTTTTCAAGCATAAAACCCACATTCAGCGATATTCTGTCTATATGGGCATTAATTGTTCTGTAATGATGAAAATATGTATGAGTTGGTGCATCTGTTATAGTTTCTACAATAGCATCTGAAAGTGGAATTGTGAAAGAGACACCTGAGGTTAATCCAAAAGGATTATCTTCGCTTTTTATATTGAAAAACCCAACATCTCCTGCACCGTTTTCTTTAAGATAATCAGTTATTTTTTTCTTTAAAGCTTCCATTTATATCACCTAAACCCCTGCTGAAAGAACATTTTTTAAAAACTCAAGCGTTTTAAATTCACAGTCAAGCTGAACAGAAAGATAGCTCTCCGTCAGGTGACTGAGATAATCCACAGCATCCTGCTTTGCACTTACAGATAATGCACTTTTAAGCCCGGCACTCTGGATATATTCCCACATACCTTTCACGGTTTCGTTCATGGAATAGGATTGTTTCAAAAGTGCTCCGCACTTTCTGCAACAGCCTCTTCCCCCCGCAGGGTCAAGATATACAATATCCTCTCCTGCCCCGCAATTTGCACATTCAGAAAGATTCGGTGCATATCCCAGAATCCGTGCTGTTTTAATTTCAAAAACCGGCTTTAGAAGAGAAAAATCTGCTCCGTCATTATTCAGAAAATAAAGAGAATTAAGAAGAAGTCTCATCATTTCTATATCGGGATTATTCTCTCCCACCACCTTGTTTGTAACATCTGCAAAATACGATGCATATGCCATTTTGTCAATTGACTCTTTTATTTTTTTGAAAGGCTCTTTAACATTTATTTCATTGACTCTGTATAGACTGCCCTGCTTTCCTTTTCCTTCATAAAGAACAAAATCCGAATACACAAAAAGAGAAAGTCCCAAAATAAGCTTTGATTTACCTGTCCGGACATTATTTGCTATGGCTGAGATTTTTCCATAGTCTTTTGTTATAAGAGTTATTATACGGCTTGTGTCGCCGTATTTTATCTCTTTAGTTACAATTCCTTCCGTCTCCACTAATCCCAACGGCAAAAGCCTCCTTGCTTTCGAGATTTTCTTTATCCTTACTGTATTTAAGATATGCCTCTATACTGCCTGTTTTCTCAAAAAGTTCCCATGAAACATCTTTTTCTGTCATATAAAATCCTCCTTTAAATACCGTCTTATATTAGTATTTAAAGGAGCAGTTTTTATATACTGTAACATTCTTCCGCTAAAGTCAAGACTAGCCTTTTAATCAAAACCAATCATATTCATAAATCCTTCTTTATTTCGCCAGTCTTCATTAACCTTAACCCAAAGTTTAAGATTAACCTTTTCACCAAGAAATCTTTCAATATCCACCCTGGCACGGCTTCCGATATCCTTTAGCTTTTCGCCTTTTTTTCCTATAACTATAGCCTTATGGCTCTTTCTTTCGCAATAAATTGAAGCCTCAATATCATAAAGCCCTGTTTCTCTTTGCTTCATTTTTTCTATTTCAACAGCAATTCCGTGAGGAATTTCCTTATTTAGAAGTCTTAGTGCCTTTTCTCTTATAAATTCTGCAACAATCTGTTTTTCAGGCTGATCTGTTAATGTGTCATCAGGGAAAAATTTTGGTCCTGTTGGCAAAAGTTTTTTAATCTCTTCAATAAGCTCGCTGACATTAACCCCTTTCTGAGCAGAAATCGGCACGATTGCAGAAAACTCATAAAGACCTTTTAATCTTTCTATTAAAGGGAGCAACATATTTTTATCAACTGTGTCAACCTTATTAACTGCAAGGACAACCGGAACTCCGCTTTTTTTAAGTCCTGTCAGAGCTTCTTTTTCCTTTACAAACTCATTTTCATAAATATTACAGTCAACAACATATAAAAGCACATCTATATCCTTCGCTGCTGTGTATATATACTTTTCCATTCTCTGCCCAAGCTTGTTATGAGGCTTGTGTATTCCCGGTGTGTCTATTAAAACAAGCTGTGAGTTTTCGTCCGTCAGTACACCCTGAATTTTTGTTCTGGTTGTTTGAGGCTTATTTGAAACTATTGCTATTTTTTCTCCGAGAATTTTATTTAAAAGTGTGGACTTCCCTGCATTGGGACGACCTGTTATTGCTATAAATCCTGATTTCATATTTTATTCCTCTAACCTTTTTATTTTTTCTTTCCGCATTTAAAAACGAAAAACCAACTGACAATTACAAAAACAGCAATCAGATGCCAGTTATTTTCAATATATGGCAAAACATTTTCTTCCCATTTTGCAATATCCGAAAAAAGAAATACTGCACATATAACAGAGCTTAGTGCAAAAATCAGAACCGCTCCTGCTGCTGAATCTTTTGCAACCTTTGCAAGTCTCGTTTTTTCCGGACTTATAATATCAACCATTGCCTCAATTGATGTGTTCATAAGTTCTCCAACCATAACAAGGGATATTAAAATAACAAGTATTGCTTTTTCATGGGGATAGACATCATAAACATAAGAAAACCATATAACAGAAAGCATTGCAATAATATGTATTCTAAAATTGGTCTCTTTTTTTATGCAATCCATAACCCCGCAAAAAGCATAATAAAAGCTCTTTAAAAGTTTCATCGTTTAAGCCCCATCTCGTTTAAGATTTCTTCCTGACAGGAAAACATTTCTTTTTCATCCTCTTCATTCATATGGTCATACCCAAAAAGATGAAGCATTGAATGAACTGTGAGAAAACCTACCTCTCTCAGGTACGAATGACCATATTCCTCTGCCTGTTTTTGGGCATGTTCAAGAGAAATCACAATATCTCCCAAAAGCAGTTCGCCTTTTTTATTGAAATCTGCAAAATCTTCAATAATTTCCCCGTTTTCATCATATTCAAACATAGGAAATGAAAGCACATCTGTTGAACGGTCAATATCTCTGTGCATCTTATTAAGCTCTCTTATCCTTTCGTCATCAACAAACATAACACTTATTTCAAACCTTGTTCCAAATTCCATAAAGTTAAGGCTCTTCTTTATTGCTTCTTTTACAACACTTTTTGTTTTCAGGTTAAGCCTTAGCTTGTCCTGTTCATTTCTTATACAGATTTTCATATATTTATCCTCTGTTTTTTCTCTGAGCTTTTCTTTCTCTTTCTATTTCCTTTTTCTCATATGCTTTTATAATTCTCTGCACAAGCACATGGCGGACAACATCCTTTTCGCTAAGATACATAAATTCAACGCCCTCAACATTTTTAAGAACACTTTCCGCATCCTTAAGTCCTGATTTTTTGTCCCTTGGCAAATCTATCTGGGTTATATCACCCGTTACAACAATTTTGGAAGAAAAACCCATTCTTGTGAGGAACATTTTCATCTGCTCGGGAGTTGTGTTCTGCGCTTCGTCGAGTATAATAAATGCATCATCTAAAGTTCTTCCTCTCATATACGCAAGAGGTGCAACCTCTATAAGCCCTCTTTCAATATTTTTATGAAAAGCTTCTCCACCAAGCATATCAGAAAGGGCATCATATAAAGGTCTTAAATACGGATCTACCTTATCCTGCATATCACCAGGCAAGAACCCCAGCTTTTCCCCTGCTTCAACTGCAGGTCTTGTGAGGATTATTCTGTTTACTTCTTTATTTTTAAATGCCTTAACCGCCATAGCCACTGCAAGATAGGTTTTTCCTGTCCCAGCAGGTCCAATACCGAATACTATTGAATTTTTTGTTATTGTTTCTATATATTTTTTCTGTCCAAGCGTTTTAGCCTTGATAGGAACTCCTCTTGCCGTAACACAAACACAATCCTTACCCAGGGTTTCAAGTTCTTCATCATTTCCGTCCTTAACCTGGTCTATAACATATCTTGCTTCCTGCTCCGAAATATTTGAACCGTTTGCAATAAGTCCCAAAAGATTCTGGATAACCTTAACTGCTTTATCCACATTCTCTGCATCTCCGCCCACTTTTATTTCAGAACCGCGGTTTATAACAGCAACATCAAAGCTTTTTTCAATTAATCGTACATTACAGTCAAAGCTGCCAAACAAGCTTATAAGACTTTCCATCTTATCCACTTCAATAAGTCGTTCCATAAATTAAACCTTTCTGCTTAAGTTATACTAACTATTATTATCTATACTCTGTATATCATAATTCAAATTTTCAATTTTGTCAATCGGTCTTTCCTCTGCAATATTTTCTCTCAACTCAAATTTAACATAAACTTTTAATGTTTCGTTATCCTTTTTCTCATATTTTGCTGAAATATTTTTTATTTCCGCACTTTCAGAAAGCTCCTTTTTTAATTCTTCAACCAATTCACTTTTCCCAAACTCAAAGGTTTCTTTTTCACTCATTTTAACCTTTTTTACCTCTTGCTCCGAATACAATTTCGTTTTCAAATCAATACCGAAAAATAGAGGCTTTTTTGTTTCTTTTTTTTCATAATTTTTATATCCGGGCTCATTCTTCACATAAAACTTAATTTCTTTTTCCCCATTCATCAGACTGAATTTCTTTTTAGTTTTTCCCGTAGCAGTCTTTTCAATTCTCTCCATTTTGTATTCTTTAGATCTTTCCTCCTCCGTGAAAGCATAAACCTCCCCATAGGAGCGGACATATCTTACGCCATGAACATTACTGTCTACTAGTCCGCTGACAAGCAAGTCACCCTTTTGCACAAATTCCTTTGGTTTTACCATATTCTGTCCTTCTCTTATATCCAGTTCATCTATTATCCCGCTTTTTCCGGCAACTATATCACAGGGAATCTCCTCATTCTCATTCATTTTGGTATCAAGCCTTTCCTTTATCTCTATGTAAATCCTTGAACCTTTTATATTTATCCCTATCCATGCTATTTCACTGTGTTTTGTCATCATTTTATTCTGCACCAATTTATTATTTACATCTTTCAACGGGGCAAAACGATATATCCCATAGTCCTTTAAAGAGACCATAACCTTTTCTGTTTCAAGTCTTTCATTTCCCTTAATTGATATTCCCATTATGTGGTTGTTATAAAATAAAAACATCAGACAAAAAATAAATAGCCCAATAAATGCAGCTTTTCTTTTTCTATACCTGAAAATAAGAAAGGGAAGTCCGCTTTTTTTAACAATACTCACTCTGCTTTTTGTTTTCCGGGCAGCTTTTCTGATTTTTTTATAATCCTGCGGGCTTATTTTAGCATAAAGCCTCTCTTCTCCCGCTCTTTTTATATCCCATAGCAAAATTCCCTCATTTATGCAAAGATTTATAAATCTTTCTGTAAAAAAGCCGTCTACTTTTATAAGTACACAGCCCTTAAAAAAATTTAAAAAATTCAGCACAACCATATCAAAATCACCTGTTTACTTTTCATACTCAAATTTTCTTATATTTCCTGAAATATATATTATTTCCCGTGACATAGTTTTAATTTCAAGCAAATCACCCGAAATTCTGATAGCATAAGGCTTTGCCTGAAGTAAAATTGTTTTCTCTTCATACTCTGTAACGCCAAGATAATTTTCAACTGTCATCTCCTTTGTCCCAAAAAGTGTTATTTTTGCCACATCAAGCACAAGTTCCTTGGAACCATCAAAACCCTCTGCAACTTTTTCTCTTAATGATGTTCTTTTGTTTTCCTTTTCTTTATGTCTTCTCATTCCTTCATCTCCTCATTAAAATTTATGCTTAAATCAATATTTTAATGAATATAAATATACTGAAAGGATGAGGTAAGCTTGAAAAAACTTAAAAAGATATTTACTCTTGTTATACTTATTTACATAATCTTAAATATGGTTGTTATGCCTGAGATTTCTATATCTTCAGCACAAAAAGCTATAAAGCTTTGTTTGAATGTTGTTATTCCTTCACTTTTTCCGTTTTTTGTCTCTGCAAGTCTTTTTATATCTCTTGGATATGCATCCTATTTCAGCCGTTTCTTTTCAGGTATAATGAAGCCTGTCTTTAATGTCAGCGGATGCGGTGCTCTGCCTTTAATTCTTGGAATAATAAGCGGTTACCCCATAGGTGCATCAACTTCCGTTAAGCTTTACAAAGACGGATACATTTCAAAAACAGAAGCCGAAAGACTTCTTGCATTCACCAACAATTCAGGTCCTCTTTTTGTTCTGGGGGCAATTGGATGCGGTATGCTTTCTTCAAACACATACGGACTTATAATTTACATATCCCATATAATTTCCGCACTTATCTGCGGTATAATTTTCAGATTTTTAAAAGATAGAACAGAAAATACTTGTCTTCGTCTTATACCTGCCCCTGAAGGGGGAATGAAAAAAATCGGTGAAGCACTTAGCGATGCCGTTAGCTTCTCTGTTGATAATATTCTGAGAGTTTGCGGTTTTATAGTTTTATTCTCTGTGGTTTGTTCCTTCATCCCTTCAGGGAAATTCTACCCATTTGTATATTCTCTTATAGAAATTACTGGAGGAATAAATGTTTTATCCTCTCTTCCTGAAGATATACACATAAAACTCCCTGTTATATCTTTCTTTCTGTCATTTTCAGGAGCCTCTGTTCTGTGTCAGGTATGCACAAGTGTTTTACCGGCAGGATTATCAATAAAGCCATATATAACGGGTAAACTTCTTCAAGGCATTTTTTCATTTTTTATAACAAGAATTCTTCTTGTTTACTTTTGCCCATATACAGAGGTTTCATCAATTATATCCCCGCTTTATTCAAACATTCTTCCAAGAGATGCCTGGCAGGCATCAATTACCATAGTTTTACTTGCCGGACTTCTTTTAACAATACTTCTTTTGCTTGGATATTTTTTGGAAAACAGAAAAAAGCTGTGAATTTCACAGCTTTTTTGTATTCACTATTTATTTCTATGAGCATCCTTAAGTCTTAGTTGAGTGTTTAAAATTCTCTTTCTGAGTCTTAAGCTTTTTGGTGTTACCTCTAAAAGCTCATCATCTGCCAAAAATTCAAGGCAGGCTTCAAGGCTCATTTTAATTGGAGGAACAAGCTTTAATGCTTCATCACTTCCTGATGCTCTTGTGTTTGTCAGCTGCTTTTTCTTACATACATTAACTGCCATATCCTCAAGCTTTGGATTTATACCAACAATCATCCCCTCATAAACAGGTGTTCCGGGACCTATAAACAGGGCACCTCTATCCTGAATTTTGAAAAGACCGTAGCCAACTGCCTCGCCTGTATCAAAGGAAACTAAAGAACCAGTAAATCTTTTTGTTATATCACCTTTATATGGTTCATAACCAGAAAGCACTGAGTTCATTATTCCCTCGCCGCGGGTGTCAGTTAAAAATTCGTTTCTATAACCAAGCAGTCCTCTTGCAGGAATCATATATTCAAGTCTCATTCTGTCCCCTATAGGTGACATATGAACAAGTTCACCTTTTCTTGTTCCCATTTTTTCCATTACCGCCCCCATAGAACCCTCGGGAACATCTATTAAAAGTCTTTCAATTGGTTCACACTGTACTCCATCAATTTCTTTAAATAAAACCTTTGGGGTGCTGACAGAAAATTCATAGCCTTCTCTTCTCATTGTTTCAATAAGAATTGAAATATGCATTTCGCCTCTTCCTGCAACCTTAAAGCTATCTGTGTGTTCCCCGTCCGAAACTCTGAGAGAAACATCCTTTAGAAGCTCTCTGTATAATCTGTCTCTCAGTTGTCTTGATGTGACAAATTTCCCCTCCTTGCCTGCAAAGGGACTATCGTTTACCTGAAAAGTCATTTCAATAGTTGGTTCACTGATTTTTACAAAAGGAAGCGCTTCCGGAGCCTGAACACTTGTTATTGTGTCACCGATTGTTATATCAGGCACACCTGATATACATATAATATCACCCACAGATGCTTCTTTTACTGCAGTTTTTGAAAGTCCGTCTATCTGATACATGTTGACTACTTTTGACTTATAAGGAGAATGCTTTTCGTGGTAATCGCAAATCATAATTTCCTGATTTTGCTTAATTCTTCCTCTTTCAACTCTTCCAACCGCTATTCTTCCAACATACTCATTATATTCTATAGAAGATACAAGCATCTGGAGTTCTCCAGTTTCATCTCCCTCAGGTGCAGGAATATAATCTACTATAGTTTTAAATAAAACCTCTAAATTCTCATCCTGCTTATTGGGACTTAGTGATGCAGTTCCCGCTCTTCCCGAACAATATATAATAGGGCTATCAAGCTGTTCGTCACTTGCATTAAGGTCAAGCAGAAGTTCAAGTATCTCATCACCAATATCCGAAAGTCTTGCATCAGGTCTGTCAATTTTATTAACCACAATAATTATTCTGTGGTTCATTTCCAGTGCCTTCTGAAGAACAAATCTTGTTTGCGGCATTGGCCCTTCTGCTGCATCAACAAGCAAAATAACACCATTTACCATTTTTAAAATTCGCTCTACCTCACCGCTGAAATCAGCATGGCCGGGGGTGTCTATTATGTTCATTTTTATATCTTTATAATACACAGATGTGTTTTTTGCTAGAATAGTTATTCCTCTTTCCCTTTCAAGATCTCCGCTGTCCATAACCCTCTCTTCCACAACCTGATTTTCACGATATATTCCGCCCTGCTTGAGCATTTCATCAACCAGAGTTGTTTTTCCGTGATCAACATGGGCGATTATTGCTATATTTCTTAAATCTTCTCTTATCATAGAAACTCCATTCTTTCCTTTTTATCAAATATCTTTTAATTTTAACACTTTTTTTATCATTTGTGTATATGTTAACATTTACAAATTTTTTTATTGTTTTTTCTTATTTTTTGTAAAATAAAATCTCTTTAAGAGAACCACATCATTCTTGACAGATTTTTTTGCATATGTTATTATTTAAATATGAAATATTACAATTTGATTACAAGGAGAAAACTATGGATTTTTTTGAAATTCTGACTTTAATCGGCGGTCTTGCCCTTTTCCTTTACGGAATGGATATGATGGGCGAAGGACTTAAAAAACTTTCAGGAAGCAAGCTTGAAGGCATACTCGGAAAGCTTACTGCAAACCGTTTCAAAGGCTTTATTTTAGGTCTTGTTGTTACAGCAATTATTCAGTCATCTTCTGCGTCAACCGTTATGCTTGTTGGTTTTGTTAACTCTGGTATTATGAAGCTTTCACAAACAATAAGCATTATAATGGGTGCAAATGTGGGAACAACTGTTACCGCCTGGATACTCAGTTTAACAGGTCTTAGCGGTGAAAGTTTTATTGTTAAGCTTTTTAAACCGTCCTCATTCACTCCTCTTCTTGCAGGCATCGGTGTTCTTATGATAATGACAGCAAAAAGAGACAAGAAAAAGAACATTGGCGAAATTCTTGTTGGTTTTGCAATTTTAATGTTTGGAATGGATTTTATGAGCGACAGTGTTTCAGGTCTTAAGGACAGTGAATCATTCAAACAAATCCTTGTTATGTTCTCAAATCCCATTATGGGTATATTATCAGGTACTATCCTGACAGCAATAATTCAAAGTTCATCTGCATCCGTTGGTATTTTACAGGCTCTTTCCATAACAGGTGCAATTCCATATTCAACGGCAATACCCATTATCCTCGGTCAGAATATAGGAACAACAATTACTCCTATTATTTCTTCCTTAAACGGAAATATTAATTCAAAACGAGTTGCTTTTTCCTGCCTTTACATTAAAATTATCGGCGTTGTTGTTGTTTCTGTTGCATTTTATCTGTTAAATGCATTTATTGGTTTTGAATTTATGAACGACCATGTTGATGTTGTTTCAATCGCGGTTATTCACACACTTTTCAATATTATTTCCACGGTAATATTAATTCCTTTCTGCAGCCTTATTGAAAAACTGGCTGTTAAAACAATTAAAGGAAATTCAGATGACGATACATTTGAAGACAGCTTATCTGCTCTTGACGAAAGATTCTTAACTCTTCCTGTTTTCGCTATTGACAAATGCCGTCAATTAGTTAATGAGATGCTTGAAATGACCGCTTCATCCGTTATTGATGCTGCAAACATCACCGAAAGCTTTGATATGAAGACATTTGAAAACATTAAGAAAATCGAGGGTGTTGTTGACAGATACGAAGATAAAATCGGTTCTTACCTTGTTAAGCTTGCAACTCAGGAGCTAACAAGTCAGGACGGTAAAAATGTTACTGAGCTTCTTCATATGATCGGAGATATAGAGAGAATATCCGACCATGCGGTTAACCTTGCAAAAACTGCTCTTGAAATTAATGAAAAAGGCGTTTCATTCTCTGCTAATGCTAAGAAAGAAACAAAGGTTTTAAAGAGTGCTGTTTGCGAAATAATTGAAATCACAAAAACTTCATTTGCTTATAATGATGCAGAGCTTGCAAAAAGTGTTGAACCTCTTGAACAGACAATCGACAGACTTAAAAAATCAATTAAGAACAACCATGTTATCAGGCTCAGAGAAGGTGAATGCACAATGGAATATGGTTTCATTCTTTCAGACCTTCTCACAAACTACGAGAGAATTTCCGACCATTGTTCAAACATCGCAGCATGTATCTTAAGTCTTAAAACAGACCTTTTTGAAACTCACGATTACTTAAGCCATGTTAAGAACGACGGCGAAAATGAATTCTTTGAAAAATACGATTACTTTGTTAACAAATATAAGATTTAAAGCAAAGAAATACACCTTAAGGAGGCCTTAAGGTGTATGATTTTAAGGAGGACTTTTATGTTTAAAATCTTAGAAAAAACACCTCTTAATCAGGCTGTTACAAAAATGGTTATAGATGCCCCGCAAATTGCGAAAAAAGCTTTGGCGGGACAGTTTATTATTCTCCGTGCAACAGATGACGGTGAACGCATTCCTCTTACAATTGCAGACTACGACAGAAAGCTTGGTACAATTACTATAATTTTTCAGGTTGTGGGAAAAACAACACAGATATTAAATACATTAAAAGAGGGCGATTTTATTCCTGATTTTGCAGGTCCCCTTGGAAAACCCACAGAAATCAACAATCTTAAAAAAGTTGCTGTTATCGGCGGCGGTGTTGGCTCTGCCATTGCCTACCCCGTTGCAAAAGCACTTTATGAAAACGGCAGTGAAGTTCATACCATAGTCGGCTTCAGAAACAAAGATCTTGTTATTCTGGAAAAAGAATTTGAAAAAGTCAGCAACAAATTTTTTATTATGACAGATGACGGTTCCTATGGTGAAAAAGGTCTTGTTACAGACGCTCTTAAAACTCTTATAGAAAACAAAGAAAACTATGACGAGGTTATAGCAATAGGTCCCCTTGTTATGATGAAATTTGTTTCACTCCTGACAAAAGAATATGGAGTTAAAACTACAGTTTCTATGAATCCGATTATGATTGATGGAACAGGTATGTGCGGTGGATGCCGTCTCACCGTTGGTGGAAAAGTGAAGTTTGCCTGCGTTGACGGGCCTGACTTTGACGGGCATCTTGTTGATTTCGATGAGGCTATTAGAAGAAGCTCCATGTATAGAGATTTTGAAGGAAAAAAACACGATGAATATTGCAATTTGTTAAAGCAAAAGGAGGTTTAAGCCCATGCCTAATATGTCTATTAAAAAAACACCTATGCAGGTTTTAAACCCAAAGGAAAGAATAAAAACCTTTAGCGAGGTTTCACTTGGATATACAAAAGAAGAAGCTGTGAACGAAGCAAAGCGTTGCCTTAACTGCAAAAACAAACCCTGCACTTCAGCTTGCCCTGTTTCCATTGATATTCCGGGGTTTATAAGCAAAGTCGCTATAGAAGATTTTGAGGGAGCATATGAAATACTGACTAAGCAAAGCTCTCTTCCTGCAGTTTGCGGACGAGTTTGTCCACAGGAAACACAATGCGAGATGAAATGTGTTCGCGGATTAAAATGCGAACCCGTTGCAATCGGAAGATTAGAGAGATTTGTTGCAGACTGGCATATGAAAAATTCAAAAGAAGAAATTTCTGCTCCACAGTCTAACGGAAAAAAAGTTGCTGTTATCGGCTCAGGACCTGCAGGTCTTACCTGTGCGGGAGACCTTGCAAGATTTGGTTATGATGTTACTGTTTTTGAGGCCCTTCACACAGCAGGAGGTGTTCTGGTTTACGGTATTCCCGAATTCAGACTTCCAAAGGAAATAGTAAAAAAAGAAATAGAAAAGCTCAAATCTATGGGCGTTAAAATCAAAACAAATATGATAGTTGGGAAAGTTTTCTCCATTGATGAACTTTTAAACTATGAGTTTGATGCCGTTTTCATTGGAACAGGAGCAGGCCTTCCAAAGTTTATGAATATTGAAGGGGAAAATTTAAACGGGGTTTATTCTGCTAATGAATTTTTAACAAGAATAAACCTTATGAAAGCATATGAGGAAAACAGCCACACTCCAATCCTGAAAGCAAAAAAAGTTGCCGTTGTTGGCGGAGGAAATGTTGCAATGGATTCTGCCCGCTGTGCTCTGAGACTTGGTGCCGAAAAAGTTTATATAGTTTACAGAAGAGGCATTGAAGAAATTCCCGCAAGAAATGAAGAAATAGAACACGCTATGGAAGAGGGCATTGAATTTTTGACTCTCACTAATCCTAAAAAGATTTTAGGAGATGAAAACAACTTTGTTACAAGTATGGAATGTATAAAAATGGAGCTTGGAGAACCTGATGAGTCAGGAAGAAGAAGTCCATATGAGAAAAAGGATTCTGAATTTATACTGGATATTGATTCTGTTATTATGTCAATCGGAACATCCCCAAATCCCCTTATTAAAAACACCACTCCTGAACTTGAAACAAACCGTCACGGCTGTATAATCACAAAAGGAAGCAATGGTGAAACATCAATTGAAGGCGTTTATGCAGGTGGTGATGTTGTAACAGGTGCTGCTACTGTTATTCTTGCAATGGGTGCCGGAAAAAAAGCAGCAAATGCCATTGACCAGTATTTAAAAAGCAAAGAAACATTTTAATAAGAAAATAAGGATTGCTGTGACAATCCTTATTTTCTTATTAAATCTTTTATTACCTCGCCTGCTATTATAAGTCCTGCAACTGACGGAACAAAAGCAACACTTCCGGGAATCTGTCTTTTTCCTTCTACCTTTTCCCCGCTTTCACAGGGCTTAATCGGCTCTTCCTTCGAATAGACAACCTTTAATTTTTTTATACCTCTCTTTTTAAGTTCATATCGCATAACTCTTGCAAGAGGACAAACCGAGGTTTTATAAATATCAGAAACTTCAAACTTCGCTGCATCAAGCTTATTTCCTGCTCCCATAGAGCTGATTATTTTTGTGCCTTTTTCATCTGCCTTCATAATCAATTCTATTTTTGAAGAAACAGAATCAATTGCATCAACGACATAATCATACACAGAAAAGTCAAACTCTCCTGAATTATCTGCAGAATAAAAGGTCTTGTATACATTGACGATGCATTCAGGGTTAATATCTTCTATTCTTTTTTTTGCCACATCAACCTTATATTCATCAACCGAACTTAAGGTTGCAAAAAGCTGTCTGTTTATATTGGTGATACTCACCTTATCATCATCAATAATATCAAGTGTTCCCACTCCGCTCCTGGCAAGAGCTTCAACAGCATGTCCGCCCACTCCGCCTATACCAAAGACCGCAACTCTCGATTTTTTGAGAATTTCCATTGCCTCTTTACCGATAAGCAGCTCTGTTCTTGAAAATTGATTTAACATAACTTATCCTCTAACTAAAAAAACAGTCAGAGAGACTGTTTTTTTATAATAATTAATCCACCCAATCAAAATCTTCTTCATTTCTTTCCCTGAAGATTTCATATGCCCTGTCAAGAATATCTTCATCCTCTTCAGCAACAAGGATATATTCCCCATCCTCATCTTTTTCCATCTTTAAGATAACAACTTCCTCAACTTCATCATCCTCAACCTCAACATCAGGAACGCAGATAACATATTCTGCCTCTCCTACCTTAACTGTGTCAAGATGAACAAAGGTTTGTTTATTTCCGTCTTCATCAAAAAGGTCAATTAAAAATTCTTCCTCATCAATATTTTCAATATTCTTGTTTTCATAATTTTCAGACATAATAATTCTCCTTTTATTTTTTCAGGAAAAACACATTAATTCAAGCTATCAAGATAACTTTGAAGAATAAACGCTGCCGCAATTTTATCAACACTGTCTTTTCTTTTCTGTCCACGGACATTTGTTTCATTCATAAGATTATGTGCAGAAACAGTTGTCAGTCTTTCATCCCACAATACGATTTTCACACCGGTCAGCTCTTTAATCATTTTTGCAAGCCTCTTTGCTTTCTTTCCGCTGTCACCAATGCTTCCGTCCATATTCTTTGGGAGTCCCACCACAATCCTGTCAATATTATGATTCAACACAAGCTCTGCCGCGTGCTCTGCCACCTTATTCATATTCTTTTCAGCAAAGGTTTCAAGAGTTCCCGCTATAAATCCGTTTTCCGAAATTGCAAAGCCTGTTCTTGCATTGCCATAATCAATCCCTAAAATCATTTTTGTTTTTCCTTTATTTTGTTTTAATACAAGTTTATCATATTTTTTTGATTTGTCAATAGCCTTTAATTGTCGAACAGATGCACTATAGTGTCATATTATGACTTGTTTGTATAATAATTTGGTAATTTTTGATTTAGAGCAATAATAATTGTACAAAATGGGTTATTGACAAAAATCCCTGTTTTGTATAAAATATATACATATATTTTAAAATAGGAGAATTATGAAATGGGACTTACAATTGCTCAGAAAATTATTAAAAATCATCTTGTTTCAGGCGAAATGATTGCCGGACAGGAAATTTCTATAAAGATTGACCAGACTTTAACCCAGGATTCAACGGGAACAATGGCATATCTTCAGTTTGAAGCTATGGGCATTGACAGAGTTAAAACTGAACGCTCCGTTGCATATATTGACCACAACACCCTTCAGGCAGGTTTTGAAAACGCTGATGACCACAAATATATTCAGACCGTTGCATCAAAGCACGGAATATATTTCTCCCGTCCAGGAAACGGAATTTGTCATCAGGTTCAGCTTGAACGATTTGGTAAACCAGGAAAAACCCTTCTCGGCTCTGACAGTCACACCCCAACAGGCGGTGGTATCGGTATGCTTGCTATTGGTGCAGGCGGTCTTGATGTTGCTGTTGCCATGGGTGGCGGTGCATACTATATCACTATGCCGAAAATTATGCGGGTTGAACTTAAAGGAAAGCTAAGAAAATGGGTTACTGCAAAAGATGTTATCTTAGATGTTCTCCGCCAGATTTCAGTTAAAGGCGGCGTTGGATATATTCTTGAATACACGGGGGAAGGCGTTAAAACGCTTTCTGTTCCTGAAAGAGCAACAATAACAAATATGGGTGCAGAACATGGTGCAACAACCTCTTTGTTCCCAAGTGATGAAATAACAAGGGAATTCTTAAAGGCTCAGAAGAGAGAAGAAGACTTCGTTGAATTATTCCCAGATGAAGATGCAGTTTATGACAAGACAATAACTGTTAATTTAGACGAGCTTGTGCCTCTTGTTGCAAAGCCTCATTCACCTGATGCGGTTGAAACCTGTGACAGTGTTGGAAAAATTAAAATTGACCAGGTGTTTATCGGAAGCTGCACAAACTCATCATATGCAGATATGATGAAGGCTGCAAAAATCCTTAAAGGAAAAACTGTTCATCCTGATGTCAGCCTTGTTATCGGTCCGGGTTCTAAACAGGTTTTAAATATGCTTGCAGAAAACGGAGCTCTTGCCGATATGATTGATGCAGGTGCAAGAATTTTGGAAAGTGCCTGCGGTCCTTGTATTGGTATGGGACAATCACCAAAAACAGATGCTGTTTCTCTCAGAACAAACAACCGTAATTTCTACGGAAGAAGCGGCACTATGTCTGCAGGTGTTTACCTTGTAAGTCCTGAGGTTGCTGCAGTTTCTGCAATCACAGGTGTTCTTACAAATCCTATGGAGCTTGGAGATTCTGTTGATATTTCCTTTGAAATGCCAAAAGAATTTAAGGTTAATGACAATATGGTTGTTCCTCCTGCTGAAAATTCAGCAGATGTTGATGTTGTGAGAGGTCCAAACATTAAGGAATTCCCGGTTAATGTTTCAATGAATGATGAAATAAAAGCAAATGCACTTATAAAGGTTGAAGACAACATAACAACTGACCATATTATGCCTTCTAATGCCAAGCTTCTTCCTTACCGTTCAAACATTCCTTATCTTTCTGATTACTGCCTTTCATCCTGCGACAGTGAATTCTCAAAAAGAGCAAAGGAAGCTGGCGGCGGATTTATTATTGCAGGTTCAAACTACGGTCAGGGTTCATCAAGAGAACACGCAGCTCTTGTTCCTTTATATCTTGGAATTAAAGCTGTTATTGCAAAATCCTTTGCAAGAATTCATATGGCAAACCTTATAAATAACGGCATTATGCCACTTACATTCGTTAATCCAGATGATTATGACAAAATCGACCGTGATGATGAATTAAAGCTTGAAAATATGAAAGCTACAATTTTATCAGGTGATACAATTATTGTTAAAAATATTACAAAAAATATTGAAATACCGACACAAATTACCCTTTCAGAACGCCAGAAACAAATTATGCTTGCAGGCGGGCTTTTAAACTTTACAAGAGAGAATGCCTAAGAAGTAAACAGGAGTAAATATATGATAGTAAAAAAAGTTTCAGCTTCTGTCATAAACCGTCTTCCAAGATATTACAGATATCTGGGAGAGCTTCATGACAACGGCATTGAACGAATTTCCTCCAAGGATTTAAGCAAAAAAATGGGACTTACCGCATCCCAAATCCGCCAGGACTTTAACTGCTTTGGGGGATTTGGTCAACAGGGATATGGCTACAATGTTGAATACCTTTACGGAGAAATAGCCTCTATTCTCGGTATCCACAACGGCTACACCACCATTTTAGTTGGTGCCGGAAATATCGGACGGGCTTTTACCACTAACACAAATTTTGAAAAGAGAGGCTTTAAGCTTATCGGTATTTTCGACAAAGACCCTGAAAAGATTGGCGGGAAAATACGGAATATAACCATATCAGATTACAAAGACGCTGAAAAATTTATAAAGGAAAATAAACCCACAATGGCTATTATTGCCGTTCCTAGAGATAGTGTGAACGATGTTATAAAAGACCTTAAAAAGTTTGGGATCAAAGCCTTTTTAAACTTTTCATACACAGAGGTTACATCAGAAGATGATACCGTTATTGAAAATGTTCACTTAGGGGATAATCTTATGCGTCTTTCCTTTAAAATTTCGGACAAAAACAAAAAATAACAGGCAGGTTACAGTTTTATGATGAAGCTTTTTAATATAGACCACTTTTCTCTTGAAGAAACATTTTTTTGCGGTCAGTGTTTCAGATGGGAAAAAGATGAAAACGGGGTCTACTATGGAACAGTTAAAAATGATGCTGTTAAGATGTATTATGTTGACGAAAAGACAATTTATATTGAAAGCACAAATCCTGACCTTGTTTACTGGAGCAAATATTTGAACTTTTCCTGCGATTATAATCAGGCAGAAGAATTTTTAAAACAAGACGAAAAACTTATTCTTCCCATTGAAAAGGGAAAAGGCATCCGAATTTTAAGACAGGATTTATGGGAAACACTTATATCATTTATAATTTCAGCAAACAACAATATTCCGAGAATTAAAAAAATAATCGAAAGTTTATGCAAACTATATGGTGAAAAAATAGAATTTGACAATAAAACTTTTTACGGTTTCCCGACGCCTGAAAAGCTTGCATCGTTGGAGCTTTCCGATTTAGCAGAAATCAAAGCAGGTTTCAGGGACAAATACATTCTTGATGCTGCAAAAAAGGTTGCATCGGGAGAAGTTAACCTTTTAGAAGTTGAGAAAATGAGCAATGCCGATGCAAAAAAAGAGCTTATGAAAATAAAAGGCGT
Source organism: Clostridia bacterium (assembly GCA_045575975.1). Lineage (GTDB taxonomy): Bacteria > Bacillota > Clostridia > Monoglobales > Monoglobaceae > RGIG8709. The sequence goes on along the minus strand of JAZNFO010000014.1, from coordinate 15,159 downwards.
TGGAACAAAGGTTGCAGACTGCATCCTCCTCTTTTCACTGGGAAGACACAACATATTTCCTCTTGATGTGTGGACAAAAAGAATTGTTTCTGACCTTTACAAAGTGGAAGAAAAAGATATTCCCTCTTTTGTTGAAGAAAAATTTGGAATGTATAGTGGAATTGCACAACAGTATCTTTATTACTATTATGCTATCGAAAAAAATTAATAAATTTTACATTAATACTTGAATATTTACAAAAAATGGTGTAATATTATTTATAGTTTAACTTTGTTAAGCAAATAACATATAAAATTAGGCAGATTTTGCCGGAATGGAGTGTATATAAATGTTAGTATCAGCTACAGAAATGCTTAAAAAAGCTGTTGAAGGACACTACGCTGTAGGTCAGTTCAACATAAACAATCTTGAATGGACAAAGTCCATACTGCAGACAGCACAGGAAAATAATTCACCGGTTATCCTTGGTGTTTCAGCAGGTGCAGGAAAATATATGACCGGTTTTGAAACTGTTGCAGAAATGGTTAAGGCTATGATTAAATGCATGAACATCACAGTTCCTGTTGCTATTCATCTTGACCACGGAACATACGAAGATTGCTACAAATGTATAAAAGCAGGTTTTTCATCAATTATGTTTGACGGTTCTCACTTTGAAATCGAAGAAAATATTGAAAAAACAAGAGAGCTTGTTCATGTTGCTCACAACCTTGGTCTTTCAATCGAGGCAGAAGTTGGTGCTATCGGCGGTGAAGAAGACGGTGTTGTTGGCGGCGGCGAAGTTGCAGATCCAAATGAATGTAAAATGATTGCTGACCTTGGTGTTGACTTCCTCGCAGCAGGTATCGGAAACATTCACGGAAAATATCCTGAAAACTGGAAAGGTCTTGACTTTGATGCTCTTGCAAATATCAAAGCTAAAACAGGCGACCTTCCTCTTGTTCTTCACGGCGGAACAGGTATCCCTGCAGAAATGATTAAGAAAGCTATTTCTCTTGGTGTTGCAAAAATCAATGTTAACACAGAATGTCAGCTTTATTTCCAGGAGGCAGTCAGAAAGTACATTGAAGAAGGCAAAGACCTTGTTGGTAAAGGTTTTGATCCAAGAAAACTTCTTGCTCCCGGTTGCGAAGCTATCAAAACTATTGTTAAAGAAAAAATGGAACTTTTCGGTTCTGTTAACAAAGCTTAATAATTTACAAATGACGCCCTCAGCTATATTTTAATTTAAAAATTGCGGGCAGAAAGCAGGAATTAAAATGTTAGACATTAATTACATTATTAATAATGTTGACGAAGTTAAGAAAAATGTTGAAGCAAGAAATATGGAATGCGATGTTGACCGTCTAGTTTCTGTTTATGCGGATATAAAAGCAAACAAACAAAAAACTGACAGCGTTAGAATGCAGATGAACAACAATCAGAAGCAAATCAAGGAATGCAAAACTCCTGAAGAAAGAAATGCTGTTATTGAAGCAGGAAAAGCACTTAAAGCTGAGCTTGCTGTTTTAAAAGAAGAGCTTGATAAAATTGAGCCCGAATACAAAGAGCTTTTATACAGCGTTCCAAACACTATGGCTCCCGATACACCTATCGGAAAAAATGAAGATTTGAATGTTGAAATATACAAATACAAAGAGCCTACTCAGTTTGACTTTACTCCGGAAAGCCATGTTGATATTGCAAAAAGACTTGACCTTATTGATTTTGATGCAGGGGCAAAGGTTGCAGGAACAAAATTCTATTACTTAAAGAATGAAGCTGTTTTACTTGATCTTGCAATTCAGCAATATGCAATAAACAAGCTTATTAAAAAAGGATTTACCCCTCTTATCACCCCTGACCTTGCAAAAAGCGATATTCTTCGCGGTTCAGGTTTTAATCCAAGAGGCGGAGAAAGAAACATATACAACATTGAAGGTATGGACCTAAATCTTATTGCAACTGCAGAAATAACAATCGGCGGTATGCTTGCAGGCGAAACACTTAAAGCAGAAGACCTTCCTCTTAAATTCGTTGCACTCAGCCACTGTTTCCGTACAGAAGCAGGTGCTGCAGGCAGAGCAGGATACGGACTTTACAGAGTTCACCAGTTCTCAAAGGTTGAAATGTATCAGTTTACCGAAAACGAAGACGGAGAAAGAGCTCTTCAGGAACTTCTTGAAATTGAAAAGGAAATTTTTAAAGACCTTGATATTCCATACCGTGTTATCAGAATTTGTTCAGGAGATATGGGTGCTCCTGCTTACAAGAAATACGATATTGAGGCTTGGATGCCCGGTAAAGGCGAAAACGGCGGTGAATACGGCGAAGTAACATCAGTTGGTAACTTCACAAACTTCCAGTCAAGACGCCTTAACATCAAATATGTTGACAAAGACGGCAACCGTCAGTTTGTTAACACATTAAACGGAACCGCATCGGCAACAGGACGAACAATGCTTGCTATCCTTGAAAATTATCAGCAAAAAGACGGCAGTGTTAAAATCCCAGATGTTCTGGTTCCTTATATGGGAATTGACAAAATTTCACCTAAATAAGAGATATTAAAAAAAGCAGCTTTTAAAGCTGCTTTTTTTAATATCTCGGAGGTTGATACCTGCTTCTGCGTCTCTTCTTGCTCTTACTCTTTTTAAGAGCCTGGACAAATCCTATAACAAGAAGTGTTACAAAAAGAATAATAACCGTTAGCACTGTATAAACAATTATTTTTATAGTTCTGAATTTCCAGAGCCATTCACCAAACGACATTAAAAATCCAAAAAGATGTCTTTTAACATCAATTGTTGAAACAAGAGGAATACTTCCTATAACCTTTGATTCATAAACAAATTTCACTTTTCCGATTTCCTGTCCCTTTTTTATGGGTGCATATACTTTTTCAGGAACATCAACAACCGTTTCAACCTCGCTTGCTTTTCCGTCTTTCGGAAAAAGAATTTCCAGATTATCCTTTGCACTTAAAAGAATATGGTCTGTTCCGTCAGAGGCTTGCTTAACCTTAACCTCTCCATAAATGTCATCAACCTTTGCAAATCTCACATTTGAAAAGCTTGTGAGTCCATATTCAAGAAGCTTTTTTGAATCCTCATGGGATGTACTGCTTGCATCTGCCTTTAAAACAACTGCTATAACCTTTTTATTATTATCTTCCGCTGATGAAACAAGACAATGTCCTGCCTCTGTTGTTGAACCTGTTTTAATTCCCGTTGCCTTATCATAGTAATAATACGGATAACGCATTCTTGAAACAAGATTATTCGTGTTTATATAATATCTTTCCTCGTTCATATTTGTTGGAGGTATTTTTATATGCGCACACTCCACAATTGATGAGAATGTTTCGTTTTTCATTGCAATCCTTGCAAGCTTTGCCATATCCTTAGCTGTTGTATAATGTTCAGAATCATGAAGTCCATGGGGATTGACAAAATGTGTGCCTTCAAGTCCCAGCTCCTTTGCCTTGTCATTCATAATAGAAACAAAGCCTTCTATTGAGCCTCCTATATTCTCAGCAATAACCGCAGCAGCATCATTCCCCGAAGCCAGAAGCAGTCCCTTTAAGAGGTTTTCAAGAGACATTATCTCTCCCACCTTAAGCCCGATATTACTTCCGTCAATAACCATTTTTTCATTAGCGGTTTCAGTATATGTAATCGGCTGTTCAAGACTGATTTCCCCCGACTTTACCCTTTCAAGAGCAATTAACGCGGTCATAATCTTAGTTGTGCTTGCAGGATACATCTTTTTATCAGCAGCTTTTTCATAAAGCACATTTCCCGTCTTGGCATCAATCAAAATTGCTGACTGACAATTAAGACTTGGTGCACTGTTTGCAGCAGATACAATGGAAAAACATCCGGATAAAACTATTAAAACTAAAACTAATGCAAAAAATCTTTTCAATTTTCCTGTTCCTCCTTCTGTTTAAGCTTTTCCTGTTCTGCCTGAGATAGTCTTACATATTCGGGAACCAAAAGTCCGCCCTCTGTAATTTCTCCCCTTCTGAATTTTTCAATTCCTATTTCACAAACTCCTGATGCAAGGTTATAAACCAACGGGTTTGGAACAAAATATGCCATGTCTCCCAGAAAATCCATAACCTGATTTTTAAACACCGGCACTCCATCCCCTGCAAATATTACATCCTTATCACAGGCTTTTAGTTCTTTAAGCAAAGCAGAAAGTTCTATTGCCCTATCCTCTTTTATTCTTTTTATCTCTCTTCCGTCACTTTCAAATATGCCGTTATAAACCTGATTTCTTCTTGCATCCAGTATAGGAGCAATAAGACCTTTAAACGGTTTTGCAGAATTAGCTAAGGCTTCAATTGCTGAAACACCAATGCACGGCTTTTTTGTTGGTATTGCAAAACCTTTAGCAATAGCAACTCCAATTCTGACACCCGTGAATGAACCGGGCCCAACCGCGGCAGCAAAAGCATCTATATCATCAATTGATATATCGGAGGCTTTAAATAAAGCTTCAATCTGTGGCATAATTCTTTCCGAATGTGTTTTTTTATGATTAACTGTAAATTCGGCAATTATTCTGTTCTCATCAGCAATGGCCGCAGATGAAGACATAGAACATGTGTCAACTGCAAAAATCAGCATATTTCTATCTCCCTGTATTCATTATTAATTGTGGAATTTTTGGTAATAGTAACTTTTATATGATTATCAGGCAGAATATCCATAATGTTATCCGCCCACTCTATAATTGAGATTCCGTCAGAAAAAAGATATTCATCTATCCAATCACAGTTATCACGAGAAATACCACTTAATCTATAAACATCGAAATGGTAAATCATAAACTCACTACCCTCATATTCATTAACAAGGGTAAATGTAGGACTTGATACAATATCCTTTGAGCCAAGAGCTTCTGTTAATCCTTTAACAAAGACTGTTTTCCCTGCTCCCAGTTCTCCTGAAAGAGCAACAACATCCCCGCCCTTTAACCCGGCGGCAAGTTTTTCTGCAATTTGGCGTGTTTCATCTGTGCTGTTACTTGAATATATCATCAACTAATTCCTCACCAACAAATTTATATACTTATTTTATCATTATATATAAATAAAATCAATAGATTTTGCAGAATATATTAAATTTTTTTCGGAAAACCCTTGACAAAAGAATTAAGAAATGATATACTATGTCGGTATTAAGCAGAAGTTTCCGCTTCTCTCCTTAGCTAATTGAGGCAAAAGGGTTGAACTTTGAATATTTTTATAATATTTTTATGTGCGGAGCTTTTTGCATCGCACTTTTTTTGTGCAAAAAATTGGAGGTGTTTGAATATAGCTAAGCAAGAATTAATGATTAACGAAGAAATTAAAGACAAGGAAATTCGTCTTATCGGGCCTGACGGTGCCCAGCTTGGAGTTTACTCTGCAAAAGAAGCATTGGCACTGGCTGATGAACACAATCTTGATTTGGTTAAGATTGCTCCTCAGGCTAAGCCTCCCGTGTGCAAAATTATGGACTACGGGAAACATAAGTTTGAAATTGCAAAACGCGAAAAGGAAGCAAAGAAAAACCAGAAGGTTATTAACATCAAGGAAGTTCGCTTAAGCCCGAACATTGATGACCATGACTTTAATACAAAAGTTAATCAAGGTATCAAATTTTTAAAATCCGGTGATAAAGTTAAGGTTTCAGTAAGATTCAGAGGCCGTGAAATCACTCACACAGCAATCGGAAAAGATTTGCTTTTAAGAGTTCAGAGCATTATGGAAGAATATGGTACCGTTGACAAAGGCATCAAGCTCGAAGGAAGAAGCATGGCTATGTTTATTTCACCAAAGAAAGCATAATTAATTAATAATTTTATTTCTTATAAAATATATGCTTTTACAATTCATTTATGGAAGGAGAAAATAGTATGCCTAAAATTAAAACACACAAAGGCGCAGCAAAACGTTTCGGAGTTACCAAAAATGGTAAAGTTAAAAGAGGAAAGGCTTTCAGAAGTCACATTCTTAACAAGAAAACCACAAAGAGAAAAAGAAAGCTCAGAAAGCTTGGTTATTTAGCAACAGCTAATGCTGCTACTATCAAGAAAATGATCCCATATAAATAAGGATCACAAGAATTTTAAATCACGAAATTAACGAAAGGAGTCTTTTAATATGGCAAGAGTTAAAGGTGCTATGCACACCCGTAAAAGACGTAAAAAAATATTAAAATTAGCTAAAGGTTACAGAGGCGCAAAAAGTAAGTTATTTAAAACAGCTAATCAGGCTGTTATGAAATCATTAGTATATGCATACCGCGACAGAAAGCAGAAGAAGAGAGATTTCAGACAGCTTTGGATTGCTCGTATCAATGCTGCTGCTCGTATGAATGGCATAAGCTACAGCAAATTTATGAACGGACTTAAGAAGAACGGTATCGAAATCAACAGAAAGATGCTTTCAGAAATTGCTATTTCAGACCCTGCAGCTTTTGCAAAATTAGTTGAAAAAGTTAAATAGTATATTGGCAAAAAGGGATTGTCTTAATTTCAACTTTGACAATCCCTTTTAATACATTGATTGGAGGTTGTTTTTATGAATACGGCAGATGTTGCAAACTACGCAAATGATGAACTTCTTATTTATGCAAGTGACGGAATTCACAGAATGATTACCGATCTGGAATCATATATTTATCCCATATATGCAAAATCACAGCCTCTTTTATATGCTCTCGGAAATATGGGATTTATAATTATACCTGTTATTTTTTCTCTTTTATTTGTTTATGTTAAATTCTATAAACAACACAGATTATTAAAAAAGCTTGAAAACGAAAACAACTTTAAAATATGGGGGGCTTCCCTTGTTTTATATCTTATTCTTTCATTTGTTTCAATTAATGCAGGTTATGACATCAGATTTAATTTTAATGTTCTTGTTCTGCCTGCAATTGCAAAGTTTTCAGGACCTGTTATAGCTTGTTTGTTTGCAATTTTTCAATATACCTTAAATATTATTTTTACAAAAAACAGATTCAATTTACTGATGCTTTTAATTGCGGCATCAAGTGGTATGGTCTACGGTCTCATTTTATACAAAAAAAGAACCCGCTATTCAAACTGCCTTATTGCAAACCTTGCAGTTTCCCTGCTTTGTAATGTATTTATGACAACCCTTGTTGTATGGCGCTATGTAAATAAAAATATAGCTATGCAAATGACTACTCGTTCTATAAGTACGATTCTTTTATCGCCACTTTATGCCCTTTGCATATTTATAATTCTCCGTGCAATAAGATATGCAAAGAATAAGTTAAAGAAAAATAATAATTGATATTGTTTTAAGACTTTATTATCTTGAAACAATATTTTTATGGGAGAAATTAATGATAAAAGAAATATCCGGAAAAGATAACCGTATTTTAAAAATTCTTAGGGGACTTAAAACAAGAAACGGAAGAAAAAAACATGGTCTTTATTTTGTTGAAGGAGAAAGAATCGTTAAAGACACTATATCACTTGCAGCAGATAATATAAGCTTTGTTATTTTTTCCTTATCCTACTTTGAGTCTCACAAAGATTTTTGTTTATCTCTTGAAAATAAGACTGAATGCTATTTAATAAGCGACAGATTATTTAAAGAAGTTTCAGACACAGAAACCCCACAGGGAATTCTTATGGTTTTATTTGCCCATCATTCATCACTTGATAATTTTTCGGCAAACGGAAATATTCTTATTCTTGATTCTGTTCAGGATCCCGGAAACATGGGAACAATTATAAGAACAGCAGAAGCTATGGGTATTAACTCAATTTTTCTCACAAAAGGGTCAACAGATATATATTCTCCCAAAGTTTTAAGGTCTGCTATGGGTTCTGCTTTCAGAACAAATTTTTATTTTATTGATACAGACGACCTGCATACCCTTAAAGAAAAGGGATATAAATTATATTCTGCAGCGCTTTCCGAAAATTCCGTCTCTCTGGAAAATGTAAGATGCGAAGAAAAGACAGCAATTGTTATTGGAAATGAAGCAAACGGAATATCGGATGAAATACTCAGGATTTCTGATTATTTAATAAAAATTCCAATGGCAGGCAAAATAGAATCATTAAACGCTGCTGTTGCTGCGGCAATTGTTATGTACCACTTTTCTGATAAACAGGTGAAATAATATGGATTTATTATACGAACTATGGCTACACGATGCCTGCGGGTTTGACCCCAAAAAAGTTGATAAATGTATTTATATGTTTGAAAATGCATATAATGCTTTTCATTCCAAGCCATTCAGTCCAAAGAGACTTGCGAGCTTTGGGCTTTCAGGATTTTTATCCTCAGCGAAAACTCTCGAAACCGCTGAAAGAATTCTTGCAGACTGCAAAGAAAAAAATATTCGTATAATCACTATTCATGATGAAGAATATCCACACCTTTTAAGAGAATGTTATCTTCCTCCAAGAATTTTATTTGTTAGGGGAAGTCTTATAAATTTTAATGATTTTCTTCCTGTTTCAATTGTGGGCACAAGAACACCAACACAGCAAGGAAACATAATTGCAAAAAATCTTTCATCCAATCTTGTAAAGAACGGGAAGGTACTTATTATAAGTGGAATGGCTGACGGGATTGACAAGCAGGCACATCTTGGTGCTCTTGAAAACAACGCACCTACTGTTGCAGTTTTAGCCGGCGGTGTTGATGTTATTTACCCGAAGTCAAACAGAGAGTTATATAACAGAATTTTAAAAAACGGTGCAATAATCTCAGAAAGACCACCCGGAACAGTTGGCAAAGGCTTTTTCTATCAACAAAGAAACAGAATTATTGCAGGTATGTCATACGGAAGTGTTATTGTTGAAGCAAAATATAAAAGCGGATGCCAAATCACCGCAAATCATGCATACCACAATAACAGAGATGTTTTTGCAGTTCCTTCAAGTCCTCTCTCTTCCGGCTCACAGCTTCCCTCTAAGCTTTTGAAGGAGGGTGCTATTTTAGTTGAAAATGAAAAGGATATAATAAATCAATATATAGATGTATATCCGGAATATTTCTATACAGAAAACAATAATAATAAAACAGAAAACAAGCCATTATCATATGAAAATTTATCAGATGATGAAATGCTTATCATAAATCACATAATAAAAAACGGTGGGATTGGCAACGCCGAAATAATGGCAGCAGAGATTAACCTGCCCATTGGCAAGCTTAACGGATTACTGGTTATGCTCTGCCTGAAAGATATTTTAATCGAACAATCCCAGAACGAATATATACTTAAAACCGAGGTGTAACAAGCACCATATGGTTTAAAAAACCGCAGAATTTCTGCAAATACACTTAAGGAGGCTTAAAATTGTCAACTAAATCAACCGGCACATCAAGCCGCTCAAAGAAAAAATTAATTATTGTGGAGTCTCCCGAAAAGGCAAGGACAATAAAAAAATATCTTGGGAGTTCATACAATGTTGTAGCTTCGGTTGGTCACTTAAGAGACCTTCCAAAGAGCCAGCTTGGAATTGACATTGAAAACAATTTTGAACCCAAATATATAACTATCAGAGGCAAGGGTGAACTTATTTCAGATTTGAAAAAAGATGCTAAAAACTCATCGAAAATATTCCTTGCAACTGACCCTGACCGCGAAGGAGAAGCCATTTCCTGGCATCTTGCGGCTATTTTGGGGATTGATGATAACTCTCCTTGCAGAATAACCTTTAACGAAATCACACAGAATGCCGTTAAGGAGGCCCTTAACCACCCTAGGGTTATTGACAAGGACCTTGTTGATGCACAACAAGCAAGAAGAGTTTTAGACCGAATTGTTGGCTACAAAATAAGTCCTCTCCTATGGAAAAAGGTTAAAAAAGGACTTAGTGCAGGCCGTGTTCAGTCTGTTGTTACAAAGCTTATTGTAGACAGAGAAAGAGAAATAGACGCATTCGTTGAAGAAGAATTCTGGACAATCGAAACAAAGCTGACTAACGAAAAAGGAAAATCACCTTTTGTTGCTAAGCTTCACAGCAAATTAAACGGAAAAAAGCCGTCACTTAAAAATAAAAAAGATGCTGATACCATTCTTTCAGCTGTAGAGGGCAAAGAATATAAGGTTATGACCGTTACATCAACCGAAAAATCAAAGAACCCCTCTCCTCCTTTTACAACCAGTACCCTTCAGCAGGAAGCATCAAGAAAGCTTGGTTACACTACAAGAAGAACAATGTCCGTTGCTCAACAACTTTATGAAGGTATAGATATAAAGGGTCTTGGCAGTGTTGGTCTTATAACATATATGAGAACCGATTCACTTAGAATATCTCAGGACGCACAAAATGAATGCCGTGAATTTATAAAAGAAAATTTTGGCATAGAATATATGCCAAAAACTCCAAAGCAGTATAAAACCAACAAAAATGCTCAGGATGCTCACGAAGCAATAAGACCTACCTTTATAACTCTTACGCCTGATGACATTAAAGATTCATTAAAACCTGACCAGTACAAGCTTTACAAACTCATCTGGAACAGATTTCTTGCAAGCCAGATGAAGGCTGCTGTTATAGACAATGTTAAGGCTGATATAGAGTGCGGAGATTATCTGTTCAGAGCAACAGGTATGTCAATTAAGTTTGACGGATTTATGACAGTTTATGTTGAAGGAAAAGATACTGAGGATGAAAAAGAAAGCAAGCTTCCTGCACTTACTGAGGGACAGCTTTTAAAGCTTAAGGAAATTCTTCCCAAACAGCATTTCACTCAGCCACCTCCAAGATACACCGAAGCTTCTATTATTAAAGCTATGGAAGAAGACGGAATTGGAAGACCAAGCACATATTCTCCAACAATAACAACAATAACAACAAGAGGTTATGTTGCCCGTGACGGCAAAAATCTTATTCCAACCGAACTTGGAACTATTGTCACTTCCCTTATGGAAGACCATTTTAAAAATATTGTTGACATTAAGTTTACCGCAAATATGGAGCAGAAGCTTGACGAAATTGAAGACGGTGAAAAGGACTGGAAGCTTTTACTCAACGATTTCTATCAGCCTTTTGAGGAAGTTTTGAAATCTGCGGAAGATTCTATTGGAAACATTGAAATAAAGGACGAAGTTTCTGATGTTCAATGTGAAAAATGCGGAAGAATGATGGTTTATAAGCAGGGCCGTTTCGGAAAATTCCTTGCTTGTCCCGGATATCCCGAATGTAAAAACACAAAAACAATTCTTGCTCCTGTTGATGCACCCTGTCCTAACTGTGGAGGCAAAGTTTACGCAAGAAAATCAAAAAAAGGCGTTAATTACTTCGCCTGCGAAAATGGAACAGATTGTTTCATTTCCTGGGACGAGCCAACAACCCTCAAATGTCCTAAGTGTGGAAATGTTCTCTATAAGAGACGCCGTTTCAAAGGCAAAGGTCCACTTGATTATGTTTGCAACAATGAAAATTGCGACTACAAGGAGCCCGTAAACAAAAAGTAATTTAATAGGGGCTGTTAAAATAGTCCGGACCGCAAAAAGACGGGAAATTCATAAAAAGTAATAAGTGAACTAGTATAAAATTATATACAGAGTGTTGAAAAATCGCATCCGTGCGATTTTTCTTTATTTTATAAGTCTTTTTGCTACGCACAAACTTCGCCTCTCGGTGTACCAAAGTACACCTTCGGGTATCCCCTACGGGCTCAGTTTGTGTGTTCTGGCTCTATTTTACCTATCCCCTGAAAAAAAGGGGCTGTTTAAAAACAAAGTTTTTAAACAGCCCCTTTTTTTAAACTGCAACGGCTTTGAAACCATCATCCATTAATATATATCGTTCTTTAAACCCACACTCTGTAAGAATTTCTCTGGCATCCGAAAATCCAAAGTCCAGATAATCCTTGTTATGACAATCGGATGTTATCACCGCACCAAATCCCATATTTTTGAGTTCTTTTAAAATGAACGGTGCGGGATAAGGCGTTTTTCTGTATCCTCTTGCTATGGCTCCCGTGTTTAATTCAAAAAACGGAATTTTGTCCTTTAAAGTCTCAACCGCCTCCAATGCCATATTTTTATATTCTTTTGTCGTTGTATCTATTAAATCATATTTTTCGCAATGTTTTGTGAGTATATCAAAATGTCCTATAATATCTATATCACCAATAGACGGGAGCATAGCAAGATGTCTGTAATATTCTTTTGCAAACTTAAGGCTGTCATTATCAAAATAATTTTTAATTACACCTCTTACAACATCTATGCTGTTGTCCATATCAACAAGTTCATCTCCGATTTTTAAATAGTGAACAGAACCTATTGAATAATCAAGCATTGAAAAATCCTTATCCGAAAATAAATCAAATTCAAGTCCCAGATAAATTTTTATTTTGTCAGCATATTTGTTTTTAAGCTCCAAAATTTCTTTTTTATATTTTTCTGTCCCTTCCTTTGTCATGCAATAATCACTTTCTTTGTGATACCCATGACCTGAAAAACCAATAGAAAAAAAGCCTTTGTCTATAGCAGTCTTAACAATTTCTTCGAGGGTGTTCTTTCCATCGCAATATGTACTGTGTGTATGTAAATTCTGTAAGTATTCCATTTTCTTTCCACCTCTTTCATACATTATATGATAAGTGAGACAACTTGTCAATTTATTAAATTCAAAAAAATATTGAAAAAATAACAAAAATCGTATATACTATTTTTAAAAAGGAGATAATGTTATGAGCATATACGAATTAATTAAGAAAAGAAGAACAATAAGAAAATTTCAGCAAAAGCCTATTCCAACAGAAACTTTGATTAAGCTTACAGATGCAGCAAGGGTTGCCCCGTCAGCTGCAAATATTCAGCCTCTTAGATACATTATAATAAATTCGGAAGAGATGACCTCAAAAATTTTTCCTCTTGTGAAATGGGCAGGCTATTTGGCTCCTGACTATAATCCAAAAGATGACGAAAGACCAACTGCATATATTGCTGTTTTTGCAGATCTTTCCTTAAGAAAAATCGGCTTTGATGCAGACTCCGGTGCCGCAGTTGAAAATATTATTTTGGCTGCCCTTGAAGAAGGACTTGGAGCATGCTGGATGGGTGCCATTGACCACGAAAAAATCACCTCACTTCTGATGCCTGGAGATGATTTAAAGCTTTTATATATTATTGCCCTCGGATATCCTGCAGAAACTCCTGTTGAAGCTTCTGTTGACGAAGAAAATATAAAATATTATCTTGATGAAACAGGCACCTTGAATGTGCCCAAAAGGTCACTTGACGAGGTTTTGATAAAAACCCTATAATTTAAAAAATCTATTGACAAAACCGCATTTTGGTTGTATAATAATTGAGTTAACATTATCGGGGTGTGGCTCAGTTTGGTAGAGTACTTGAATGGGGTTCAAGGGGCCGCAGGTTCAACTCCTGTCACTCCGACCACGTCGAAGCAAAGTTCGCTTTGCTTCGACTTTTTTATGCAAAAAAGTCATCCGCCCGCTTCCTTGCCTCTCCTTTTTCACAAAAAGTCACGCTCGGCTCGTCTGCTCGGTTGTAAACGCCCTCACGACGGCTCACTGTCGCTACCAACTTTTTGTGAGTTTATTTTGACACGTTATGAACATTCGCACCAACTTAAAAGTCTTGCAGACAGTGCGTTTGCAAGATTTTTTATTTTACCCAAAATACAAAAAATTTTGTGCAGGTCAACTTTTAGGTCAACTACTTTCTCTAAAATTGTGGGAAAGTGAGTATTTTATGGCTTCAATTTATCCAAATTTTAAGAAAGGAAAAATAATTTCTTTTAAGTTTAAATCTTACCTTGGAAAAGATGAAAACGGTAAACAGATTTTTAAGTGCAAAACATGGATTCCTGATAAACAAATGTCGGAAAACAAACTCAAAGCATTAGCTGAAAAAGAGGCAACTATATGGGAGCATCAGCTTACAGAAAACTTATTTGTCACACAACAGCCATCAGTTAATAAAAATATAACTTTTCAGGATTTTGTCAATAACACTTGGTTTTCTGAATATATGAACACATCTAAAAGGCGTGCTGCAACCGTCGCCTTTTACAACTATATACTTAATACCATTCTCCCCTTCTTGGGACAAGAAACTCTCTCTAAAATTACTTCTGATAAGCTTGAAGAATACCTTGATTATATCAAGAACACCTATAAGACAAAAGATAATAAAACTCTTTCCCCTAAAACTATCAGACATCATTATGGAGCTCTTAATATGATTTTCTCATATGCAGAAAAGACAGGTTATATTAGTTCAAATCCACTTAGAAATATTGATGTACCTAAACTACCTAAACACAAGGTTAATGCACTTTCGAAAGAACAGGTTATTATCTTTATTGAGGAATTAAAAAAACTGCCTTATAATCTACAGGCAATCTATCACCTATTACTTACCACTGGCATCCGAAGAGGTGAGTGCTACGGCTTAAAATGGACGGATATTGACCTTGAAAATATGATTATACATATTGAACGTAATGTTACCTATACTAAAGCATTCGGCATTCAAATCGGACCTCCTAAAACAGATATGAGCATAAGGGATATCCCTCTCACCAACCATACAACTTTTATATTATCCGAGTATAAAACTCATCTATCTAATTTATATACTGTAGATGATAATATGTATGTATTTCCCTCTGCTGATTCTCCATATGAACCTCGTAACCCTTCATATATAACAAAGCATATGAAAAAGTTTATGAAAAGAATAGATCTTCCTGATATGTCCCCACACGATCTGAGACACACTTGTGCTTCACTCTTGCTCCAAAGCGGAGCTGATATCAAAAGCGTGCAGGATATCTTAGGTCATGCAGATGCATCCACAACATTAAATTATTACGCAAAATCCGATATAAATGTTATGCGGCTATCCGCCCAAAAAGCATTTGATATGTAAAACAAAAACAGGAATTGAGCAGTAAAGTATATATAAATAATTATATATATATCTAATTACCCGATTCCTGTTTTTAAAATAATGCTATTTTATACTATCAACTGTTTTAACTTAAACAAACATTTATCATCTTTTAATTGCAAAATATACTTAAAATTACTTATAATTAATTTTTCTTTTTAATAATTCACTAGAAGCGCGATTTGCATATTCAGGTCCCGTCAATTCTTCCTTGTAAGTGTGTAGTCCAAATCCATTATGAATACATTG
>JAZNFO010000013.1:0-15334 GCA_045575975.1 Clostridia bacterium | reverse complement strand
ATTATTGAGGTGATTTCTTTGGATAATTATAAAGATTTAATAAGGGAACAAATAAAATTAAAATACGGAACTATTGATAAATTTGCAAATGCTGTCAATATTCCCAGAACAACCATTAATTTTGTTTTAAAAAATGGGATAAGTTCTTCAAGTTATGAAATGATTAACAAAATTTTTAAAGCTCTTAACATATCGCATGTAAGCGACATTCCAATAGTACTTGAACCATCTCTTCTGGAGTTGATAAACAATTATAATCAACTTGACGAAATTGGCAAACACACTGTTAAATCTGTCGCAGAAACAGAATTTCGCAGAGTAACATCAAAACCTGTAATTGCGGCATTTGGTGGTGTATCTTCCGGTAAACCCTTTTCAGAGGATGAAAAACTTATTATGGAATTAGTAGAAAAGATAAAGGAGCAGAAAAACAACAATGCCGAATAGACCGAAAAATTGTGCATATAGTTTACTACTTAAAAAGAGACAATATAAAAAACTTATGCTTGATGACTTGTATGAAATAATTGAAGAAAAAGGGTTTAAAGTTATTGAATATAAAAAATATAATTACACGAAAGAATTTAGAGCTCTTATAGACAGACTCGGTATCGAAAAAGAAATTCAGGAAAATGACTCTCTATTTTATTGCAACAATAATTTGAAATTTATTTTTCTAAGAGGTGATGTGTCTAACGAAGATAAGTACATTCTTTTGTCACACGAAATTGCCCACATTTATGATAATAAAATTTTAGACTCGGAGCTTTTATATACAAATGCACAAAAAGAAAATTTTGCAAATGAATTTACTCATTATTTAACCAAGCCATCTCTTATTTTGAAAGTTTTTAATTTTCTTATAAAAAAGCCCTTGGTCTCTACGATTGCTATGTTCATTATAGCTTCTTCTGTGGGAGTGTCCTTAAATCACAATATTAACTTTAGTCGGGAAACAATTCCTGCTGTTAATCTTAGTAGTACTTCAACTATATATCAAGTCACTTCAACCGGGGAAAAATATCATAAAGACTTTTGCAAGCATGTTAAGTATAAACTAAATACCAGAGATTTAACTTTTGAAGATGCTATCTCCGAGGGATATCTCCCTTGTCTTGATTGCATCGGCGAAGAAATATAACACAAACAAAAGACCGCAGACTTTTATAATCTGCGGGCTTTGTTGTGGTGCGGGCAACTTTAACATTCCCATCATCTAGATTATATTGTGCATTGCATTATTAAATGAACGGTTTAATTTTCTGTTCATTTTCTTGATTACCCTGCTTGCTTTACAGCAATTTTTATACATATCCTTTTTGTCCATTGGGTTAACAACCATAGAAAGGGCAACACCTGCGGCAACACCCAAAATTACTCCGGCTGAAAAATTCTGCATATATCTCACCTGCCTTTCTTTATTTTTTCATATAAAAGCATTTGAATTTCTTCGCTCTCCGGCTGAAAATATATTTTTCTTCCAATCGGCAGGGGAGCGGCAATAAAATCTGTTATCTCTCCAATTTCTGCATCAAAACAAATATCCCGGATTTTCATTTTCTTACCCGTGGGATAAAAGAACTTTTTCCTGAGTGTCCCAAATTCAAGAGGATAATGTTTTTTGTTATCAATTGCACTTGGTTTTACTCCCTCTTTTAAAAAAATGTTTTCCCCCGACTTTTCCAAATCTATTATGCCTACCTTATACAAAACCGGTATCAGACTCAAGCTTGAAAGGATTGCGGACTCCACCCTTTTCCCGTCATCCGAAAAAACAAAGTCTGTTATTTTCGCCCACGGTCTTATGGCATTTTTTTCGTAAACTTCTCTATTTATCAGCTTTTTTATGCTTTCTGTCAAATTCCGCCCTCCTTTCTTTAACCAAAAGACAACAACTTAAAGTATTGTTTATTATCTTTCGGTTATATTATTTACATCATTAAATAAAAAATGTTATGAAAAAATTACATTTTTAAAAATAATTACAGGTTAAAACCCAAAAAATCCTTGACGGAATCGGTTTTTTGTTGTATTATGTAGTAATAGATAATTTCTTACAAGGGGGTAATATTATGGCAGTTATTTTACCATTTTGCGGACTGAGATATAACAGTGAAAAATTCCCTGATTTATCATCCGTTACCGCACCTCCCAACGAAACAATTTCGGAAGAATATTATCAGCAACTATGCGATAAAAGTGAATATAATATAGCACGGCTGGGTTATTGCGAAAAATATAACGAAACCCCTACAGAAGAGCAGTACCAAAACAGCAACTCTCTTCTTGAAGCCTGGATTAGTGAGGGAGTTCTGCTTCGTGATGCCAAACCTTCAATTTACATCTACGAGCAGAGATTTGTTATGAAAAACAATCTTCAGTCCCTTAAAGGGATTATCTGTCTTGTTAAAATTGAAGATTACGACAAAAAGGTTATTCTGCCTCATCAAAAGTCGTCAAGACACGGCACAAAGCATCCTTTAAATCTGCTCCGGGCAACAAAAGCCAATATTAGTCCTATATTTTCACTTTATAATGACAGCGATATTTCAATTTCTTCAATCATAGTCGCAAATTCTTCAAAAAAGCCTGATGTAACCTTTGAAACAGAAGAGGGAATTACTCAAAATCTGTGGCTTATCGAAGACGAAAACACCATAAGTCAGCTTCAGGAATGCTTTAAAGACAAACAGCTGTTTCTTGCTGACGGACACCACAGATATGCAAGCTGTCTTAAATACAGAAACGAAATGCGCGAAAAAGAAAACAGCGAAAAAGAAGAATATTACGACTATACAATGATGGCAATTATGCCTATGTACAGCAGTGGACTTTTTGTTCTTCCCACACACAGACTTGTGAGAGGAATTGAAAGCTTTGATGAAAATATTCTTATAAATATGCTTACGGAAGACTTTAAGGTTGCAAGAATTCATTTTACATCCGAAGATTACGACAAGGTTATTATTGACCGCATATCAGATGTTATAGATGAAAAATATTTCGGACTTTACACGGGAGGAGATTACTACTATCTCTTAAAACCACACTCCCTTGAGACCGAAACAAAGAAGAATACCGAAAAATCTTCATCCAGTATCTTAAAAAGCATTGAGGCAAATCTCTTAAACACCTCAATACTTGAAAAACATTTAGGCATTTCAAAAGAAAACCTGGAAGAAAACAAATTTATTTCATATACAAGAAGTGCAGAAGAGGCAATTCATCAGGTTCAGATAGGGAATTATCAATGTGCATTCTTCCTCAACTCCACAAGGGTTGATGAACTGAGATGCGTTGCAGAGGCAG
The DNA here is from genome assembly GCA_045575975.1 of Clostridia bacterium. GTDB lineage: Bacteria > Bacillota > Clostridia > Monoglobales > Monoglobaceae > RGIG8709. The sequence goes on along the minus strand of JAZNFO010000013.1, from coordinate 12,025 downwards.
GAAAAATGATGCCTCTTAAATCTACTTTTTTCTGGCCTAAAACCATTACCGGGCTTGTTCTGAACGGCCCCAGATAACATAAGATTTTTTGAAAGGATTGTTTAACATATGAAAATAGCTATAATGGGATTTGGTGTTGTTGGCTCCGGTGTTGGTGAGCTTGTCAGCAAAAATCAGTCAGTTTTCAAAGCCAAAACAGGGGAAGGTCTTGAAATAAAACACATTCTGGACCTTCGTGATTTTCCGGACAGTGAATACAAATGCTTCACCAAGGATTTTAATGATATTTTAAATGATGCCGAAGTTGAAGCAGTTGTTGAAGTTATGGGAGGAACAAACCCTGCCTATGACTTTACGAAAAAGCTTTTACTTGCAGGAAAACATGTTATTTCTTCCAATAAAGAGCTTGTTGCAAAGCACGGAACTGAGCTTTTACAGATTGCAAGAGAAAAAAATATCAACTATTTGTTTGAAGCAAGTGTCGGTGGCGGTATCCCTATTATAAGACCCCTTTATTCAAGCCTTACCTCCGATGAAATTTCAGGAGTTTATGGTATTTTAAACGGCACCACAAACTACATCTTAACAAGAATGATTAATGACGGTGTTGAATTTTCCGATGCCCTTTCAGACGCTCAGGCAAAAGGCTATGCAGAAAAAGACCCCACAGCAGATGTTGACGGTCTTGATGCCTGCAGAAAAATTGCAATTTTAACTTCCCTTGCATTCGGCAAATCTGTTGATGCTGAAAAAATACCTACAGAAGGTATCAGAAATATCACCCTTACAGATGTTGCATATGCAGAAAAGCTTAACTCTTCCATTAAACTTATTGGCTCCTGCGTTAAAGCAGAAGACGGTGTCTTTGCAAGAGTTTGTCCTATGCTTGTTCCTTCCGGAAGTCCTCTCTCCTGCATAAACGATGTGTTTAACGGAATTGTTGTTACCGACAGTTCTTTAGGCGAGGTTATGTTCTACGGAAAAGGTGCAGGAAAGCTTCCAACTGCAAGCGCAGTTATTTCCGATGTTATTGATATTGTTAAACATAAAAACAAAAATATTGTTATCCGTTGGGAACAGAGCGAAGACGAATATCTTAAAGACGGTTCCAAACAAAAATACAGTTATTATTTAAGAATAAAAAATGCTGACAAGAATGTTTTCTCATCACTTAATCTAGTTACGCTTGATGACAAGAATGATGAGTTTGCAATAGTTACACCAAAGCTTGACGAGAAAGAGCTTGCCGCATTCTTAAAAGAAGACCGTTTTGACGGTGCAGAAGTTCTTGCAAAACTTCGTTTGCTATGAAAAATGTGACTATTCGTATTCCAGCATCAAGTGCAAATCTTGGCCCCGGTTTTGACTGTCTTGGAATTGCTCTAGGGCTTTACAATTATGTTTCTGTAAAAGAAACATACGAGGGTTTATCCATCCGCACAGACGGAGGCTTTTCTGGGGGTGTTCCCCTTGATTCTTCAAACCTTGTTTACAGAGCAATGAGTCTTGTTGCCTTAAGGTGCAGCAAAAGCTTTAAGGGGCTTGATATAACCCTGAAAAACAATATCCCCACATCAAGGGGACTTGGAAGCAGCAGTGCTGCTATTGTGGGCGGACTTCTTGCCGGAAATATTCTGCTTGACAATCCATTCACCAAAGAGCAGCTTCTTAATATGGGAGCTGAGCTTGAAGGGCATGCAGATAATGTTGCACCTGCACTTTATGGAGGCTTTACCACCTCTGTTTCAAGGTCAAATCTTGTTAGTTGTATAAAAAATCCTATCAGGGATGATTTGAAATTTGCAGTTTTTATTCCCGATTTTTATCTGAGAACAAAAAAGGCGAGAAATCTTCTTCCCCGGGTTGTTCCATTTTGCGATGCTGTTTACAACTTAAGCAGAAGCTCTTTTCTTACTGCAAGCCTTATATCGGGAGACTACTCAAATCTCAGGACCGCAGTTTCGGACAGACTTCATCAGAATTTCAGAAAAAGACTTATTCCCGGAATTGACGATATCTTCAGACTTTCATATAAAAATAATGCTCTCGGCGTGTATTTAAGCGGTGCGGGACCTTCAATTCTTGCATTTATAGACTCAGGCAACACCGATTTTAACGCAAAGGTTTCGGGAGTTCTTAATAAAAAGTTTAATCATTGGCATCTTCAAATTCTGGATGCAGACAACGAGGGTGCCACTCAAATAAACAGACTGGAGGTTTTTTAATTGGCAATCATAGTACAAAAATTTGGCGGAAGCTCTGTTGCTGATGCTAAAAAAGTAATGAATGTCGCAAATCGTGTTGTTGATACCTACAAAGAGGGAAACAGCGTTGTTGTTGTTGTTTCTGCCCAGGGCGACACAACTGACGATTTGATTGAAAAAGCACATGAAATCAACGATAATCCTTCAAAAAGAGAAATGGATATGTTGCTTTCAAGTGGTGAGCAGATTTCTATTGCTCTTCTGGCTATGGCTATTGAGAAAATAGGCATTCCCGTTATTTCTCTTACCGGCTGGCAGGCCGGTTTCCAGACAAATTCAAATTCAGGTGATGCAAGAATCAAAACTATCAACACCGAAAGAATTCTGTCTGAAATTGACAAGAAGAAAATTGTTATCGTTGCAGGTTTTCAGGGTCTTGACAGATTTGATGACATAACCACCCTCGGTCGTGGCGGAAGTGATACATCTGCTGTTGCAATTGCTGCAGCAATTCATGCTGACAAATGCGAAATCTACACAGATGTTGACGGTGTTTACACCGCCGACCCGAGAATTTGCAAAGGGGCTAAAAAGCTTGACGAAATCACTTATGATGAAATGCTTGAGCTTGCAAGCCTTGGTGCAAATGTTCTTCACAACAGAAGTGTTGAAATGGCTAAAAAATATAATGTTAAACTTGAAGTTAAATCAAGTTTTGAAAAATTACCCGGTACAATAGTTAAGGAGGCGGTTACTGTGGAAAAAATGTTAATCAGAGGAGTTACCCGTGATAATGATATTGCAAGAATTTCTATTATAGGTCTTGAGGATACCCCCGGAATTGCTTTCCGTGTTTTCTCTATTCTTGCAAGTGCTAATATCAATGTTGATGTTATCTTACAGTCTATAGGTCATAATAACAAAAAGGATATATCTTTCACCGTTACAAAGAATAATCTTAATAAAGCTCTTGACCTTTTAGAAGCAGAAAAACAGACTATCAAATTTGAACAGCTAAATCACCGTGAAGATGTGAGCAAGGTTTCAATCGTTGGTGCAGGTATGGTTAACAATCCCGGCGTTGCAGCTAAAATGTTTGAAGCTCTTTATGAAGCAGGAATCAACATTCATATGATTTCTACATCGGAAACAAAGGTTTCTGTTTTAATCAACACTGCAAAAGCTGAAAAAGCCGTTGAAGCAATTCACGATAAATTTAATATCTAATTAAAACTAAAAACCCCTTGGCAATCGCCAAGGGATTTTTTTATACACCTCTTGTTTTTACTATGTCTATTACCGGAGGGATATATCCTTCAAGATAATCTACTATTTTGTCAGGATTATCAAAGACTTCGTAAAGGCCTAAGGTTTGCGGTCTTATAAAATCCTTTTCTTCTGCCTCTTTTAAGGCTTCAATCATTTTATTGTAATACCCGTCTATGTTATAAATTACAATGGCTTTGCTATGTCTTGCAAGCTGTTTTAATGTAAAAATTTCAAAAAATTCTTCATAGGTTCCAATACCGCCGGGGGCAATAACAAAGGCATCTGCTCTTTCTTCCATTATTGCTTTTCTTTCCCTCATTGTTTCGGTGTAGATAAGCTCGTCGCATTTATCAAATAAAATTCCGTCAATATTAAAAAAACTTGGAGAAACACCTATAACCTTTCCCCCGCCCTGTTTTGTTCCTCTGGCACAAGCACCCATAACGCCTTGAGCACCACCGCCAAAGACAAGGGAATGACCTCTCCTTGCCATTTTTTCACCAAGTCTGAATGCCCCGTCTAAATAAATTTTATCTATTAAATCACTTGATGCTCCATATATACATATATTCATAGATTCTGCTCCTTAAGAAAGTTCTATCTTAGTTATATATTTTATTCTACCCCGTAAATCCTTTATTATTTTTCCAATACTTCGCACAAAGGTTTGATTCTGGACTCCTTATCCCAAATCATAATTTTAACCTTTTCTGCACCGTTCGTATTAAATCCATTTGGTGAAGCATATTTACGCGTGCCTTTTGTTATTTGGTTCTTCCCGGAACAGCTTATAGGCTTGCAATCAATTAGTTTGCCATTCTTCTCGTATGAAGCAAAAATTAATGTTGCTTCAATATTTTGTGTTGCATAAATTGTAGCTTTCTTAGTTACCTTGCTATAATCTTCAACAATAAGCTTACAGGTCACTAATTCATCAAGATTAACCTTTTCCAAAGTGGCTTTTTTTATTCCTTCTTGATTTGGATTGGTGGCAAGTTGAATCCACGCTTCATTCCCCCTTATGGTAAACCCATAGATTTTTTCGTCATTTTGTTTTTTGGGAACATACAACTCTGAAACTTCTTTTCCGTCAAACACACAAATCGAAGTTGGAGTATTAAATAAAATAACATCATTGTATTTTGCCAAATATGAAAAAGAGCAAGGGTAGTAGGCGTTGTCTGCTGTTCTCCATAATCCAATATTACAAATGGGAGTTTTGAAGTCTTTCCTTTTAATAGAGGAAATATCCGGAGAATCTAAGGCATACAACCCGCATTTTCGGGTAGCGTCATTATAGTCTGTGGTATACCATATACTGTTTAATTCTATAAATGATGTTCTAAGAGATTGACTTAAATCAACTTCAACCTCATCATATTCTGTGCCGATTTCATAACCATAGCCCTCTACATCAAAACCATAGTGGTTATCAGGATAAGCATCTATATTTTCTATACGCTCTGAACTCAACAGAAAATATTTGTGACATGCTTTCCCCAATGTATCATTTTCAAGCATAGGGAAACACGGATCGTTCCAGGTCACATCAATGTGATACCACTTCCCGTTCAACTCTACTAAATTCCAAATATGCTCCATTGCTACAGAAGAAACAGCATCACATCTGATACCCAATTCATCCATTATTGCGATAAAAGCAAGAGTATATGCCTGGCATACGCCTTTTCCCTCTTTAAAGAAATCATAAGCATTATAGATAGTTAACTCAGCAGCGTTATTAGTGTAGCATCTTGTGTCGTATTTATAATTAGTACAAAGATAATCGTTTACAAACAGAATTTTTTCATAATCAGAATAATAGTCCGGAATTAACTCCACAATAGATTGCACATAACCGTCAAATTCCGCTGTTAAAGCATTGACTTCATCAATCACCGACTGCACGCCATCAGCAACATCAACCATATCACAATTTAGTTGAATACCAAGTTTTGTCAGCTTACAATCGCTGCCCCAAGACCATGTATAAGCAAAATCGCACCAAAATGTCCTGGGGGATTTGTTCTGTATGTCACTTATGGCATTCCTCAAAATCTTTTTTGTGGAGTTTTTGTTTGCAGCAGTATCATAATACAACTCAACCTCAGATAATCCTGATAAATCAATAAATAACATATCCGTTGCCGTATTTTTGTCAAGAGATAGTTCTTCCCTATATGCTTCCATATTGTTTAGTCTTTCCAGTATAAAATCGCGCACTTTCGCTGCTTTTTGCTCATCTGACAATTCTGGACTACAGAAGCTAAACAACTTGATTCCGGAGGTATAGCGAGGGATATTAGAAGAGGTAAACTCATTCTCATTTACTGTAATGCGCTCGCTTAAAATTTCATCTTCAAAGGTAATATCTTCAACTATATCACTGTTAGCATCTTCAGAAGAAATATTTTTAATCATAACATTAATATTGCTATCTTCGGCCATTACAGGCACAAAAACAGAAGAAAACAATAAACATATCGAGACTAAAACCAAAAACCTTTTTTTCATTATAAGTATACTTCCTTTCAACAATATTTCGCAAAGTTCGTGTCAAGAGGGGGCATTTGATCCTAAAATGCATAATCCATAAAACAATTACAAATTCTCAATTGCGGATTTTTCCACCTCTAAAAGTTTTATGTACTTTCGGTATAATTATCAAAGCCGTTCATATCTTCATCCTCCGGCTGAACAGTTACGGGCGCTTTTCAAACTGCTGACATATAGTTGCACACAGGAATTCTCCCACAGTCTGCATCACCTTCAAGTGGTGCAAGCTTTGTTCCCTCGCTGGCAGAAGATTTTCAATACCGTTAAGGTCAGATTTAAGACCCGTCCAGGCTTCTTTTATATCATATATCAATATTCCGTTTTTAAATTCCGATGCCCAGGTATAGTCTCCTGAGGATACCGGCGTATATTCCTTATTAATTTTAACTGTTTTAATTCGTGTTGAACCTAGTTCAATCCCAAGATAACTTATAACAAAATCTCTCTTTCTGTTTTCTTATTCTAAGTTCTTGTTGTTCTTCACGACAGCAAATTATCTGACTCTCCACAAACATTATACCATTTTAAAACATACTTTTCAAGTACATAAAAAAAGATGCATTGGAAATCAAAGCATCTTTTTTATGTATTAAACTTTATATTTCTTTCATTGTAACCTTTGCAAGAATTTCATTTACCAATTCTTTTGTTACAAAACCGGGTTTTTCAAACTGAGTATTTGCAGTTCCTGCTGCAACACCAAGCTTTATTGATTCAATAAGGTCTTTTCCCATATCAAGTCCTGCAGAAATACCAGCAATAACACTGTCTCCTGAACCTACAGTGTTTACAACTTTTACAGAAGGCGGTGTGAATTTCAGGAATTTTCCGTCTATCTTAACAGCCGCTCCGTCTTTTCCAAGAGAAAGGAATGGAACTTCAACTCCCTTTTCTTCAAGATACAAAAGAGCTTCCTTCACCTGTTCGTCTGTTTCAACTTCCTTGCCCATAAGCGCTGCAAGTTCTTCATTGTTTGGTTTAACCATAAATGGTTTTTTTGTTATTATGTTTTTCAAAGCATCTCCGCTTGTATCTACAATAATCCTTTTTCCCTTTTCTCTTGCAATTTCCACAAGTTTTTCATAGAAATTACTTTCCATGCCACGGGGCAGGCTTCCTGCCACAACAACAGTATTATAATCATCAATGTTTTTCTTGAACTGTTCTAAAAATCTGTTTACCTCATCTTCGGTAACATACGGACCCGGTTCAAGAACTTCTCCTGATTTTCCATTAACAGAAATATTTATACAAGTTCTTGTTTCACCTTCTATTTCAGTGAACAGAATTTCAACACCTTCTTTTTTTGTTTCCGTTTTTACAAAATCTCCTGTGTAACCACCTACAAATCCCATGGCCGCAGTATCTACACCAAGAATTTTTACAACCCTTGATACATCAAGACCTTTTCCTCCCACAGCACGCATAAAATTATTGCTTCTGTGAACTCTCCCTGTCTTGAATTCATCAATAAAATAAACTCTGTCGATTGTCGGGTTTAATGTTACAGTTAATACCATAATTTTCTCTCCTCATTTCATTTAATCCATACCGTAACATAATAACATATTTCGACACTCTTTTTCAAGCCATTTTTCAATTTGTATTAAAATGCATAAAAAATTCTGAAAAAACGCGCTTTCTATTAGAAATTTGCATAAAGTTAACCTTTTTAAAAGGACTGACTAAGTATCATCTGGATCGCCATTATATTCTTCCAACCAGTCAAGAACTCTATATTCTGCCGTTCTGTCGTCTTTTTCGATAAAGTCTATTAAAAGGTCCAGCATTCCCTTTGTCCATGTGTTTTTATCTATCTGTGCATCTGTGAATTTGTTCTGGCTTATTATTTCAAAATGAAAAAGCTTAAAATTGCCGAACACTGCGGTTTTTCAAGCTCATCAAATTTATATATAACCTTTCTGAAAACAACGGGCAAAACCCCGGCTCAATTCTGCAACAAAAAAGAGGATGTTTAAAAACATCCTCTTTTGAATGATTATTTTTCGTCTTTAACCTCTTCAGCTTTTTCTTCTGCTGTATCTCCAACAGTCTCTTCTGCAGCTTCATCTGCAGGAGCTTCTTCTTTAGCAGCATCAGTTGTGATTACAACTTCAAGAGTTTCTTCAACCCAGTCAACCTTGCATTCAAGTGCTTCTGAGATTGCTCTTACAGGAACCAATGTTCTGTCATTTAAAAGCATTGCAGGAACATCAAGTTCAACATTTTCGTTATTCTTGATAAGCTTTGTGTTACCAATCTGAATAAGAATATAAACATCGCCTTTTTTAGCCATAGCTGTGTTTATATCGTTATCCCATACAACATCTGCGCCAAGAGCTTCAAAAATAGCTCTCATAGGAACCATTGTTCTGTCATTATGAAGAATTGGTTTCTGGTCAGGGAAAACAACTTCTGTGCCGTCAATTTTAACTGTTATTTCACCATCTTCTTTTACAGGTACTTCTGCAGGAGCTTCTTCGCTGATTAATTCAACATCTGCAGCCTCTTCGCTGATTAACATAACATTTTCATTTGATTCTGTTAAAGCTTCTTCTGCAAAACAAACGCCCATTGAAAGAACAAGAGCGAGAGCTAAAACTAATGATAATACTTTTTTCATAACTTTCATCCTCTTTTCTTAAAAGTTAAATTTATACATTAATTATATATTACAAGACATTTTTTGTCAAGAAATTTGTAGAGTTCATAAATATAAAAGGCACTCATACGAGTGCCTTTTATATTTAGTATACTTTGGATTAAACTCTCCCTAAAGGCTTATCTCTGAACTCTTGCTCCGGCTCCGCCCATAATAGCTTCAACTTCTTTTTTGTTTGCCATAGTTGTGTCGCCTGGTGTTGTCATAGCAAGTGCACCATGTGCTGCACCGTAGTTTACTGCAGTTTCAGGGTCTACACCTGACATAAGACCATAAATAAGTCCTGACGCAAATGAGTCACCACCACCTACACGGTCCATAATTTCAAGACCTTTGTAGTCTTTTGCTTTATAAACTGTGCCGTCTGCCCAGCAAATAGCACTCCAGTCGTTAACTGTTGCGGTTTTAACTTCTCTTAAAGTTGTTGCAATAACCTTGAAATTTGGATACTGTCTTGCAGCTTCTGCAATCATTTTCTTATATCCGTCAAGATTAAGTTCTTTTAAGTTTTCATCGTTGCCTTCAACCTTAAGTCCAAGACAAGCTGTGAAATCTTCTTCGTTACCAATCATAACATCAACATATTTTGCAATTTCCTTGTTAACCTCCTGCGCCTTTTCAAGACCGCCGATAGCGCTCCACATTGAAGGACGGTAATTAAGGTCATAAGATACGATTGTGCCATATTTCTTAGCAGCCTTTACTGCAGCAATAACAGTTTCGCATGACTGTTCTGAAAGTGCAGCATAGATACCGCCTGTATGTAACCAGCGAACACCAAGTGTACCGAAAATATATTCAAAATCAAAATCATCAGGAGTTGCCTTTGAAATAGCTGTGTTTGCTCTGTCTGAACATCCAACTGCACCGCGAATACCATAACCTCTTTCTGTGAAGTTAAGTCCGTTACGGCAAATTCTTCCAATACCGTCAGTTTTCATCCATTTGATAAGGGATGTGTCAACACCGCCCTGTTCGATGAAATCTTCCATAAGATATCCAACTTCGTTTTCTGCAAATGCAGTGAGTACTGCTGTTTTCATTTTGAAACATTTGTGAAGTCCACGGATAACATTATATTCGCCGCCGCCTTCCCAAGCACGAAAAGCTCTTGCTGTACGAATTCTGCCTTCACCCGGATCAAGACGAAGCATAACTTCACCTAATGATACCGCATCAAACATACATTCTTTTTTATCTCTCAATTTTAATTCCATAGTTTTTATCCTCCTACGCTCTGATACTTTTTACAAGTTCAACTGCCTCTTTTGTAAGTTCTGTAATCTTATCAAATTCGCCGTTTGAAATAAGGTCGCCCTTAACCATCCAGCTACCGCCACAGCAAATAATCTTATCACATTCTAAATATTCTTTAAGATTTTTTGCGCTTATTCCGCCTGTTGGCATAAATTTAACCATTGTGTATGGTGCACCCATTGCCTTAATCATAGCAACGCCGCCTGCCTGTTCTGCAGGGAAGAACTTAACAACCTTAAGTCCTCTTTTTACTGCCTGAGCAACCTCTGACGGTGTGATACATCCCGGAAATACAGGAATGTTGTTTGCAAGACAGAAATCAACAATTTCAGGATCAAAACCAGGGCTTACAATAAATTTTGCACCTGCTTTTACCGCTCTTTGAACCTGATCAATTGTGAGTACTGTTCCTGCACCAACAAGCATATCAGGATATTTTTCGCTCATAAGTCTGATAGACTCTTCTGCAGCATCTGTGCGGAATGTTACCTCTGCACATGAAAGTCCGCCTGCAACAAGTGCATCCGCAAGAGGAATTGCATCCTCTGTGTTTTTAAGCACCACTACCGGCACAACACCATATTCTTCGATAATCTGTTCCATTGTTTTCATTTTTATCCTCCTTATTTATAAAGTACGATTTTCTCTTTAAAGTACCTATTTTAATTTTCATTACATACACATAATATTTTACCACTGTTTGTTAAAAATTTCAACTAAAATCTTACTATATTTTAATGATATTTTGAACAATAAAAAATGCCCACAAAATGCGGGCAATATTTTTATCTCTTTGTTAACTGTCGGAGCGTTTGAAAAACAGTCCTGTGAACTGTTTTTAGCTCCGAGCGGCAAGTGCTGTGCCGAGCCGCCCACAGTTTTCATAGGTAAAAAACAACACCCACCATATACGGTGAGTGTCGAAAAATACATAAATAGTTGTTTTTTATCTCTTTGAGAACTGTGGTGCACGACGAGCAGCCTTTAAGCCGTATTTCTTTCTTTCCTTCATTCTTGGGTCACGAGTTAAGTAACCTGCAGCTTTTAAAGCCGGTCTGAAAGCTTCTGTATCAACTTCAAGTAATGCTCTTGAAATACCGTGACGGATTGCACCAGCCTGACCTGTGAAACCTCCGCCTTTTACATTTACTAAAACATCGAACTTACCGATTGTTCCTGTAAGTTCAAGAGGCTGACGAAGAATAGTCTTTAATGTTTCAAGACCAAAATAATCATCTATGTCTCTTCCGTTTATTGTAATAGCTCCGTTGCCCGGTACTAATCTAACTCTTGCAACAGATTCTTTTCTTCTACCTGTACCATAGTACTGTACTGCACTTGCCATAGATATCTATCCTCCCCTTCTTATATTGTGCCGTTCCATTCTACCGGCTTCTGAGCTTCATGACCGTGATTTGCATCACGATAAACTCTGAGCATTCCGGCAGCTTTGCGGCCCAATGTTGTGTGAGGAAGCATACCTGTTACTGCAAGTTCCATCGCCTTTTCAGGTTTTTCTTCCATAAGTTTCTTATATGATACTTCCTTTAAGTGACCAATATATCCTGTGTGTCTGTACCATTTCTTCTGTTCAAGTTTTTTGCCTGTTAAAACAGCATCTTTTGCATTGATGATGATAACATATTCACCGCAATTAACATTCGGGGTGAACTCCGGACGGTGCTTACCTCTAAGAATTGTAGCAGCAGCTGCTGCAACTCTACCTAAAGGCTTACCGGCAGCATCAATAATGTACCATTTCTTTTCAATCTCATTAGCTTTTGCCATGTAAGTTGACATAATGTACCTCCTATAATTTTCTCAGACTATGAGCAAAAGCACACATAAACTCTTATGTTCTTTTGCCCACAGTCTGCCTTCGCTTTTGCGACTTTTCCCTGCCGAACATTGGTTTCCAACATTCAGACCTTGATTATTATAATACCATTTTAACAATTTGTCAACCCCTTTTTTGAAATATTTTAATTTAGCATTTACTCATCTTTAAAATTCTCACTTTTTCTCTTATTTACTCTCGAATTCTCAGCCCTCAGGAACAAATTTTTAAAAAAATAAG
>JAZNFO010000012.1:0-26693 GCA_045575975.1 Clostridia bacterium | reverse complement strand
CTTTCCACTTTTCTCTCTTCACTCTTCTCTAAAAATCATCGTTTCCAGATAAGATATCAAAAAAGCATCGACGATGTCGATGCTTTTTATATTTTCTTTATCGTTCTTCCCTGAAATAGTGAAGTCCAAGGGATGCAGGCGTTTGATTTTCCTTTTTATCTCTTATTCTTGTTATAACAAGAACGAGAATTGTTACCACATAGGGAAGCATTTCAAAGAGCTTCTTTGTGCTTACTGTGATATTCGGAATATATGTTGGGATAACATATAAAAATCCAAACAAAATCGACCCTAGAATACTTAAACTTGGACGCCATACTGAGAATATAACAAGGGCAATCGAAAGCCATCCTCTGTCCCCAAATCCGTTATTTGACCACACACCGTTTGCATAGTCCATAACATAATAAAGTCCACCAAGACCTGCAATTGCACTTCCAATACAAGTTGACAGATACTTATACTTTGTTACATTTATACCTGCAGCATCGGCAGTTTCAGGACTTTCTCCCACCGCTCTCAAATGAAGACCTACTCTTGTTTTATTAAGAATATGTGAAGAAACGAGAGCAACAATTATTGCAACATAAACCAAAAATCCATAGGACAGAAATACATCCCCAAACCACCCAAGCTTATCGGCAAAAGGGAGCTCTGTTTTAAATATTGTGCTTGTTGTGGAAAGTACAATAGACGGAACATCCGAGTTAACAAGCTTTATAAGCGAACCGCCAAAAAAGTTTCCTATACCAATGCCAAAGGTTGTGAGTGCAAGACCGGTTACATTCTGGTTTGCACGAAGAGTTACTGTCAGGAAACAATAGATAAGTCCCATCAGAGATGAGCCTATCAAGCAGCAAATAAGCGGAATAAATACTGCAAGAAACGGATTTAAAACCTGGGCACTTAATTCATATATAAAAGCACCTGCAACACCGCTTATAGCACCAACATACATAATTCCGGGGATACCAAGATTAAGATGTCCCGATTTTTCAGTTAAAATTTCACCGGTTGAGCCAAAAAGCAAAGGAGTTCCCTGCATAACCGCTCTTTGTATTATAGTAGCTATCATTTAATCTCCCCCTTAACTTTTCTGTTTGATTTAATCGTGTAATTTATAAAGAATTCTGAACCAATTATAAAAAATATTATTATTCCCGTTATTATATCCGAGAAAGAAGAATTAAGCCTGTAAACCTCCGAAATTTTTGATGCACCTTTTTGCAGGAACACAATTAATAATGATGTTAAAATCATAAACACGGGATTAAATTTTGCAAGCCATGAAACCATTATAGCTGTGAAGCCTCTTCCACCTGCTGTGTCACTTTTTAAGGAATGGTCTGTTCCCGCAACAAGCAAGAATCCGGCAATACCACATATGGCACCTGAAATCGCCATTGTTCGAAGGATTACTTTTTTTACATTTATACCGATATATTTTGCAGTTTTCTCACTTTCACCCACAACAGAAATTTCATACCCGTGCTTACTGTACTTAAGATAAACATACATTATTGCAGTAAGCAAGGCAACAATCAGTATGTTAATTAAATATTTATGTCCGAATAACACGGGAAGCTGTCCAAATTCCAGAGTTCTTGGAGTTCCTGAGCCTTTTGGCACTGACCACTCAAGAGTGAAATATGCAACAATCTGAATTGCTATGTAATTCATCATAAGAGTAAAAAGTGTTTCGTTTGAATTAAAACGAGCTTTAAACACGGCAGGAATAAATCCCCAGAGTGCACCCAGCACAATACTTGCTACAAGCATAACTAATATAAGAAGTGGTTTTGGAAGCACTTCACCAAGATATATCATACATGTTGCAGTTGCAAGTCCGCCAATCAAAACCTGTCCTTCTGCACCGATATTCCAGAATTTCATTTTAAAAGCAGGAGTAACCGCAAGTGATATACAAAGAAGAATTGCGGTGTTCTGAATTAAGTTCCACACAAGTCTTGGGGTTTCAACAGCACCCTTGACCATAGTCACATAAACACCAATAGGATTAAGATTTGTGAGAGCGACAGTTATTATTCCGCATACAATAAGTGCAGCAATAACTGATATAACTCTTACAAGCCAGGCTTTCCACCAAATCATTCCATCCCTTTTTGCAATATGAAAAGGTGAATTATACATTAATTTCAAAACTGAATTTGAAGCTTTATTCATTTTCTTCTCCCCCTTCCATATACCCTGTATGAGATGACTTTGTCATTAAAAGTCCTATTTCATCCTTAGTGGCACTTCTGCCATCCACGACTCCTGCGATTTTACCTCCACCGATAACCAAAATTCTGTCGCAAAGCTCCAACAGAACATCCAAATCTTCGCCCACAAATATAACCGCTACACCTTTTTCCTTTTGCTCATTTAAAAGGTTATATATTGTGTAGGACGAATTTATATCAAGACCTCTCACGGGATATGCTGCCATTAAAACCGTGGGAGATGATGAAATTTCTCTTCCAACAAGGATTTTCTGAACATTACCGCCAGAAAGTCTTCTAACCGGTGTTGAAACTGACGGTGTTACCACCTCTAGTCTGTCAATAATTTCCTCTGCCAGGGACTTTGGAGCTTTCCTCTGAAGAAATGCAGACTTGCCTTTTTTATAGCTTCTAAGCATCATATTATCAACAATATCCATATTTCCAACCAAGCCCATACCAAGTCTGTCCTCAGGCACAAAGGCAAGCCTTACACCCATCTGTCGAATTTGGAGAGGTGTTTTGTCTCTAAGATTTTCCTCGCTACCCGTTTTGGGATTATTATAAAGAATATCTCCCTCTGTTAAATACTGAAGACCGGCTATCGCTTCTAAAAGCTCTCTCTGTCCGCTTCCTGCAATGCCTGCAATACCTAAAATCTCTCCTGTTTTTGCAGTGAAAGAGATATCATCTAAAACCTTTACTCCCTCTCTGTTAACACAGGAAATATTTTTCACAACCAGTCTGTCTGTGCAGTTTTTTGGCTCACTTCTCTCAATATTTAGTGACACCTTTTTGCCGACCATCATTTCGGTAAGCTCTGCTTCATTGGTTTCAGAGGTCTTAACCGTATTTATGTATTCCCCTTTTCTAAGCACTGCAACATTATCAGATAGTGATAAAACTTCGTGCAGTTTATGAGTTATAATAACAATCGCTTTCCCGCTTTCCCGCATCTTCCTTAGAACTGCAAAAAGCTTTCGTGTTTCCTGAGGAGTGAGGACTGCTGTTGGCTCATCAAGAATTAATATATCTGCACCCCTAAATAAAACCTTGATTATTTCAACAGTCTGCTTTTCAGATACGGACATTTCATATATCTTTTTATAAGGGTCCAGCACAAAGCCATATTTCTCTGTGATTTCCTTAATCTTTTCCACATATTTATCCATATCAAAGCCTTTTTCATCCTCAAGACCAAGAACTATATTCTCTGCAGCAGAAAAAACATCAACAAGTTTAAAGTGCTGATGTATCATTCCTATTTTATAATCAAACGCATCCTTTGGAGATGTTATTCTGACCTCTTCACCGTCAATAAAAATCTGACCGCTGTCAGGATAATATATCCCTGAAACCATATTCATAAGTGTTGTTTTTCCGCTTCCGTTTTCCCCTAAGATAGAAAGTATTTCACCTTTTCTCACCTTAATTGAAACATTTTTGTTTGCAACAACACTCCCAAAGGTTTTTGTTATATCCTTTAGTTCCAAAGCAATCTTTTGTTCCATAGCTTTTCTCCATTTCCTCATGATTTTTGTAACTGAATAAAAACACAGTGCTATATCCTTATTCAGTTACAAATTTAATATAGGGTGGGGCTTCCCCCACCCTATTTATTAAACTTTCTTAGAACATGCTGTTAAGAAGTGTGATACCGTCAATATTAATGTCAAAATAAGGAGCTGAGCGGTATTCTGATTCGTGGAAGTAACCGTCTTTGATAACTTCTGTGTCTTTTTCATATGCAGCATCTGTGTCAACATCTGCTAAATATGAATCAAGCTTTTTACCTTCAACTGTGAAATTATTTGTATCAAATACTTTGATTTCACCGGCAATAAGTTTTTCCTTTGCGGCATCAATAGCTTCCTGAGTTCCTTTTGCAGCTGCCTGTTCATTAACTTCTGTTAATTTAACTGAACCAACTTCAAATCCTTCACACCAGTCATATGGAATTTCTTTATCTGCCTGAGCTGATTCAATAATAAGTTTGAAATATGGAGCCCAGTCAATTCTTGAAGAAACGATGAATGTGTTAGGACATGCACTCTTTGTACTTCCGTTATATGACACATTTGGAACACCTGCATTTTCACAAGCAGTTGGAGCACCCATAGAGTCAGCATGCTGGCTTATAAGAACACACTTGTTGCTGAGAAGTTTTGTTGCAGCTTCTTTTTCCAAAGCTTCATCATACCAGCTTCCTGTGAACTGAACTTCCATTGTAACTGAAGGACAAACTGATTTTGCACCAAGATAGAATGATGTGTAACCTGAAATAACTTCAGCATATGTGTACGCACCAACATAACCCATTTTTGCTTCTTCAGCTGTGATTTTTCCGCTTTCAATCATTTCATTAAGCTTCATACCTGCTGCAATACCTGCAAGGTATCTGCCTTCGTAAATTGAAGCAAATGCATTGTGGAAGTTTGCAATCTTTTCTGTATGAGCTGTTGTTCCTGTTGCATGACAGAATTCAACATCAGGGAATTCTTTTGCAGCTTTTAAAATATATGGCTCATGGCCAAAGCTATTTGCAAATACTACATCGCAACCCTGGTCTGCAAGGTCAGCTGCAGCTTCATAACATTCATTACCTTCAGGAATGTTTGTTTTGAAAATAACCTGTTCTGCAGTTAAACCGAGCTCTTCAGTTGCAAGCTTTGCAGCATCTAAAAAGTTCTTGTCGTAGGTTGAGTTTTCATCATGTAAGAAGATGAAACCAATTTTGAAATCCGCGTTTGCGTTTTCAGCGCCGCAGCCTGCAAGCATAGCAACTGATGCTACAAGCATAGCAGCAACTAAAAGTAGTGAAAAAATCTTTTTCATTTTAGTACCCTCCTGCCTTTTGGCATTTTAAAAAATTTATGTAAAATTTATTTACATACAAGCCCTATTTTCTGAACTCCAGCGAATCTTCCGTCATAGACTCAACTATAGCAAGGGAATCAACTCTTATACCTTTCGCTCTCAGTTCGTCTCCGCCGCCCTGAAATCCTTTCTCAATAGCAATTGCACATCCCACAAGCTTTGCTTTTGCCTGATTTATTATGTCCATAAGACCATTAAGAGCATTTCCTTTTGCAAGAAAATCGTCAATAACCAAAAGCTTGTCCTCACTGCTTAGAAAATCCTTGCTGACAACTGCCTTATAAACATTCTTTCTCGTGAACGATGTAACCGTTGAATGATAAACATCATCCGAAATATTATCCGATTTGTTCTTTTTTGCAAAAACAACAGGAACCTTCATATAATGTGCTGCAGCAAAGGCAATTGGTATTCCCGATGTTTCTATAGTCAGAATTTTATTTACGCCTTCGCCTTCATAAAGCTTTGCAATTTCTTTTCCCATTTCCATCATAAAATCAATATCAATACAATGATTAAGAAAACAATCTACTTTTAATATATTTCCGGAAAGAACTTTTCCCTCTTTTAATATTTTCTCTTCTAATGCCAGTATGATAACCCACTCCCACTTGAAAAATCAGCATCATTTTATTTAGTTCAGTATAGCATAATCGCATATAAAAGTCAAACAAAATTCTTCCTTTTATATTATTTTTTTACATATATTTATGACAAATATTTATGACAAAAAAAGCAGAAACCAAATGTCTCTGCTTTTAATCATATTTAGTTTGTGTAATTATCAAAATATCCCTGAACAAGAACAACAGGTGTGCCCTTATCTCCGGAACCGCTTGTTAAATCGCATAATGAGCCTATAAGGTCTGTAAGCTGTCTCGGAGTTGTTCCCTGAGATGCCATATTTCCAACAAGATTTGAATCTTTTTCCTTAATACTTTTTGAGATAGCCTCTTTCAAAGCTTCCCCTGATAAATCCTTATAATCATTATCAGCAAGATACTTAAGCTTGATTTCATTTGGAGTTCCCACTAAGCCGTCTGTGAACGCAGGAGATACAACCGGGTCTGCAAGTTCCCAGATTTTGCCTTGTGGATCTTTGAAAGCTCCGTCTCCATATACCATAACTTCAACATGCTTTCCTGTTCTTTCAAGAACTCTTTTTTGAATATCAAGAACAAGGTCTTTGCATTCCTTCGGGAATAATTTTATTTTATCTTCTGTTGATTTGTTTGAACCAAGAAGTCCGTATTTTTCATTAAATCCGCTACCGCCTACAGGTGCATTCAAAATATCATCAAGGCTTAAAACAACCTTTGCCCCTGCTTCCTTTAAAATACGCTTTGTGCGGACGCGAGTGTGAATATCACAGTTAATAACCGTGTCTGTGTAATCAAGAATTGTCTTAGCCTGATTTGCAAACACTATTTCAACATCTGCCCCGCATTCACGGATTATATCGCCATAATACTGAACATAATCAACACCTGTAAACTCATGCTTATGCTCTCCGAAAAGCTCTCTGTAGCGAGCAAGAGATAAAACATCCGAATAAGGATTTATTCCTGCATTATCAACCATATCAACTGTTATAAGATGATTTCCAACTTCATCAGATGGATAGCTGAACATCAAAACAACCTTTTTAACAGCTTTTGCAATACCTCTCAGGCAAATAGCAAAACGATTTCTTGAAAGTATCGGGAATATAACGCCAACAGTTTCTCCGCCAAGCTTTGCTTTTAAATCTTCTGCAATGTCATCAATTGAAGCATAGTTTCCCTGAGCTCTTGCAACTATAGACTCTGTTATAGAAATAACATCCCTGTCACAAATCGCAAACCCTTCGAATTCTGCAGCTTCTAAAACACTGTCTGTAACAATTGACGCAAGGTCATCTCCCTCACGAATAATAGGACAACGAATACCTCTTGATACTGTGCCCACTCTTCTTTCTGCCATATTAAACCCTTCTATCATATAAAATTTTTACATTAAACAAATTTCACACCGATGTATTATACCATATTATTTGCAACATTTCAATAAAAATTTAAGTTTTTTTGTAAAAAATTAAAAACTGCAGTACTTTATCTGCAGTTTCAATTTTTTATTTTACACTGAAAATTATATCTCCGTATGACGGAACAGGCCAAATGCGTCTGTCGGCATATGCTTCTATGCCGTCAACGGTCTTTCTTAAAGCTTCCATTCTGCCAACAATTTCATTTTTAAAATAAACTGACCTTTCTGTTGCATTTCCGCAAGGTGATGACATAAGCTTTTCTTCAAGCTCTGTTACCTGTTCATACATTTTATCATGCAAAGGTGTAATCTTTTTAAGTACCGCCTTTTCGGTTTCAAAGGGAATTTCCTCGCATACAGCTTTTCTTGCAGATATACTGTTGCAAAGATTTGCTATATATTCTGAAACTGCCGGAATATAATCCTTTTTCACCATTCCTATCATAGAAAGAGCTTCTATATTCAAAACCTTTGAATATTCTTCCATAAGGATTTCATACCTTGCATTCATTTCCGCTCCGGTATAAACCTTATGGTGTTCAAACATATCAATATTTTCTTTCTTGATATAATATGGAAAGGCATCCACCGCTGTTCGGAGATTTAAAAGACCTCTCTTTTCAGCCTCTTCAACCCACTCCTCAGAATAACCGTTTCCGTTAAAAATAATTTTATCGTGTTCTTTTATAATTTCTCTTACAATCTTATGAACATCATCTATAAAATTGCTTGATTTTTCAAGCTTGTCCGCAATTCTTTCAAGCTCATCCGCAACTATGGTATTAAGCATAATATTGGTGCAGGCTATTGAATCGCTTGAACCAAGCATTCTGAATTCAAATTTATTACCGGTAAAAGCAAAGGGAGATGTACGGTTTCTGTCTGTTGTATCCTTTGAAAATCTTGGTAGTGCAGAAACCCCTACTGTCATTTTCTCCTTTTTACGACCAACATAATCCTCGTCATCCTTAATCGCATTAATCACAGCTTCCATTTCGTCACCTACATAAATGGAAATAATGGCAGGGGGCGCTTCATTAGCACCAAGTCGGTGGTCATTTCCTGCACTTGCTGCAGATATTCTGAGTAAGTCCTGATGCTTATGCACAGCACTTACTACCGCACAGAAAAACACAAGGAACTGTGCATTCTCATACGGAGATTTACCAGGCTCAAAAAGATTTTCACCTGTATCTGTTGAAAGTGACCAGTTGTTATGTTTACCGCTTCCGTTAATGCCCGCAAAAGGCTTTTCGTGTAGAAGACAAACCATTCCATGTCTCAGAGCAACAATTTTCATCATTTCCATCATAAGCTGATTATGGTCTGTTGCTATATTTGTCGATGTGTAAATAGGAGCAAGCTCATGTTGTCCCGGAGCTGCTTCATTATGCTCGGTTTTCGCAAGGATGCCAAGCTTCCAAAGCTCTTCATCAAGCTCTTTCATGAAAGCTGAAACTCTCGGTTTTATCTGACCGTAATAGTGGTCATCAAGTTCCTGTCCCTTTGGAGCAGGTGCACCAAATAAAGTTCTTCCGCTGTACATAAGGTCTTTTCTCTTTGTGTAAATCTCTTTATCTACCAAAAAATATTCCTGTTCTGCACCAACCGTAGGAGTAACCTTTGCCACATCCTTACCGAATATTTTAAGAATTCTTTTTGCCTGCTTACTAACAGCCTCCATTGAACGAAGAAGCGGAGTCTTTTTATCAAGAGCTGCTCCGCCGTAAGAACAAAAAGCAGTTGGTATATATAATGTACCATCCTTAACAAAAGCATAGCTTGTTGGGTCCCATGCAGTATAGCCTCTTGCCTCAAATGTGGCACGAAGTCCCCCCGATGGGAATGATGATGCATCAGATTCTCCTTTTATAAGCTCTTTTCCTGAGAAATCCATAATAATCCCACCATCTTTGGTGGGAGCAATAAAGCTGTCATGTTTCTCGGCAGTTATACCCGTCATGGGCTGAAACCAATGAGTATAATGAGTTGCTCCTTTTTCGATTGCCCAGTCTTTCATTGCGGTTGCAATAACAGATGCAAGGGATGAGTCAAGACTTTCCCCGTTATCAATAGTTTTCTTAAGCTTTCTGTATGTTTCCTTAGGCAATCTTTTTTTCATTGTTGCCTCATTGAACACCATTGTTCCAAACATTTCAGGAATATTAGCCATAAATAACCTCCAACTTATTTAAAAAGCTTTTTATCTTCAAAAAATCTCTTCTTTTTTAAAATTTTATATAACAAAATTCCCAGCAATCCGCAGGAAATTATCTCACCAAAACAAACTGTAATAGCAAAATACCACAAAGCACCCTCAAAACAGTAAACATATTTAAGCACAAACGGAATAATCAAAGTATTCGAAACAATTGGGAAAATAACTCCCACATATTCATTTTTTCCAAGCTTTGAAGAAAAATATGTACCTAGTGCTCCAAGCAAAGTTGCAACTGAGCCGAAAATCACATCAAGAAACAAATTCCCGCATATAACATTGGAAATAAAACATCCCAAAAAAAGACCGGGAATTGCAGCAGATGTGAACATAGGCAGAATTGTCAATGCCTCCGAAATTCTGACCTGGATTGCTCCGCTTGCAAGTCCAAACAAGTTTGATATTTCTGTCAGTATAATATATAAAGCCGCAATAATTGCACTGTAAGTTATATGTCTTGTGTTTAATTTCATAATAAAACCCTTTTTTAAAATTTATTTATTAAAAATCCTAATAACGCCGTTTTCCTCGGCTGCACCATCAACGCAGAATATACACTATATATGAAACTCTCACTCTTATTTCATCAGTCTTAAACATAATCCTTCTCTCCGTTGAATTATTTATAGATTATAATACATTTATCACACGAATTTGTCAAGCTATCTCTAAGTTATTTCACGATTCACAGACGAACTTTCTTCTCATTTACAATCAAAATAATCATAAACAGTGACACAAAAACAATAGATGCTACAAATCGAAGTCCCACAAACTTTACGCCTGTATAGCATACAGAAAAGCCGGAAAGAAAGGAGCATATATCCCCAAAATAAAACCAGAATCCGGATATGTATTGTTTATCTTTGCTGCACAAATAATTTATTCCGTTTACCAGCGCCTGGCGAAAATTATTTGTAACGAAAATACACGCTGCCTGATGCCCCAATGCCCCCGGAAAAGCATTCCACTGCATAGCCATAGCAACAAATATTGGCAGTAATGCTAAAACACTTTTTTTATCTGCCGGAATAATCGCCATTATAACAGATGAAACTGCCGTTACAACCACACTTATAAGCCGAATATCAAATCTTGTGTATCTTGGCACCAATATACAAACCGAAATCGCGCCTGCATATATTACCATAATACAAAATCTTATTAAAAACTCACTAAAATTACTGCCAAACAAGTTCAGCATCATCATGAGAATATTCATAGTCTGCGACGATGCAAACATATCGCTTCTCATCACAGCATATCCACCGAAAAATCCCCCAATAAATGCTGCTGAATAAAACAGACATAACTCATAATTTAATTTCTTCATTTGCATCACCACCTCTATTACCTTAGAATTGTAACATAATTTTTTAAAAATAACAAGCCTGTCAGAAATATTTTACAAAAAAAATCAGAACAGAAAAATCTGCTCTGATTTTTTAACTAATTCGAAGATAAAATTTGTTTTCCCGATGGGTCAACTTTAAAGTTCTCCTTCATTATAAGTTCTGACACCGGCACAATCTTATATCCGTCCGCCTGAAGCTTTTCTATAATTGTGGGGAGTGCTTTAGGTGTATGAAGTGCTGCATTGTGAAAGAGGATTATTGATCCCGGCTGAACCCTTGTCAAAACTCTTTGACTTATTTCCGCAGGACTTAAATTCTTCCAGTCAAGACTGTCAACATCCCATTGTATTGTGAAATGTCCTATCTCTCTCATTGCACCTACAACATCATTGTTATAATCCCCGTAAGGTGCACGGAAAAGAGTTGGCTTAACTTTTGTTATTTTTTCAATTTTTTCATCGCAGGATATGACCTCTTTTTTCATTTCCTCAACACTTATCTGTGTCATATGCGGATGAGTATCAGAATGATTCATAATCTCATGCCCTGCATCAAAAAGTTGTTTTACGGATTCCGGATACTTATCCACCCAGCCTCCTACAACAAAAAATGTAGTTTTAACTTTATACTTATCCATTATTTTTATAAGCTCTTCAGTATCTTCATTTCCCCAAGCTGCATCAAAAGACATAGCCACAATCTTTTCATCTCCCTTATCAACACAGTATATAGGCAAATCTCTTTCTGTCCCCGCAACAAGTGCTGCCTCTCTTTTCCCCACAGATATAATAAGAGTCAGACAAATAAGCATTATACAATAAATAATTCCTGTTTTTTTACTAAAAACAAAAACCTTCATAAGATTTACACTCCTTTCATTTAGGTAGTATAAATATATGAAGGCTATTTTGCTTTTAGAATTTATGTTCTCACTTGTAAATAAAAACAAGCAAAGTATTCAGAAAAACGCTTCTCTGTTAAAATGATTTACTGCATAATATCAGCCATAACATCCCTGAAGCCTTGAGTAAACACTTCGTTTTCACCGAGCCATTTACATCTTTCAATGGCTTCTT
Organism: Clostridia bacterium; assembly: GCA_045575975.1. Taxonomy (GTDB): domain Bacteria; phylum Bacillota; class Clostridia; order Monoglobales; family Monoglobaceae; genus RGIG8709. Next base: position 14,920 of record JAZNFO010000012.1, on the reverse strand, counting down.
CTGCCGTGAAAAATATATTTTCCATACAGTCTGAATTATTCTCACCGCATTCAACCCTTATACCATAAGCAGGTAATCCAAGCTTTGGATTTTCCACAACAGAATAGATTGCATCAAAATCATCATATTTAACTTTGAAACACAAATTTTTTGTTTCCATATTTATCATAGGTAATCTGATTTCCTCCCCTCAATTTTTTTAATTTCATGAAATTGTTTTTTTATAGCTTAAATTTAATCTAATATAATTTTACCATGTTCTGGAAAAAACACAACAATTCGTTTTTTCTTTTGGCATTCAATTTCAATAAATTGACATTTTTTATTTAAATTTTATCAAAAACCACATTATTTTGAAAAAATTTTTTTAAAAAAATCTGTTTGAAAACACTTTTTTTGGTATTCTGTAAACTAATGCACCCCGTATTTTACCATTTTTAATAATAAATCTTGACTTAGCTTTCAGAAAATGATATAATACATAGGATTTAAATTAGAAATCTGCGGATATGGCGGAATTGGCAGACGCGCATGGTTCAGGTCCATGTGAAAGCGATTTCATGCAGGTTCAAGTCCTGTTACCCGCACCAAAAAGGCACCTCTTAAGAGGCGCCTTTTTTCTATATTTTCACAGTGAAAGTGTTTGATGTTTTTGAATGTTTTGTCAGGTTGATTTCTTTATATACTTTTTGTTTTTCAATTTTCTCCCTCTAAATACAGATATAACTTTTTAGAGGTTTAAAAATTTACCCTTGTATAATTTATTTTGGTATGATATACTTATATAAACTTAAAATTTAGGAGCTAATTATTTTGAACAATCTTACAGAAACAGGCAAAAAAGCAAAAAAAGCGGCATCATACCTTGCAGTTTTGAGCACAGAGGAAAAAAACAATGCTCTTTTGAAAATTGCAGATGCCCTTAAAAATAATATTGATTTTATTCTTGATGCCAACAAAAAAGATATTGAAGATGCAAAGAAAAATTCTGTTAAGGATGTTTTAATTGACAGACTTCTTCTTACAAAAGAAAGAATTTCGGATATTGCAGATGGTATCAGAAAAATTGTGACTCTTGATGACCCTGTTGGCTCAGTTCTGGAAGAAACCACAAGACCAAACGGACTTAAAATCAGCAAAGTTCGGGTACCTCTTGGAGTTGTGGGTATCATATACGAGGCAAGACCAAATGTCACTGCAGATGCTGCCTCACTTACCTTAAAATCAGGAAATGCAGTTATTCTCCGTGGCGGAAAAGAAGCTATAAATTCAAATATAGCAATAGTCAAGGTTATGAACGATGCATTGAAGGATGCAGGTCTTCCTGACGGAACTATATCTTTAGTTGAAGATATTTCAAGAGACAGTGCACTGAATCTTATGAAAATGGATAAATATCTCGATGTTATTATTCCCCGCGGTGGTGCAAATCTTATCCGTTCTGTTGTTGAAAATTCAACCGTTCCTGCAATCCAGACAGGAACCGGAAACTGTCATATTTATATTGACGAATTTGCAGACTTTGAAAAAGCAAGGGATATTATAATAAATGCAAAAACATCCCGCCCCTCTGTCTGCAATGCTGCGGAGAAAATTATTTTGCACAAAAAAATCGCAGATGATTTTCTTAGGGTGATTATCCCTGAACTTAAAAACAAAAATGTTGAAATTCTTGGGGATGAATATATAACAAATAAATATCCCGACATTCCACTGGCAAAAGAAGATGAATGGGATGAAGAATTTTTAGACCTGAAAATTGCCATAAAGGTTACAGAAAGCATAGACCTGGCAATAGAACACATTAACACTCACGGTACAATGCATTCAGAGGCAATAATTACAGAAAATGAAGAAAATGCAGTTAAGTTTTTAAATATGATAGACGCGGCTGCCGTTTATCATAATGCATCAACGCGCTTTACAGACGGTGGTGAATTTGGATTTGGTGCAGAAATCGGAATAAGCACCCAAAAGCTTCATGCAAGAGGGCCAATGGGACTTCCGGCACTTACTACATACAAATACATAATAGAAGGAAACGGACAAATAAGATAAATAAAGGAGAAAAAGATTATGAACAACGTTTTAACAGCACAATCAGGCGGACCCACCTGCGCAATCAACGCAACACTAGCAGGTGTTATCAAAGGGGCATTCGGTGATTCTTCCGTGGACACTGTTTTTGGTGCACTCAACGGAATTGAAGGAGTTTTAGCAGAGAATTTCCGAGATATGAGTGATTTCAAGGATGATTTTAAGCTCAACTTACTTAAGCAGACACCCTCATCCTTCCTTGGTTCCTGCAGAAAAAAACTTCCTGATGTTAAGGAAGACGAAGGGACATACATAAAAATATTTGAAATTTTCAAAAAGCACGATATAAAAAAATTCTTTTACATTGGCGGAAACGATTCAATGGACACAGTTGCAAAGCTTTCCCGCTATGCAAAAGAAAAGAATATTAATGATATTTTAATTGTTGGTGTTCCAAAAACAATAGATAATGACCTTTATTTAACTGACCACACACCGGGATTTGGTTCTGCTGCAAAATTTGTTGCAAACTCTGTTAAGCAGCTTGCTCTTGATACCGGAGTTTACAAAATGAAGTCTGTTGTTATCTTAGAAATAATGGGAAGGAATGCAGGCTGGCTTACAGCAGCTGCTGCTCTTGCAAATCAGGGCGGAAAAACCTTCACAGATATAATTGCAGTTCCCGAATCACCATTTGACGAAAACAGTTTTATCAAAAAAGTTGAAAAGGTTGCAAATGAAAAAGGAACTGTTATGATAGCCTTATCAGAAGGTATCAAAAATAAAGACGGAGCATATGTCGGCGAGGCTCTTTCAAAAAGAGCAAAGGCAGATGACAGCTTCAGTCACGCAGTTTTAGGCGGAGTTGGAAGAATTGTTGAAAACCTTATTTCAACTGAGCTTGGAATTAAAACAAGAACAATTGAGCTTAGCACTCTCCAGAGATGTTTCTCTGCACTTGCATCCCGCACAGATATTGAAGAATCAGTTAGAGTAGGTATGGGTGCATATACAATGGCACAGAACGGACAAACAGGGGTTATGGCTGGTTTCAAGAGAATTTCCGACAAACCATACAAGGTTGAAATTGAAGCATTTGACGCTCAAAAGGTTGCAAATTTTGAAAAGAAAATCCCCCTTGAAATGCTTACAGAAGACGGTTTCTCTGTTACTGAGAAATTCTTCGATTATGCAGCACCTCTCATAGAGGGAGAACTTCCAACCGTTTATGAAAACGGACTTATTAAATTTGCAGAATAATTTATAATATCAAATTAAAATACGAATTATATCGGGATATTTCTTCTGGATTTATCCCGATTTTTTCATTTACAGCTTTTATCATAACAGGTGGCAAAGTTTTTTTTATTTCTTTGCCAAAACTTCCAAGATACCCTAATAGCTTTTCTTCCCGCTCCTCACACTTTGCCATTATTTCAAAAAGCTGAATACATTCTTTTTTATTTTTAAATATAACATACCCTGAATTATCGGGAAGGACTTTTATCTCTCCCTTAGTGTTTTCTAAGGCATCATCTAAAATAAGAGACATATCCGTTTTGCTTCTCAATAGACAATTATCCTTATTCTTCATACATTCTGAATAAATTTCATACAAGGCATCTTTATTATCGGTAATTTCAATATCCTTTGCTTCTTTTTTAAAGCAAACCTCTTCCTTTTCAAGAATATTTAAAAAGCCGAATTTTTCATAGAACCCGTTGATTGCCGGCACTAAAAAAGCAATATCCTTTCCCCTTCTTTTTATTTCATCAAGGGCATATAACAAAACTTTAGATGCATATCCATAGCCTCTCACCTTTTCAAGAGTTGCAACTGCAGAAATATAGTCAGCCTTATACATTTCCCCTTTTATTTTCACATCATATGGAATAAGATGAAGAGATGAAACAATTTCTCCCTCCTCCTCACACAAAACCACATTTTGAGGATTATAATTGTTTTCAAAATTCCATTCAACAAACTTTTCAGAATCTTCAAAAATATCAAGCCACATAGCTTTAAGCGCATCAGTGTCTTTAATTTCGGCAAGTCTTATTTTCATATTCCAATAAATCCCCCGTCAACCGTCAGCACCTGTCCTGTTATATATGAAGAATTTTCAGCAAGAAAATATATAGAGTCTGCAACCTCTGAAGGCATTCCCCATCTTCCCAGGGGAATTTCCCCGCAAAGTGCATCTTTTTCATCCTGAGACAAGAAATCATTCATTTCTGTTTTAATAACACCGGGAGCCACTGCATTAACTCTTATTCCAGACGGAGCAAGCTCTTTTGCCATAGCTTTGGTAAAGCCAATCACCGCAGCCTTTGAGGAAGAATAAAGCGCCTCACAGGATGCACCCGTTATCCCCCATATAGAGGATACATTTACTATACTTCCTGACTTTTCGTGAATCATATAAGGCATCACAGACTGAACACAATTAAACACGCCGAAAACATTGGTGCCATACACCTTATTCCAGTCCTCCTTTTTCGTGTCCGAAAAAAGGCAGGTTGCAAAAGATATTCCTGCATTGTTCACAAGAGCATCTATCTTCCCATATTTTTCTATAGCAAATTCACACATTAAATCTGTTTCTGTTTTTTTTGAAACATCTGCTTTAAATATATTCACATTATAATCTGAAAGCATCGAAAGAAGTGATTTTGCCTCATCCTCTGAATTATTATAATTCGCAACAACATTGTATCCATTTTTTGCAAATAAGGCAGCAGTTTCTTTTCCTATTCCTCTGGATGCGCCGGTTATTATAACAGTTTTATTTTCTTTCATTTGTATCACCGCTTTTTAATCTTTTTTTCAGTTTTTTCATAAGCTCTCTGAAAATCTTTTCAAGTTCCCTCTCATAATTTTTCTTTAAGTTTTCTTCAATATCCAAAGACAGACTAGTTGAAACAACAAGCATTAAATTATTAAAGCTGAGCCGTGCTGCCCCAAGGATTTTTTCGCTGTTTTCAAAGCTATCCTTTTTGTATGCTTCTCTTATAACCGAATTTATATTTATATTCCAGAAATCTTCAAAGCTAACCCTCACAAATCTTGATTCCATATTTTCTATACCAAGCTCTTTTATATATGGCTTTAAAACCTTTAACCTTGCAGCCTCCCACGCCTTTTCCGCCTCATAATCTATGGCTATTCTTTTTTGTTCTCTTTCCTCACGAAGCTCTTTTGACTCTTTTTTTAGTGCCTTTATAGCTTTTCTGGAGGCTCTGGATTTTAAAGTCCCTTTTCCCTTTCTCCTGTTCTTTTCATATATAACAAAGTCGAGGGTCAGGCTTTCACTGTCTGCAAAATCTACCTTTATTTTTATTCTGTCGCCTATTGTATATCTTTTGTGATTTGAAACTCCAGTAAGCGAAAGAAGATTATCCGATATAACATAAACATCATCTTCTATTGTTCTTGCAGAAACATACCCCTCAATGGTATTGTCAAGCTCCACAAAAAATCCGTTTGCAGTTACATGGGAAATATTCCCCTCGAAAACCTCTCCGATTTTATCCTCCATAAACTGGACTTTTTTAACCTTTTCATAATCGGTTTCCGCATTCTGTGCATTTATCTCCGTTTCTGTTGCAAATGCTGCGGCACTTACAGTATATGGCAAATATTTTTCAATATCGGACTTTTTATGAATTGATGCTTTTAAAATTCTGTGGGTTATAAGATCGGGGTATCTTCTTATGGGAGATGTAAAATGACAATAATATTCCTTACTGAGTCCGAAATGGCCAAGATTATTCTCCGAATATTTTGCCTTTGACATAGAACGAAGGACAATATAATTCACTATATTTTCGTTTTCTTTTCCCTTTACCTCTTGGATAATTTTTTGATAATCCTTTGGGTCTTTCCCGTCTTTTAAAGGCTGATTCACCCCAAGAACCGGCAGAACCTTTAAAAGTCTTTCAATCTTTTCATAGGAAGGCTCTTCGTGAACACGAAAAACTGACGGGAGAGAATTTTTTATCATATGCTTTGCCACAGTTTCGTTGGCAATAAGCATAAATTCCTCGATAATTGAATTAGACCTTAAGACAGGATATTTCTCCACAGAAAGAGGCTTTCCTTTTTCATCAAGCTTTATATATGCCTCACTGGTTACAAAATCAATGGAGCCGTTCTTTTTTCTTTCTTTTCCCAAAATTTCCGAAAGATAATTCATATCTCTTAATATAGAAACAATTTCCCCATACTGAGATATAAGCTCCTTATCCCCGTCCAGAATTTTTGCAACATTTTTATATGTCATACGATATTTTGATTTTATAAAGCTTTCGTGTATTCTATAATCCTTTACTATTCCCTTTGGCGTAATCTCCATAAAAACAGAAAGTGTGAGTCTTATAACACCTGGTTTTAAACTGCAAAGACCGCTTGAAAGCTCAAAAGGAAGCATTGGAACAACTGTGTCAATAAGATAAACGCTTGTCCCTCTCATAAAAGCCGCCGCATCTATAGGAGAATTTTCGGTTACATAATGGCTTACATCAGCAATATGAACACCAAGGACATAATTTCCCTTCTCATTTTTTTCAAGACTCACCGCATCATCAAAATCTTTGGCATCGTCTCCGTCAATTGTAAAGATAAGAAGATCTGTAAGGTCAAGTCTGCCTTTTAAATCCTTATCCAAAACCTCAGTCGGCATTTTTTGAGTCATCAAAACGGCACCGGGAGGAAATTGAGGCGTTATATGATAATATCTTAAAATTTCTGACAAAGATACCATAACCACTTTCCTTTCCTGTTATAAAGATACCTTTATTATATGCAAAACCGCCCCAAATATTTGGGGCGGATTTTAAACCTGTTAAATTTTATTATTCAGCTGTTTCTGTTTCAGCTTCTGCACTTTCAGCTTCAGCAGCCTGTTTTGCTTCCTGCTCTTTAACCTGGTCGCTTGTCATTATGATGTTACCATTTGCATCAACAAGGTTTCCTTCTTCGTCCATTGTAACCTGAACATTTTCTTCCCCTGCAGTTTCACTCTGCTGTGCCCCTTGCAGTTCTTCCATAAGTTTGTTCTGTTCATTAACAGTTACAAGTGCAAGTGTAACAGATGATATAATAAACAAAGCAGCAAAAACTGATGTAAATTTCTTGAGCATTGCATCTATTGTTCTGCCCTTGTTTTTACCGAAAAATGTTTCAGCACCGCCGGCAATTGAACCGGAAAGCCCCTGCTGTTTACCATGCTGTAATAAAACAACCGCAATTAAGATAACTGATATAATAACATGAATAACTATTAGTACATTCTGCATATTATTTTTTTCCTCCTCGTTTACACATTAACAGCAAGATTATATCACACAATTTAAAATATTTCAAGTACTTTTTTAAAATTTTAGAATTATTGGATTATATTAACATTCTCTTCCTTAATACTGCAGTAAAAATTGAAATATGTGGTTTCCATATAGGGTGCAACATAAATTCCTGCAATACCAAAAGTCACTGCAACCAGCAATATCCACGGAATAAATGAAAGTCCAAGTATAAAATAATCCATTTTGCGACCATCCATCAGCTGCTTGCTTCTTTCAATTGCTTCCATAGGCTTTAAATCAGGATTTTCTATAAGTATGTACGGAGCCATTGAATATGAAATCGCTTTTATTATTCCGGGAATAATAAATAACAACGACCATAAGGCTGTGAAAACTTGTGCTATGAAATATGTTAAAGCAACATTCAGCCAGTCATATGATTTAAAAACATCAAACATTCTTCTGATATTTGCTTTTATTCCTGATACAATATCATAAATCAAAAGCAGGGCTCCAAACTCTAAAAGAACTGCTACAACATATCCAAGTATGCCTCCCACAGCAGGAACCTGAGAAACAGCCCCACCTATTGCTCCTGCTATAAGAAATGCAATAAATATAGATGCCACATTTCCGCTCAGCTGATTCTTTGCTGCTATTTTCAAAACCTGTCTATTCATATTAAAACCCCCTTTTTCTCCTATTTTATATTAAGAATTGCAAATTGTCAATTAATATATTTTTTCAGATATTCAGGAAGCTTATCAGGTGCAATGTTTGTACATCTTGAATAAGCCGTAAAGCCAACAGAGCTTTCATTCATTATGTATATAACATAATTCTCCCCATTTGCAGAATTTTTAATAACCTCGCCCGAAATAATATCCCTTGCAAGCAGGGATAAATCCGCATTGCTTATTTCAACAGTGCTATCAAAAGGCACATCATAAATCATCGTTTCCTTATAATATTCTCTGTGCTCTTCTTCCCTTACATAAAGAGGTTTCTTTGTTATATAAGCAGTATATCCGCCAAAATACATATTGTCACCCAAGTAGCCCGAATCCTTTAAAAATGCTATCACATTTTTAAAGTTTGCATTCATACTGGTGCCATAAACATATTCTCTTGAACTCATATTATTTTCGAATATATGTTCTTTATAATTTATGTTTACATTTATAAGTCCGTCTGACAGCTTTTTTTCTGCATATCCAAGGCTTTCTATATCCTTTCTCCACTCGGTGAAAAACTTATTTATATTCTCTTCGCCTTTGATTTCCATATGATGATTATAGCTTCCCGAAAGATTAAGATGTAAATCAAGCTCTTCAACATCTTCCTCTTTCACTCTATAAAACTCATCCGAAATTATTCTGTAGCTTTTATTCTCATAAAGCTTTGAAAGAATTTTTGTCTGCTCCTCCTGACTCAAATCCTTATACAATCTTTTAAGAATTTTCCCATTCTTAAGCTTATAATTTATATTAATTCCATATGTATTGTATCTGTTATCTTTAATAATGCCTGGTATGTCCTCAATTAATGCTTCGTGTGTTTTTAAAGCCTCCAGAATTATAGTCTCATCATCTGAAAATTCCCCATTGCTTTTATTTGATATGTCAACGCTTTCAATATTTTCAAGCTGAGGTATTCTTTTTTCAAAGCCGAAAAAGCTTGTATATTGCATAAATGCATTAAGCAGTATAAATACTGCCACAAGTGCTACATAGCCTTTATATGCTGAGAAAACCTTTAGATTTTTCTTTAATACCATTTCTGTTGCAAAGTAAACCACAAAGCTCACAACGAACAATAAAAGAATCATATAAAAATCTCTGTTCATATTGCCTGATTCTAAAATTGCAAAGGTAATAATGATACTGAACGATGTTAAAGTATATTTAAGTATCGGATTTAAAACCTTGAAAGCAACAAAGTTTCCTGCAGTTTCAACATTTCTCTTTAAATAAAGAAATGCCCCGACAATAATAAGAAGTATTCCCCCGCCGCAGAAAATAAGAGTTTTCGCACTTAACAGATTAGTTATAATAGCAGTTGAACCATAAACTGATGTTGCATAAACAGGATTAAACCAATAGAAAAGTGCAGGGAGCCATCTTATAACAGTTTCGATTATGCTTCCCGATGCATCTGCATATCCGTATAAATATTCATATGCAACAGAGTTTATCCCGATTGCAATTCCGATTGGCATAAAGTGCAGAAGTGCATTTATAAACACAAAGGACACCTTGCTTGATGTTATGCTTACACTGAAAAGTGCCACAGAAAACATAATAAAGAGCACAATAAGATTTGCACATATCCATTTAAAACATGATGCCAATGTAAAAAGATGCCCAAGCTTAAATACCGAAATCAGCATAAGCACTCCGCCATTTAATATAACAGGTATTGCCATAAGTGTATATGCACCTAAAATTGATGATATGTAAACCGCTCCCCTTTTACATGGCAAAGAATGGATAAACACACTTTGCTTCTTTGATGAAAAGAAATCAAAGCTGAGAAAAACTGTTACTGTTGGCACAAAGCTTGCAAAGAGCATAGGGAATATAAGATAATCATCTCTTAAAATCATTCCTCCCGAAAGCATATATCTGTTTACTGTTCCCGCTGTCATATAACTGTAGTCGCTGATTAACAGAACAAATGATGTGCTGAAAAACAATATAATAAAATATAAAAAACTTCCCCATTTGAATCTTGCTAAATTTGATTTATATATTCCTTTACTAAATAATGATGTCTTTAACATTGTATCCAAGACCTCCTAACTCATATATAAATACTTCTTCCAATGTAAGCTTAACACTCTCAAAAAGCACGGGTGAAAATTCTCTTATGATCTCTTCTGCATTTTCTTCCTTATCCCTGATTATCATAGTAGAAACAGACCCAATATTTGAAATATGAAGAATATCAAGACTTTTCTTTAACTCTTCAATTTTTTCACGATCGAGTATCACCTGGTATTTCTTTACTGTACCCTTAAGATCATCAAGGGATTTTTCAATAACCATTTTCCCGTCAAAAATAATGCCCACATGATCGCATATATCCTCAAGCTCACGAAGATTATGAGATGATACTAAAACCGTCATTTCCCTTTCTGAAACATCCGATATAATCAGATTTAAAATCTGCTTTCTCATAACAGGGTCAAGTCCATCAAGAGGCTCGTCAAGGATCAGAACATCGGGCATACATGAAAGTACAAGCCAGAATGCAACCTGCTTTTTCATACCCTTTGAAAGCTTTCTTATTTGTCTTCTTTCATTTATATTAAACAGAGTAGCTATGGTGTTATATCGCTCTTCACTGAAATTTTTATATATGCTTTTATAAAAGTTCTTCATTTCCCTTATAGTGGATGTTCCGAAATAAAACCATTCATCTGCAATAGACAAAACTCTTTGTTTTAAACTTTCGTTTTCAAAAACATTTTCACCGTCAATTTTTATAGTTCCCTCTTTTTGTCTATAGGCACCTGTAATATGATTGATTATGGTTGTCTTTCCCGCTCCGTTCGGTCCAACAAGCCCGTATATACTTCCTTTCTTTACATTCAGGCAAAGTCCGTTAAGAACTTTAAAATCATCAAAATATTTCACAACATTTTTAACCTCAATCATTTTCGTCTCCCCTTTCCCGGTATATATTATTTACTACATTTATAAGCTCCTGTTTATCTGCATTCAAAAAGGCAAGCTCCTTAACCACAGTATACAGCTTTTCAAAAAGCTCCTCAGTGTCCTTCTTCACAGTGTCAACCCCCGAAACATAGTTTCCTTTTCCACTCACACTGTATATATATCCCATATTTTCAAGCTCCTTATATGCCTTTTGCACGGTATTTGGATTTACCGTAAGCTCAACAGAAAGCTCTCTCACTGACGGAAGCTTCTCGTCCTTTTTCAGTATTCCGTTTATAATCAAGTCCTTTAAGCCGTCGCTTATCTGCTCATATAAACTTCTCCCGTCCTTGTAATCAACGCTTATCATTATATACCCTCCTTTCAACTGTATTATCTGTATTAATACAGTTAGATTATATCACCCTGTTTTTTATTTGTCAAGTAAAAAATCACTTTTTGTCAGTAAAAGAATAGAATGGTATTAGGATGCATTAGTATCCACTAAGTATAGAAAGGAAAAGATATTATGGATAAGTCTAAAGAATGGACAATAAATGATGCACAAAGAATCGGCTACTCCTATGTGCCGATTCAGAACTCTGTGCTTACTAATATATACAGCCCCGAAATGGGACTTGAAAGAGGAACAATATTTCCGTTTCTTGATATACCTTTAGGGGTGTATGGCTTTCAGTTTGAGAAAAAGGAGAATATGAGCTTATGACAGAGAGAGAAAAGTTATTAAAACAGATTATGGCATATAACTTTGCCGCGATAGAATGGAACTTATTTTTAGACACTCATCCCTGCGACAGAGAAGCAATAAGTATGTTTAAGAAAATGGTTGAAAAGACCAAGGAACTCAGAAAAGAATATTTAACCAAATATGAACCGTTAGAGGCATGGGAGTCAACAAATCCTAATTATTTTGAGTGGATTGAAGAACCCTGGCCTTGGGACAAATATTAGGAGGATTTTTGTATGTGGATTTATCAGAAAAAATTAGAATACCCCGTAAACATTAAAAAACCAAATCCGAAACTCGCTGCATTTATCGTGAGCCAATATGGTGGTGCAGATGGCAACTGTTTGAGTAAATCCATTACTTCCAAAACACACATTTGATGGTTTTCCCGTCATCGCCACCTTTGACAATCTCCTTGAAAATAGTCCTTGCCACCTTGTTTTTCTCAACATTGCTTACACTTTCATCTTTCAATACTTCTGTTAATCTGCAAAGCTCTTTCTTGTTTGTTTTTACAACTGCTTTGGGCTGTTCTTCAGCTTTCTTTTCCTTCATTAAGGCTTTCAGCCTTGCAATTTCATCAAGGAGACTTTTTTTATTTGCTTTATATTCCTGAAGTGTATCTACACCATCCTCGTAAGCTAATCTGACACGTTCCAAACGAATTTCAAGTCGTTGTATTTGAGTTGAAATAATTAAGCTTTCATCTTCTGTTTCCATTCGCTCAACAGTTTCAGGTTCAGCAAATGCAAGTTTTACATTTGGAAGTGCCACATCAGATAAAGCATTTAAAACAATCCCATCTAACTTAGAGGTTTTTATGTATCCAACACCTTTGCAAGTTCCTCTGCTTCGATTTGAGCATCCATAAAATCCGCCTTGATTAGACAATACAGCACCGCACTTTTCGCATCTAACGATTCCTACTAACCAATGAGATAATTCTTTTCGGTCAGGATCATAATACTTTCTGTACTTTGCTTTTTGCTCTTTCATTATTTCCTGAACTTTTTCCCATGTTTCCATATCAATTATAGCTTCGTGTGGTCCATCGGTTATAATAGCAGTTGTTGCTGTATAATTCCTCGATAACTTTCCATCAGGATTCCAACGTGTTTTACCTATGTAAACGGGATTGTTAAGCCAATATTCTATTGTCCTATTTTCTATTTGATTACCCCTATGTGTTCTTACTCCCATAGCATTTAGCGTTTTTGCAATAGATAAAAATCCTTTGCCATTTGCATAGTCATTAAAAACCTTACGGATAATTTCTGCTTCTTCAGGTACGATAACATATTTACCGTTTTCAACTTTGTATCCATATCCGGGTATTGATAACACGCCACCTCTTTTTGCCTTTTCTGTCATTCCTCGTTTAACTTCTTCGGCAAGATTGATACTGTAATATTCGTCCATCGCTTCAATCATCGCTTCGAAAAGAATAGACATTTTATCATCGCCAACATCTTCGCTAATTGAAATGACATCAATATTCAGTTCTTTCCTGAGCATAGATTTGTAAACAACACTATCTTCACGATTTCGAGCAAATCTGCTATATTTCCAAACCAATATCACATCAAATGGTTTTGGTTCAAGCTTCGCTAAACCTATCATAGTATTAAAGGCAGGTCTCTTTTTTGTGTTTCTACCACTAATACCCTCATCCATAAAGATAAACTCTTTGGGTAATAACATTTGATTTCTTTCTGCATAGAGTTTGATTTTTTCCAACTGACTATCAGGACTAAATTCAATCTGATCATCAGTAGAAACTCTAATATAAGCTGCCGCCACTTTCATTTTAATTAACCTCCTTCCCTGAAAAAACGGCAACTATTTATTCTATGCATTAATTTTAGCAAAGCCGCTTTTTGAAATCAAATTTTTTGGTCTGTAATTTTTATTTTTTGTTTATAATATTCACTTAACGCTCGCACTTCCATATCTTCTTTCCATTTATCCATTTCATCTTCATTTAAGCTTGAGAGCATTACATCCTGCTCATCATCGCTCGCTACGAAGAGTTCAACTTTAAACTCATTCATCTATACCACCTCTCATAATTTTATGTTTTAATTTTCACTTAAATAACAACATACATCATGCTTTTGAGCATAAAAAAACGACCGGAATAACCGATCGTTAAATACAAAAGCGACTGACATTGTCAGCCGCCGTTTGCATATACTATTTACATTTATGCTTAATCTTCGCATTGTCTACCAAGTATTGCAGAATAATATAATTTAGCCAAACTTTTTGCACGAGTTACTAATTCAGATTCATCCCAATCATCATGCGCTTCAATAAACTTATGCATCCATTCATACGATGATTTTTTATAAATCTCAATTTTATTCTTATAATTCAAATTATCTGCTTCTTTATTCAATCTTTCTTCTAGTACAATCAGATTCCCTATATTAAGCATGGTGTCTCCAAGTGACTCACTTAATACATGCTCAATGCTAGATTCGTCATCAAATGTTTCAGTATTTGAATAATATGAATTGATCTTGTTCAAGGTATATTTTGTCTTGACATTTGAAGGATTTTCTTTTTTTGAAAATGTAAGCTTCACAAAATTATCTTCAAACTCTTGGTAACTCGGATACAGATTATCAATTTCACTCATTAAGTTAGCAACAATACTTCTAACCTGTGCTTTATCTGCACATCTACGCAAACTGATCGCAAAATTAGAATACAGCGATTCTAATTTATTTGTTGGTAATACAGCTATTGCATTATAGGCAAAATGAAAATTTTCAAGTTTTACAACAATTTCTTTTAACTCTTTTAAAGTTAATAGGCTCTTTTCTTTTATTTCAAACAAAGCCAATAATGCTACTCTTACTTGTATTATACCAAAATAGTTTGTTAAAACATTTAAACTCTGAACTAATCCAAAATATTCTTTTCTATTGCCATAATCATCACGAACGGGATGAATGATTTTAATATAATTCTTTACATCATATTCCAATTCATTCAAAAATGCTAAAAATCTTTCTTTGTTTTTAGGAGTGATCATTGAATTAAAGCTATTGTACAATTTTTTATCAGAAACTTTTTTGTATTTTGATATCCAAAAATGCCTATAAAATGTAGCTAAACCAACACTCTCTTGACAAGTATTCAAAATTGATTAAGTCGGATCGTAGCCA
>JAZNFO010000011.1:0-11241 GCA_045575975.1 Clostridia bacterium | reverse complement strand
TTTGAAATTTTAGCTGAATATAAAAGATGTGGAATTTCAAAAAGTGACATTATAAAAGCGGTTTTGACTTTTAATCCATGTTTTTTAGTAAAAGAAATATTAAGAAGAAAGAAAACAGCTAAAAAAGATATTAGTAAATGTTTTAAAGTTGCGAAAGCGTTAGGTTTAAAACAAACAGCGGGAACAAAAGAATATCCGATTTTTGAAAAATAATATAAGGAGTCACAGAATGCAAATTTTTGAATACCCATATGTAATTTTAACTATTCTTGCAATATGTTTCATTATTTTGGGATTAATTGGATTATACTTTACTGTTAAATCCATGAAAACCGCAAGGGGAACAGCAGAGAAAAGTTTTTGCGGTATAGGTAAAATTGAAAATGAGTTTGAAAAGGCAGCAAATATGCGCAAAAATCGTTGTGTTGTGTATATATTTGTATCACTTGATCATATAAAGAGACTATACTCAGAATCTAAGGCTGTCAGAATATATGAGCAAATTAAAAAAAAATTACTCAGAGATTTTTGTTATACAGTAGATGGTGATATATCTCTTTATAGTAAAGATAATTTTATTGCTTTAAACAATTTATCTGAGGAAGAAATTACACAGCACATTGACAGGTGCTGTGATGAAATTAATAATATTTTAATAAAATACGGTGCAGTTAATGTTGTCCGTTTGCATTTTGGTTATTATTTGACAAGTGCAACAGATGTTCCTTTTAAATCTGCGCTTACAAGAGCAAAACAAGCTTGCAGCATTGCAGAAGATAAAGATATTTTGCACTGCAGATGGGATAATTCAAACGGGAAAGAATTCGAAAGAAAGATTAAAATTGAAAATAACATTCAAAAGGAAATTGATAATAACAGATTTTTCCTTGAATATCAGCCAATTATAAACGCTAAGACAAATAAAATTATGGGGGCAGAGGTGTTGTCCCGATTAAATTCTTCAACAGAAGGAATTTTATCCCCAAAACTTTTTCTTTCGGCGGTGAATAATGTGGGATTGAATGAAAAATTTGATTACTACATTTTTGAGAAGAATTGCAAATGGATTTCCAGTGACAAAGATAAGCGTATGAAGTATTTTTATACAATTAATTTTTCTCGTTCTACGCTCTGTGACGAAAACTTTGCAGAGAATATAATTAATATTGTTGAAAAATATGAAATTGACTATTCATGTATAGCAGTTGAAATCCTTGAAGATAAAAATTTAAACAATATTGAAAAGAATAAATTGATTCAAAATTTAATCAGATTAAAAGAAAAAGGTATTTTAATTCTTCTGGATGATTTCGGAAAAGGTTATACAAGTTTTGGAGACTTATCTGAATTTGATATCAGCATTGTTAAAATCGATAAATCAATTACTCAAAATGCAACAGGGGAAACAGGATTTTTAATTCTAAAAAACATTATACGAACAGCCCATGATTTGGGTTTTAAAACATTGTGTGAAGGCATAGAGACAGAAGAACACAAAAAAGTAGTTATTAATGCCGGCTGCGATATGCTGCAGGGATACTATTTTTACCGGCCAATGCCTGTTACACAACTTGAAACTTTATTATAAAATTGCAAGGTGATTTTTTATGTTATCAGTGATTATTCCTGCATATAACGAAGAAAAATGTATAAAAAAAGCATATGATGCGATACATTCTTTATTGGAAGAAAATAATATTGAAAGTGAGTTTTTATTTGTAGATGACGGTTCTACAGATGAAACCTATAAAATAATAGGTGAACTTTCCCATGAAAAAGAAAATATAGTTGGTCTGCATTTTTCAAGAAATTTTGGAAAAGAATCCGCTATATCCGCAGGGCTTGCTGCAGCCAGTGGTGACTGTGCTGTTATTATTGATTGTGATCTCCAGCACCCACCGGAAAAAATCGTCGAAATGTATCATTTGTGGGAACAAGGATTCGAAATTATTGAAGGTGTAAAGAAAACTCGAGGACAAGAAAAAAAAATTTATAGTTTTGGGGCTAAGTTCTTTTATTCTGTTATAAGCCGTATGGCAGGATTTGATATGGCAAATTCATCAGACTTTAAGCTTTTGGACAGAAAAGTTATAGATGTACTTAACAAAATGCCTGAAAGAGGATTTTTCAGAGCAATCTCCTATTGGGTAGGATATAACAAAACAACAGTTGAATATGATGTCAGAGAACGAGTTAGCGGCGAATCAAAATGGTCAGCTTCCGGTCTTATAAAATATGCGCTTTCAAATATTTCGTCATACTCAACTGCACCGATGCAAACTGTTACGGTTCTTGGTTTTGTTATGCTTGTGATATCTGTAATCTTTGGTGTTTGGGCACTTATTGATAAAATAATCGGCAGGGCACTTGAAGGTATGACAACAGTAATAATCATTACTATCTTTATCGGAAGTATTATTATGATAAGTCTTGGTATTATAGGGTATTACATCGCTCGTATTTATGAAGAAATCAAAGGTAGACCAAAATATATCATTTCTTCAATAACAAAAAGTGAAAAGAAATAATAAAATGTATATAAACAATTTAAAATTGGAAGTGAAAGGAGTACAAAAATGGAAAATTTAATTATTATATTTATATTTGCATTTATTGTACAATCCGCTATAGTAGCGTTTTTACTTCATAGGGTTAGACAAAAAAACAGTAAAGAACTTAAAACTGAGAAAAAACAATTCGAAAAGAAAATCACGGAAGATATTTTAAACGGACTTGAAAATAATGAATTCAAAATGTATCTTCAATTTATAGTTGACAGCAAAACTCAGAAAATAGTTTCAGCTGAAGCTCTCTCAAGATGGGAAAGTTCTGAAAATGGACTTGTAAGTCCTGTTAAGTATATTGGAAATATGGAAAAGGCAGGACTTATCAGTAAACATGACTTTTATATGTTTGAACTTGCCTGTCGTCAACTTGAAGCGTGGAGCAATACTGGATATAAAGATATATTAATCTCCTGTAATTTTACAAGAATAACTCTTTCAGAAGATGATTTTGTTGATAAACTCAAGAAAATTTCAGAAAAATATAGTTTTGATAAATCAAAACTTGCAATTGAAATAACAGAAGATGCAATTGAAAGAGACAGAGAAACAGCAACAAGAAATGTTATTCGCTGTAAAGAACTTGGTTTTATGATTTATCTTGATGATTTAGGCAGTGGTTATACATCTTTGGCAAATCTTTGCGACTATCCCATTGATGTTGTTAAAATTGACCGTGATATTTTGCTGAAAGCCAATACAGAAAGAGGAAAAGCATTACTTTCAGGCATTATTGCTCTTGCACACAGCCTGAATATAGGTGTTATATGCGAAGGTGTTGAAACGGTTGAACAAAATACACTTGTATCACAGTCTAACTGTGATTATATTCAAGGCTGGTACTATGTAAAAGCCCTTCCTTTAGATGAATGTGAATCGTTTTTGATTAATTCTAAAAAAGAATAATTAGATACTTTAATACATTAAGGAGAGATATTGAATGTTTATTAAAGAAAGTCTGAAAACAGAGATTAAGAAAGAATACGATGTTGCAGTTTGTGGCGGCGGATTTGGTGGTATATCAGCAGCTCTTGCTGCAGCAAGACAAGGTAAAAAAGTTGTTCTTTTTGAAAAAGAATTTATGCTTGGCGGTCTTGGAACACTGGGTATTGTGACAATATATCTTCCGCTATGTGATGGACTAGGACATCAGGTTTCATTTGGCATAGCGGAAGAACTTTTTAGACTTTCAATTAAGCACGGTGCAGAGGACAAGTATCCGGAAAACTGGCTTGATAATATTGGAACACGAACCGAAAAAGATAAGAGATTTCAGGTTCAATACAATCCGCAGATTTTTGCAATTCTAGCTGAAAAGTTACTACTCAAAGAAGGTGTTGATATTTTATACGGTACCTATGCCGTTGGTGTTGATATTTCTGATAATAAAATTCGGCATATAATAACAGAAAATAAATCCGGAAGAGTTGGATACAAGGTTAAATCAGTGGTTGATGCAACCGGTGATTGTGATATTGCAAAGCTTTCAAATGCCCCTACAGAAACATTTAAACAAGGAAATATTCTTGCAGCCTGGTATTATTCCCTTGGGAAAAAAGGATATAATCTTCATATGCTTGGAGCATCTGATGTTCCGGAGGAAGAAAAAACTGAAAATAACAAGGTTGAAAATCTCATAGACCGAAGATTTTCAGGACTTGATGGGGAGGAACTTTCGGAGCAGGTATGCCTGTCTCACAATTCCACATATAGTGATATTTTAAAAAGACGCAAGGATGACCCTGAATTTATACCAATTACAATGGCAACAATTCCCCAGATAAGAATGACAAGAAAGATCGTGGGAGAATATGAACTTTCACATAAAGAGGCACATAAATATTTTGATGATTCAATCGGAATGGTTTCAAACTGGAAAGAAAGAGGTCCTGTTTATGAGGTTCCGTTTAGAACACTATATAACTCAAGTATAAAAAATCTGATTTGTTCAGGAAGATGTACTTCTGTTAATGAAACATTATGGGATGTTATGAGAGTTATTCCCTGTTGTGCTGTAACAGGCCAGGCAGCCGGAACCGCAGCAGCTTTGACAGACGATTTTTCTGCTCTGGATATAAATAAATTACAGAGTAAGCTTGCTGAGGCAGGAGTTGTTCTCCATGAAAAAGATATTTTTTAGTTATTTTATCTTAATTAAAATTCTTTATAAATAGCGACTAAATAAAGTTGCGATTTTTTTGTATAATGAAAAAGATGGCTTTTTTCCGTCTTTTTATTGAAAAAAAATATTAAGTATGTTAGAATGATTTCATCGAAGATGAAATCGTCGATATGAATTCTTGCGAATTCTCGATATGTCATAAATGACTCGATATGTGCTTCGCATTCGATATGTCGCTTACGCGACGAGAATTCATATCATATCGAGTTTGAGCGTAGCGAAAACATATCGATTTTGTGGAACAAAAATATCGAGTAGACGAAGTCTACATATCGATAAAAAGGGTGGCATCTAAATCGTACACTAATTTTATAATCTTAAAAAAAATTAAATATAGGAGAAAAAATGTGTTTATTACAGATACAATAAAATATGTAGGAGTTAATGATCGTATTACTGATTTATTTGAAGGACAATATGTTATTCCAAAAGGCATTTCCTATAACTCGTATATTATATATGACGAAAAAATAGCCGTTGTGGATTCTGTAGATATACGTTTTGCAGACGAATGGCTTGAGAATATAAGTAAGGAATTAGGAAATAAATCACCGGATTATTTGATTGTTCAGCATATGGAGCCTGATCATTCGTCAAGTATTATGAATTTCATCAACAGATATCCATCAGCAAGGATTGTTTCATCATCTAAATCCTTTACGATGATGAAACAGTTTTTTGGAAATGATTTCTTTTCAAATCAGCTTGTTGTTGGTGAAGGGGATACTCTTTCTTTAGGAGAACATACCCTTACTTTTATTACAGCACCTATGGTTCACTGGCCTGAGGTTATTGTAACATATTGCGATAAGGATAATATTTTATTTTCTGCGGATGCTTTTGGTAAATTCGGAGCTTTGGATACAAGTGATGACTGGGCTTGTGAAGCAAGACGATATTATATTGGAATTGTCGGGAAATATGGTGCTCAGGTTCAATCTCTTCTTAAGAAAGTAGCTAGTTATGATATTCAAATTATATGCCCTCTTCATGGACCTGTTCTTTGTGAAAATATAGAATATTATATAAATCTTTATGATATATGGTCAAGCTATAAGACAGAGTCTGACGGTGTTGTGATAGCATATACTTCAATATACGGAAACACAAAAAAAGCAGTTATATATCTAAAAGAAAAGCTTGAAGAAAGAAATGTAAAAGTTGTTTTAAAAGATTTAGCCAGATGCGATATGTCAAAAGCCGTTGAAGATGCTTTTCAATACGGCAAAATCATTTTGGCAACGACCACTTATAACAACGATATTTTCCCATTTATGCGTGAATTTATAAATCATTTAACAGAAAGAAATTTCCAGAATAAAAAAATGGGATTTATCGAAAACGGAAGTTGGGCTCCGGTTGCAGGGAAAATAATGAAACAAATGCTTGAAAAAAGCAAAAATATAACCTATGCAAATACAGAAGTTAAAATTTTGTCTGCAGTTAATGAAACAAATAAAGCCGAACTAAACGAATTGGCTTTAGAGTTTTGTGAATAATATATAAAAAAGGAGGTGCTTTTATGAAAAAATATTTATGCGATGTATGTGGCTGGGTATATGATGAAGAAGCCGGATATCCTGATGCAGGTATTGCTCCCGGAACAAAATTTGAAGATCTTCCTGATGATTTTGTATGTCCTCTTTGCGGTGTAGGCAAAGATATGTTTTCAGAAGAATAATCAAAAATATCGAGTAATCGGTTAAACAATATTATAGCATTTGAATTATAAAGGATCAATATATGATGAAATCTTTTAAGAAGTTTGTAATAAAAATTGGAATAGTATGTTTTTTACTTTTTTTCTCATCAATTGCAATGGCCGATGTCCCTGCTGATGTTATTGTAAGCCTTGAAATCAATAATCCTAATATGAAAATCAATGGTCAAAAAACTGAAATAGATTCAGGGCGAGGAACAAAACCTGTTATTTTAGATAACAGAACACTTGTTCCTATAAGGGCAATTATTGAAGCATTTGGCGGTAATGTTTCATGGAATGAAAAAAGCAGCACGGTTTCACTCATAATGAATAAGGATAAAATAGAACTTATTATTGATAGTAAAACTGCTTATTTAAACAAAAAGGCACATATACTTGATGTTGCTCCAAAGGTTATAAACGACAGAACAATGCTTCCTATAAGATTTATTGCAGAAAGCTTTAACCTGGGTGTTGCATGGCATGATGAAACAAAAACAGTCTGGATTATCAAAAACTCTTTTGAAGAATATGAATATGAAAGACTTATGAAAGAGCTGCCTCAATATAATGGTTCACCATATGTTGAAATAAATAACAACAAACCATATTTTGAGAATTATGAACTAATTGAAGGTGCTTTTGAATATTACAGCAATTTAGATGAATTAGGCAGATGTGATGTTGTTATGGCCTCCATAAACAAAGAACTTATGCCAACTGAAAAAAGAGGAAATATAAGTTCTGTTAAGCCTACAGGCTGGATAAATAAGCCCTATGATTTTGTTGACGGAAGATATATTTATAACAGATGTCATTTAATCGGATTTCAGCTTACAGGAGAAAATGCAAATAAACGAAATCTTATAACAGGCACAAGATATATGAATGTGGATGGGATGCTTCCTTATGAAAATAAAATAGATGCCTATGTTGAAAAAACAGGTAATAATGTTATGTACAGAGTTACACCTGTTTTTACAAATGGTAATTTATTGGCTGACGGGGTTTTGTTAGAAGCATATTCTATTGAGGATAAAGGACAGGGATTAAGTTTCTGTGTTTTTTGTTATAATGTTCAGCCTAATGTTATAATTGATTATAAAACCGGAGAAAACCGAGAAGCGATATAAAAAATATCAAAAATAAAAAGCACTTCAGTATGAAGTGCTTTTTTGGTGCGCCGGGAGGGACTCGAACCCCCGACCTACTGGTTCGTAGCCAGTCACTCTATCCAGCTGAGCTACCGGCGCAAATGCATTTTCTGAAAAATACTTGTATATAATACCATACTTTTTTTAATTTTGCAATAGTTTTTTAAATAAAATTTTAAAAATTTATACCAAAAATTATAAATTTAATTATAAAAATTTGGTTTAAAAATATTTCTAAAGTATTGACGGAGGTTATTTTTTAATGTATAATTGATTATGTATGAATTTTGAAAGGATTGATAATTTTGGCTAATAATGATAAAAAGATGGTGGAAGCAATTACCTCTATGAGCGATGATTTTGCTCAATGGTATACCGATATAATTAAAAAGGCTCAACTTGCTGATTATTCAGGAGTTCGCGGATGTATGGTTATTCAGCCATACGGCTATGCTATTTGGGAAAATATTCAGAAAGAGCTGGATAGAAGATTTAAGGAAACAGGTCATGAAAATGTTTATATGCCTATGTTTATTCCGGAAAGCCTTCTCCAAAAGGAAAAAGACCATGTTGAAGGTTTTGCTCCTGAGGTTGCCTGGGTTACGCACGGGGGAACAGAAAAATTGGCTGAAAGACTTTGCGTTAGACCTACATCTGAAACTTTGTTCTGCGAACATTATGCAAATATAGTTCATTCTTACAGGGACTTGCCTAAAAAATATAATCAGTGGTGTAGTGTTGTAAGATGGGAAAAAACAACACGCCCATTTTTAAGAAGTGCTGAATTTATGTGGCAGGAAGGACATACTGTTCATGCAACTCCGGAAGAAGCTGAAGCTGAAACACTTCAGATGCTTAATGTTTATGCTGATTTCTGCGAAAAGGTCCTTGCTATCCCTGTTATTAAAGGCAGAAAAACAGATAAAGAAAAATTTGCAGGTGCAAATGCAACATATACAATTGAAGCTCTTATGCACGACGGCAAAGCTCTTCAGTCAGGTACAAGCCATAACTTTGGTGATGGATTTGCAAAAGCATTTGATATTCAGTTTACAGATGAAAATAACGAGTTAAAACATGTACATCAGACATCATGGGGTATGTCAACAAGAATAATCGGGGCAATCATTATGGTACACGGAGATGATGCAGGTCTTAAGTTACCGCCGAGAATTGCACCAATTCAGGTTGCAATTGTTCCTGTTGCACAACATAAAGAAGGAGTTCTTGATAAAGCAAGAGAGCTTGAGAATAAGTTAAAGGCAAGCTTCAGAGTTAAGCTTGATGACTCTGAAAAATCTCCAGGCTGGAAGTTCAGTGAATATGAAATGCGTGGCGTTCCGGTAAGACTTGAAATTGGTCCAAAAGATATTGAAAATAATCAGGCAGTTTTAGTAAGCAGACTTACAAGAGAAAAGATATTTGTTTCTCTTGATAATATCGAAGAAGAAATCGGAAAACTTCTTGAAAAAATTCAAAATGATATGTATAATGCAGCCCTTGAAAACAGAAACTCAAAAACAAGTGTTGCAACAGATTATGAAGATTTTAAGAAGATTGTCGCAGAAAAAGGCGGCTTTGTTAAAGCTATGTGGTGCGGTAATGTTGAATGTGAAGAAAAAATTAAAGAAGATACAACTGCAACCTCAAGATGTATGCCTTTTGAACAGGAAAACTTGTCAGATACTTGTATTTGTTGCGGCAAAAAAGCAAATAAAATGGTATATTGGGGTAAAGCATATTAATAATTGGAGGGAGTTTAGTTGCTGAATAATTTTTATGACTCTTTATTGCGTCAGATTTCAATGCTTAGAATCAGCGATATTGTTGATATTCTTATTGTAACATTTTTAATATATAAATGCTTGAAATTCATAAGAGATACCCGAACAGTTCAGCTCTTAAAAGGTATAGTTGTACTGGTTATTATAATGCAGGCAAGTTATTTTCTTAACTTGCACACAGTTTATTACCTTTTAAGTAATGCTATGCAGCTAGGTTTAATTGCGGTTATTATAGTTTTTCAGCCTGAACTCAGAAGAGCTCTTGAACAACTTGGAAGAACCTCTATGGGAAAATGGTTTAACTTTGACGAACCAAAAGACAGCACATATACATCTGATATGATTTCAGAAATTGTAAAAAGCTGTGTTAGTATGTCAAAAAGCAGAATAGGAGCACTTATTGTAATTGAAAGAGATGTTAAAATAGGCGATATTATCGGAACCGGTATTAAACTTCATGCTGATGTTACATCCGAACTTCTTATTAACATTTTTATTCCTAAAACACCTTTACACGACGGTGCTTTGGTTATAAGAAACAATAAAATTGAAGCTGCATCTTGCTTTCTGCCTTTGTCTCAGAACCCAAACTTAAGTAAAGAGCTTGGAACAAGACACAGAGCAGGACTTGGTGTTTCAGAAGAATCCGATGCAGTTGTTATTATTGTTTCGGAAGAAACAGGAAATATTTCCCTTGCAATAAAGGGAGAACTGTTTTTCAATATTACTCCTGAAAGTATGCAAAACAAACTTAAAAAATTACTCATCGAAACAAATAAAGATGCAAAAATAAAGCATAACTTTTTTTCAAGAAAGGAGAATAAAAAATGAAAAAATTTTTAGGAAATGATTCATTTTTAAAGGTTTTCTCCTTTGTAATTGCGATTATTATCTGGTTCTATATTATTATAATTGTTGACCCTCCGGTTGTTTATGTAGTAAGGGATATTCCGGTAAGATATGTTCAGCAAAACAATCTGAACAGTATGGGACTCAGCATCGTTAACGAAAGTGTATCTAAAATTGACCTTAAAATTAAGGGTAGCAGAAAAAAAATTGTTAATCTTGATTCAAAAAATGTTTTAGCAACTGTTGATCTTTCATCTGTTACAAAAGCAGGAAAACAAACCTTACCAATAAATCTTACCATTCCATATGATTACAATGAAATTCTAAATGATGAACCTTACAGTGTTGATTTAGTTATAGATAAAATCGTTGAGGAAAAAAGAAATATAAAAGTAAAAACAGTTGGTAATCCTGAAACAGGTTATATTGCCGGAAAACCTGAGATTAATCCCCAAACAATACTCTTAAAAGGTGCGGCATCATATGTAAGCAGTGTTGCAGATGTTAGAGTAACTGTTGATATAAGCGGAAAAAATAAAGACATTTCTAATGAATTTAAAATTGAGCTAATTGATTCAACTGGCAATGTTATTGATGCAAAAGAATCAGAAATCGGCTTTGTTTCATCTGATATAACAAAAGCAGAGGTTCTTTGTCCCATACTGAGACTTAAAACCGTATCTATCAAGCCAAGCTTTAACGGTAGCCTTCCTGCTGGAAAGACTGTAACAATTCATCCGAATGCACTGACTATTTATGGCTATGAAGATATAATAGAAAATATTGACGAAATAACAACAGAACCCATTTCGGTTACCGAATTAACAAACGAAACAATACAGTCTGTTGGACTAAATCTGCCCGATAATATTAATTTAAGAGATAATGTGACAGCCGTTACAGTTAAATTGATTGCTAATGAGTAGTATTTAAAATGAATATAATAATAAATAATTTAAAACACCCAATTAATCATACAAAAGAAGAAGTTATTCTTTCTGCAGAA
>JAZNFO010000010.1:0-18931 GCA_045575975.1 Clostridia bacterium | reverse complement strand
TATGTCAACGATGTTTTGGTTAAAGGGAAACAGATTTTAGACGACTTTGATGAAATTTCTTTTGGGGATGTTCGGTTTGTATTCCAGTTTGAATAGGGATAAACCGCAGAGGACTTAGATATGAGTAATAGTAAAATAGGTTATAGACTGCCGGCTTATATGCTGCTTCTTATGAATATTCTTGGTTTTGGTCTTTTAAGCGTGGCAAACAATTTCAAAAAAGATATACTGCTTGTTGGGATTGGTCTTTTAGGATTGTTGATCGTAACATATTCTGTGCTTGTTCTTTGCAGAATGGGGGACAAGTTCTTATTTCTTATTGCCTCAATGCTTGTTACCATAGGAGCAATAATGCTCTGTAGAATAAACATAGCTCTTGGAGCCAAACAGATTGTCTGGGTTGGCTTGGGAGCTTTTGTGTTTTTTCTGGCATATCTTGTTTATTATAAAATTAAATTCTGGAATAAGCTGTGGCTTTTTTATGCGATATTTTCTACGACAATGTTTCTTCTTACTTTGATTATCGGGGAAAGAGTTAATGGCTCAAAAAACTGGATAAATATAGGTCCTCTTAATTTTCAGCCTTCGGAGCTTATAAAAATAGCATATGTTATGTTTCTTGCCTGCTATTATTCAGGAAGCAGAACGAAAGACCTTTTTAATATTAATCCAAGATATATAACTGCTTTTTTTACATATTTGTTCATAATCTTTTTGGTTCTTCAAAGAGACTGGGGAACAATTCTTGTTATTTTCTCCATTTATATTTTTATGCTTTATGTTTATGAGGAAAACAGAATTTTTTTACTTTTCAATATAGCATCTGCGGTTATTGTAGCCTTTCTTGGGTATCTGTTTTTACATCATATACAGGTCAGGGTTAAGGTTTGGCTTGACCCATGGAGTGATATTTCAAACACAGGATATCAGATAACACAGTCCCTTTTTGCTATATCTGCAGGAGGATATTTCGGACAAGGTATAGGAAACGGGTCCCCGACCTATATTCCCGAAGTTCATACTGATTTTATTTTTTCTGCTATATGTGAAGAAATGGGAGTTTTCGGGGGCGCATCTGTTATTATACTTTTCTTTTTACTCTCATACAGATGCTTTAAAATTACATTGACAACAAAAAATCTCTATAACAAAGCGGTTGCCCTTGGTATAACTCTTATGTTTGCTTTGCAGACATTTATAATAGTAGGCGGTGTAACCAAATTTATTCCGCTTACGGGTATCACGGTCCCGTTTGTGAGCTATGGGGGAACATCAATTGTCGTAAGCTTTATTTCACTTGGAATAATTCAGGCCATTTCAGCAAAGGAAGACAGGGGGAAGGATTATGAAGAATAATAAGAGAATAATTCATTTGCTCGTTTTAGTTTCGGCTCTGTTTCTTGCTCTTTTATCCTATCTTTTGTATTTTAATCTTTTTGTAGCTGATAAAATATCATCAAACCCATATAATATGAGACAATGGGACGATGAAAAATCAGTTGTCAGGGGAAATATTTATGATTCAAACGGTCTTTTGCTTGCTGAAACAGTAAAAACTGAAAATGGTGAAATGAAAAGGTATTATCCCGAAAAAAATCTTTATTCCCATGTTATTGGATATTATTCTAAGGTGTACGGAAAAAGCCTTATCGAAAGAGAGTTTGATAATATGCTTGTGGGAAAAGGAGATATTTCTCTCAATCTTGGGGACATAAAAAGAGGTTTTGATGTTAACCTCACTATTAATAACAGTGTGCAAAAAGCGGCATACAAAGCAATGAATTCAAGACGGGGAGCAGCTGTTGCAATGAATCCCAAAACCGGAGAAATCCTTGCAATGGTCAGTCTGCCTGATTTTAATCCAAACGCAGAAAATCTCGAAAAAAACTGGAATTCCATAGTTGAAAATGAAAATTTTCCTCTTATAAACAGAGTATGTTCCGGTCTTTATCCCCCGGGGTCAACCTTTAAAATTGTAACATCGGTTGCTGCATTTGAAAATAATCTTACGAGTAAGACATTTGAAGATACCGGCGGATTTTCATTAGATGGACTAAATGTTAAAAACTATAATAATGAAAGATTTGGAAATATAGATTTTGGTGAAGCTTTTATCCATTCAAGCAATCAGGTTTTTTGCGAAATAGGAACAACCCTTGGAGGGGAGGTTTTGTTTGAAGTAGCTAAAAGGTTTAAAATCGGTGAAGTTATAGATTTTGATGTTCAAATGGAGTCAAGCAGACTTGGGTATAAGAAAATGACGGAAAAAGATTCTGCCCTTTTCTCGATAGGTCAGGGAAAACTACTTGTTTCTCCTCTTAATATGCTTCTTGTTTGTTCGGCTATTGCATCGGATGGAAATATGTATTCTCCGTATATAGTAAAATCAGTAACAAAAGAGAACGGCACAGTTGTATACAGAGCACAAAGAAGACTTGTTTCAAATGTATGTTCAAAAAGCTGTTCAGAATATATTAAACAGCTTATGGTAAACACCGTTAAAAGTGGAACGGGAAAGGCGGCATCAATAAACGGGATTACTGTTGCGGGAAAAACCGGAACAGCGGAAAATGAAAAAGAAAAAGACCACTCCTGGTTTGTTGGGTTTGCACCTGCAGAAAATCCTCAGATTGTTGTTGCGGTTATACTCGAAAATGACGGTGGAAGCGGTGGAAAAACAGCTGCCCCTGTTGCAAGAGCAATAATGCAAAGTTATTTTGGACAATAAGGGGTTTTTGCTTGACATTAGAGTTAAAATATTCTATAATAATCAGGGAGAATTATGGATAATAACAAGGGTTGCAACCTTTGTCCAAGGAATTGTAAAACAGACAGAAGTTTAAAAGTTGGATTTTGCGGACAAGGTGAGAATATTAAAATTGCAAGAGCTATGCTCCATTTTTGGGAAGAGCCGTGTATCAGCGGCAAAGGCGGAAGTGGGACGGTGTTTTTCTCGGGGTGTCCTTTAGGCTGTGTTTTCTGCCAGAATTATAAAATCAGTAAAAGATGTTTCGGAGAGGAAATTTCCACGGACAGGCTTTCTGAAATTTTTATTGAACTGCAGGATGCCGGGGCTGAAAATATTAATCTTGTAACACCCACCCATTTTGCAGATAAAATAGTTCAAGCTCTTGAAAAAGTAAAATATCAGCTTAATATTCCGATTGTATATAACACAAGTGGATATGAGACTTTAGAAACTCTAAAGCTTGTTAAGAATTATGTTGATATTTATTTAACAGACATAAAGTATTTTTCCCAGGATGCAGCTTTAAAATACAGCGGAGATAAGAATTATCCCGAAATTGCATTTAAGGCTGCAGAAGAGATGATTTTTCAGAAAAAATTAGAGTTTGATAACGAAGGAATGCTTAAAAAAGGCGTTGTTATAAGACATCTTGTTCTTCCGGGAATGCGAAAGGATTCCATAAAAATTATTGAAGAAATAAGAAAAAGATTTGGAAAGGATAAATTTGTCCTTAGCCTTATGAGTCAATACACTCCCTATGAAAATATTGAAAAATTTCCTGAACTTGGCAGAAAAATCACAACATTTGAGTATAACTCAGTTGTAGATGCAGCTGTTTTGGCAGGATTTAAATATGGCTTTATGCAGGATAGATGCAGTGCCGAAAAAGATTATACCCCGGACTTTAATCTGGAGGGTGTAAAAAGAAAGGAAGAATGTGAAAATGAGTGAATGCAGTCATGATTGTTCAAGCTGCTCAGCAAATTGTTCATCAAGAGAGCAGGAAAGTTTAATTAAAGAACAAAATAAAATGAGTAATGTTAAAAAGGTTATCGGAGTTGTAAGCGGTAAAGGTGGAGTTGGTAAGTCTTTAGTTACTTCACTTCTTGCATCAGGGATGCAAAGAAAGGATTTTCAGACAGCGGTGCTTGATGCAGATATAACAGGCCCGTCAATTCCGAAAATGTTTGGAATAACAAGAAAAGCAATGGGAAGTGAGATGGGGATATTGCCTCTTGAATCAACATCAGGGGTTAAGGTTATGTCTGTTAATCTTCTTCTTGAAAATGAAACTGACCCGGTTGTTTGGAGAGGTCCCGTTATTGCAGGAACCGTAACTCAGTTCTGGACAGATGTTGTATGGGAAGATGTTGACTATATGTTTGTTGATATGCCTCCAGGAACCGGCGATGTTCCGCTTACTGTTTTCCAGTCCCTTCCTGTCGATGGAATTATTATAGTAACATCACCACAGGAGCTTGTATCAATGATTGTGGAAAAAGCTGTTAATATGGCAAAGCTTATGAATATTCCCGTTCTTGGACTTGTTGAGAATATGAGCTATGTTGAATGTCCTGATTGTAATAAGAAAATTTATATATACGGAAAGGGCAAAACAGAAGAGCTTGCAAAGAAATACGGAACAGATTTTCTTGGGGCAATCCCTATTACAGAGCATATTGCAAAAAGTGCTGATGAAGGAAAGATTGAAAAGGTTAATTCTGACGAATGGCTTTCAAAGGCATTCGATAAACTTAAAAATATATAATTAACGGAGATACAAATGTTTTTATCTGATAAGTGGAAAGATTATGAACTTATTGATGCACGCTGCGGAGAAAAGCTTGAGAGATGGGGACAATATATTTTAAGACGCCCGGACCCGCAAATTGTCTGGGACACCCCCGAAAATTTAAAATCAAGGCTTTGGGATAAGGCAGATGCACATTATATAAGAAGTAACACTGGTGGAGGCCATTGGGAGGTTAAGTCTAAAAATCTTCCTGATAACTGGTCTGTTGATTATGGTGAGCTTTGCTTTGGAATAAAGAAAATGGGCTTTAAGCACACAGGTTTATTTCCCGAGCAGGCAACAAACTGGGATTGGTTTTCTGATATTATAAGAAAATCAAAAAGAGATGATGTGAATGTTCTTAATCTTTTTGCATACACCGGAGGGGCAACTATGGCTGCATCTAAAGCAGGGGCAAGTGTTTGTCATGTTGATGCATCCAAGGGTATGGTTGCGTGGGCAAAGGAAAATGCAAAGCTTTCAGGGGTTTCGGAAAGACCAATAAGATATATAGTGGATGATGTTAAAAAATTTGTTGAAAGAGAAATAAGACGGGGAAGAAAATATGATGGGATTATTATGGATCCTCCGTCATATGGAAGAGGGCCGTCGGGAGAAGTGTGGAAGGTTGAGGATGAGATTTTTAACCTTGTTAAAACTTGTATGGATGTTTTATCTGAAAAGCCACTGTTTTTCCTGATAAATTCATACACAACCGGATTGTCCGGAAGCGTTCTTGAAAATATAATGAAGCTGACACTTGTAAATAAATTTGGCGGTAAGTGCCTAGTTGATGAGGTTGGTCTCCCTATAACAACGGGTTCTCTGGTATTGCCCTGCGGTTATTCAGGCCGTTGGGAAAGCAGGTGACTATGATGGACAAAAAAAATATAATAGAAATCAGGGATTTATATTTTTCCTATT
Source organism: Clostridia bacterium (assembly GCA_045575975.1). Taxonomy (GTDB): domain Bacteria; phylum Bacillota; class Clostridia; order Monoglobales; family Monoglobaceae; genus RGIG8709. The sequence goes on along the minus strand of JAZNFO010000010.1, from coordinate 13,466 downwards.
CTGAAGAAGATGAAAAGAAATGGATTCTTAAAAATATTTCCCTTGATATAAGAAAGGGAGAGTTTGTCACAATCCTTGGACATAACGGTTCAGGAAAGTCAACTCTTGCAAAACATCTTAATGCTATATTGGTACCTGAAAAGGGTAGTGTAACGGTTGCAGGGATTGATACAAAGGATGAGAAAAGACTTATAGATATAAGACAGAATATTGGTATGGTTTTTCAAAATCCTGATAATCAGCTTGTTGCAACAATTGTGGAAGAGGATGTTGCTTTTGCCCCTGAAAATTTAGGACTTGAAACTGAAGAAATCAGGAGGAGAGTTGATTATGCTCTTGCGGCAGTAGGAATGTCAAAGTTCAAAAAACATGCTCCTCATATGCTGTCAGGCGGACAGAAACAAAGAATTGCAATTGCGGGAATTCTTGCTATGAAACCAACAGTTATAGTTCTTGATGAAGCAACTGCGATGCTGGACCCTATGGGAAGAAAAGAGATAATGGAAACTGTTCACAGACTTAATAAGACCGAAGGGATAACAGTTGTTCATATAACTCATTATATGGAAGAAGCGGCACTTGCTGATAGAGTTGTTGTTTTAAATTCGGGGGAAATTGCTTTTGATGATTCACCTGAAAGGGTTTTCTCCAAAGTGGATGAACTGAAAAAAATCGGACTTGATGTTCCTCAGCCAACGAAGCTTATATATAAGCTTAATAAATGCGGGTTTAAGTTTAATCCTTTTATACTGTCAAGTGATGAATGTGCAGAGGAAATATATAAGGGATTTGCTTTGAAAAACAGTGAAACAAAGGACTAAGAAATGATAAATGTTGAAAATGTAACATATACTTATATGAGCGGTGGTCCCTTTGAAATGACCGCTGTAAATGATATTTCACTTAAAATAAATGACGGTGAGTTTGTTGGAATTATAGGACACACAGGCTCAGGTAAATCAACCCTTATTCAGATGATTGCAGGGCTATTAAAACCCACATCAGGCAGGATAACCGTCAACGATCATATTTTATACGAAAAAACAACAGATATGCGAAAGGCAAGATTTGAGACAGGTCTTGTTATGCAGTATCCTGAATATCAGCTGTTTGAAGATACGGTGTATAAGGATATAGCTTTTGGACCGATGAATATGGGACTTTCAGATAGCGAGGTAAAGGAAAGAGTATACTATGCCGCAGAGCTTGTTGGATTTAATAAGGATTTCTTTGAGAAATCTCCGTTCGATTTGTCAGGTGGACAGAAAAGGAGAGCGGCTATTGCGGGTGTTATTGCTATGATGCCCAAGATACTTATTCTTGATGAACCCGCCGCAGGACTTGACCCTGCGGGAAGAGATGAGATTTTATATAATATTGGTGAACTTCATAAAAAAATGAATCTGACAGTTGTTTTAGTATCTCACAGTATGGAAGATATTGCAAAACTTTCTGACAGGGTTGTGGTTTTGAATGAAGGAAGTCTTCTTATTGATGGTGGACTTAAAGAAGTTTTTTCAAAAAGTCAGATTCTTGAAGAGACCGGACTTTCTGTTCCGGAAATAACAAGGGTTTGCAGGATGCTTAAAGAAAAGGGACTTCCCATTGAAGACGGAATATTAACTGTTGATAATGCAGTTAATATTTTAAAGGGAATACTTTGAAATTTAGTTTTTAAAAGATGAAATGAGTTGATTTGGTGCTTAGAGATATAACTTTAGGTCAATTTTTTCCGGGGAATTCTTTTCTTCACAGACTTGACCCCAGAAGTAAAATTATTTTTATTATTTTATATATTATTTTTATTTTCAGCATAAAAAATATTGCTGCTTATTTAGTTGTGGCTTTATTTATTCTTTTGTGTGTTAAGATTTCAAAAATACCTTTTAAGTTTATGGTAAAAGGTCTTAAACCTATTGCCTTTTTTATATTTTTAACAGCAGTTTTAAATCTCTTTTTAACCCCTGGCAGGATTTTGTTTGAACTCTGGATTTTAAAGATAACCTATGAGGGGTTGGAACTTGCTGTATTTATGGTTTTAAGACTTATGTTTCTTATTCTTGGAACATCTCTTCTCACTCTTACAACATCCCCTATTTCTTTAACGGACGGTTTAGAACAACTGATTTCTCCTCTTAAGAAAATCGGCGTACCGTCTCATGAAATAGCTATGATGATGACAATTGCTTTGAGATTTATACCAACACTTCTTGAGGAGACTGATAAGATTATAAAAGCTCAGACAGCAAGAGGGGCTGATTTTGAAAGCGGTAATATAGTAAGACGAGCAAAAGCTATGATTCCCATTTTAATACCTCTTTTTATGAGTGCGTTCAGGCGTGCAGATGAGCTTTCTGTTGCTATGGAATGCAGATGTTATCAAGGCGGAGACGGAAGAACAAAGCTTAAGGTTTTAAAACTCAGAAGATGTGACCTTGCGGGACTTATTTTTATATGCATTTTCGGGGTGATTGTAATATCGTTTAATTTCATAGAACTATGGTAGAGAGGTCATAATTATGCATAATATTGCGATGAAAATAATGTATGACGGAACAGAGTTTCATGGATGGCAAACTCAGAAAAACGGGATAACCGTTCAGGAAACTGTTGAGAGTACCTTGAAAAGGCTGACTGGTGAAGAGGTGAAGGTTACAGGCTGCAGCAGAACAGATGCAGGCGTTCATGCTCTTGAATATGTTTTTAATTTTTTCACAGATTCTAAAATTCCTGTAGAAAAATTTCCGTTTGCGTTCAATAATAATCTTAAAAATAATTATATCTCTGCAATTTCTGCAATTTATGTTCCTGATGATTTTAATGCCAGATATTCGTCAAATGGAAAAAGATATATCTACAGAATTCATAATTCTAAAATTCCAAATCCCTTTACCGGCAGATATAGCTGGGATTTTCCCTATAAACTTGATTTGAATAAAATGGAAGAGGCTGCAAAATATTTTATGGGAGAATACGATTTTTCTTCTTTTATGGCAGCTGGCGGATCACAGAAAACCACGGTGAGAGAAATTTTTTCTCTTAGGGTTGAAAAGAGCAGAGAATGGGATTCGGAGATTGTTGTTTTCATTGAGGCAAATGCTTATCTTTATAATATGGTAAGGATTATAGTTGGAACTTTATGCGATGTGGGAACAGGTAAAATTGACCCCTGTGATATAAAAAATATAATTGACAGTAAGGATAGAAAAATGGCGGGAGAAACTGCTCCCCCTCAGGGCTTGCACCTTGCAAAGGTGTTTTATGATATTGGTTTATAAAGGAGGGTTTATATGATAAACAAAAAGCGACTAATAATTGTTCTTGCCAGTCTTGCGACAATTCTTGCGGTTATATTTGCTACGGATATACTTCCCGGGCTTTTAAACCGTACAGTTATTAAAGAACTTAACTTTCAGCACGGAATATCATATAGGCTTGAAAATCTTAAAAACGATGTTTTATTTATAAACAATGAGGAAATAAAAGCTATAACTAATTCAGGGGATGAAAGATGGAGCCAGGTAACAGGTATTTCAAATCCCGGTGTGTCTGTATCGGGAGACTATGCTTTGGTTTTTGATTTTAACGGAACAGGTGTTTATTTATATAAAAATGATAAACAAATTTTAAAACATAATATGTCAAATTCTATTCTGTGCGCAAAGGTAAACAAGAAAGGCTATTTTGCGGTTGTAACGGAGAAAACAGGCTATAAAGGAATGCTGACTATGTTCTCTCCAAAGGGCAAGGAGATTTATAAATGGTATAGCGGGTCCGGATATATAGCCGATATTGATATTTCTGCAAAGAATAATATTGTTGTTTCCCAGATTCATACGGAGGGAAAGGAAATAGCTTCAAAAATTATACTTTTTAAAACTAAAAAGGAAAAGGAAATTGTTTGCTCTGAAAATGAAAACATCCTTTTTTCTTCTCTTAAGTTTAATGAGGATGAAAGTTTTACAGCACTTTCTGATACTCATATGTTTGGCTTTTCTAAAAAGGGAAAAGAGAAATTTGAGGTTAACTATGACGGTCGCTCCCTAATTTACTACAACATTGATAATATACATAATCTTGTTCTTGCTTTCAAAGGTAATGTAAACAACACGGTTTTTGAAAGTTATTCAGGCTCAGGAAAACTGAGAGGAACATTTGAGGCGCCTGGACAGATAAGTGCAGCAGATGTAAAGGGTGAAATAATTCTCTTTTCCGTTCAGAAGAATTTGTATTCTGTTAATCCATCGGGAAAGGTTAAATATAAGAAAGAAATGAAGAACGAAATAAGTTCAATAAAAATATATAAAGGCAGAAGAAAAGCTGTTTTGATTGGCGGAAATAAGGCGCTGCTTTATGATATTAATTAATCGGAGGGAAATTATATGATAGCAGATGTTTTTGTTTATGCTTTTGTGCTTTTGTTTGTTTGGTTTGGTTATAAGTCTGGACTTATTAAAACAGTATTTGGTTTTTTGTCATATTTTATATCAATAGGAATTTCTGTTTTGATTTATCCATATGTTTCAAAGGCTCTTTCTGAAAATCAGATAATTCTTGATTATGTTGGAAAAATTGCGGATAAAGCCCATATAGGTGGTCAGAATAGCGGAAGCTTTATTGAAAAGGTACTTTTGTCTTCTGTGAATGATGCGGCAAGCAATATGGTTTCCGGTTTTTTAATTAATATTTTAGCATTTTTGCTTGTACTTGTTATTTCAAAAATTCTCCTTGCTGTTATATCCAGATGCCTGAATCTTGTTGCAAAGCTTCCGGTTATTTCTTCTGTAAACAGAATAGGCGGTGCAGTCTTTGGAGGTCTTAAAAGTATTTTGATTCTTTATATTGTTTTTTCAATCCTGATTTTCGTTCCAGGGACAGCAAATGATATAATTGTTGATAATATAAATGAATCCCATATAGCCAATAAGTTTTATACTGAAAATATAATCGTTGATATTCTTGGAAAGGATGTGCTTAAATTTAATGGCAAATGAAACAGATTACAATAAGCTTAAAATAAAAGAGCTGAGAGAACTGGCAAAAGAGCGTGATATAAAAAATATAAGCAGTCTGAAAAAGGATGAATTGATAAAAGCCTTGATTGATATTGAAAAAGGTGTTAGAAATACTGAAACAGCTGAGCCTGAAGCAAAGAAGAAAACAACAAATCTTGTTGAGGGTGTTCTTGAAGTTTTAGCCGATGGTTTTGGCTTTTTGAGATGCGATAATTATCAGTCAGGAACAGGGGATATTTATGTTCCGTCAAACCAGATAAGAAGATTTAATCTTAAAACCGGTGACTATATTGTGGGGAATTCCAGAATGCAGCACGAAGGTGAAAAATATGAGGCTCTTTTGTATGTGCAGACGGTTAACGGAGATAAGGTTGATGTTTCCATAAACAGAAAGGCTTTTGAAGACTTAACTCCTGTTTATCCTGATAAGAGACTAAGACTTGAAGGGGACAGAAATGATTTTTCTATGCGCCTTATTGATTTAATTGCCCCAATAGGTAAAGGACAGAGAGGAATAATTGTTGCTCCTCCTAAAGCTGGGAAAACAACACTTCTTAAAAGTATAGCAAACAGTATAACGGCAAATCATCCTGAGGTTAAGCTAATAGTCCTCTTAATTGACGAGAGACCGGAAGAGGTTACTGATATGCAAAGGAGCATAAATGGTGATGTTCTTTTTTCAACCTTTGATGAAGAACCTCAGAATCATACAAAGGTTGCAGAAATTGTTCTTGAAAGAGCAAAGCGTCTTGTTGAACATAAAAAGGATGTTGTTATATTGCTTGACAGTATAACAAGACTTTCAAGAGCATATAATCTGACGGTTAATCCATCGGGAAGAACTCTGTCAGGGGGACTTGATCCGGGAGCTCTTTTTAAACCGAAGAGATTTTTTGGTGCTGCGAGAAATGTTGAAGAGGGCGGAAGCCTTACCATTCTTGCAACAGCTTTGGTTGAAACCGGAAGCCGAATGGACGATGTGATATTTGAAGAATTTAAAGGAACTGGTAATATGGAAGTTCATCTAGACAGAAAATTACAGGAAAAACGGATTTTCCCTGCGGTAGATATTGCAAAGTCGGGCACAAGAAAAGAAGAGCTTTTAATGTCAAAAAAAGAAATAGAAACTGTGTGGAGTATAAGAAAAGCATTCGGTAATCAAAATCAACAGGATGCCACAGAGGAGATTATAAAATGGCTTGTTGGAACATCGGATAATAATGCTTTTATGGATAATATTTCAAAAATTTTTAAGTAATAAGAGGTTGGGTGTATGAACACTATCAAAAAGAGTATATCGGTTATTCTTATTTTGATTTTATGCATTGCAAATATCAATATATATTCAAATGATGAGCCGGAAGTGGTTGTTCCTGTTTTGATGTATCATAATTTAGCGGAGGAATATCCTGAAAGCACCGTAAGTGCAAATATAACTCCACAGCTTTTTGAAACTCATATTAAGACATTACTCAGCTTTGGATTTAATCCCATTAAGCTCTCTGATTATTATGCATATGTAACGGGAAATAAAACTCTTCCAGAAAACCCAATTATAATCACTTTTGATGACGGGTATCTGAGTAATTATGAGGTTGCGTATCCGGTTTTGAAAAAATATAATGTTCCGGCAGCTATTTTTGTTGTAACATCAACTGTTGGTCATACTCCAGAAATGGGAACGGTTTCATACCCCCATTTTTCCTGGGAGCAGGCAAAAGAAATGCAAGACAGTGGTCTTATAGAAATTAATTCACATACTCATTCCCATAAAGATATAACGGGACTTACAACTGCAGAGCTTCAAAAGGAAATAAGGTTTTCAAAATATCTTATTGAAAAGAATCTGCAGAAATATTGTTATACTTTTGCCTATCCTTATGGAGGATACAGAGAGGATACCGATACATTGATAGGATATGCGGGATATAAGATGCAGATAAAGGTCTATGATTCATCAAGCGAGGAAATATATCTTGCAAACACAAAAAAAGAGGGTCTTAAAAATATCAGAAGACTGACAGTCAGAGGAGATATGTCAGAACTGGATGTAATAGATATGATTAATAAGGCAATATTGAATACAAAAAAATAATTCAAAAAGGGATTATTCATATATTATTTATGATTTTTAAATAGTTTGCGAAAAATTTAACAAAAATGCTTGATAATTTTGACAAAATAGAGTAAAATAGTGGATAGTTAATAATTAAAATTTAAATATACGGAGGAAAAAGTTATGAACAAAAAAACTGTAGATGATATTCAGGTAAAGGGCAAGAGAGTCCTTGTTCGTTGTGATTTCAATGTTCCGATTCAGGAAGGCAAAATTACTGATGAAACAAGAATAATCGGTGCTCTTCCGACTATTAAAAAACTTGTAGGTGATGGAGCTAAGGTTATTTTGTGTTCACATATGGGAAAACCAAAGGGTGAACCAAAGCCTGAACTTTCTCTCGCACCTGTAGCAAAGAGCCTTTCTGCTCATTTAGGAAAAGAAGTTGTTTTTGCAGCTGATGACAATGTTGTTGGCGAAAATGCAAAAAATGCTGTTGCAAAGATGAATGACGGTGATATTGTTCTTCTTGAAAATACAAGATACAGAGCAGAAGAAACAAAGAATGTTGACGAATTCAGTAAAGAACTTGCATCTCTTGCTGATATGTTTGTTAACGATGCATTCGGTACAGCTCACAGAGCTCATTGTTCAAATGTTGGTGTTACAAATTATCTAGACACAGCAGTCAGCGGTTATCTTATTGACAAAGAGATTGAATTTTTAGGAAATGCAGTTAACAGCCCTGTAAGACCTTTGGTTGCAGTTCTTGGCGGTTCAAAGGTTTCATCAAAGATTTCTGTTATCAATAATCTTCTTGAAAAGGTTGATACATTAATTATTGGTGGTGGTATGGCTTATACCTTTATGAAAGCTAAGGGTCTTAATGTAGGTAATTCTTTACTTGAAGAAGATTATATTGAATATGCAAAAGAAATGATGGAAAAAGCTGATGCTAAAGGTATTAAGCTTTTAATTCCTGTTGATACAGTTGTTGCAAAAGAATTTGACAATAATGCAGAAAGCAAGGTTTCAGAAAACGGTATTGAAGACGAATGGATGGGTCTTGATATTGGTCCTAAGACAATAAAGCTTTTCTCTGATGCATTAAAGAATGCAAAAACTGTTGTATGGAATGGCCCTATGGGTGTTTTTGAAATGTCAAACTTTGCAAAAGGAACAAATGCAATTGCAGATGTTCTTGCAGACCTTGATGCAACAACAATTATCGGCGGCGGTGACAGTGTTGCAGCTGTTAATCAGGCTGGTCTTGGCGAAAAGATGAGCCATATTTCAACAGGCGGCGGTGCATCGCTTGAATTCCTGGAAGGAAAAGACTTGCCGGGTATCGTTGCATTAAACGACAGATAAAATTGTTTTGAAGGAGTATTAACAATGAGAAAAAAGATTATTGCCGGAAACTGGAAAATGAACAAAACTCCGGCTGAAGCAGAAAATTTAGTTAAAGAAATATCCGAAAAAGTAAGCGGTGCAGCTTGCGATGTTGTTGTTTGTCCAACAGCAGTTTGCCTCGAAAGAGCTTTAAAGGCAGCGGAAGGTACAAATATTAAGGTTGGGGCACAGAATGTTCACTTTGAAGAAAGTGGTGCTTTCACAGGGGAAATTGCAGGAAATATGCTTACAGAAATCGGTGTTAAATATGTTGTTATCGGACACTCTGAAAGAAGACAGTATTTTGGGGAAACTGATGAAACAGTAAATAAGAGAACGGTTGCTGCTATTAAAGCAGGTCTCACACCTATTATCTGTGTCGGCGAAACATTAACCGAAAGAGAACAGGGAATTATGGAAGAAACTGTTCGTCGCCAGACAAAGATTGCTCTTTTAGGAATTGATGCAAAGGATGTTAAAACTTCTGTTATTGCATATGAGCCGGTATGGGCTATTGGTACAGGAAAAACTGCAACTGCTGATCAGGCAGAAGAAGTTTGTGCTATTATCCGTGATACTGTTAAAAATCTTTATGACGAGGCTACAGCTGACAGTATCCGTATTCAGTATGGCGGTAGTATGAATGCAGGAAATGCTGCAGAACTTCTTTCAAAGCCAAATATTGATGGCGGATTAATTGGCGGTGCAAGTTTAAAGCCAGCTGATTTTGCTGCTATTGTTGATGCCGCAAAATAAATTTTGATTTATATTACTATTAAAACACAAAGTTTTTGCTTTGTGTTTTAAATTTTAGAAAGGTAGAAAAAGATGAGTAATAAAAAACCATACGCACTTATAATTATGGATGGATTTGGTATTAATAAACGCCATGAAGGAAATGCGATTTATTCAGCAAATACTCCCAATATGGATAAATATTTATCAGAATATCCAAATTCTATCGTTCATGCATCAGGAATGGATGTTGGTCTTCCTGAAGGACAAATGGGTAATTCCGAGGTAGGTCACACTAATATTGGAGCAGGAAGAATTGTTTATCAGGAATTGACAAGAATTACAAAATCTATCACAGACGGCGATTTTTTTGAAAATGAAGCATTGATGGCTGCAGTGGAAAACTGTAAAAAGAATAATTCTGCGCTTCATCTTATGGGACTTCTGTCAGACGGCGGGGTTCACAGTCATAACAGACATCTTTATGGATTATTGGAGCTTGCCAAGAAAAACGGTCTTGATGAAGTTTATGTTCATGGATTTTTAGATGGTCGAGATGTTCCGCCAACATCCGGTGCGGATTTTGCAGAAGCTTTAGTTGAAAATATCCGTGAAATCGGAGTAGGTAAGATTGCATCTGTTATGGGAAGATATTATGCAATGGATAGGGACAATCGCTGGGAAAGAGTTGAAAAAGCATATTCTGCAATGGTTCTCGGGGAAGGAAACAAAGACACATCAGCTGTTGATGCAATTAAGAAATCATATAATGACGAGGTAACAGATGAATTTGTTGTTCCAACAGTAATAACAGATAAGGAAGGAAATGCTTTAGGTAAGATTTCTGAAAATGACTCTGTTATATTCTTCAACTTCAGACCTGACAGAGCAAGAGAAATAACAAGAACAATTGTTGATGAAGAATTCTCAGGCTTTGAAAGAAAATATTTTAAAACATACTTTGTATGTATGACGCAGTATGATGCGTCAATGCCTAATGTTGATGTTGCATTCAAACCACAGAAGCTTGAAAACACATTCGGTGAATATATAAGCAAAAAAGGTTTAAGACAGCTTAGAATTGCAGAAACTGAAAAATATGCCCATGTAACATTCTTCTTCAACGGAGGGGTGGAAAATGTTTATGATGGTGAAGACAGAGCTCTCATAAATTCTCCTAAAGTTGCAACTTATGACCTTCAGCCTGAAATGAGTGCATATTTAGTTGCTGATGAAGTTGTTAAGAGAATTGAAAGCGGAGAATATGATGTTATAGTTTTAAACTATGCAAATTGCGATATGGTTGGGCACACAGGCGTTTTTGATGCAGCAGTTAAGGCGGTTGAGGCAGTTGATGAATGTCTTGGAAAAACTGTTGATGCAATTATGAAAATGGGTGGTGTAGCACTTATCACGGCTGACCATGGAAATGCAGACCAGATGGTTGATTATGATAATAAAGATATTTTCACAGCACATTCAACAAATGTTGTTCCACTTGTTCTCATAGGTGAAGAGAATGCGGAGCTTAAAAACGGCAGACTTGCAGACCTTGCTCCCACAATGCTTGATTTGATGGGACTTGAAAAACCTGAACTTATGACAGGTGAAAGTCTTTTAGTCCGCAAATAAGAGAAGACTTAAAAGGGTTTGGCGAAAGAGCTAAACTCTTTTTTGTTTATAAATTACTAAAAAAACAAGAATATTTTTGGTATATGTTTTAATTAAAAATTTACAAAACATATTTATTTTTTTTTAATAATGTGATATACTCATATGGATTATTACTATTTGTAGGTGATTTAATGACTTTGGTCGAATTTTTTGATAAAGATGTGATTTTGAATATTTTCAGCACATTGTTTTTACATCCGGAGAGAACAATTATCTTTGGGTGTAATTATGATGCTTTATCAAGCTTTAAAGAAAGAGCCGAAGAAGTTCTTAAAAATATAAATATTAAAACAAAAATTATATGTATTGAAACTGTATGTAATGATTTTGAAAAACTTAAAAAAACTTTCAGTGAGATAATTGAAAAATATAATGATTGCGTTTTTGATTTAAGCGGTGGAGACAGTTTGATTCATACTGCTCTGGGGGCAGTTTCGGGCAAATATTCCGTTTCAATGCATACTGTTAATGTTCCAAAAGGCAGAATAAATATTATTTGTGACAATAATGGTTTATATAAAGAAAAACATCCTGTTAAGCTATCAATTCAGGATATAGTTACACTATACGGTGGAATTGTTGAATATAAAAATTCGGATAAAAATAAATTGCCAGGTGAATTTGTGACTGATATTAAGGTTATGTGGAGCATATGTAACAAGAATTGCTCAGAGTGGAATAAAACTATATCAGGTCTTAGTTCTATTGTTAAAAGATATGCAAAAAGCGTTGACGGCGGATATTATATTGCGGATTTAGATGAAGTTTATGATGGCTATAGACAAATTAACAGAAGCTTTCACTTGAATGAAAACATAGTTCAAAGACTTATGGGATGCGGATTTTTAAGTGTTAAAACCAAGGACAAAAGTATACTCGTTTCTTTTAAAAATGATTTTATCAGGGAAATTCTCACAAAATCCGGAAGACTTCTTGAACTTTATACTTTTATGATAGGCTCAACTATTTTAAAAGAAAATATGCCGTTTTATGACGATTATGAAACTTCTGTACTTATAAAATGGAAGGATGAAATTAAGGGAATTCACGATTCAGGAGTAGTTTCAAATGAAATAGATGTTATGTTTGTGAAGGGTGCTGTTCCTGTGTTTGTGTCATGTAAAAACGGACATGTTTCGACAGATGAACTATATAAGCTATTTGTTGTTGGGGAAAAATTTGGCGGAAGGATGTCAGAAAAAATCCTTGTTTCTTCTTATTTTGAACCTGATGAATTCTTTCTTAACAGGGCAGAAGAGCTTGGAATTAAGGTTATATTTAATGTTGATAAGATGAGTTTCCGCAAGTTTTCGGACAGGCTTTCTAAAAAAGGTGTATAGGTAGCCTAACACATCAGGAGGTATATTTTGTATTTAAAAAGTGTTGAAATGCAAGGTTTTAAATCCTTTGCAGATAAGATTTACATAGATTTTAATCCGGGCATAACAGCTATTGTAGGTCCTAATGGCTCAGGAAAAAGTAATATTTCTGATGCTATCAGATGGGTTATGGGAGAACAAAGTATAAAATCTCTCCGTGGAAGCAAAATGGAGGATGTTATATTTGCCGGAACCGAAACAAGAAAGCCTCTTGGGTTTGCGGAGGTTTCTCTTACTATTGATAATTCTAAGAAAATATTTAATGTTGATTATGAAGAGCTTACTGTTTCAAGAAGAGTTTACAGAAGCGGTGAAAGTGAGTACAGCATAAATAAAACTCCATGCCGTCTTAAGGACATTCATGAACTTTTTATGGATACGGGACTTGGGAGAGAAGGATATTCAGTTATCGGTCAGGGAAAGATTGATGAGATTTTAAGTAATAAATCAGAGGACAGACGCTATATTTTCGAAGAAGCTGCCGGAATAACAAAATATAAATACAGAAAAGCAGAGGCAGAAAAAAAGCTTAATAACACAACAGAAAACCTTGTAAGAGTATATGATATCCTGAATGAACTGGAGGTTCAGCTCGAACCTTTAAGAATACAGTCAGAGAACGCAAAAAAATATCTTAATTTAAGGGAAGAACTGAAAACACTTGATGTTAAGGTTTCTGTTCTTAATATTAAAAAGAGCAAAACAGAGCTGGAAGAGACGGAAAAGGTTTGCAGTACATTAGCTTTTGATTTGGAGGTTATTCAAAATAACATTGACCTGTCAGAAAAAAGAATTAATGAAATGTATGATGAGCTTTCAGAACTCGAAAAGTTAACTGAAGAACTTAGAGAAGAAGAAAAGAAAAATATTTTTTCTGTTGGAGATTATGCAAACAGAATAAATGTTTTAAAAGCTAATGCAAAGCACGAAAAGGAGAATATAGAGAGAGTAAAGGGAGATATTGAAAAAAGCTCCGTAAACAGAAAATATTTTGATGAAATGCTGTCTCAGCACGATGAAAAAATTAAAGCATTTGAAATTGACAGAAAGAAATTAAATGAAGAACAGAAAAAAATGAAGATAAAGTTTGATGAATCTGTAAATTCATATGAGTCTTTTGTTAAAACACTTGATGCTTTAAATAATGAAATTGTAAAGAAAAACAATGAAATAATCTCAGGTAAAGAAAAAATTTCCGCTGCAGAATCTATGATT
>JAZNFO010000009.1:0-45278 GCA_045575975.1 Clostridia bacterium | reverse complement strand
TTTTCTTTTTTAAGATTTATATTAATTATAGAATATTTTTACATAAAATTCAAGATATTTCTTGACAAAGTTTTAATTATATGTTAATCTGGTATTAAATACTAGATGTACGCATAATAGAAACGGAGGTAGAGTTATGTATAAAAAGTATGCTCATTTAAGGGAAATGATTGAAACCTGCAAGGTTAAATATGAAAATAATGTGGCTTTTAAGCTTAAAAAAAGAGATGAAAATAAAAAGGTTTATTATGATGAAATAACATATTCAAGATTTGCAGACGAGGTTGAGTATCTTGCCCGTGCTTTTATGGAAAAAGGTCTTGCCGGCAAGCGCATTGCTGTAATAGGAAAGAACAGCTATGAATGGGTTTTGGTGTATCTTGCGGCAGTTTCTGCAGGGGGCGTAATTGTTCCTCTTGACAGAGGGCTACTTGATTACGAGATTGAAGACCAGCTTTTGCGTTCGGAGGCGGTTGCTCTTTTCTATGGCGGTGAATTCAGGGATAGAGTTGGAAGTTATAATCTCACTAAGATTTGCACAGAAGATAAAGAATTTCAGGATTTACTTATTTTAGGAAAAGAGGCAGACAATAAAAAAGAATATAATGCCATTGAGGTCAGCACTCACGGTATGACGGTTCTTTTATTCACATCAGGCACAACATCAAATTCAAAGGCGGTTATGCTGTCTCAGAATAACATAACATCAAATATAATCGGAATGAGTCTTTGGGAAAATTTCTATGAAACCGATGTTAATATGGCACTTCTTCCTTTGCACCACACCTTTGGTATGATGCAAATGATGCTTTTCTTATCAATAGGTATGTGTAATGTATTCTGTGAGGGACTCAGAATTGCAAAATGTCTGAATGAATACGGAGTAACAATTTTTGTTGGTGTTCCGAGAATTATTGAAGAAATGATGCTTGCGGTAAGAAGAAAGATTAATGCACAGGGCAAAACAAAAACTATAGAAATGGCTCTTAAGGTTTCAAATGCACTTAGAAAAGTGGGAATTGATATCCGCAGAAAATTATTCAAGCAGATTTTAGACGGAATGGGAGGCGGACTTCGCCTTGTTATTATCGGAGCGGCTGCGGCATCTCCCGATGTTTTAAAATTCTTTAATGATATCGGTGTTCTTTCGATTCAGGGTTATGGTTTAACAGAAACATCTCCTGTGCTGACTGCAGAAAGTGATAAATATATGCGCGTAGGCTCTGTTGGTAAAGCAATTCCGGGGGTTGAAATTAAGATTGATAATCCCGGTGAAAATGGCATTGGCGAAATTATAGCAAGAGGCGAAAATGTAATGCTTGGATATTATAATGACCCTGAAAATACCAAGGCGATTATCAAAGATGGTTGGATTTATACAGGTGATATGGGAAGTATGGATAAGGAAGGTTATGTGTTTATCAGGGGAAGAAAGAAAAATGTTATTGTTCTTTCAAACGGCAAAAATGTGTTCCCTGAAGAAATTGAAACACTGGTAAATCTTTCTCCTGCAATTAAAGAATGTATTGTGTATGCAGAGGGTGATGATATCTGCTGCAGAATAGTAACAGATGAAGAATTTGAAGGAGATAAAGAAGCGGAAATTAAAAATCATATCGCATCAGTTAATGAACAGCTGATACAGTATAAGAAAATTAATAGATATACAGTTCAGGAAACAGAAATGGAAAAAACCACAACAGGAAAAATCAAAAGATATAAGGGCGCTCTTAAATAGTACGGCCCTAAATAAAAATAAAGCGTTGCCTCAATAAGCGAAAAATTCACGAGTTGAGACAACGCCTTTTTAATAAGTCACATTTCTTACGGTTTTATTCCAAGCGCCAGCACAATATAGAAAATTGCAGCTGTAATTAAAGAATAAATAAGCATAGGAATAACATTTATTTTTATAAGCTTTCCTTCTTTGCCGGTTGTACCGATAGTGGCACTTGCCGCAACTGCGTTGTTTATGCACACCATATTACCGATTGCCGCCCCAACACATTGCATTGAAATGGCAAAGACTTCGGGAAGTCCCAGAACCTGGGCTGTGTTAAATTGCAAATTTGAGAAAAGGTTCATGGACACTGTTGCAGAGCCGGAAACAAAAGCACCTAAAACTCCAATAAAAGGAGAAATCAGAACATAAAGATTTTTCCCGACCATAGAAAGGGCATTTGCCATTTCATCAAGCATACTTGTTCCAATGTTATTTTTGTATTTTAAAACCTCAACAAGCATAAGTCCGAAAACAAGAGCCAAAGCGGCACCGGAAATCTGTTTTATTGTGTCTCCCCAGGATTTTTTTATCATTTCTCCATTCATATTATGGATTATGTTGGTGATAAAAGCAACCAGAATAAAGAATGTTCCCGGCAGATACGCCCATTTTAAGCTCCAGTCAAGATTTTCAAAGCCCAAAAGATTGTTTATTCTTATAACAAAGGGCGAACCACCTGTTAAGACTCCTTTGATTCCAAGCTGTGGAATACGGGTGATAACAAGGAGTGTTGCTATTAAAAGATAAGGCACCCAGGCTTTTATTAAGGACATTTTTGATTCCAAAGTGGGAGAAACCTCACTGGTTGAAAGCCATTCTGAATCCCAGCTGTCGGGATTGCCAAAGTCCCAGTTCTCTTTTGGAACGAGAAACCCGCATTTTGCTGCAATAACTGCTAAAGCAATTGATATAAGGGATGCTATCAGGGATGCAAATTCGTATCCCATAAATATTGATGTCAAAAGAAGCGGAACAGAAAATGTAAGTCCTGTAAAAATTGCAAAAGGTGCTGCCTTTAAGGCGGGCTTAAAGGATTTTTCAACAGAAAATATTTTAGTTGTCAGCATAAGAACAATAAGAGGAAGTATTGTGCTGACAACTGTGTGAGGCAGGGCTGTCCAAAATGAGAACTTAGAAATAAAAGCTTCGTTTCCTGCCATACCTAAAGCATTCAACGCAGAGGTAACGGGAGTTCCAACTGCCCCAAAGGAAACTGCCGATGAGTCAAAACAGAGGGTAATCATAGCTGCTGCCATTGGCGGGAAACCAAGGCTCACAAGGAGTGGCCCTGCCAGTGCGGCGGGGGTTCCGAAGCCTGCTGCCGACTCTATAAAGGAGCAGAATGAAAAACCTATAATGCACGCCTGAACACGCTTGTCGGGACAAATGTTCATAAATCCCCGGTTGATAGATGCGGTAGCACCTGATATTTTCAGGGTATTCATAACTAAGATAGCACCGATAATAATAATTAAAACATCAATAGAACTTAGCATACCGTAAAGGGAACTTGCAAGAAGTGCGAAAGGGTCGATTTTAAAGAAAATAATGCCAAAAACAATGGCTAAAGCCCAGGAGATTGCAAGGCATATCTTTGCGGACCAGTTAAATACTATCATTAAAATTAAGGTTGCAAGAATTGGCATAAATGCAAGTAATGCTAACATATATAAAAACCTCTTTTATTAAATTTTAAACTCGGCATATAGTTTACTACGGGTTACTGGGCCTTGTCAATGGTTATATAAGACAAAAAATGGAAAATAAGCATATTTAACAGAAATAAACTATTATACAATTATATTATAACTTAAATTTACAAAAAAATGTAGTAAATATGGGGAAGGGAATAATTGTTGACATTTCTTAATTTTTAAAGTATAATTGACAGATGATTAAATGTTTTATGTGAGGTAATTATGCAGGTTTTTAACATAACTTTTAACCAGATGCTGGTGCTTTTCGGTTTTATAGCAATCGGAGTTTTTTTCAACAAAAAAAATGTATTACCGAAAGAGACCTCAAAGGTTTTATCCAAGCTAGAAACCTATCTTCTTCTGCCGTGCCTGAATTTTCAGACATTCTATAAGAATTGTACCCTGCCAAATCTTATAAGCACAAGTAAGCTTTTGATTTATGGAACAGTGGTTTTGCTTGTTTCATTTGGAATAGCACTTATTATTTCAAGATATTTCACAAAAGATGGGTATACTAAGAATGTGTATGTTTATTCATTCACTATTCCCAATCTTGGCTTTATGGGAAATGCACTTGTTCTCGGTGTTTTTGGTGAAACGGTATTGTTTCAGTATCTGATGTTTTATCTTCCTTTTGTTGTTTTTATTTATACATATGGATTGTATTCCTTAACTCCTCACGAGGAAGGTTATAAATTCAGTTTAAAGAATTTGATAAATCCATCCATGGTAGGACTTTTGCTTGGTGCAGTGGTTGGGATTTTTGAAATTCCCCTGCCTGGATTTTTAAGCTCTGCTGTTTCATCAGCAGCATCCTGTATGTCACCGCTCGCAATGATAATAGCAGGTTTTGTTATAGGAAACTATGCATTAAAAGCACTTGCTGCAATTCCAAGAATTTATATTGCATCAATAATAAGACTTATTGTAATGCCTGTTATATTTGTCCTTGTATTGAAGGCTTTTAATGTTGATTCTAATATTGTGAGAGTTGTTCTTTGTGCAACAGCACTTCCCTTTGGACTTAACACAATTGTTTTCCCTGAAGCATATGGGGGTGATGCAACGGTTGGAGCAAGTATGGCACTTATATCCCATGTGTTGTCGGTTATAACATTGCCTATAATTTTTGCATTGTTTCTTTAATACATAATTTTTTGAAAGGCTGAAAATTTATGAGTGATTATAAAAAGAATATAAAGAATTTCTCTATTATTGCCCATATTGACCACGGGAAATCAACTCTTGCGGACAGGCTATTAGAGTTCACAGGAGCTCTCACAAAACGAGAAATGCAGGAACAGATTCTCGATAATATGGACCTTGAAAGAGAAAGAGGTATAACCATAAAGGCAAGAGCTGTAAGACTTCTTTATAAGGCAAAGGACGGGGAGGAATATGTTTTAAACCTTATTGATACTCCCGGACATGTTGATTTTAACTATGAGGTCTCCCGAAGCCTTGCTGCCTGCGAGGGTGCAGTTTTAATAGTGGATGCGGCTCAGGGAATTGAGGCACAGACTCTTGCAAACACCTATCTCGCCCTTGAACACGATTTAGAGCTTGTGCCGGTAGTTAATAAAATTGATTTGCCATCTGCAAGACCTGAAGAGGTTAAAAAGGAAATTGAAGATGTTATTGGAATAGAGGCGGAGAATGCACCCCTTATTTCTGCAAAAAACGGAATAAATATAGAAGCTGTTTTAGAAGAAATAGTAAAGATTGTGCCGTCTCCCGAGGGGGATGAAAATGCACCGCTGAAGGCACTTATATTTGACTCCTATTATGACAGCTACAGAGGGGTTATTGTATATATAAGAGTAAAAGACGGAAGCCTGAGGGCAGGACAACAGATAAAAATGATGGCAACAGGGGCAACCTTTGATGTTGTTGAAGTTGGATATCTTCATCCTTCGGGGATGCTTCCTGCAAATGAAATAAAGGCAGGAGAGGTTGGATATATTGCCGCAAGCATAAAAAGTGTGCTTGATGTCCGTGTGGGTGATACTGTAACAACTTCTCAGGGAGGAGCAACAGAACCTCTCCCCGGCTACAAAGAAGTAAAACCCATGGTTTATTGCGGTATTTATCCTGCAGACGGGGCAAGATATGATGACCTTAAGGAAGCACTTGAAAAGCTTAAGCTTAATGATGCGTCACTAAGCTTTGAGGCAGAAACCTCTGTTGCGTTGGGCTTTGGTTTCAGATGCGGATTTTTAGGGCTTCTGCATATGGAAATTATTCAGGAAAGACTGGAAAGAGAGTATAATCTTGACCTTGTTACAACTGCTCCGTCGGTTGAATATAATGTTATCAAAACAGATAAGACAATTTTAAATATTGCAAACCCAACAAACCTTCCCGAACCGTCGCTTATCGATTATATGGAAGAGCCTATAGTAAAGGCGGAGATTATGACTCCTAAAGACTATGTTGGAAGTATAATGGAGCTTTGCCAGGAAAGACGCGGAACATATATTGATATGACATATCTTGATGCAACAAGAGTTTCATTAAGCTATGAACTTCCGCTAAACGAAATAATATATGA
This sequence comes from Clostridia bacterium, assembly GCA_045575975.1. Classification (GTDB taxonomy): domain Bacteria; phylum Bacillota; class Clostridia; order Monoglobales; family Monoglobaceae; genus RGIG8709. The sequence goes on along the minus strand of JAZNFO010000009.1, from coordinate 39,247 downwards.
TTTTTTTGATGCATTAAAGTCAAGAACAAGAGGTTATGCATCATTTGACTATGAGCTTAAAGGCTTTGAAAGAAGTGACCTTGTTAAGCTTGATATACTTTTAAACGGAGAAATGGTGGATGCCCTTTCATTTATAGTGCACAAAGAAAGTGCATATAAGAGAGGAAGAAGAATTGCGGAAAAACTGAAGGATGTTATACCAAGGCAGCTTTTTGAAATTCCGATTCAGGCGGCAGTGGGCGGAAAGATTATTGCCCGTGAAACTGTTCGCGCAATGAGAAAGGATGTCCTTGCCAAGTGTTATGGCGGTGACATAACAAGAAAGAAAAAGCTTCTTGAAAAGCAAAAAGAAGGTAAAAAGCGTATGCGTCAGGTGGGAACAGTTGAAGTTCCGCAGGAAGCATTTATGTCAGTATTAAAGCTTGACTAATAAAAAGCAGAAACGGATTAACCGTTTCTGCTTTTTAATTTTTCTTTATATAAAGAATTTTGCTATATATCCCTGAACCCAGATAACAATTAAGATAATAGGGAGAATATATTTCGCATAAAAGTATAACCAATCGGGGAACTTAAGTCCTTTCCCCATATTAGCTTCTTTCAGGAAGTTCTTCCAGCCCCAGCCAAACTTGTCGGATGTACAGAATAAAACATAAATAAGTGAGCCGATAGGAAGAATGTTATTTGAAATAATAAAGTCTTCCAGGTCAAGTATGGTACTTCCTGCACCAAGAGGCTGAATTTCTGATAATAGATTAAAGCCAAAAGCGCAAGGCAGAGAAAGAACAATTATAATAAATATGTTTAAGAAACAGGATTTCTTTCTGCTCCAGCCCCAAAGCTCCATACCAAATGATATAATATTTTCAAAAACTGCAACGACTGTTGAAAGAGCTGCAAAAATCATAAATATAAAGAATAATGCCCCCCAGATAATTCCGCCCTTCATAGAATTGAAGATATTGGGAAGAGTCTGGAAAATAAGGCCCGGACCTGCACCCGGGTTTAAGTTAAAAGCAAAACAGGACGGAATAATTATAATACCTGCCATAAATGCAACAAAGGTATCAAGAAGTGCTATTGTTGCAGACTCTCCGAGCAGTCTGCGGTCTTTGTCAATATAGCTACCGAAAATTGCCATTGAACCCATGCCGATTGAAAGGGTGAAAAACGCCTGACCGAGAGCGGCAAAAATTGCATCGCCAAGTCCGTTTTCTATCATTCTTTTAAAATCGGGAACAAGGTAGTATTTAAGTCCATCTGATGCACCGGGAAGTGTAATTGCACGAACAGCAAGAATTGAAATAATTAAAAGGAGGGCAATCATCATAACCTTTGTCACCTTTTCAACGCCTTTTTTAAGGCCAAGTGAACATATAAGAAGTCCAAGCAAAACGGATAAAATCATATATCCCACAACAGGTATAGGATTTGCTGTCATTTCAACAAACTGATTGCTGACCTGCTCTGCAGTCTGACCAATAAAATCACCATTTATTGTTTTGAAAAAATAAGCAAACATCCAGCCGGTAACAGTTGTGTAAAACATCATAAGAAGATAATTTCCTGCAACACCAACACCGCCAAAAAGATGCCATTTTGTACCGTCCGGCTCTAAGGTGCGGAATGATTCAGCAATACTTTTTCTACTTGCTCTTCCAAGTGCAAATTCCATTGTCATAATAGGAAGTCCGAAAATAACAAGGAAGAACAAATAAATAAGAATAAAAGCTGCACCACCGTATTGTCCAACAATATAAGGAAATCTCCAAACATTTCCAAGACCGATTGCACAACCGGCAGAAATAAGAATAAAACCAAGGCGTGAGCCTAAATTTTCTCTTTCCATAATAAAAACCTCCATGTTTTATATGTTAATTATTTTTTTCAGCTGCTTTAAGGGCATCGTCAATATGTGGGAGGAAGTTATCTTCGCCCACACGAGCGTATAAGCCTGATTTTTTCATAGCCTCAAGGGGCTGTGAGTTAACATGTGAGAAAATAAGTGTAACATTGTTTTTCTCGCATTTTTTTCTCAAAGCATCAAGAGAATTAAGGGCGGTGGCATCAACAGACGGCACTGCTCGCATTCTTAAAATAAGGCATTTTGTGTAGTCCTTGAATTTTATATCAAGAATTTTGTCTGCAGCACCGAAGAACATAGGGCCGCTGATCTCATAAACTCTCACATGCTTTGGAACATTTTTAAGCTCGATGCTGTCGCTGTCATTCTCTTCATCAATATATTGCCAGCTTGAAACTGAAGATTCTTCGCTCATTCTTTTCATAAAGAACATAGCAGCAAGTATCATTCCCACTTCAATTGCAACAATAAGGTCAAATATAACTGTTAAAACAAAGGTTGCAACCATAACGATAATATCACTTTTCGGGGCGGTTTTAACAATGGAAACAAACTTTTTCCATTCGCTCATATTATAAGCAACAATAAATAAAATTGCTGCAATAGTTGGCATAGGTATAAGCTTTGCATATGGCATAAGGAACAGAAGAACCATTAAAAGAACAACTGCGTGAACCATTCCAGAAACGGGAGTTTTTCCGCCGTTTTTAGCATTTGCTGCGGTTCTTGCAATTGCACCTGTTGCGGGAATTCCGCCAAACAAAACAGATGCAATGTTTCCAACGCCCTGAGCTAAAAGCTCAGAATTTGAATTGTGCTTTGAATTAACCATTGTGTCTGCAACAACGCAGGAAAGTAGCGATTCAATAGCGGCAAGGATTGCAATGGTAAAGGCGTGAGGGAAAACTTCTATAGCTTTTGCGAAGCTGAGCTCCATTCCTGAAAAGGTGAGCTTTGGAAGTCCCTGGGGAATAGTATAAAGCTCACCAATAGTAAACACTCCGTCATCAAGACCCGGGATGAATTTCACCATTAATGCACCAACAAAAACTGCAATAAGTGACGGTGGAATTCTTTTTTCAAATTTTGGATATATAATAAGGATTAAAAGGCAAACTGCACCAACTAAAAGGGATTGCCACTGAAAGGTTGAAATTGCTTCAAGGTTTGCCATAAGCTTTTCTATAGTTTCAATGGGTTTTATTCCTTCTTGATATGTAATACCGAGAAAATCCTTGATTTGCCCAACTAAAATGGTAATTGCAATACCTGATGTGAAACCTGTTGTAATGGTATGGGGAATAAACTTTATTAGTCCTCCCAACTTAAAAATTCCCATTAATATAAGGATAGCACCTGCCATAATTGTTGCAAGGAATAATCCGTCCATTCCTTCTGTGGCGACAATACCTGCAACAATAGTTGCAAAGGCAGCAGTGGGGCCTGCAATCTGTATGCGGCTTCCTCCGAGAAGTGAAACGAAAAAACCTGCGGCAATAGCCGTATAAACACCGCAGGCAGGTTCAACTCCCGATGCAAGAGCAAGGGCAATTGAAAGAGGAAGAGCAATAATCGCAACGATAATACCGGCAATTATATCCTTTAAAAATTGTTCCTTGCTATATGATTTTAAAACGGAAAAAAGTTTTGGTTTAAGATATGAAAAGTTCATTTATAAAGCCTCATTTCTACAGACTGATGTCTTTTGTTTTTTCATTTTTTTCAAACGCTTTCAAAATTTTTGTTAAATATCCGAATGCAGCAAAAACTAGCATTCCAATAAGGAAAACAAGCAGAGCTGTTTTAAACCAGGATGCCATTTCCGGGAACACAATAACTAAAAATATAACGGTGTAAAATGCAACTGTTGCACCTTTTCCGTACCAGTCGGACTGGATAACAACATTTCTGAGGTATAGGAAAATACCGCCAACAATCATAGTGCCTTCCTTAAAAAGGATGAACCATATAACCCAGGAAGGAATAATTTTCTCATATGTGAGACAGATTATGGCAGTTATCTGCATAAGCTTGTCAACCAGCGGGTCGTAAACCTTTCCTATTTTTGTTATCATATTAAATTTTCTGGCAATAAAGCCGTCTACAACATCTGTAAGACCTGCCAGAAGGAAAATTCCAAGTGCACAAAGTGGCATATCAAGAACCACCATTGTGTATGCATAAATAGGAATTAAAATAAGTCTCAGTGTTGTTAATATATTTGGTATCATAAATGTACCGAACCTTTCTTATGGAGTAAATAATTTTTCTTCAACTTTTTCGCTTGTTCTGTTATAAACCATATCAAAATAGGTTTTTATTTCAGCGGGATTTGTATTGTCATTGTAATAGGTGAGCTTTCCTTTTTTATCAATATAGCAGCCGTTTGATGTAACAACCGGATACTGGTTAAACATATTTATCATATGGTCATAAAAGGGTGACTTGGGAGCAGATGCTGCTTTCAAAGTCAACGGAACCATATAAGGCATGCTTGTGTATCCAACATCTTTGTCAGGAATGTTAAAGTTTGCCCAGATAACAAAGGGTGTTGCATAAAGCTTAAGATTTTCAAAGGGGTCGCTTGTATCCACGGTGGCAATATCAGGAGTAAAAACAGGGGAGTGGTCGCCAACCATACATATTATAACATCTCTTTCAACATTCTTGAAATAATTAACAAGGTATTTAAATGCTGAGTCAGTAGCAGAAACACAGGATAAGTATTCGTTCACATCGTCTGTGTTTTCTCCAAAATCATTTTTAACCTTAATGTTGTCAAAGCTGTCGTCGTTCATATCCCAGGCACCATGATTCTGGATGGTGAGGTTAAAGAAAAATCTTGGTCCGTCACCCATATTGTTATATTTTTCAATCATATGTCTAAAAACAAATTCGTCTGTTGCATAGGGGCGTTTTCCTAAAATTTCGACCCAGCCAAAGTCCTCAATAAAGTATGCATTGTCAAAACCGATTTTCGGATATGCAAGTCCTCTGGAATAGTTAAGGTCACCAGCACAATGGCTTGCCGCTGTTGTATATCCTTGACTTTCAAGGAAAGAAACAATGCTTCCTGAATTTTCAAGGTTAAGGAAGGAAAACGGAGTAATTCCCGGTGTCAGGTGAAGAGAATTGCTTGACAAAAGCTCGTATTCGCTTCGGTTTGTTCCCCCGCCGTTTCCCGGCACCATAGAAAAACCTGAAATTTTGTTGTCAAGGTTATCGATAAACGGCATAACCTCTTTGTTTGTTTCAAGCCCGTCCACAACATTTCTCAGGTCAAACCAGGTTTCGTTCATTATAAGAATAATGTCAGGCTTTCTGGCATTCTTATTTCTTGCGTCAACAGAGGGCTTTTGCTCTTTGCTGATTTTTCTGATTGCGTCCTCGTCATAGTTTTCAGGTTTTCTCACTATATTAAAGGATTTAACAAAAAGCTCTTCCGTAATGGACAGATATCCGTATTTTCTGTAGGTTTCTTCCCAGGACCACACCAAAGTGAGCTTTGGCTTAATGGAAAAGCTTGCGAAGAAAACTATGTATAAGAACATAAAGCTAAGAACAACTGTTGAAATAAGACGGACAAAATAGTCTCTTAACTCAAATTCTCTTTCCTTTTCAAATTTTCTAAGCCACAAAGAAAGAAGAATTGAAACAACAAATATCAAAAGTATATAAATAACAGACATATGGAATCCGGGTTTATAGCTTGGAAGAACATCAAGAGCCGTGCCAATATTTCCTATATCCATAGTTGAAACAGGCTGGTTTCTGAAAAGAATGGTATAAAAATTTATAAGGGCAACAGCCGTCAGCAAAGTGCTGCAAACGATGGAGGATATCCATCGCCTGACAAACACAAGGCTTAAAACATATATAAATCCGAAAACAATAAGCGTGTTTATTGGAGTGAATAAAAATCCGTTAAAGATAAAGTTTCTGCTGGAGATTTCAAGTGCATAGTAAACAAGGAATGAAATCAGCAGAATCACTCCGTTAATCTTATAGTTTTGTATTCTTTTTTTTCTGTTTATCTGAACTGAATACCGGTTGTTGTTATAAAACATACCGGAAAAATTCTTAGTTATCTGTGGCATATTATTTTTTCAAAGCGATTTCTTCAAGAAGCTTTGAGATAAGGGCATCAACTGAAAGGTTGTCAGTTGTTTCACCGTCTCTGCTTCTTAAGGAAACAACATTGTTTTCCTCCTCTTTTCCGCCAAGTACAACCATATAATTAACCTTCTTAAGCTGTGCCTCACGGATTTTGTAACCGATTTTTTCAGATCTTATATCAAGCTCGCATCTGATACCTGCATCTTTAAGCTTGTCTGCAACAGCTTTTGCGTATTCTTCTGTTTTTTCAGAAAGAGACATAACGCTGACCTGAACAGGTGAAAGCCAAAGTGGGAACTTGCCTGCATATTTTTCAATAAGAAGAGCAAGTGTTCTTTCGTAGCAGCCGATAGATGTTCTGTGAATGATGTATGGGTTTTTCTTTGTTCCGTCAGCATCCACATATTCCATACCAAATTTTTCTGCAAGCATCTGGTCGATTTGTATAGTGATTAGAGTATCTTCTTTTCCGTAAACATTCTTTATCTGGATATCAAGCTTTGGTCCGTAGAAGGCAGCCTCACCAATACCGATTTTGTATGGGATTTCAAGGTGGTCAAGAATTTTTTCCATCATACCCTGAGCCTCATCCCACTGCTCTTCTGTTCCAATATATTTTTCTTTGTCTTCAGGATCCCACTTGGAAAATCTGTAGGAAACATCCTCATAAAGACCAAGAGTTTTAAGCATATAAATTGCAAGCTCAAGACAGCTTTTGAATTCATCCTCAAGCTGGTCAGGAGTACACATTAAGTGTCCTTCTGAAATAGTGAACTGACGAACTCTTATAAGACCGTGCATTTCACCTGATGCTTCATTTCTGAAAAGTGTTGATGTTTCATTGTAACGAAGAGGAAGGTCACGGTAAGATCTGGCTCTGTTTAAATATGCCTGATACTGGAATGGACAGGTCATAGGACGAAGAGCAAAAACCTCTTTGTCAACCTTTTCATCACCCATAACAAACATACCGTCCTGATAATGATCCCAGTGTCCTGAAACCTTGTAAAGGTCGCTCTTTGCCATATAAGGTGTTTTTGTAAGCTGCCAGCCTCTTGCTTCCTCTGTGTCTTCAACAAATCTCTGAAGTGTCTGAATCATTTTCGCACCCTTTGGGAGGAGAATAGGAAGACCCTGACCGATAAGCTCGGATGTTGTGAAAAGCTCAAGCTCACGGCCAAGCTTATTATGGTCTCTCTTTTTAGCCTCTTCAAGCATTTCAAGATGTGCTTCAAGATCAGCAGATTTTGTGAAAGCTGTTCCGTAAACTCTTGTAAGCATTTTGTTTTTTTCGCTGCCTCTCCAGTATGCACCTGCAACAGATGTAAGCTTGAATGCCTTTGCAGGCTTTGTTGACATAAGGTGAGGTCCGCAGCAAAGGTCTGTAAAATCTCCCTGTTTGTAGAAGCTGATAGGCTCGCCTTCAGGAAGGTCTTCTATTAGTTCAACCTTATAGCTTTCGCCTTTTTCTTCCATAAATTTTATAGCCTCGTCTCTTGGAAGTTCAAAGCGTTCAAGAGAAATGTTCTCTTTAACGATAGCTTTCATTTCTTTTTCTATTTTAACTAAATCTTCCTGAGTAAATGGCTCAGGTGTGTCAAAGTCATAGTAAAATCCGTCATCAATTGCAGGGCCGATAGCAAGTTTAACATCAGGATATAATCTTTTAACAGCCTGAGCAAGTATGTGAGATGCTGTGTGTCTTAAAGCTGCTTTCCCCTCGGCATCATCAAAGGTTAAAATTTCAACCTGTGCACCATCTTCGGGAATATCACGAAGGTCTCTGGTCTCTCCGTTTATTTTTGCGGCACAAGCTGCCCTGGCTAAACCTTCGCTAAGCTTAAAGGCAATGTCAATAACTCTTGAGCCATCTTCGATTTCTAAAAATTCTCCATTTTTTAATTTGATTTTCATAATAATACCTCCATAAAACCTTTCGTTTAAAGAAAAAACACCCTCAAAATACACCGAGGGGTATATTTCAAGGGTGCAGTAAGCACGGTTCCACCTTGATTTTTAACTCTTCAAGTTAACTTTCGCATAACTTAGCTCGGCATACTCATCGTATGCAGCTCCGGAGTGGTCTTCATCGGGGCCTTTTGAAAACTCTCACAGCCAAGGAATTTTCTCTCTTTAAAAGACTTTGCCGACTACTCTTTCCATCATAGCTTTCTTGCTATTATACAACATTTTAAATATTTTGTCAAGAAAAATCATAACATTAATAATATATAGATAAATTTTAGAAAAGGATGTTTTATTTATGAGTGAAAATAATTTAAAAGCTTGTAGCATAGGAGAACTTCGAACAAAAGAGATAATAAACTTAAAAGACGGGGCAAGGCTTGGCACAGCAGGGGATGTGATGCTTGATTTAAAAACGGGGAGACTTGTCGCCATTGTAATTCCGGGTACATACAGACTAATGGGATTTTTAGGCAGGGAAGAGGATGTTGTTATTAAATGGGAAAATATCAAAAAAATCGGAGATGATGTGATAATCGTTGACTTTGGTGAGGAAGAAAATTAACCCTTGACAAGAAATGGGATATGTGTTATAATTACTTCAAATTGAATATTTAAAGGCGTTGACGGAGAGGATTTTGGAATCAAATCTTCAAGAGAAGTGGCGGTTGGTGCAAGCCATTAAGATTTGCCCGAAAATTTGTAGCTCCCGAGCCGGAAAGAAGAAAGCATAAAGCAAGTAGAACTTTCCCGCGCAGGCTGCGTTAGTGCATAGGGCTTGATAGAGTCTGAAGGGGTGTTTAAAACACAATTTGAGTGGTACCGCGGGTAACATAACTCGTCTCAAAGGCTTTATTATTCTTTGAGGCGATTTTTTATGCCTCGAAATTAGGAGGAAATATGGAAAATTTACAGGACATTAATTTGAAAATTAAGGAAATGGCAGGCAGAATCAAGGAGCTTCGTGAAATTGTCGGCTATTCCACTTTGGAAATGGCAAAAAACACAGGTGTTTCTGTCGAAGAATACGAAAAATGCGAAAACGGAGCAAGTGACTTAAACTTTGCGTTTATTTATCGTTGTGCATCTGCCCTGAAGGTTAATGTAACAGATATTATCGAGGGCTACAGCCCAAATCTAAAGTCATACACTGTTACCCGTGCAGGGAAGGGTCAACAGATTGCAAAGGCACACGGAATGGTTTATCAGAACCTTGCATATGCATTTAAAAACCGTATTGCAGAGCCTTTATTTGTTCATAGCGTTTATGACGAATCTGCTCAGAACAAACCTATAGAGCTTACAACCCATAAGGGTCAGGAATGTGACATAGTAATAGACGGCTATCTTATGGTGCAGGTGGGTGAACACAAGGAGCTTTTAGGCCCTGGTGACAGCATATATTATAACAGTGACACCCCTCACGGAATGATTGCGGCAAATGGTAAGGATTGTCATTTCTATGCTATAGTTCTTCGTTCAGGAGAGCTTGAAGACGAAAAAGATATAGCAGAAAACACAACAGAAGATATTATAGGAACTGTTCACAGAGACACAAAGGACAGAATTTATCATTCATATATTGATGTTGAGGAGGATGAAAAAGGAACTCCAACATCTATTAAATTCAAGAACACAGATAAGTTTAATTTTGCATTCGACCTTGTTGATGAGCTTGCAAACCGTGAACCGGAAAAACTTGCAATGCTTTATGTTTCAAGGGATAAGGAAGAAAGACGCTTCACTTATTCTGATATGAAGAAAGAATCAAACCGTGCAGCCAACTATTTTGCATCCCTTGGAATTAAAAAGGGCGATAAGGTTATGCTTGTTTTAAAACGCCATTATCAGTTCTGGATTTGTATGCTTGGTTTAAATAAACTGGGTGCTGTTGCAATTCCTGCAGTTAATCAGCTTCAGGAGCATGATTTTGAATACCGATTTAATTCTGCAGAGGTTTCCACCGTTGTCTGCACATCAGACGGAGATACTACAGAGCAGATTGAAATTGCGGCAGAAAAATGCCCTGTTCTTGTAAATAAAATTATTGTTGGCAAAGACCGCGTGGGCTGGAGAAACTTTGATGAAGAGTATATGCGTTTCAGCACACACTTTAACCGTACTGAAAACTCTCCCGGTGGAGATGACACAATGCTTATGTACTTCACATCAGGAACATCAGGCTATCCGAAAATTGCAGTACATAGCTATAAATATCCTCTTGGACATTTTCATACTGCAAAATACTGGCACAATGTTGATCCGGACGGACTGCATTTCACGATTTCAGATACCGGCTGGGCAAAGGCTATGTGGGGTAAACTGTATGGACAATGGCTTTGCGAAGCTGCAACCTTTGTTTATGATTTTGACAGATTTGATGCTGCAGACATTCTTCCAATGTTTGCAAAATATAAAATAACAACCTTCTGTGCTCCTCCAACAATGCTTAGAATGATGGTTAAGCAGGATATTTCAAAATATGACCTTTCATCAGTTAAGCATATGACAACAGCAGGAGAGGCACTTAACCCTGAAGTTTACAGACAGTTTGAAAAAGCAACAGGACTCCAGATTTTAGAGGGCTTCGGGCAGACAGAGAGCACTATGATTATCGGTAACCTTGTTGGAAAACGCCATAAAATCGGGTCAATGGGTAAACCCGCACCGATTTATGATGTTGAACTTTTGAATGCAGACGGAGAGCCGGTTAAGACAAGTGAATCAGGCGAAATCTGTATTAATGTTAAAAACGGTGCACCTTGCGGTTTGTTCACAGGATACTATAAAGATGAAGAAAAAACAAACGAAGTATGGCATGACGGATATTATCACACAGGGGATGTTGCATGGTGTGATGAAGACGGATTTTATTGGTATGTGGGTAGAGCCGATGATGTTATCAAATCATCAGGCTACCGTATTGGTCCATTTGAAATTGAAAGTGTTATTATGGAGCTTCCATATGTTCTTGAATGCGGTGTTTCTGCGGAGCCTGATGAGGTAAGAGGTCAGGTTGTTAAGGCAAGTATTGTTCTAACCCAGGGAACAGAACCGACAGAAGAGCTTAAAAAGGAAATCCAGACCTATGTTAAGGAACACACCGCACCATATAAATATCCAAGAATTGTTGTGTTCAAGGACGAGCTTCCAAAAACAACAAGCGGAAAAATTATTCGTGCAAAACTTTAATTTTTTTAGCTGTTCTGAAATTTTTCAGAACAGCTAAAAATTTATATAAAAAATGCAACCTTTTTGGTTTTTAAAAAGTATTATAAATGACGGGAGGTAAAAGGATGCCTGGTTTATCTGCAGAATACAGCCCTGACAAGAATGAGCTGACAGAAAAATATTTTGATATGGTATATCGTCTTGCGATGTCACAGACAAAAAATAAGGCTTATGCCGATGATGTTGTGCAGGATGTTTTCTTAAGGTTTTTCAAAAACGAAAAAGCATTTGAAAGTGAAGAACATATAAAGGCGTGGCTTTTAAAGGTAACCATAAATTGCAGTAAGGACATTTTTTTAAATTCCTGGTTCAAAAAAACTGCTCCCTTAACAGAGGCTAAAGATGAGCCAGTTTTCGACACTCAGGAGAAAAGCGATATTTATTATGCGGTTTCGGAACTTCCACAGAAATATAGAGGAGTTATTCACCTTTTTTACTATGAGGGATATTCTGTCTCGGAAATTGCAAAAATAATGGAAACGAAAGAATCAACCGTCAAATCTCAGCTTCACAGGGCAAGAGAGATGCTGAAAGAAAAATTTCAAAAAGGAGGTTCCTGGTTTGTTTAGAGATGATTACAAAGCGTGCTTTGATGATATCAAAGGAGATAAAGCTCTTCTTGAAAAAATTCTGGAAAAATCAAAAGAGGCACCAAGAAAAACAAAGGTTATAAAGTTTAACAAAAATATTATCTCTGCAGCAGCTGCGGTTTTTGTTCTTGCAATGGCAGGTTTTATGTATAATATGGGAATGTTTGACGGATTTTTGCCCTCTGATAGTAATAAAACAGTTGTTACGGAAGAAATTGTGGATGTTGAAAATATGAAGGCCATAGAAAATGTTCAGGAAGATAGTATAAAGGAAGAAAAAACGGAGGAAAAAAGTTTTACTGCTGATGTTAAAAAAGGTGTTGATGTGAACGAAAATCAAGCAGAAAATGTAAATGAGGAAATTTCTGTATCTACCACAGAAGAAGAGCCATCAGCAGATATGTCAGTTAGAATGATGGTATTAGAGCCCACCGAATATAAGCGGCTGACAGTGTTTAAGGAAGGCATTGAAGAACTAACCGAAAAATATGATGAAGCAGAAAAAAAGTATAGCTACACAGATTTTGAGGAAACAAAAAAAGTTGAAATAACATATTATAGCGAGATGCCGGAGTTCGAAGATGAAAATACAGGTGGAGATATCCTTAAATATATAGGGGAAACACAGGATGGATATATAAAGATAACAGCCTATGGAATATCCGAAGAATATATGAGTGAAATAATTGGAAGTCTGTAAAAATATTAATGATGCCCGGTTTCTCAGGGCGCAAACACAAAAAAATACACACTCTGATGAGTGTGTATTTTTTTGGTGACCCTAACGGGATTCGAACCCATGTTACCGCCGTGAAAGGGCGGTGTCTTAACCGCTTGACCATAGGGCCATATTAAAATTTTTAAGTCATCGGCTCAACCGACTTGATTATTATAGCACAAGGTTATTGGTTTGTCAAGCATTTTTTAAAAAAAATTTTAATGAAAAAATATTGAAGAAAACCTCAAAAAAAAGCGAGCTTGAACATCAGCAGAGCGACGGAGCCAATGGCCTTGCTTATGATGAAGATGCCTTTGATAATATGCTTTATGAAAAATGAAAAGTTCTGAATTTAAGGGAAAAACTTTCAGCCATACTGAGCATGATAAATAAGCGCCCGTTGGAAAGTTAACTGATAAAAAGATTGAAAAAATCGCATATAAATATGCGATTATATGGTTTTTAAATAATCTGATGGGCTGAAACCTGTGTGTTTTTTAAACTCTCTGCTAAAATGACAAAGCTCATTATATCCCGATTGAGCTGCAACATCGGATACAGAATAGAGCTTAGATTCGACAAGCTCTTTTGCTCTTGTAATTTTAAGATTGTTTATGTATTTATGGGAGAGATACCGTAAAAGCTTTTAAAAATTTTCCTGAAATATTCAGGGGTAATATTGCAAAGCGCTGAAAGCTCTTCAATTTTAAGTGTTTGTGAGGCGTAGTTTTTGTGGATGTAGTTAACTGTCTTTCCTATAATATCAAGCTTGCTCTTGGGATAATATTCTGAGATGTCAAAATTAATGGCGAAGCAGTCACCCTCTGATTTTTCCTTGACACTGTAGGTAGAACCTTTTGGAACAAAGCAGGCAAGAACAAGGAACTTCCTGACAGCTTTGCAGTTGATATTGCAGATTTTCTTTCAAATCTTGTTTGCGGAAGACCTAATGCAAAAAACAGACGCGGGAAATGGAATTTAGGCTTCCATGTTGCAAGAATGTCTTATGATCAGGGTTATGTAACAGCTGCATCTCCAAATGGAAGACTTCTTGGAGAAGAGCTTTCCAAAAACTTATCTGCATCAATGGGGCAAAACAGAGAGGGCGCAACTGCGGCAATTCTTTCTGTAACAAAAATTGATGCTACTTCTTTCACGAATGATGCATGTCTTGATTTGGGGCTCTTGCCATCTGCGGTTAAGGGCGATGATGGACTTGAAGCAATGCTTGGACTTCTTATGACTTTTGTAAAAAGAGGCGGTCATGCTATGCATATAAATGTATTTGATGCAGATACTCTCCGTGATGCTCAGGAGAATCCCGATAAGTATCAGGATTTGCAGATAAGAGTCTGTGGCTGGAATGTTCTTTGGAATAACATTAACAAAAAAGAGCAGGACGGCTTTATAAAGCAGGCGGAAAGTTTGTGTTAGTATGGATATTATTTCTAAAAAAAGATGTATAATAGGCGAAGGTCCCGTATGGAACGAAAAAGAAAAAAGCTTAATACAAAAGGAAGAAAACCTTATATATTTGGAGGCATATAAATCTGAGTGTGTTTTTTATATGAAACAAATACTTTTTATCACTTTTGCATTTGTGATAGGGTTATTGTGAAATTTAATAGATTAAATTGAATTTTTTTTGAATATGTGATAGAATAAGATTGCAATGTGAAAAAGGAGAAAGAAGATGTTAAACAGATTACTAAAAAGTGTATTGGATCAGGACACGGCTCCGGTTGTTGTTTGTAATATGGATGATATTATAGTATATATGAATTCGTCTGCCATAAAACGATATCACAAGGATTTAACAGGTGGAAATATCAGAGACTGTCATCCTTCCAAAGCCAACGAAATGATAGATAAGGTGCTTGCTTGGTTTAAAGAGAGTAAGGAAAATAACATCATGTATACCTATCGCAATAACGAAGAAAATAAGGATGTGTATATGGTTGCTCTTCGTGATGATAACGGCGCATTAATCGGTTATTATGAAAAGCACGAGTACAGAAACAGAGAAACGGCTGGGCTTTACCAGCCAAAGAAATAATGGGTGAACTTTATGAACACATTTGAAAAGATATATGAGGTTGTTAAAAATATCCCCAAGGGAAAAGTTGCAACCTATGGGCAAGTGGCGTTGCTTGCAGGAAACCCTCACTGGGCAAGAGTTGTAGGATACGCTTTGCATAATAACCCTGACCCTTCATCCATTCCCTGTCACAGAGTGGTAAACCGTGAGGGAAGAGTTGCACCAGATTTTGCATTTGGCGGCGAGGGAGTGCAAAGACAGTTGCTGGAGGCCGAGGGAATTATTTTTGAATTAAACGGCAGAATAGATTTGGAGAAATATAGTATTTAGTCATTGCAACAAATAAGAAAAAGACTCCGCAGTGATATAAATTTCTGTGGGATTTTTGATATATGTAAGCACCTTATATGAAAAATTTATCTTTCCATATGATGCATGTCGTATATCACATTGCGAGGCAATATTTCATATCGAAGTTATTTCGCTTGCAGAGGAAAAATTACATTGAAAAAAGCACTTCTTTTGAAGTGCTTTTTTTGGAAAAGCCGAATGGTTTGGATGACGCTATTTTGGCGATATACTCACTTGCGTTCGTGCGATATATTTGCTTCGCAAATTCGATATAACTCCACTTCGTTTCGTTGCGATATGATATAAATTCCTTTTCTCGTTGCCGTAGGCAACATATCGCATCGAAGATATATCGCGTACGAAGTACATATAGCAAATTCCGTCAGGAATTTATATCGATGAAAAAACGACTTGTCGAAACAAGTCGTTTTTTCTGTAAGAGCCGAATGGTTTAGATGTCATCTGATTCAGATGAAAACTTCTCACCATTTAATTCTTTTTCACTATTATGCCAATTCAAATAATATTGCTCTTTATTAGAATACATAATTGCATCAGCTTTTTTCAAAGCGACGTGAAAAGGTTTTGTATTATTGAAATCCACCTCTGAACAACCATAAGATAACGTAATATTATGTAAATTAAATAATACTTCATTCAGCTTTACAATAAGATTCTCAACATCAGATAACTGCATATCTTCTATCAGCACAACAAATTCATCGCCACCAAATCTAAAGCTTTCACAATTATAACTCTCAAAATATTCAGTAATAACCATACCTACTTGTTTTAAAATTTTATCCCCTGCGACATGTCCTCTTGTATCATTGATATTTTTAAATCCATTAATATCTAGCATAACAAAAATAAAGATTGCACCTGCATTATTTCTGTGCTTTATTACTTGCCTTCTGACAAATTTCTCATATGCTGCTCTATTTTGCATATTTGTCAAAACGTCTATATACGCAACATTTTTCAGTTCATCATTTTCATATGTTTTTTTATTCATTTCGGCGCTATCTTTTACTAAATTAAAAATCAAAATTAATGTTAAATAAAAAATAATACTGAAAATAACAAAATCAAAAACTATATTACGAGCATTGCTCATATCAATACTGAAAGCATATTGATTCAAAAACTGTATGAAAAAGAAAACTAATATAACATTAAGTTTCCACCAACCAGAAGAAAAGAACACCCTGGCTTTTTGATAACTCGGAAGCAAAATCTTGTATAGAAACAGATGCATTAATACCACTATTCCTATTCCATAAACAGATATATGAGCATTGTTACTCAGAAGATCTGATAAAATCAAGTTTGCTCCAATACATATGCAAAATGAATTCGAGTATGTAAGAAACAAAAAGGTTTTTTCTCCTAAAGAACCTATTGTTGTTATAAAAAAGATAACAGCATGCATAAAAAGCAAACTGAAAAATCCGTACATTACATTTTCTTGAAATACCATAATACATACAGCAAAAATTGCATATGCACCCCAAAAACAAGCCGTAACTAATTTTTTATATTTTTGTTTTTGAAGATATAAAGCCGCAATAATATGCGATAAAATCGTTACTACCATATTAATACATATCTCCTTCATTGATTCTTTTACCAGATTAAAAATATGCCTGAATTAATTATATCATATTTTTTAACAAAATTCAATATTATAACAAAAAAACCGAACAATCCAGACTGTCATCTAAATCATTCGGTTTCTATGGAGGCGCCACCCAGATTTGAACTGGGGAATAAAGCTTTTGCAGAGCTCTGCCTTACCACTTGGCTATGGCGCCGTATATTATATTTTATGATAAAAGACGCCTGAATATGCGTCTTTTATCATATTTTTTGGAGCGGAAGACGAGATTCGAACTCGCGACGTTCACCTTGGCAAGGTGACGCTCTACCACTGAGCCACTCCCGCATATTAAATGGTGCCTCCGGGCGGAATCGAACCACCGACACGAGGATTTTCAGTCCTCTGCTCTACCGACTGAGCTACAGAGGCATAAAGCCAAAAATAAAAATGGCGATCCGGATGGGGCTCGAACCCACGACCTCCAGCGTGACAGGCTGGCATTCTAACCAACTGAACTACCGGACCGTATATGGTGGGCACAATAGGGCTCGAACCTATGACCCTCTGCTTGTAAGGCAGATGCTCTCCCAGCTGAGCTATGCGCCCACATACTGTCTTTTTCCGTGTCTCTCGGAATTAACGACAAGTGGTATTATACTACTTTTTGTTGTTCTTGTCAAAGCAAATAAAGTCGATTACAGCAAGTTATGTTCAAATATCTCGCAAAACCTCCTAAAATCTCCCGTATGCTTTCAATAACAAAAAATATTAAATTATTTTTCAAGCATTTTTTCAAGGTCGTATCTTTCAAAAACATAGGCGTTGTTGCAGAAATGACAGGTAACCTCGGCCTTGCCTTCGTCCTCTAAAATGGCCTTTATTTCGTCTTTTCCAAGACTCTTAATAGCTTTTTCTGTACGCTGCCTGCTGCAGTCACAGCGATATCCGACTTCCCTGCTTTCTAAGATTTCAACATCGAAGTCTTTCATAACCTTTAAAATAAGTTCTTCAGATGTGATATTATCTTCAAGTAGCTTTGTAACACTTTCAACCTCGGAAACTGCTTTTTCAAGTCTTTTTAAAGTAAACTCATCACAGTCAGGCATAACCTGAACGATAAAACCGCCTGCTGCCTTAACGGATAAGTCCTTATCAACAAGCACTCCAAGTGCAACAGCAGTTGGAACCTGTTCAGACTGAGCAAAATAAAAGGCGATATCATCCCCGATTTCTCCTGTCTTAAGAGGAACCTTTCCAATATAAGGCTCTTTAAGCTTAAGGTCTTTAATAACGCTTAAATATCCTGCAGTACCCACTGCACCGCCAACATCAAGCTTACCCTTTGAATTAAGAGGTAAATCAACAAGGGGATTTTCAACATAACCCTTAACAAATCCATCGTGCTTTGCAACAACAATCATAAGCCCTGCAGGGCCGCCGCCTTTAACCTGCAGTGTAAGATCAATGTTTTCATCCTTTTGCATAGCACCCATAAGCATACCTGCAGTAACAAGTCTTCCAAGCGCTGCAGTAACAACGGGGGAGGTGGAGTGGATTTTCTGTGCCTCGCCTGTTGTGTTTTTTGAATTAACAGCATAAATACGGATAAATCCGTCCTTTGTAACAGCCTTTGTTAAAATATCCATAACCAGAAATCCTTTCAGGTGAATTTTCAAATATATTTTAAAAAGAGCTGTCTGATTTTTGACAGCTCTTTTAGAGTCCTGATTCTTTATCGTCTTTAAACTATATAAAAAAACCTAAGCTCTTTCGCAAATTAGATGCGAGTAACATTTGCAGCTTGAGGTCCCTTAGCACCTTCAACAACTTCAAATTCAACTTCCATACCTTCATCCAAGGTCTTGTAGCCGTCCATGGCAATAGCTGAAAAGTGAACAAAAACATCTGTTCCGTCTTCTCCTTCGATGAAACCAAATCCTTTTTCAGCGTTGAACCATTTAACTTTACCCTTTTGCATAAAATATACCTCCAATTCTTTGGCCGAATACCATCAACCTTTCAAGAGTATATCACAAAGCATAGTTTTTGTCAACAAAAAGTTATTCCATATCTTGGGCGTTTTGCGAGGCTGTAATGGAGGTTTTTGTAAATTCATATTCAAATGGAAGAGCAATTGGAGAAAGTGAAATTTCATCGCTCACAATATACATTTTCACATAGTATTTTCCACTGTCTGTGTCAGCAAATTCAACAGCGGGAGTGTTTATGCGATACAGTGTATTTGGGGTAAAATTAGAAAGCAGTTTTTTTTCTGAATTGATAAGAATATTTGTTGCTGCATCATAAATTGCATAGTATAAAACAGCAATGCTTCTTTCTTTGTTTGAAATAATCTGTATATAATGATTAAAAGTGTTATTATTAAAACTCGGATAACTTGAAAAGGAATTCATCGCAAATGTTCCGTCGTTATCAAATCTGTAGTAAACAGAGTCACTTATTGACGAGTCATCAAGTGATGTGCAGTAAAGATTGAAATTTTTTATGGGAGAATAGAATATGAGGCTTCCGTTTCTCAAGGGATAAATAAGGGTGGTATCCGGCATAAAGAATGTCCCTTTGACTAAATCATAGCATTCATTATTAGCGGATAATGACCCGTTTGAAAGAGTTCTGTTTACATTACCATTTAAGGAAAAATATGCTTCCGTTAAAATATAGGAGCCGTTAGAAGACTTAACAATCGTATGATTTTTGTCAAGAAAGTCTACAGAATATACGGATGGATTTTCTGAATAAGAAAATGAAATGTAGTCATAAATATCATCTGGGTCATAAAATGTATTTCTTGAATAGGGATATATAACACAGCTTCCGCTTTTCCCAGTTGTTTTCAGGTCCGGAGAATATGGTGTGGTTAGTTTTGAAATATCATTAATTCCGCAAAATTTATATTTCCCGAAATCTTCCTGAAGAGTAAAAGCGATATAAAAGCTTTTAACCAGGTCGTCAAAATCTGTAAAGGAAAATTCGGAGTTGTTTTCGGACAGAATACCGTTAAGAGCAAGAACAGTGACTTCTTCAAAGGTTTTAGATGGGTTATTTTTTGCAGCCTCTAAAATATCGTGGAAAATTTCAGTGTTTCCATTTTTATCTGCGGTTAGCCCCCGTAAATAATTCTGGAATAAATATGTAAGTGCGTAATTTGCAGAAATTATATTCAGGTTTTCGTCATAATTTGTATAATTAAGAACAGCCCCTGTTCTGATATAACCCGGATTTAACAAAAAATTCCTATATTGAATTTTTGCGGTTCGTTCAGGGTATAATGATGCTTCTGTGCTTATAGCAAGAAATTCTGAAAACCAGTGAGGTGAATTATTTGTAATTTCTTTTTCAATCATATGGGTAAATTCATGAGAAATCGTTGCGTATGACTTTTCAATTTCTTCATCATTCGGAGCAGTTGAGGGGGATGTGTTGTTCATAAGGGGATAGGTGTCAATATGTAATATCCCTTTGTAGGCAGACCCTAATAAGTAGTACCCTGCATTGTATGCATTTGTGGTTTCATAGTTGTCTTTGATATTTTCTATAAGAATAATGATTTTTCCGTTCAAATCGCCGTAATATCCTGTATAACCTGCAAGATATGAAGTAAGGTAGGGCTGTATTGATGTATTAAATACAGAACCAACCTTAGTGGCAATATTGGTTTTTACGGCATCAGAGTCCGTGCCGTAGTCCAAAGAGTTTTGAACAAAAACTTCGCATAAATCTGAAATATAGAAACATGTGAAGCTGTCTGAAACCTTTTCGTCATTTGTATAATCGTAAACACTAAAGCTTCTTGTTTCTCCGATTTTTGAATAGGAAAAAGAGGTAGCCTGGCTTGATAATAAGCAGGTATTGTTTTTGGAAAAGTCAAGCTTTTTGCGGTCGGGTTCAACCTGATAAATTGTTTTTTCTCCGATGGTTATAACACTTGATGTGTTTTTGGGGATTTCTTTTTCTTCATTCCAATCAAAGGAAAAGTCAATAGGGGTTGATATAGGCTGGCTATCTTCATAACCTGCAGCTGTAATGTCATCATAAAAAACTTCTTTTCCGCTAGAAATTATGTGAGCGGATGCAGGTTTATATCTGAGCATAAACTGCCCATCATAAAAAGGTTGATTTTCCTGTATTTCTGCGGCAAAAACCGTTGCTTGCATACAGAGTATTAATAAAAGGAATATAAAAAGACTATATTTTTTCATTAAAGCTCTCCCCCACATATCGTTTGCTTTCATTATAACACACGGGGGTTCAGCGTGTCAAATATAAATAATGCAAATTGCTTTGCATTATTTATATTCAACTGTATTTTCAAGATTAAGCCCGTTTTCAAAGGCATAAGCGTTGCTCAGGGTGACAGATGCAATCTCAGATAGTGCTTCTTTGGTGAGGAAGGCCTGATGAGATGTTAAAATAACATTTGGAAAACTTAAAAGCCTTGCTGTAACAGATGTTTGAAGAATTTCATAGGATAAATCGTTGAACACGAAATCCCCCTCTTCTTCGTAAACATCAAGCCCGACTGCGTGGAACTTGTTATCTCTTATTCCCTCAATCAGGTCTTCGGTTTTAATTAGCGCCCCTCTTGATGTGTTAACTAAGATAACCCCGTCTTTCATTTTGTCAATGGTTTCGCTGTTTATAAGATGCATTGTATCCTTTGTAAGAGGACAGTGCAGACTTATAAGGTCGGATGAGCTTAAAAGTCCGTCGAGTGAAACATAGTCTGCAAAATCTCTAATGTCAGGATTTTCATAAATGTCATAGGCTAAGACTTTCATTCCGAAGCCGTGACAAATTCTTGCCATTGCTTCTCCGATTTTTCCTGCACCTATTATTCCTGCCACTTTTCCGTGAAAGTTGCATCCCGAAAGACCGATAAGGGAAAAGTCATTGTCTCTCACCTTTGAAAACGCCTTGTGAATTCTTCTGTTGGCAGAAAGTGCAAGAGCCATTGCGTGTTCTGCAACCGCCTCGGGCGAATATCTTGGAACCCTTAAGATAGTTATATCGTATTTTTTTGCAGCTTTTAAGTCAACATTATTAAAACCTGCACATCGAAGAAGCAAAAGCTTTATGCCAAAGTCCGCCATGGTTTTTAAAACATAATCGCCGATTTCTGCATTAACAAAGGCGCAAACCGCATCATAACCCTGTGCAAGGGAAACGGTGTCATCTGTTAAATTCGGCTCAAAAAACTTAATCTGGAAGTTATATTTTTCGTTTTCTTTTTCAAACCATTTAAGGTCGTAATCTCTTGTATTAAAAAATGCTATTTTCATTTTAAAAATCCCTTTCTGTTTTTATATATTATTTACATTTTTTATTTATTATATAAATAAAGCCTAATATATAATGGAGAAAATTTTTTTAAAATAAAAATTAATGTAGATTTTTTTTCCTTATTGTGCTATAATACATAATGATATGTTATGGTTATATCAATATTTAATTTTGTGGAGAATTTTATGGATTTAAAACAAGTTAAAATTTACACAGACGGAGCCTGCAGTGGAAATCCCGGCCCGGGAGGCTGGGGGGCAATTCTTTATTATAACGGACATAAGAAAGAGCTTTCAGGCGGTGAAGAAAGCACAACAAATAACCGTATGGAGCTTACCGCGGCAATTGAAGCCCTGAAGGCTTTAAAGGAAAAGTGCAGTGTTATAATAACAAGCGATTCAAAATATTTAATCGACGGAATTGAAAAAGGCTGGGCAAAGTCCTGGAAAGAAAAAGGCTGGAAAAGGGGAAAAAACCAACCGGCACTTAATCCTGACTTGTGGGATGAATTACTCAGTCTTGTGGAGTATCATCAGGTTTCTTTTGTCTGGATAAAAGGCCATAACGGACATCCTGAAAACGAAAGGTGCGACGCCTTGGCGGTTTCGGAGTCAAATAAGTTTATCAAAGCATAATAATTTATAGCTAACGGAGAAAAATCTACTTTTCATAGATGTATTTTTCCGCAGAGAAAGGTAGGACTATATGGAGAATAAGAGAATTTATGTTGACCATTCGGCAACAACTCCCCTGAAAAAAGAGGTGCTTGATGCAATGCTTCCGTATTTTTCGGAGAGCTTTGGAAATCCGTCAAGCGTATATCTTGAGGGAAGAGAAACAAAAAAAGCAATAAACCTTGCAAGAGAACAGGTTGCAAAAGCAATTGGTGCAGAGGCATCCGAAATATTTTTCACAGGTTCGGGCAGTGAGTCTGATAACTGGGCAATAAAAGGTGTTTGCCATGCACTAAAGGATAAGGGAAACCATATCATATCAAGTGCGGTTGAACACCATGCGGTCTTGCACACATTGGCGGCTCTTGAGAAGGAAGGATTCAAGGTTACTTATCTTCCGGTTGACGAGTTTGGAAAGGTATCAGCAGAAGATGTTGCAGATGCAATAACTGGTGAAACTATTCTGATAACTATAATGACTGCAAACAACGAAATCGGAACTATAATGCCAATTGCAGAAATAGGAAAGATTGCAAAGGAAAAAGGTGTTTTGTTCCACACAGATGCAGTTCAGGCAATCGGTCTTATGGAAATTGATGTTAAGGATATGAATATAGACCTTCTGTCTCTTACAGGTCATAAGTTTTACGGACCAAAGGGAGCAGGTGCCCTGTATATAAGAAAAGGTGTTAAAGTTGAAAGACTTATTGAGGGTGGAGCTCAGGAAGCAGGAAGACGCGCCGGAACAGAAAATGTTGCAGGCATTGTGGGACTTGGAAAAGCAATTGAACTTGCAACTTTAAATATTAAGGAAAAAACGGAAAAGCTGTCAAAAATCAGGGATAAATATATAAGCCTTGTTATGGAAAAAATTCCATATACCAGATTAAACGGACATCCAACAGAAAGACTTGCAAGCAATGCAAATATATCCTTTGAATTTATTGAGGGGGAATCTCTCCTTTTGATGCTTGATATGAAAGGCATATCAGCATCAAGCGGAAGTGCCTGCACATCAGGGTCTCTTGACCCGTCTCATGTGCTTCTTGCAATCGGCTTAAAGCACGAAACAGCTCACGGGTCACTCCGTGTTACCTTTGGTGAGTCAAACACTATGGAAGATGCAGAAAGAATTGCAGATGCACTTTGCGAGATTGTTGGAAGATTAAGAGAAATGTCTCCTCTCTATGAGGAAGTTAAGAATAAATAGAAACGAGGATAAAAATATGTATTCAGAAAAAGTTATGGACCATTTCACAAATCCAAGAAATGTGGGAGAAATAGAAGATGCAAACGCAGTTGGTCAGGTTGGAAACCCCAAGTGCGGAGATATAATGAAAATTTATATGAAAATCAATGAGGAAACAAAGGTTATAGAAGAAGTAAAATTCAAAACCTTTGGTTGCGGTGCGGCAGTTGCAACATCAAGTATGGCAACAGAAATGGTTAAGGGAAAAACCATTGATGAAGCTCTTAAGCTTACAAATGTTGCAGTAGCAGAAGCTCTTGACGGACTTCCGCCGGTTAAAATGCATTGTTCAAATCTTGCGCAGGAAGCAATTCATTCAGCAATTGCAGACTATTATAACAAAAAGGGTATAGACCCAGTAGGTATTGTTGGATGCAACGGTGATTGTGCATGCTGTCACGGTCATCATGATGAAATATAGATATGGACAGAAAAAAAGTTGTTATAGGTATGTCGGGCGGCGTTGACTCTAGTGTGGCGGCCGCCCTTTTAAAAGAAAAAGGCTATGAGGTTATAGGGCTTACTATGAGACTTTGGGCTGGAGAATCATCACTGCCCCATGCTGAAGCTGATGCAAAGCACATTTGTGAAAAGCTTTCTATAGAACACAGAGTTGTTGATTTCACAAAAGAATTTGAAAGCTTCGTTATTGACTATTTCACAGCTGAATATAGCAGCGGAAGAACACCAAACCCTTGTATAGTGTGCAATAAGCATCTGAAATTTGATGCAATGCTGAAAGCTGCGGAGGAGCTTGGAGCGGACTATATTGCAACAGGGCATTATGCGAAGATAGAATTTAACGAAGAAAAAGGAAGATATCTCTTAAAAAGGGCAACTTCAGAGAAAAAAGACCAGACATATGCTCTTTTTTCATTAAATCAGAATCAGCTTTCAAAAACACTTATGCCCCTTGGTGAGCTTGAAAATAAGGAAGAAACAAGGGAAATTGCGGAAAAATTGGGACTTGTTACCGCAAATAAGCCCGACAGTATGGAAATCTGCTTTATTCCTGATAATGACTATGTTTCCTTTATTGAAAAAAGAACGAATGTAAAAATGCCCAAAGGAAATTTTATTGACCAAGAAGGTAATGTTCTGGGTCAGCACAGCGGAATTATAAATTACACCATAGGTCAGAGGAAAGGTCTTGGAGTGACCTTTGGAAAGCCAATGTTTGTAATAAAAATTGACTCTGAAACAAATAGTGTCACTCTTGGAGAAAAGGGATGCGAATTTTCAAAGGAGCTTTTTGCAAAAAATTTGAACTTTATTTCTTTTGAAACATTAGAAGAGCCCATAAGGGTCAAGGCGAAAATAAGATATAGTGCAAAGGAAGCAGCTGCATTGGTAATCCCTGAAAAAGACGGGGTAAGAGTTATGTTTGATGTGCCTCAAAGAGCAGTAACACCCGGACAGGCAGTAGTTTTTTATGAGCCAGACAGTGATGTTTGTATAGGTGGCGGAATTATTGAATAATAAAGAAAGTGGTTGTATAAATTGAATTTTTTGGATATAAGAAAAAAGGCAATTGAAAAAGAATATAAGACTTTGAATGACAGACAGAAACAAGCGGTCTTCCATACGGAAGGACCGCTTTTGGTTCTTGCAGGAGCAGGCTCGGGCAAAACAACTGTTATTATAAACAGAATTGCTCAGCTTATTAAGTATGGCTGTGCATATAGCTCTGATTATGAGCCTGAAATAACTTTGGAAGAAGCAGAAATTCTTGAATGGTATGTAAATGGAGATATTCCTGAAATTCCCCCTGAAATGGAAGAATATTTAAAAGTAAATCCTGTTAAGCCTTATAATATTTTGGCTATAACATTCACAAATAAGGCAGCGGCAGAGCTTAAGGCAAGGCTTGAATCAAAGCTTGGAGAATGTGGGGGCGATGTTCACGCAAGCACATTCCATTCAGCCTGTGTGAGAATTTTAAGGCGGGATATAGACAGACTTGGTTATGACAAGAGCTTTGTCATATTTGACAGTGCTGATCAGCAGACGGTTGTAAAAGAGTGTCTTAAAGAACTTAATATAGACAGTAAGGAATACTCTCCCAAGCTGTTTATGAGTATTATAAGCTCCCAAAAGGATATTTTGAAAACCAGCTCCGAGTATGCAGCTGAGGCAGGGACAGATTATATGAAGGCTCTTTCTGCAAAGGTGTATAGCCTGTATCAGAGAAAACTTATGGAGTGCAATGCTCTTGATTTTGATGATCTTATTATGAAAACCGTTGAGCTTTTTGAAAATAATGAGGATATTCTTAAGCTTTATCAAAATAAGTTTAAATACATACTGGTTGACGAGTATCAGGACACAAACCACGCTCAATACAGACTTGTAAGCCTCCTTGCGGGGGAAAGCAAAAACCTGTGTGTTGTTGGTGATGACGACCAGAGTATCTATAAATTCAGGGGAGCGGATATAACCAATATTTTAGGCTTTGAGAATGAGTTTAAAAACGCAAAGGTTATAAAGCTTGAGGAAAATTATCGTTCCACGAATAATATTTTGGATGCTGCAAATAATGTTATTTCAAATAACAGCTCAAGAAAAGGAAAAACCCTTGTCACAAAAAACGGGGACGGGGATAAAATCCTGGTTTATAACGGACAGAATGAACATGAGGAAGCAAGATTTATAGCAAAGAAAATTGAAGAGTTATGCAGCGAGGGAGCAAAATATTCCGATTTTGCTGTGCTTTACAGAATGAATGCCCTCTCCCGTGTTGTGGAAGACAGTCTTCTTCGTTTTGCCATCCCTTATAGGGTTTTTGGAGGACTACGATTCTATGACAGAAAAGAAATCAAGGATTTAACATCATATTTGCGCCTTATACAGAATTCCTCTGATAATGTGGCTCTTAGAAGAATAATCAATGAACCAAGACGAGGAATAGGGGATGCATCAGTTGATAAAATAGTAGAAATTGCATCTGAAAATAATATATCTATGTTTGAGGTCTGCCAAGGGGCAAATAACTATACGGAGCTTTCAAGGAGTGCAAACAAAATTCTTGAATTTGCGGGGATTATTGACGGACTTAAAGACAAAATGACGACTATGGGGCTTGAGGATTTTGTTAAAGAGGTTTTAGCCGACACAAGAATGATAAGTGCCTTAGAACAGGAGAAAACTATTGAATCAATGACAAGAGTGGAAAACTTAAATGAATTTATTTCAATGGTTCAGGAAACTGTAAAAGCAAATGAGGAAACAACTTTATTTGATTTACTTGAAAATATATCTCTTGTTTCAGATGTTGATAATTTAGATGATGCTCAAGACACGGTTGTTTTAATGACTCTACACAGTGCAAAAGGACTTGAATTTCCAAATGTTTTCCTTATGGGAATGGAAGAGGGAATATTCCCCGGGCTCAGGTCATATGGCAGTGAAGAAGAAATTGAAGAAGAAAGAAGACTTTGCTATGTGGGAATAACAAGAGCAAAGGAAAAGCTTTTCTTGTCCCACACAAAGTCAAGATCACTTTTCGGCTCAACCAAATTTAATATGATTTCAAGATTTATGAAAGAAATCCCTGACAGACTTTTTGATATTGCCCAGGAAGAGAAGAAATTCGGTTTTGAAACACCAAAGGTTAAGGCACCCGTTATGGATAAAAGCTCATTCCTGCTCGGAAGTGAGCCTTCAAAGCCAAAGACCGCTGATGCAAATCAGGGGGAAACATATAAAGAGGGCGAAAGAATTCGCCATAGAAAGTTTGGCGATGGAACAATCCTTGAGGCAAAAGCTGTTGGAGCAGACACATTTCTCAGGGTTATGTTTGATTCCGTTGGGGAAAAGAAGCTTATGGCAGCCTATGTGAAGCTTGAAAAAATATAATTATAACGAGGTGTAACCTTTATGTATGAATATGATTTTTCAGCAGTTTATGATAAATTGCAGGATGCAGATTATAAGCTGATTGCAGAATATTATAAAGAGGTATTCAGCCGTTTTGGAATAGAAACAGAGCTTGTTCTTGATTTGGGATGCGGAACAGGAAGTATCACCTTGGCACTTGCAGACGCAGGCTATGATATGATAGGGGTTGACCTTTCATGGGAGATGCTTGATATTGCAAGAGGTAAGGCAGAAGAAAAAGGGCAGGATATTCTTTTTCTCAATCAGGATATGACGGATTTCGAGTTATACGGAACGGTTGATGCTATTGTTTCCACTCTTGACAGTGTGAATTATATCACAGAAGAGGGCGGAGTTCTTCAAATGATGAAGCTTTGCAAAAATTATTTAAATCCCGGCGGAATATTCATTTTTGATATTAATTCAGAATATAAACTAAAAGAGGTGCTTGGAAATAACACCTTTGTGTATGATGAA
This sequence comes from Clostridia bacterium, assembly GCA_045575975.1. Lineage (GTDB taxonomy): Bacteria > Bacillota > Clostridia > Monoglobales > Monoglobaceae > RGIG8709. The sequence continues at coordinate 11,197 of JAZNFO010000009.1, read as the reverse complement.
GAAGATGTTTTCTATGTGTGGCAGAATTATTATGATGAGGAATCGGAAATATGCGATTTTGAACTGAATTTTTTTGTTAAGGACGGAGGAAGCTATAAGCGTTTTGATGAATATCAGTCCGAGAAGGTGTACAGAGAAAAGGAAATCAGGGAATATGCAGAACTTGCCGGACTTGAGGTAATGGGCGTTTTTGACGGATATTCCTTCAATAAGGCTGATGAAAAGGCTGAAAGACAGGTTTTTGTGCTTAAAAAACATAGTTGACAAAATACTATAATTTGTTATATAATATCATTTATATGCAAGATGAAATTATGACTGTTTAGTTTAATATAGAATGAAAGGTTGATGTTTTATTATGGCAAGTAAGGAAGTTTTACTTACTGATGAGGGATTAAAAAAGCTTGAAGAGGAGCTTGAATATTTAAAAACCCAGAAAAGACAGGAAGTTGCAGAAAAAATCAAGCACGCAAGAGGCTTTGGTGACTTGTCCGAAAACTCAGAATACGATGAGGCAAAGGACGAACAGGCAAAGGTTGAGCTTAGAATTGTTGAAATTGAAAAGATGCTTAAAAATGCCAAAATTATTGATAATGAAGAAATCAATTTGGATATTGTAAGCGTTGGAACAAAGCTCAAAATATATGATTTTGATTTTGATGAAGAAGTTAGCTATAGTGTGGTCGGCTCAACAGAGGCAGACCCTGACAGTGGAAAAATTTCTGATGAATCTCCAATCGGAAGAGCACTTCTTGGCAGAAAAGTGGGAGAAACTGTTGATGTTGACACTCCTGGGGGAACTATTAAGCTTAAGATACTTGAAATCGGTAAATAACAGGCGAGGTGTTTACTTATGGACAAACAGGCAAGAGAAGCAAGAGACCAATTGAAACAGCTTAGCAGAAAAGAAAAGTGGGCAAATTTCTGGTATTATTATCGGGTTCATGTTTTTGTTGTGATTTTTGCTTTTATTGCTGTTGCCTTTGGTATCTCAGAATGTGTGAGACAGGTTGATTATGACCTTGAGATTGCGTATTACAGTACAAATTATATAAACAGTGAAGCTATTGAAAATCTTAATGAAAAGCTCCAGAAAAACATCGAGGATATAAACTCTGATGCTCAGTCAATCATCTGGATTGCTCCCTGTTATGCAAGCTTAAATGATGCATCTGAACAAACTCAGGCGGCACTTTTAAGATTACAGACAGAAATTTCAGCAGGAGATTCAATGGGGTATATTATGGATGAAAGATTTTTCGAGCTTGTTTATGAAAGCTATGGGGAATGCTTTGATAAAGTAATCCCGATAAGTGATTATCCTGAAATAAGAAAAGTGCTTGGATTAGAGGAAAATACAAAGCTTTACTGGTTAACAAAAGCTCTGTATGAAAGCGAAAAGGGTGACGAAAGAAAAATCGGAACTCACGAAAATGCAGTCAGGGTAGAGAAATATTTTGAAAGCCTGGAAAAATAAAAATTTAAAAGCCGTGCAGTGCACGGCTTTTTTAGTGTAAAAAAATACTTGAAATATATACCATATGGTGATATAATGTAAAATGGTAAATTTTTATTTGTAAAATTATTAAAATAATATAAATCAATAGGAGGAGAAAATTATGAACAGTCAAACAATGCAGATTTTAATAGCTATGGTTATATATATGGCTATTGTAATTGTGATTGGCGTAGTATTTTCTAAAAAAGCAAACACAAATTCAGAAAACTATTTTTTAGGCGGTCGTTCACTTGGCCCGTGGGTAACAGCAATGAGTGCAGAAGCATCTGATATGAGTGGATGGCTCCTTATGGGGCTTCCGGGCGTTGCTTACTGGTGTGGGCTTGCAGACGCTGCATGGACAGCTATCGGTCTTGCAATAGGTACATATTTAAACTGGCTTATTGTTTCAAAAAGACTTCGCAGATACAGTATAAGAGCTAACAACTCTATCACTCTGCCCGAATTTTTCTCAAACAGATTCAGAGAAAACAAAAAGATTATTATGACAATTTCTGCAGTATTTATTCTTGTGTTCTTCACAGTTTATGCTGCAAGCTGTTTTGTAACCTGCGGCAAGCTTTTCTCAACATTATTCGGACTTCCGTATATTTCAATGATGATAGTCGGAGCAATATTCGTTCTTCTTTACACATTGCTTGGAGGATTTCTTGCAGAGAGTGCATCTGATTTTATGCAGGGTATCGTAATGATAATAGCACTTGCGGTAATCGTTATTATAAGCACAATCAGTGCAGGTGGTCTTGGGGCTGTTATTGAAAATGCAAAGAGCATCCCTGGATTTTTAGAATTTTTTGGTCTCGCAACACCGGTTGTTGAAGACGGTGTTCAATTAGTTGAAGCAGGAAAACCGGTTTTTGGTGAAATTTCTGATTATGGATGGCTCAGCGTATGCTCAATGCTTGCGTGGGGACTTGGATATTTTGGTATGCCACAGGTTCTTTTAAGATTTATGGCAATCAGAAAAGAAGAAGAATTAACAAATTCAAGAAGAATTGCTATGATCTGGGTTGTTATCTCTCTTGCGGTTGCTGTGTTTATAGGTATTGTAGGCAGACAGCTTTATCCAACAACTCACCTGACAGCATCTGATGCAGAAAATATCTTTATAACTCTTGCAACAAGCTCACTTCCTGCAATCCTTGCTGGTTTTGTAATGGCAGGAATACTTGCCGCAACAATCAGTTCATCAGATTCATATCTTCTTATAGCAGCATCTGCTTTTGCTAAAAACATCTATCAGGGTGTATGCAAAAAGGATGCAACAGATAAGCAGGTTATGACTATCACAAGAATAACTCTTCTTGCAATAGCTTTAATTGCTATATATATTGCTCTTGATGAAAACAGCGTTATATTCAATATTGTATCATTTGCCTGGGCAGGCTTCGGTGCGACATTTGGACCGCTTATGTTGTTCTCCCTTTTCTGGAAGAGAACAAACCGTCCCGGTGCAATTGCAGGTATGGTAGGTGGTGCAGGAATGGTATTCCTCTGGAAACTTGTTATTGCAAAACTGGGTGGTGCCTTTGCAATATATGAGCTTCTTCCTGCATTTATTTTCTCATCAATTTGTATTGTAGTTGTATCACTTTTAACAAAGATGCCTTCAAAGGAAATTGAAGAAGATTTTGAAGCGGTAAAGGCAAATTAAGACAATAGACTTAAACGAGGTACATAGATTATGAATATTTTTGATGTCTTAACTTTAATTGGTGGTTTATGTTTATTCCTTTTTGGTATGAGCGTAATGGGGGATGCCTTAGAACGCAGAGCCGGAGGAAGCCTTAAAAAAATACTTGCAAGACTCACAAAAAATAAGATTGCGGGATTTTTAACGGGTCTTGGTGTAACAGCAGTTATTCAAAGTTCATCAGCCACAACTGTTATGGTGGTTGGTTTTGTAAACTCTGGAATAATTTCACTTAAGCAGTCCATTGGAGTTATAATGGGGGCAAATATTGGAACAACCGTAACAGCCTGGATCCTCAGTCTTGGGGGAATATCGGGAGATAACCTAATTATTCAGCTTTTAAAACCAAAATCCTTCACCCCTGTCCTTGCTTTGATTGGTACTGCATTATTGATGTTTGGAAAATCGAGCAAGAAAAAAGATACAGGCACAATTTTGCTTGGGTTTGCAACTTTGATGTTCGGAATGGACACTATGTCATCAGCGGTATCAGGCCTTGCTGACGTGCCGGCTTTCCAAAACTTATTTATAATGTTTAAGAACCCTGTTTTAGGTGTTCTGGCAGGTGCAATTCTAACTGCTATAATTCAGTCAAGTTCAGCATCAGTTGGTATTCTGCAGGCACTTTCTGCAACAGGACAGGTTTCATACGGGGCAGCTGTTCCAATTATTATGGGCCAGAATATAGGAACTTGTATAACGGCAATCCTTTCATCCTTTGGCACCAATAAAAATGCTAAGCGTGCGGCTATTGTTCACTTATCATTTAATGTGATAGGAACGATTGTGTGGCTTTCTGTATTCAGTCTGATTTCTATGATGTTAAAGCCTGCGCTTCTTGACGAGGCAGCTTCATATCTTGGAATTGCTGTTGCCCATTCTATATTTAATATTGCTTGTACTATATTGCTTCTTCCAATGTCATCTTTGCTTGAAAAACTGGCGGTGAAGCTTGTGCCGGAAACAGATAAGAAGGAAGAAGTAGTAGAACTTGATGAAAGACTTTTGTTAACACCTCCTATTGCTATTGAACGCTGCACAGAACTTGTTCGTGAAATGGCAACTGAATCTGTGATAGCATTTAAAAGCGGTTTGAATATGCTTGGTGCATATGACCCAAAGGTTGCAGAAGAAATCCGTGAAACGGAGGAAAAGGCGGACCATTATGAAGATATTCTTGGGACATATCTTGTTAAGCTAAGCAGAAATCAAATCAGTGATAACGATAGCTCCGAAGTTTCTAAATTACTAAAGGTTATCGGCGATTTTGAAAGAATTTCAGACCATAGCATAAATATTCTGGAATCAGCAGAAGAGCTTAAGGAAAAAGGAATGAAATTCACAGAAGATGCTGAAAAAGAATTAAAAGTTTTGTGCAGTGCAGTATCTGAAATATTGACGATTTCATACACCGCATTTGCGAAAAATGATTTGGAATTTGCCCGTGATGTTGAGCCTCTCGAACAGGTAATAGATGGTTTAAAAACAAAGCTCAGAGACGGACATATTATGCGTTTGAAGGGCGGAAACTGCTCAATTGAGGCTGGTTTTGTCTGGGCAGACCTTATCACAAATCTTGAAAGAACAGCAGACCATTGTTCAAATATTGCAGCATGTGTTATTGATGCAGCTGAGAATAATATGAATGTTCATCAGGCGGTTCGCGATATGAAGAACGATAAAACATATTTCGCATCAAAAGCTTCTGAATATGCAAAAAAATATTCAATATAAAAACAAAAAAGCAGAGATGAAATCTCTGCTTTTTTTATGTCTGTTTTTGTGTTATGCATTTAAAGCTTTTTCAAGATGTTCCCTTATGGAAGCAGGGGTTGCTTTTCCCTTTAATCCTCTTGATGCCTGCCCCATAAAGAAGCCGAAAACATTTGTTTTTCCGTTTTTATAGTCAGCAACAAGATCGGCTCTTTCTTTTAAAAGATTATCTATAAATTCAGCAATTGCACCTGTATCTTCAACAACAATAAATCCATTTGCCTTTGCAATGTCATCAGGAGTTCCACCCTCTTCAAACATTATGCGGATAATGGTTTTTGCATCATTTCTGTTAACGATGTTTTTGTCAGCCATTTCGCAGGCTCTTGCAAAGTCTTTTGCTAAAATCGGAATTTCTTCTTCATCTGTATCTTTAACTCTTCTCATAATTTCTGTTAAGAAAAGATTTGCAACAGATTTGTATTCAGGATAAATTGCAACTGTTTCGTCATAGAAATCGGAGATGTATTTTTCAAGAGTGATAACCCTTGCATCTTCGTCTGTAAGACCAAATTCCTTAACATATTTTTCTGCTCTCTGGTGTGGGAGAAGCGGAATTTCCTGTCTTATTTTTTCGATATCTTCTTCTGTGAATGTAACCGCAAGAACATCAGGTTCAGGGAAATAGCGGTAATCATTTGCATTTTCCTTTGTTCTCATAGGACTTGTTAGCCCTAAAGCATCGTCAAATCTTCTTGTTTCCTGAACAACCTCTTCACCTCTATCAAGAAGCTCTGTCTGGCGGGTTATTTCATATTCGATTGCTCTTTGAATACCGCGGAGAGAGTTCATATTTTTTATTTCTGCTCTTTCTCCAAGCTTGTCTGAGCCTGCTGGTTTAAGAGAAACATTAACATCTGCACGGATTGAGCCTTCCTGCATCTTTGCGTCACAAACTCCAAGGTATTTAAGATAAAGACCGATTTTTGAAACAAATTCAGCAGCCTCCTCCGATGACTTTATATCAGGCTCTGATACGATTTCGATAAGGGGAACGCTGCAGCGGTTGTAATCTGCCCAGCTTTGTCCGTTGTAATCATCGTGGAAAAGCTTTCCTGCATCTTCTTCTAAGTGAATTCTGTTAATGCGGACAACTGTGCCCGTTGAAAGCTCTAATTTCCCGTTTGTACAAAGGGGAAGATCAAGCTGTGAAATCTGATATGCCTTTGGAAGGTCAGGATAGAAATAATTTTTTCTGTCAAATCTTGAATATCTGTTTATACTGCAACCGAAAGCAAGCCCAGCTCTCACCGCATATTCAACAGCAGAGTGGTTTATAATTGGAAGTGCTCCCGGCTGACCTGTGCAGACAGGACAGATGTGTGTGTTTGGGTCTCCGCCAAACTCGGCATTGCAGGAGCAGAAAACCTTTGTGTTTGTTGAAAGCTCTGCATGTATTTCAAGACCAATGACTGTATCGTATTTACTCATAATAATTCACCGTCCCTTTCTTAAAGCTTTGGAGCTTTTCTTTCAAAATGCTTTTCATAAAGGTCGGCAAATTGAATAAGCTTAGCGTCATCATATTGTTTTGCAGAAAGTGAAAAACCAATAGGCATTCCATCTTTGTCATAACCGCAAGTTGTTGAAATTGCAGGAATTCCCGCAATATTTGCGGTAACTGTGCAAATATCCTCTGCATACATTTTTGCAGGGTCATCAGTGTTTTTGCCTATAGGATATGCAACGGTTGGAGCTGTGGGAGTCAGGAACACATCACATTTTGAGAAGATTTCTTCATGTTCACGCTTAAATTCCTGACGAACAGCCATTGCTTTTTTATAATAAGCATCATAATAACCGCTTGAAAGAGCATATGTGCCAAGAAGAATTCTTCTTTTAACCTCGTCACCAAAGCCCTCGCTCCTGCTTTTTCTGATAAGCTCGTCATAGCTTTCAGGATTTTCTGTGCGGTATCCGTATTTAACCCCGTCATATCTTGAAAGGTTGGAGCTTGCCTCTGCACAGGCTAATAGATAGTATGCAGAAACAGCATATTTTAAGGATTTCATTGAAACCTCAACAAGCTCTGCACCCATTTCTTTATAGAAATCTGCAGCCTTCAAAACTGCATTTTTAACTTCTTCGTCTATGCTTGCTTCAAAGAATTCTTTTGGCAAGCCGATTTTCGCACCCTTTATATCTTTGCCTAAAAGTGATGTGAAATCAATTTTAATATCTCTTGCTGTCTGGTCGTGAGGGTCTTTCCCTGATATAGTGTTTAAAACAAGGGCGCAATCTTCTGCGGACTTTGCAATAGGTCCGATCTGGTCAAGAGAGCTTCCAAAAGCCACAAGACCATAGCGGGAAACTGTTCCGTAGGTTGGCTTAATTCCAGTAACACCGCAGAATGATGCAGGCTGACGGATAGAACCTCCGGTATCAGAACCAAGAGCGAAGCTGCAAATGTCAGCAGAAACTGCTGCTGCACTTCCCCCTGAAGAACCGCCGGGAACTCTTTTGGTGTCAAAAGGGTTTTTGGGGGTTGTGAATGCACAGGTCTGCGATGAGCCGCCCATAGCAAATTCGTCCATTGAGGTCTTACCTATAACAACACTGCCCGCACCTAGAAGTTTTTCCATAACGGTTGCATTATATGGAGGAATATATTCTCCAAGCATTTTTGATGCGCAGGTGGTTTTTATTCCCTTTGTGCAAATGTTGTCTTTAATTGCAACGGGAATACCAAGAACCATAGAGCTTTCGCCCTTTGCAATTTTTTCATCGGCACACTTTGCCATATTAAGTGCTTCATCCTCACAAATGGTTATATATGCACCAAGCTCGGGATTAAGCTTTTTTGCTTTTTTAAGATAATCCTTTGTGATTTCAACTGATGAAATCTCTTTATTATCAAGCTTTTTTCTAAGCTCTGTAATTTTCATAATCAAACCCTCCTTAGTCAACAACTTTAGGAACAACAAACATATTTTCAATAACGCTTGGCCCGCCGCCTGTAATACCTTTCATATTATCAAATGTCTCAACCTTGTCTTCTCTGAGAGCAGAAAATGGAACGGCATTAGTGTTATCTATAGGGTTGTATTCAAAATCGGACTCACCGATTTTGTCCATAAGATTCATAATAGATGCCATATCCTTTGCGTATTTTTCAAGCTCATCTTCTGTGAAAGAAAGTCTTGAAAGGTCGGAAAGCATTTTTAAATCGTCCTTAGTAATCATTTTTATCTACCTTTCTACAGTGATTTTAAATATACAAGAAGAACAGCAATATCAGCAGGAGAAACCCCTGAAATTCGGGATGCCTGACCAAGAGATGCAGGTCTTATTTTTTCAAGCTTTTGTCTTGCCTCTGTTCTTAATCCGTCCATTGACATATAGTCAATATCGTCGGGCATTTTTTTGTTTTCAAGTCTCTTAAACTGATTAACCTGCAAAAGCTGTCTTTTAATGTAACCCTCATATTTGATGCTGATTTCAGCCTGCTCTTTAACATCGTCGGGAAGTGTGGGGCGACCTTTATCAATTTTTACCATATTCTCATATGTAACTTCAGGTCTTTTTAAAAGCTCAGATGCTTTTATTCCCGTTGTTATGAGGGTGCTTTTGCACTCTGCTAAAAAATCATTAACTTCCTTTGAGGGCGGAAAAACAAGATTTGCAAGTCTTTCCTTTTCCTCTTCAACAAGTTTGTATTTTTCAAGAAATTTATTATATCTATCCTCCGAAATAAGTCCAAGCTTATATCCAAGAGGGGTAAGTCTTTCGTCGGCATTGTCCTGTCTTAAAAGAAGTCTGTATTCAGAGCGGGAGGTCATCATTCTGTATGGTTCATTTGTGCCCTTTGTAACAAGGTCATCTATCAGTGTGCCGATATATGCCTCGCTTCTATCCAAAGTAAATGGCTCCTTACCCAGAATTTTGTGAGCGGCATTTATGCCTGCAATAAGTCCCTGAGCTGCAGCCTCTTCATAGCCTGATGTTCCGTTGAACTGTCCTGCTCCGAAAAGCCCGCTTATTTTTTTAAATTCAAGAGTTGGCTTAAGCTGAAGCGGATTGCAGCAATCATATTCAATAGCATAAGCATTTCTTGTAACCTGAGCATTTTCAAGGCCGGGAAGAGTGTGAAGCATTTCAATCTGAACATCTTCGGGTAGACTGCTTGAAAATCCCTGAATATACATTTCTTCTGTGTTAAGTCCCATAGGTTCAATGAAAAGCTGATGTCGTTCTTTATCTTTAAAACGCATAATCTTATCTTCGATTGAAGGACAATATCTGGGCCCAACTCCCGTTATTTCCCCTCCGTAAAGGGGTGAGCGGTGAATGTTGTCCATTATAACCTTGTGAGTTCTCTCGTTTGTGTATGTTATATAGCATTCTGCCTGATTTTTAAGTTCTTCGGTTGTTTCAAAGGAGAATGGAGTAATTTTTTCATCTCCGTCCTGTCTTTCAAGCTTTGAAAAATCAATGCTTCGTCTGTTAACTCTTGCGGGAGTTCCCGTTTTGAAGCGAACAAGCTCAACTCCTATTTCTTCAAGGCTTTTTGAGAGATAGTTTGCAGGAAAAACACCGTCAGGTCCGCTTTCCATATTGAAATCCCCCATAAAGATTTTGCCCTTAAGATATGTTCCCGTTGAAATAATAACCGCCTTGCAGTTATATCTTGTACCGGCTCTTGTAACAACACCTGAAACACTGCCGTCATCATTTGTAAGAACCTGACAGATTTCACTTTGTCTTATATGAACATTGTCAGAAAGCTCAAGGCGGTGCTTCATTTCTTCCTGATAATGGCGTCTGTCAATTTGTGCTCTTAATGAGTAAACTGCGGGGCCTTTGCCTTTGTTTAAAATTCTTGACTGAATAAAGGTTTTATCTGCGGCCTTTCCCATTTCGCCTCCAAGGGCATCAATCTCACGAACAAGATGTCCCTTTGCAGTTCCGCCAATACATGGGTTGCAGGGCAGATTTGCAAGCTGGTCTAAGGTAATGGAAAAAAGACAAGTCTTCATTCCAAGCCTTGCCGCCGCCAATGTGGCCTCCACACCTGCGTGTCCGCCGCCAACAACTATAACATCATAATTATCTGCTGTAAACAAAATGTAGCCTCTTTTCCTTAAGCTTTATCTTTTTTGTGTTTCTTATAGTATTCTCTTATATATTTGTAGGTTTCTTCTTCACCTTTTTCCGAAAGCATAACAAGCCAGGATTCAAGTAGGTCGGAGGTTTCGGAGTGAATAAATCTGAAGTCTTTACCTCTTATAAAATATTCTATGGGATGGTTGTTCGTATAATTTTTTCCCTGGTAGGTCTTGCTTGCGGCAACCCTGTCGCAAAACATCTCAATGCAGTATTTAAGGGGCATTTTAACTGCCATAACCTTTCTTTCTTTGGGGTTGTAATCTGTCCAGTATTCAAAATGGTGCTTGTTTCTTCCCTTGTGATGAAGCCAGGCTTTTGAATATCCGTATTCAATTCTTTCTCCCTCGTTGGGACTTTTGTCCCCATAGAAATATTTAATTCCCACTAAAAATTCAGGGAGAGAAAATTTTGACATATCGTGGAAAAAACCCTGAACGGGAATTCCAACTTTTCTCGCATGGTAAAAAACTGCCTTTTTGTGAGTTAAAACAGTTTTAAGGTGTCCGAAAAATTTATTCATTATATCCCTCAATTTAAAAACGAAATTTTTTATAAATAATCACGCATCCAATATATCCGAACAGAAGTCCGAACAGCACTCCGCACAGAACATCTGTGGGAAAATGCACATAAAGATACATTCTTGAAAATGAAATAAGTGCTGCTAATATAAGTGCCCATTTTCCAAGCTTTTTATGAGTAAAGTAAATTGCACCCGACGCCGCAAATGAAGCCATTGTGTGTCCCGATGGAAATGAAAATCCCGCAGGGGGAGGAATTAAAAGGCTTATCTCGTTCAAGGTGAATGGACGAGGCCTTTTTATAAGCTCTTTTAAAAGCTCGTTTCCAAGAAGCAGGGCAACAACCAGTGAAAAAGTCATAGCGGCACCAAGTTTTCTGTATTTATCGGAATAAAGGCACAAAAGGGTGAGGATAATCCAGATAAGACCACCGTCTCCAAGCTTTGTAAAAAAGACCATAATATGGTCAAGAAGACCGCATCTTAAATAATCCTGAATAAAATTAAGGATATAAAAATCAATATTTAAAATATACTCCAAGCTATATCACCCCATTTTTATAATATTATACTCAAAACTTTATAT
>JAZNFO010000008.1:0-3147 GCA_045575975.1 Clostridia bacterium | reverse complement strand
TTTATTAATTTTGAAATCCTCTCCAAAAAGTTGAATCGCTCCGTCAACAGTATATAAAGTTATTTCTCTTTCGTCAAAATTTTCCACATCAGATACACCCGAAATAGTGATTTTTTCTCTATTTTCTATTATAATCTTATGAATACCCTTAGCTTCATCCATATTAATTCTCCTTAAAATATAATTGATAAATTATATTACCATATACAAAAAAATATTCGGAAGAGCTCTAATCTTCCGAATATTTATTAGTTTAAAGAAAATAATATGAAATATTTTCAACAGCCTCATATGGAATGAGAACCTCTCCATACTCCTTAAGATAACCCTCTAGCACAGATACATTAATGCATCTTTTTCCAAACTCCGAAATCTTGCAATCTATTTCATAAAACCTGAACATATCAACAGGCTTCAGTTTAAGATAATATTCATCATTATATTTATAAACAAGACTTGCACCAATAAACAAATGATAAATTTCTCCTACACCGCCACATAAATCATCAAAAGATTTAAATTTATATATTGCAAACTTTTCTGTTTTTCTTTCTGCCTTTCTTATTCTGATTTCAGCTGTTCTGAGTCTCACATTTGCATTTTTCGCAATAACACTGACAACCTCATCTTCTGAATCAACCTTGCTTATAATCATAACAAATCCGTCGTTATCAAGAGGAATTGCCTCAACCACAAGTTTTGACGAACCAACCAAAAAATCAACTTCCCTTTCCGCCTGCCTTATTGCATGCCAGAAAAGATTTTGTGCTTCGGGAGTATTATCAGTTAATTTCTTTATATTAACATTCCAATTTTTCACATCTTCGCTGTTTATCAAGATTTTAATCTTTTTATCACTAATTCGTTCAATCTTCATTCTGACCAACTCCTTATTTACCCATTCTAACACAAACAAGAGAGTTTGAAAAGATTAAAATTTTTACCAAATCAGCAGATTACTTATTTAAAAATCTTTTAATCTTCTTTGTGGTTGTCTTTTCAAACACAGTATCTCTGAATCTGATATGCTTGATTTGTTTATATGAAGGCAATATATTGTTGATTTTCTGAACATCCGATTTTATTGTATCACGCATATCTCCTTCTTCGGTGAAAATCTCTGCAACAAGAACATCATTTTCGCCATAAACCAATACCTCAGCTACTCCTGAAACCTTTAATATTTCTTCTTCAATCTCTTCAGGATAAACATTCTTTCCGTTGCTTAATACTATTATATTCTTCTTTCTTCCTGTAATGAATATAAATCCTTCATCATCTATTTTCCCTATATCTCCTGTGTTGAACCATCCGTCTTTCATAACATCGGCTGTTGCTTCCGGATTATTATAATATCCCATCATAACACCGTCGCCCTTAACCCAGATTTCGCCTTCTCCGTCTTCGGTTTTGTTCATAATCTTAACCTCTGTTCCAGGGATAGGTGTTCCAACAGAGCCAAACTTTGAGAAATGATTTCTGTTTGTTGAAACAATAGGCGAGCACTCAGTTATTCCATAACCATTAACAATCTGAATTCCAAAATCATCGAATCCGCTCATATATTTTTTATCAATGGGAGCACCGCCTGAAATAAGCATCTCAAGTCTTCCGCCAAATGCTGCTCTTACTGACTTAAATAATACAGGTCTCAAATCAACGCCGATTTTACGCATTTTGTTGCTGAAAGCAATAAGGCTCTTTAAAAGCTTGTCTTTACCCTGTTTTTCCGCATTCTTCCAGATACCTGCATAAAATTTTTCAACAAACAGCGGAACAAGAGAAATATGTCCAGGTTCTGCCTTTTTAACATCAGGAAGAATATTTCTGAGTTTTGTATTTATATAAACTGTATATCCTCTCAAAATCATACAAAGAACACAAGCCATCATACCAAAGGTGTGATTAAGGGGCAGAAGAAGAACAGTGTTGCTTGGAATAAAAAGATTTGATGAGCTTGCACACATATCGTAGGCAAGATTTCTCTGATTCAACATAACACCCTTTGGCTTACCTGTTGTTCCCGATGTGTAAATAATTGCACAAAGAGCTTCTCTGTCTATTTTGTTGTCCATAAACTCTGTATTACCGCAGGAAATAAGGTCATTTCCTTTCTTTACAAGTTCTTCTATTTCTTCAGTTGAAATAAATATTTCAACTGAAGATGGAGCTTGTTCCTTGATTTCTTCAACTGTCTTTTTCTTACCCTTTCCATATATCAAAATTTTTGACTCGCTGTCGTTCAAAAGATTTGTAACCTCTTCCGCACCTAATTCCTTGTCAATAGGAACGATAATCTGAGAGCCACACACAGCAGCAAAATAAGCTACAATCCATTCATAGCTGTTTTCTCCATATACAGCTATTTTTTCCCCTCTCATTCCTATACTGTAGAAATATGTACCCAAAGCGTAGATATCTTCTTTAAATTTCGAATAAAATACAGACTTTTCTTCTTTATCTTCTTCGTATTTAAATATAACCTGCTCACCGTAATTTTCTCCGGCGTAATCAATAAGTTGCTTTAAATCATCAACCTGCTGTACCTTGTAAAATTCATACTGACAATTTTTCATAATAATCATTACCTTTCTGATTTATATAATTCAAAATTTATTCCTGTTCAACATTTAAAGAGGAAACCTTTGTTATCATTCTTTTTAGTGCAGTTCTGGAATTATTCCAGGGTTCATCCTTGAATCTGTAATCAAATTTTTTTATAAACCAGTCAAGTTCCTCTCTTACTCTTTTTAATTCCTCTTTTTGTTTTTCAAAAACGATACTAAAAAACTCCCCGAAAGTTTTTTCAGGCATTTTCTTTCTTGCAACTTTTACAATACAGTCAAAGTGTTCAAGGCAAAAGCCCTTTGATTTCATAACAATTTCCCTGAAACTTTGCTCCCTTTTCCAAAGATACACAAAGGTATCATAAAAATTATCCATTTCTGAATTAACTTTATCACAAATAAAACAAGACTCTCTAAGCGCCTCAATATGGTTTGTTTTTCCAGCCTTTTTATTAAAAATACTCCTTTTCCCTTCCTTTGAAAAATCATAACATTCATCATATTCTGCAATAATTTCATCAAAGTGAGAAGAAAGCATAAGTGCAAGACCAAGACGATTTTTTTCTCCGTACATTTTTTC
>JAZNFO010000007.1:0-3627 GCA_045575975.1 Clostridia bacterium | reverse complement strand
GTGATAATATGCAGTCCGTAACTTCAAAAATCTTTATGGCAACTTTGCGTATGATATTTCATTCTCCATTATCTGACAGTTCAAAATTATCTGATAATGCTGCAAAACTTACAAAAGATAAAAAGTCAAGATATAAACCTTCAAAGAACTTTACATATACAAAGCATTCTATTGAAGATGTTAAATACGAAAAGATTATTAATAAGAATTGCAATACAGAAAAAGTTATATTGATGATTCACGGAGGCGGATTTAAAATTGAGCTGAATGATTTTTACCGCAAGCTTGCCGAAAAATACAGCAATATGTTCTGCGGTGCAACTGTAATAAATGCAGACTACGGAAGATTCCCTGAGCATCAGCTCCCGTCACAGATGCACGATGTTGTGAAAATATATTTGCATTTATTAGATGAGGGAATTGACAATTCAGATATTATAGTTATTGGTGACAGTGCAGGTGCCACATTGGCTATGACATCTTCCTTATGGCTTAGAGATAATAATTATTCTTTGCCCGGACACATCGTTTGCTTTTCTTTATGGGCAGACGCAACTTCAAGCGGAGATTCTAAAATTACAAATGCATATACTGACCCATTCTATGGAATTGCAAAGCACAAAAAAGTAGAAGACAATCTTCATCTGCTCAGAAGAATATCAAAATATGTGCTTAATGTTGATAGAACCGACCCTTATATTTCACCATTATTCGGTAGCTTTGAAAACTTCCCGAAGGTCACATTGATATGCGGAACTGCAGAATTAGATGAGAGTGACAATGACAGAGTGTATACAAAAATGAAGGATGCAAATGTAGATGTAGAGCTTCATAAATTTGAAGGTATGTGCCATTGTTTTCAGTTGTTTTCTTTTCTGCCCGAAAGTAAAAAAGCTTATAAACTTGTAAAAGCAAGGATATTGGAGGATACAAAATGAAAATTCTTGATAATAGCGATAAACACTTATTACCTATTTTACCGGAGATTGTTTCAAAAGAATTGAGTAAGAATGCCGATAAGTTTAAGTTTATTGGTGGCGGTAGCTTTGGTAGAGTTTATAAGGCTGTGCTTTCCGATGGAAGAACTATTGCTATAAAAGCTTATCGAGTACAGGGTTCACAATACGAAGAAGCAGAACAGCTTAAACTTCTATCAGGAAATACAAGTGTAAAGATGCCCAAGGTTCTTTTTGTTTATGAGGATGAAGATACAGCAATTTTAGCTATGAGCTTTGTTGAGGGACAGAATGTGTTGAATCCGATGTTCTTGTTAAAAAACAAGAATCAGAAACAGAAATTTGCAGATGATGTTGTTTCAGGCATGCTCGAATGGCATAACGTAACAAACGACAAGTTTGGTTCTTTGGGAAATCCTGTTTATGATAGTTGGTACGAATACTATAAAAAAGAAAAGCAGGAACCTTGGCTAGGTGCATTGAAAGAATTATCAACCAATGGAAAATTTAGTAAGAAAAAGTTACAACTTCTTGTAGAAGCAACCGAACTTTTCAACAACTTGCCCGAAGAAAAAACAAAGCCTGTACTTATTCATGCAGACCTTAATATAATGAACATAATGGCTGACACCAAAACTTTGAACCTTACAGCATTTATAGACCCTTGCGGTAGCATTTGGGCGGACAAAGAATATGATTTATTCCAACTCCGTAATATGTGGGGCGATGCCTACGGTCTGTATGAAACATATAAGAGTAATAGTGAAATGTCTGAATTTACCGATTTCAGAGTTGCCTATTATGCTTCTATGCACGAAGCTGCAATGAGACTTAAAGGTGGTCTTATCATGCCGTTGTGGGAAGATTTGAATAACGCACGATTGAAAAAAGAGATTAAAAAGCTGAAAGAAAAGATGTGATTTAATGAACGTAGGTGAACTTGTAACCGTTAAGACCATTGAGAATAAAAATGCTTTTGATGAAAAGCATACACCATATAGTGCTGAAATACGATTGTTATCTTGTGTTCAGCAAGGTGATATTGAATCCCTGATAACACAACTTAAAAATCTTGATTCTATCATCGTTATGGGACGAATGTCTGATGATGAACTTATGCAACACAAGTATATGGCAGTCAGCACAATTACTCTCGCAACCCGATATGCTATTCAGGGTGGACTTAACGAAACTAAGGCCTATGAATTTTCAGACAGAGTAATCAAAACAATTGATAAACTGACTGATAAAAATGAAATATTTATGTGTTTAGGAATTGAAATTGTTAAGTTAACAGAGGATGTTAAAAAGAATAAAAAGCAGCCTGAATTTTCACCGCACATAAGAAATTGCCTGAAGTATATAAATGAAAATCTTTCTCAAAAAATAAGTGTTTCATCTGTTGCTGATTATTGTGGAATTTCAGCAGATTATTTATCACAGATATTCAAGAAAGAAATGGGCGAAAATCTTAGCACATACATTTTAAGACAGAAACTTGAAAAGGCTAAAATTTTATTACTTAAAGGTGTTAATGAAAAAGAGATATGTACTGAAGCCGGATTCTCGTCTCAGACATATTTCATAACGGTGTTTAAAAGATTTTATAAAATGACACCATCTGAATATATTAAAATTACAAGAAACAATGATTAAGCATTTTTTATTTTGACAAAAACAAGTTGTAAACACAAAAATCGACGAATTTCGACAGAAGTTCGTCGATTTTACTTGGTGTCTTAAGACGTGGAAATAAACCCCTGGTTCTACCAGGGGTGGGAAAAGGCTTCAGCAAAGCCAAAACGGGCGAGCTCAAAGCAAGCCCCAAAAAGGTTGATAATAAATTAAACCTCCAAGTATAATAGTAGTGGTTTGGCGACCGCATTACTAAAATACAAGGAGGTTTAAAGATGAAAATAGATAAACATAGTGAAATAAAAAGTAGTGCACATTCAAAGTATAGGTGTCAGTATCACATAGTTTTTGCACCAAAGTATAGAAGAAAAGAGATATATGGAAAGCTGAAAAAAGATATTGGAGAAATACTTAGAAAACTGTGTGAACAGAAAAATGTAGAAATAATAGAAGCGGAAGCGTGTATAGATCATATACATATGCTTGTGAGTATCCCACCGCACATAAGTATATCACAATTCATGGGATATCTCAAGGGTAAAAGCAGTCTGATGATATTTGACAGACATGCTAACTTAAAGTATAAGTATGGGTCAAGGAATTTCTGGTGCAGAGGCTATTATGTAGATACCGTAGGAAAAAACAAAAGGGTAATAGCTGAATACATAAGAAATCAGTTAGAAGAGGACTACGCAAAAGACCAAATAACAATGAAAGAGTATGTAGACCCGTTTACGGGTAAAGAGACCAAATAGGCAAAAATAAACAGCCGCTCATGAGCGGCTGCCCGAGATAGTAATGCGTTGCTAAACTTTCAGAACCCCTTTCAGGGGTTAAGCCAGTAATAGCCCCTTATAGGGGCAGTGAAAACCACCGGTTTAACCGGTGGTTTTTATTTATGCCACGAGAATACAGACATATAAGTCAATACAAAGAAGAAATATATAAACTTCGAGAAAAAGGATTAAACTTGAATGAAATAGGGAAACAATTAGGATTTACACACGAACAAGTGCGAGGATTTATTCATAGACAA
>JAZNFO010000006.1:0-2780 GCA_045575975.1 Clostridia bacterium | reverse complement strand
CGATATATAACAGAAATGAGAACAAACATTTGATGAGAGCAATCCGTTCTGAAGACATTTATGGATTTGTTGATGGTGAATGTCAATTACATAACAAAGAATTAGTGCAAGATGATTTTTTGATAGATTTTATAAAAAAGTCAGACATAGAAATTCTTTATAAAGGTCTTGATACATTATCTGAAAAACAAAGAGAACGGTTGGTCCAACATTTTATTTACGGAAAAAATTCACGAACAATTGCGAAGGAAGAAGGGGTTAATTATAGTGCTAAAGATAAATCCATAGAAGCCGGACTAAAAGCATTACGTTTATATTTTTCAAAAAACTAATTGTAATATTTTTCACATTTAAATAATTGTAAATGTTTACAATTAAAGGTATGCAAAAAGCCTCTCTCGGTGGTAATAAGTGAAACACATTATTACTTACTAAAGAGAGGCTTTATTTTATGAGAAATGATAAACACAAAGAAAAAAAGTTGCAGATTAATTCAGATTTATTAATAACAGATAAAAGGACATATACGGTAAATGAAATACAGAGCATTCTTGCCATTGGAAAAAATGCTGCTTATACCCTTGCAAATTCAGGCTTGTTCAGAACTGTAAAAATCGGAAATTCAATACGCATTTCAAAGAAAAGTTTTGATGAATGGCTGGATAATAGAATGTTTGAGTAAAATCGCACATTTCACAAATAACATTGTATTTGATAAAATTAAGGCATACAGAAAACAAAAAAGGAGTGACAGATATGGACGAAAGTTGTATGACTGTAACAAAGCAAAAAAAGAGTATGTCTGTAAAAGAAATGGGGGAGTTGTTAGGTCTAAAAAAGGTTGAATCATATTGGCTTGTAAAAAAGAATTTCTTTGAGACAAGAGAAGTTGCCGGAGTTCTTCGTGTAATGATTGATAGCTTTGAGGAATGATATGCAGAACAGTTTCATTATAAAAAAACTAATGGTCCTCCGCCGGGAAGCAAATTCAGAGAAGTTCTTTCCATACAGCAAATTGCTGAAGATTTGGGGATATCAAGAACAACAGCATCCCAGCTTATGCACCGAGAAAAAACTATCAAAATAATAATCGTTGAAAACACTAAAAGAGTGGACAAAAAGAGTTATGATAATTGGTATAAAAACCAACATCATTATGTAAAGAAATCTGAAAAAGAAAGGAACTCAAAAAATGGCTTCGATATACAGGCGAAAGAATAAGTACTGTGTTGTTTATAGATATACTGATGAGCAGGGAAAAGAACGGCAGAAATGGGAAACTTTTGATACAAATACAGCTGCCAGGAAAAGAAAGAGTGAGATTGAATATCAGCAGCAAAACGGAACATTCCTAGTTTATGAAGCTAAAACTGTAGCAGATTTGTTGAATGACTATATAACAATTTACGGTGTAAATAAATGGGCTATGTCGACATATGAAGGCAGAAAAAGCTTGATATCTCATTATATTAACCCTGTTATCGGGCAAATTGAATTGAAAGATATAAATACTAGAATTATAGAGAAGTATTATCTTGATTTGCTTAATATGAAATTTGTTAGTTCATATAAATCACCCGAAAAAGCGGTGTCCGCAAATATTATCAGAGAAATACACAAGCTATTAAGATGTGCTTTTAATCAGGCTATCAAATGGGAATTAATATCAAAAAATCCTTGCCTGAATGCAACTGTTCCGAAAACCGAACGCAAGGAAAGAGAAATATGGGATTCAGAAACACTTTTTAAGGCAATTTCACTTTGCGATGATGAAATATTAAAATTAGCGCTTAATCTTGCATTTGCCTGTTCTTTGCGTATTGGCGAAATGCTTGGACTTACTTGGGACTGTATAGAAATCTCTGAAGCAAGTATTGCATCAGGAGAATCTTACATCATTGTCAATAAAGAGCTTCAAAGAGTTAACAAAGAGGTTATGGAGAAGCTCGACGAAAAAGATGTAATAAAAAAATTCCCTGCTGTATTTAGCAGAAACACAACCGTTTTGGTGCTTAAAACACCCAAAACCACAAGCAGTGTCAGAAAGATATATTTACCAAAAACGGTAGCTTTGATGCTCAGCAAAAGATATGATGACATTCAGGAGCTGATAGATCTTTTTGGAGAAGAATATTTTGATTATAATCTTGTATTCTGTTCACCTAACGGGAGACCTATGGAAAGTCAGATTATAACAAGAGCTTTACAAAAGTTGATAAAGGATAATAACCTGCCTCACATTGTTTTTCACAGTTTAAGGCACTCAAGTGTTACATACAAGCTTAAACTTAACGGTGGAGATGTAAAATCTGTTCAGGGAGACTCAGGACATTCACAGGTAAAAATGATAACCGATGTCTATTCACATATTATAGATGAGGACCGAAAATATAATGCAGCAAAATTTGAAGAAGCGTTTTATTCAAAATATGAAAATTCGCATTTAGAAAACTTTAAAAATCAGCAAGCACCACCACAAGAGCTTACCATAGATGAAATAGATAACGAATCAGAAACGCTATTAAAACTTATTCAAAATCCGGAAATGAAAGATTTAATAAAAAAATTGGCAAGTACGCTATAAGGACAGTTGATATCAAAAAAAATTATATCATAACAAGACATCTATACAACGAGGCGACAGAGTTACTGCCGCCTCGTTTACATTAAAAATATTAAACAATAGTGTTATTTTGATTATCCAAATAGTATTTTTTCAAATCACGGTTTCTTTTATCAAGCCAGATTACATAATATTTACCTCTGCCTGATTCAAGTTT
>JAZNFO010000005.1:0-11963 GCA_045575975.1 Clostridia bacterium | reverse complement strand
TCTTTTATATTCAGCTAAAATTTCAAAAAGTGCATAGTTTACAGCGTTTTTGTCAAAATGTTTTTTTGTCATATCCTTTAACCATTTTGCATACTTAAAGAATTCTTCTATATCCGCATTCTCCTTGAAATAGATACCGCCAATATAAAACTTCTGCATCTCCTCATCCATTTCCTTCAAAAGAGATGCATAATACTTTTGTTCAATTTTAAGTACTTCAGTATGTTGTCTTTCTAGTGTTGTGCTTGTTATTTGTTTATCATGAAGTCTATATATTAAAAGACATTCGGGAAGAATCTGTATTTTATAATTCTCCATTACCATTCTTGTCCAGAGCTCAAGGTCTTCAGTACAGGTAAGTGTGGTATCATATATCAAATTTTTCATTACTTCAGCTTTTGCAATAACGCCTGGATGCAATATAGGGTTTGCAACAAGAAGCATTGCTTTTAGTGCATCATAATCGCATCTTCCTCCGGCACCACCTGATGAATAAAAACCGTTTTTAACTGTCAAAAATCTGCAGGAGGATAATGCTATATTACTGTTTTCTTCCATAAATTTATATTGTTTTTCAAATCTCTCAGGGAGACTTATATCATCTGCATCCATTCTTGCTATGTATTTCCCGTTGCAAAGCGAAATAGCCTTATTGAGAGATGCTGGAAGTTTCAGGTTAACTTCATTTGTATATACTTTTATTCTTTCTTCTTTCAAAGCAAATTTTGCAAGTATTTCTTTTGTTGAATCCGTTGAGCAATCGTTTATTATAATAAGCTCCCAGTTTGTAAAAGTTTGCTTAATAACACTATCTATTGCTTCTTCAAGGTATGTTTCACCATTATAAACACTCATAATTACTGAAATATCAGGCTTCATAATTATTTCTTCCTTTCAGTACATTTTTTAGATACTTGCATAAATTAAGAAAAGAAAATGCAGTTTTATAACATCCCTTTTTCATAAGAGATATAGCAATTTTACTCTTTAATGAAATATTATCAAAATCAGCACATGGAATTTTTTCATAGTGCGATGAATTAATAATGTTTTCCTTTAGCTTATTTAAACTTTTAAAGTGATTTCCTTCTGCAGCTGATGCTAATATAGTAAAACACATAAAACATGAATAACGGCAAAGTTGTTCATTGAAATCAGTTATTTTTTCTATATCATTTTTTATTATTTCATTTATAACATCTTCAATAAGTTGAATTTGCTTTGTGTTAAATTCCTTTGATAAAGAATCCTCTCTGATAGTGTATAAATAAGCTGTTTTTTTGCTTATATAAACACTTTCTGCGTTAAGATAGCAGGGAACAACGCAGCAGTAATCCTCTCCCAATGAAATTTTTTCACTGACATTAAGCTGATGTGGTGTTAAAAACTCTCTTTTTATTGCTTTGCCTGACAAATAATATGATATATGATTCATATTTTTGTCCATTAAAAGTCTGGGAAAAATATATTTTTCAATATCGCTTTTATTGTAAAAACCTTCGTCAAGACCGTCAGTGGTCACATCAACCGTCTGCCCGTTTTTAACCCATCTGTAAGAAAAAGAAACAATTTCACAATCAGTGTCTTTTATTATTTTATAAGCACATTCCAGAGTGTCGTTTTCTATAAGGTCATCAGAATCAAGATTAAATACATAATCTCCTTCAGCAACTTTTATTCCAGTTCTTCTGGCACTGGCAAGTCCGCCGTTTTCTTTATGAACAACCTTTATACGATTATCCTTTTTTTTATAATCGTCGCAAATTTGTGGACAGGAATCAGGAGATCCGTCATCAACCAAAATAAGTTCAAAATCAGAAAATGTCTGTTTTAAAACACTCTCTATGCAATTTGATAAATATTTCTCAACCTTATAAACAGGTACTATAACCGAAAAAAACATATCCATCTCCTATCCCCGTCTTAACTCGACGAGTAATTTTAATAGAAAATACAATTTATATTTTATACCATAAGCAAAAATCTTTTGTTTAAAAGGCAATTTGCTTATGGGATATGACTTAAGCGTTCTCACAGTTAAGTTATGAGAACAAACTTCTCTTAATTTTTTTCTCAGTTCACCATATTTTATATTATTATCAGTAGAAAACATTATTTCCTGGGAGCATAGCACTCTGCACATCGCCTGCCAAAAACGGTAAATATAGATTTGATATACTTCCGGCTTGATATCCCGATTAAATCTTTTTTCAACTTCGTTCACAAAAACAAGACTCTTTTCAAATCTGTCTTTTTTATATGATTTCGAAATCGAATCCTCATTCCGGCAATAATAATAAAATGCTTCTTTAATACCTGTCGCTTTATTAATACAAGATATATAATCAATCATAAAAAGTGCATCTTCTGAGAGCATTTCCCTCTCAGATTGAAAGATAATATTATTTTTTTTAATTATATCGTGTTTAAACAAATTCTTCCATATACTCATCCCATATTTACTGTCATCAGCATCCTCTGGCAAAGCTCCCACAATTCCCATTCTAAGGCCTTTAAGTTCTTCTGCGGTTTCAAAATGAGTATCACATTCAAAATATGTTTTTAAAATACATCCGCCGTCTTCACTGAACATATTTCCATCTACGAAAATAACGCCGGACATTACAAGGTCTGAATTATATTTTTCGGCTTTTTCATAAAGAGCTTTGAACATATCTATATCAATATAATCATCAGAATCAACAAACCCAATATATTCACCTGTTGCAAGCTGGAGAGCAGTATTTCTTGCCATCCCCGCACCTTCATTTTCTTTATGTATAACTTTTATGCGGAAATCTTTATTTGCTAAAATATCACATATTTGAGGAGATGAATCGGTTGATGAATCATCAACAAGAATTATTTCAATATCCTTAAGGGATTGATTTATTAGTGAATTTATGCATCTTTCAAGATATTTCTCCACATTATATACAGGAACAATAATGCTTACTTTAGGTTGTGACACGATTTCACCTCATAATTAATTTTTCATATTCTTTAATCAAAATATCAGTATATGTTTCAATACTTAAAATATTGTCTTTTTCTCTTCTGCAATTTTCCCTAAGACTACTGTAATATTCCTTATTATCAATAGTTTCCTTTATTTTTTGAGCAATTCCCTTAGAAGTAAATTCTTTAACTAGTGTGCCGGTAACACCATCTTTTACAAGCTCTGCCATTCCACCATAATTCATTGTAACAACAGGGATACCCATAGAATGTGCTTCAAGTATGGAAAGAGGACAGTTTTCATAGCAGACAGACGGCAGAAGTATAACTTTTGCACATCCCATAAGCTTTGTAAGCTTGTCCCCTGTGAGAAAGCCTTTAAGCTCAATGTTTTCAATATCTTTTAACATAGCTTCATCGGGACCATTTCCTGCAATAACGAATCTATATTCAGGAAGAATCTTTGCCACTCTTGCTATATGTTCAACGCCCTTTTCTTTAGAAAGTCTTCCAACATACAAAATATAAGAGCCTTCCTTGTTATCGTTATATGTAAATTTATTTTTATTAATAAAATTATGTATGGTAATGGTTTTTCCTTTATAATACTCTTTCGAAGACAAAAGCTTTTTCTCAAGAAATTTACTGGGACATACAAATAAGTCAACCTTTTTATATGTCTTTAGCAAAGAATAAAGTTTTGCTTCAATAACGCCTAAAACACTTTTTACTAAAGATGCATGAATACATTTATTTTTAATACAATTTATATGTGAACCAGTAACACACTTTTCACAAGGTGTATTTTTATCAAAATTATATAAAAGATGATTAGGGCACAGCATCTGATAGTCGTGCACAGTTTGAACAAGGGTAATCCCCCTCTTCTTTATCCCATAAATTATTGAGGGGGTAAGCTGAAAGTTAATATTGTTCATATGAACTACATCAGGTTTAAAATCATCAATTACCTGCATTATTTTCTTTTTTGCCTCAAAAGAATAAATTATCTTAAAAGGGTATAAAAATCTCGCTATTCCTTTCGAATGAAAATCCATATTCTGTGTATACTTTTCTGCAGAGTTTCCAACAGTATTGTTTTCATCATACATACCAAAATACTCAACTTCGTGTCCAATCTTTTTGAGGTATTCCCCAAGGTAAAGCATATAGCTTTCGCTTCCTCCACGAGGATACAGAAATTTATTTACCATCAAAATTTTCATAATAATGAATCACTTTCCTCTTCTCTGTTTGCCTCTGAAATATATCCGAATATTTTAAGTTCAGTTGACCTGACATTTTTCTCAAATCCATTTCCCGTCATCAGAATTGCAAGAACGCCTGTTAAAAGAGGATAATTCATAGTATTATCGGTTGATGATACTATTATAAGGTAAACAGTAAGCATAAATGTTATAATTGCATTTTCGATATTGCCTTTTCTTCCAAAATATAATATTCTAACCAAAGTTATTGATAAAAGCCATAAAATATAACCCCAAAATCCCAAATCAATAAAATGTTGAAGAAAATCATTGTGAACAGATGCTACACCGACTTTCATAAATGTGTTAAGCTGATATGTTAGAAATCCTATTCCATTGCCTAAAAATCCTGGATTAAATTCATAAAAACCATCAACTGCATTATAAATTTCGACACGACCGCTTGTGTTTATACCTGCCTTTTCAAGAAGTTCAAATGCATCTCCTTTTATTAGTGCAATATAACCTATGAGCAAAATTATTATTAAAACAGTAAGAAATATAACCAGTCTTTCTGCAGTTTTTTTGTTGTAGTGAGCAATAAACTTTAAAAGATACCCTAGTGCCAGTGCTATAGCAATTGCTATAATCGCAATTCTCTTAAATGCTGATAAAAAGCAAAATAGACATAAAATAAATAATATAAAAAATATAATATTCTTCTTTGGTTTAAAAAGCATATATATCATATATGCACCGAGGCAGAATGCAAGTTCATGAATTTCCGCCTGAATAATAATATCACCAGTTACTCCTGCAAATGTTGTTATAAGAGTTATAAATTCTGAAAGATAGCTTCCGAGTCCATTTTGAGCTATAATCGAAATAATCATAATAATATTTGCAGACAGAATTGCAATAAGATTATACCATATACCTTTTTCACCAAAAATATAAAGCATAGCACCTGAACCAAGTGCAAATGACAGCATATTTGCATATATAAATGAGCTTGATAGACCTCTTGATATAACGCCTATATCTACTGTTTCCATAAACCAAATAAAAAGAGAAACCACCGTTGTGACTAAAAGAGGGATGCTATAGACACATGCATCACCAAAAGCAGTAAAACCTCTTGCAATATTCGGTTTATAAAGAAACAGAAGTGTTGCAGAAAAGAAGAGAACAAGAGTAAATGCATGACGATATGTAATATGAAGACCTATATCAATGTATTCATTCAGAAAATAATACATCATTATGGCTACAACCACAAAATAAAAATCTCTAGCTTTTTCAAGAATTTTATTTTCCAAATTCTCTGTCCTCCAATCCTTTATAATTGATAATTATAATACGCTTTTTTCTGTTAAATCAGAAACATATGCCTTCTTATTTTCTATTGCCTCTGAGAATAATTTTCTTGCTGTTTTGTTTTCTTTAAATGTTTCTGCAATGCCTATTTTGTATTCAATAACAACATTCCTTTGTTCATCTCTTTCGTCAAGTCTTAATCTGAAAAGTCTCATTATATCTTCAACGGTAATAAAATCAGAATCTTCTGTCAACATAACAAAACTACCATTACCATTGTAGACATATTCCGTATTTGATTTTCCAAAGGTTTCTTTTATATAGCTTGTAAACATCTTAATTATATAGTCGCCCACATCTCTTGAATATTCACCGTTTATATGTACCAGATTAGATATATCAACCATCCAGTACACAACCCCGTCATCAAGTAACTTTTTATCTTTTGATTTCAGATATTTATCAAGATATGCCCTGTTATTAAGTCCTGTAAGATGATCAGTATAGAAGATATAATTTATTATATCTCCTGCTCTTCCCAGAATAATTGCCCCTCCGGCACATAAAACAACAAGGAAGAAAAATGCAATTGCTGTATATAAGGGAACATTAACGCTTTCTCTTATAGATGCTGAAGATAATACAGAAATATAGCTTGCTCCAAGATATTTATTATATTCATCATTAGTCTTCATTGTCGCAGCATAAAGAGATGTCAGTTCATCAAGTAGTAAATTGATTTCTTTCTCAACTTCTTCTCGTATAACTGCATATTCCCCAAGGCTAAGCTCCGTACAGGTTCTATCAGAAATCTGGCATGAACCGTCACAATTACCCGTACATTTTGTGAAAGTATCTATTATATATGAGCAATATGCAGAATCAATGATTGCATGCTCTTTATCTTCTTTATGGTCCCTCCAACTATATATAAGTTCATCGTATGTAACTGTCTGATCTCCAACATAATCCTGAACATTTCTCTCATGAAGATTATCAAGAATATACTCATAACTGATATTGGTATTTCCTGATTCCCTCATCTTTGTGACATAAGCATCTATTACGGTTACGACATCTTCAACAATACTGTCATTCTTTGTGTTTGAAATATTATTATTATCGATTCGTGTTGTATAATCTGAAATAAGTACGACTTTATTTTTGGTTATCTGGTATTTATAAATTTTTGAGAACAGAGATGAAACCTTAACTTGTCTTAAATAGTTAAACTCATCAGCAAGTTCACTGAATGACATCCCTGTATCGGTTGATCTGTAAAAATTATTCTGTTCCATTCTCTGATACAATGTGCTGAGAGTATTATCAATTCCTGTATCAATCTGTTCCATCATTTCAATAAAATCATAATCATTTTTATCGATATTTTCGATGGTATTATTAGCAGGGGCTACATTAACATATTTCTGACTGAATCGCTCAAAATAAACATCAAGAATTTCGTCAAGTATAGTTCTTGCAAAATCAGGACCTTCTCCGCTTGTTGCAGCAAACGAAACAATGAATGTGCTGGGCTCATATATGTATTCTTCACCTTCCTCCAGCTTTGCATCCTTCTGTGCAACCTTATCTTTATCCTCAATTGGGGTTATATTTATTCTTGATATAAGACTATCAACCGAATAAATACCTGTAAGTCCCATTTTATCAACAACTTTTGACATTACAGCAGATGATTTAATTTCATTAACATCAAGTTTCTCTCCGGTTGGTGCAAGCCCTTTTTCCGCCTGTTCATCATTATAATGAATAACTTCTGATGCTATATATGAATTTGATCTTGAAAGTTTATAATAAACAGCCCCCGTCGCAAAAAGGCAGAAAATCACTATAAGCGGCAGAATCTTTTTTAAATATCTGAATATCTGAAAACTTTTCATTCCAATCCTCCTTTAGAAAACTTAAGCCTTTCTGGGAAATTTATTTGAAATACAGCATAGCATTATTGTCACATAAATAAATGCGGCAATCAAAATAAGTGTTTTCAGTTCATTCATAAGAGAAATTCCATAAATACTAACTGCAATACACTGGTTCATTTTGTGATTTGAACACTCTCTTCCCGCATTAATTGCTTCTTTTTCAAATCCTTTTATACTGCTGTAAATAGATTCTATTAACGAATCAGCAGATGCATAAAGGCCAAATTCTGAATTGTTAGAAGATATTTTATCAATCACCAGATTATTATCCATAATTTCCTTTTCATTTGATGCTACATAATTACTGAAATTTGTCGCAAGAACGGAAAGTTCGTCGACGCCGACTTTAGTTCTTCCCATATAATATTTTCCTGATTGATCCCATGTTGGAACAAGCACAACTCTGGTCATTTCTTCGCTGTACATATTTATGGCCTGATTACAAAGGTCATAAGAAGCATCGTTTTTCTGTCGGTCAAAGTCAACATTCTTGTTTTGATACGAAAGTCTGTCAATATATTCATTTTTATTCCTTACAATACCATTTTGTAGAATAAGTGACCTTAAATTCTGATTTATCTGTGTTTCTTTGAACTGATACACCTTGCCTGCAATAGAATTAAAAGTACTGTTATTTTCAGTTACAAAACTTGGATTCTTTTCTGCCATACCATACAGATAGTCGAGAATTGATTTCGTTTCCTTATCAAAATATGCTACAATGTCCATATATTCCATATCTTGAAAATCAGGTTTTTCCGAATCAAGACTATAGTTATCTGTATAATTTTCAATATAGTATTCCTTATACGCAGCTGTAATCAATTTAATAACATTTTCGGAATCTAGATGATCTGTATCCTTCGAAGCATGGTATTCAACTGCAAACTCTGTTGAAATATGATACTGTGATTCATCATCAACTCCGCCCTGTACACAAGGGTATACAACAAGACAGTTTTTCAGCTGTTTCATGGTTACATTTTTCAGGGCACCTTTTTTTATTGCTTTATCAACAACCTCATCACAAATAATCTCAGCCATATTATACCTTGTCCCGTTAGAATTCAGTGCCTGAGATGCCTCGGAATAATTTAAGGATATAATTGCATGAACAGATTTTTTTAAATCAAAATGATTAAAAACTCCGTATATCATAGTTGTTATGAAACAAACAAGAATTATCCATGCACTGAAATATTCTGATGATTTAAAAATCTGTGTGCGTTCCGTATGATTAATATTTTTGCCACGAAAATATATTCTTGCTACTGAAACAAGGAAAAACACTCCAATAATTAAAATTATTAATTTTTTAAGCATTGCAGTTAACATTTTTTCATCTTCCTCACAAAATTAAAATTTATTAATATCGATAACCACCAGCTCCGGCTGATTGTTTATACGAAATATATTTGAATTTTCAAGACCCCCGCTCACAATAAGTGGTCTGCCAGCTGTATCATATCTGCCATAAACATATTTTCCGCTTCTTTCAGGAAACAGACCTTCCTCATGTGTATACAGCGGACCGAACACAGGAACTCTAACAACGCCTCCGTGAGTGTGTCCGCAAACCATCAAATCTCCCCAGAATTCTGGTTGAAATTCTTCAAAAATAAACGGCTCATGAACTGCTGTTATTTTAAGATTATCAGAATTTTCATAAATATAGTCTGCAAAACTTTTTTCTGTATATGACCAGAAAGACGAAGGATTTGAGGTCAGAATACCATATACATCTATAGTCATGGTTTTAATCTTTATTGTGTCCTTTTCATTTTTAAGTACTTTTATTCCAGTTTCTTCGATTTTTTTCTCAAAAGAATCACTAAGTGTTAAAAGTGCATTTTCTTCTCTTGTTTCTTCTGTAAAACCAAATTTTTTATCAAGTTCTGATTTATTCAGCGGAAAATCATATATACTTTCTGTCTCATTATTACCATATACATAATAAGAAGGTGCTATTTTTGAGAGACCTTTACAAAGTTCCAAAGCAAAGTTTAAGTCATCTTTTGCGGAATCAACAATATCTCCTGAACAAATTATTATATTAGGTTCTAATTCTTCAATGCGATTTAATAGGTTTTTGTTTTTTTCCCCATAAGATGTACCGTGTAAATCAGACACATGAATAACTCTAAGATGGCTGTCCACCTTAATGCTGCTTACATTATAAAAAGTTTCTCTGAAATTTCTGTTAACAATATAATTCCCCATAACAACAATGATAGCAGAAGCAAGACAAACAAAAATCATACCAATCACAAAGAAATTCGCAGCCCTTATATTATTTTTAACTTTAGGACTTATAACTTTATAATTACTTTCTTCTGTTATTTTTACTTTCTTTTTATCTCCCACTATTGAATAAATACAGGCAACCAGATTATCCTTGCATTCTTTTTTAAACAGTTTAATATCCTGAGTTCCATGATATATAACCATAATTTGTTTATCATCAATAATCTCGATATCAAAAGTATCTGCCCAGGAATCATAAAAATCATCCGTAACCAATTTTTTAAACAGTGATTTAATTTGTTCCTGATAATTTTCTAATTTTTCAAAATCGTTTCTGCTGTCCATATAAAACAAATCCTTACCTTTATTTTTCATATATTCTGCAAGTCGCCTCTGCAACTTCCTGCCAGCTATATTTATTTAAAATAAACTCATCCACGCCATCCCTGAATTTTTCGACAAAGGCATTATCATCACACAAATTCTGAAGTTTTTCAGTTAAATCATGAATATTTCCCTTTTTGAAATAAATAGCTCTATCCTCAGCAACAGATGTGTTTTCAGGTATATCCGAACATAAAAGCACATTTTTATAAGCAAGAGATTCTAATAAACATAATGACATACCTTCTAGGTCTGATGGCAAAACATTTATGTAGGAATTCGAATATAACTCACTTAAAGTATCACCTGATATAAATCCCGTAAAAATAATATTGGGATTTCCTTTTGCTTTCTCCTTGAGCATTTTCACATAGTCATCAGTATCACTTGTATCTCCTGCAATAACAAGTTTTTTATCAGTTGTAATTTTCTTATATGCATCAATAAGATAGTGAATACCCTTTTCTGCAGTAAGCCTTGAAACAACAGAAATATAATCATCCTTCTTCAGACCGTATTTTTCTGTTATAAGTTCCGCATTTCTTTTTTCAGGACGATTAATTCCATTATGAATGATTACAGTTTCTCGGTTGTATGTTTCCTTGAAATAATCGTAAGCAGCCTGGCTGAGAACAATAACCTCATCTGCATATTTCACAAGAATTTTTTCGCCAAATTTTATATACTTGGAAGCAAAGCCACTCCCCCATTTTTCTCTCTGCCAATCAAGCCCGTGAACAGTTGCAACACATTTTTTTCCAAAAAGTTTGGGAATCCACAAAGCCGCACAAGGTCCCTCAGCATGGAAATGAATAACATCATAATTACGAAATGATGCAGCTATGGCGGCTGTGAAAGACGAAATCATAGCAGCAAAACCACGAACATTCAATGTCCAGGCATTCTTAATTTTTACGCCTTTATACATCTTGTTTTTTACTGTTCCAACATACTCATTTTCAATCTTATCAGATGACCTGTTATAGCAAGTAACATCTAATTCCATTTCAACCAACATAGGACACAGTGTGGTAAGAACATTTTCTATTCCTCCGCGTCTCGACGGGACAACCTTGTGCCCTATCATTGCAACTTTCATTTTTATTCACTCCAAATTAAATTATCTTCCGGTAGCTGTAAGCATAACTATCGGTGTTTTTAGCATAATTTTTATATCATTCAGATAGGTTCTTGTCTGTATGTATTCAATATCCATTTCTACCCATTCTTCAAATGGAACATCATTTCTGTTTTTATGAATCTGCCAGGTACATGTAATACCCGGTGTAACAAGAAGACGCAGTTTCTGATAGTCTGTATAATACTGAACTTCTCTTGGAAGCGGTGGTCTTGGTCCTACTAAAGTCATATCTCCCTTTAAAACATTGAAAAACTGCATTAGCTCATCAAGAGAAAGCTTTCTTAAAAACTTGCCTACCCTTGTTATACGAGGATCCTCTTTCATTTTGAATACAGGACCATCCATTTCATTCTGTTTTACCAGTTCATCAATCATCTTATCTGCATTTGCACGCATAGTTCTGAATTTATACATATAGAATTCTTTTCCATGTCTGCCAACTCTTATTTGCTTATAGAACGGTCCGGCACTTGGGTCATCAATTACAATTATAACCGCAATTACAGCCATCATAGGCAGAAAAAATAATAAAATCAATGTTGCAAAGAAAATATCAAAAAGCCTTTTCTTTTTCCAATATGATGCATATGATTTTTCAATAATTGCCTCCAGTTTTTCTCTTGTCCTTTCATCAACTTTATCCTGTTCAATATAAGGCATTACAGCACGCTTCTTTCTTTTATATTCATTACAGAATCAAATTCTGTTTTCCTGTTTTCGGATAGGTAAAAATCTTCAAAAACTATATTTTTATCTTTAAAATCAATT
>JAZNFO010000004.1:0-83915 GCA_045575975.1 Clostridia bacterium | reverse complement strand
GATACAAGGATATAACATCCATATAGCCTTCCATAATAAGAAGATTTTCTTCTTTTGAATTTTTTGCAAAATTCATAGAAAACAGATTTTCTTTTTTCTTAAAAATCAATGTTTCGGGGGAATTAAGATACTTTGCCGCATCCGACTTGTCATCAATAATTCTTCCTCCAAAGCCTATAATATTTCCTCTCAAATCAATAATAGGAAACATTATTCTGTTCCTGAACTTATCAAAATAAGAATTATCATTATCCCTTTTTACCGCCAGGCCGCATTCTGTAATTTCATTTTCACTGTACCCAAGACCTTTAAGATGGTCAAGAAGCATATTCCAGGAATCAGGGGCATAGCCTATACCGAAGGTTGTTATGGTTTTTGCAGTTATTTTTCTGTTTTCCAAATAATTAAGGGCATAAGAATATTTTTTATCTTTCAGGCAGGAATAAAAAAACTTTCCTGCATCCGAATTCATTTTATACATCCTCTGCTTCTTTTCGTGGAGCTTTGCCATTTCATTTTTTTCTTGCACAGTGCGGGTTTCGGGCATCGGTATTCTTGCTCTGTCCGCCAGAAGCTTCAAAGCCTCCATAAAATCCAGATTTTCCCTCTGCATTATAAAATGTATAACCGTTCCTCCCGCTCCGCAACCGAAACAATGGAATAACTGTTTATCGGGCGAAACAGAAAAGGACGGAGATTTCTTATCGTTGTGAAGGGGACAAAGTCCCTGAAAACGGCTTCCCACCCTTTTCAGCTTTGTGTATTCCGAAACGATTTCCACTATATCATTCTTTTCAATCACTTCATCTATAAAGCTTTGAAAATCAGATGAAATTGCCATTTTCTCACCTCTTTACATTATTATTCGACAAAGATTTCCTTTTTCCTTCTGAAAAATTTAATTTGACGGAATAAAATATTTACCAAACTTATCCATTGCATATCTGTCCGTCATACCAGCTATATAATCCCTCACCTTTATGAGAACCTGGCTTTCATCAGGAATTTCCATATCCTCAATAAGTTCAGGGTTTGAGACATATAAATTATAAAGACTTTCTATAATATGAAATGCCTTTTCTTCCTCTCTTTTTGCATAAGGACGAAGGTACACATTTTCAAACATAAAACTGCGAAGTTCCATCATCGCTTCATAAACCGAAGCTTCCATAATTATATCAGGCTTATTGCAACTTTCCGAAATTACGGCATTTATCATTGTGTTTAATCTTTCGGAATGATTCTTTCCAAGTATTTTGACGAATTTCTGAGGAATTTGGTTCTCTTTCAGTTCTCCGCTTAACACAGCATCATCAATATCGTGATTTACATAAGCAATTTTGTCCGCAAACCGAATAATTTTACCTTCAAGAGTTTTAGGCATTTTATCCCCTGTATGGCAAAGTATTCCGTCGCAAACCTCGTCTGTTAAGTTAAGTCCGCCTTTTTTCTCTAAAATATTGACAACTCTCAGGCTTTGCTCATTATGCTTAAACCCAATAGGCGAAAGCTTATCAAGAGTCCTTTCCCCTGCATGTCCGAAAGGAGTGTGCCCCA
The DNA here is from genome assembly GCA_045575975.1 of Clostridia bacterium. Lineage (GTDB taxonomy): Bacteria > Bacillota > Clostridia > Monoglobales > Monoglobaceae > RGIG8709. Next base: position 82,358 of record JAZNFO010000004.1, on the reverse strand, counting down.
AATCATGACCGAGAGCAATGGCTTCTGTTAAATCCTCGTTTAGTCTTAGCGCCCTTGCAATGGTTCTTGCAATCTGTGCAACCTCTAAAGTGTGAGTGAGACGAGTTCTTATATGGTCTCCGTCAGATTTTAAGAAAACCTGGGTTTTATGCTTAAGACGGCGAAATGCCTTTGAATGAATTATTCTGTCTCTGTCCCTTTGAAAATCTGTTCGGAGAGAACATTTTTCTTCAAAGGTTGCCCTTCCGAGAGAGTCGGCACTTCTTACTCCATATTCGCATATTGTATATTTTTCATTTTCCTCAATCTGCTCTCTTATGTTCACCATATCATTCCTTTTCTTTATCTTTTATGTTAAAATTCTACATATCCTGCAAATTTCCTTTTTTTGATTGACTAAATATTAAATTTGTTATATAATTACTATATATAATGTACGAATTTTTTGAAAGGATAAAAAAATGGACTATCCAAGACTTGATGACAGATTAAAAAGTGTGGCAGATTTTATCCCCCTATGCGATACATTTTTAGATGTGGGGACAGACCACGCATATCTTCCTGTTTATCTTCTTAAAAAAGGGATATGCAAAAAGGCAATAGCATCCGATTTAAGAGTTGGGCCTCTTAAATCCGCCGAAAAGACAGCAACTTTATACGGTGTTGAAAATAATATCTCCCTGAGACTTGGAAGCGGTTTTGAAACCGTGAAAAAAGGAGAGGTTTCCGCCGCTGCAGTTTGCGGAATGGGAGGCATCCTGATTTCTGACATTTTAAAGGATTCCGAGGATGTTGTAAGAGAAATTGGAACCCTTATTCTTCAGCCTATGACTGCAGTTTATGAGCTAAGATGTTATCTTTACGAAAACGGATACACAATTGACGACGAAATTCTGGCATCAGATGACGGCAAAATATATTCAATTCTTAAAGTTCGTTCGGGAAAATGCGATACTCCGTCATATGCAGAAATATTTATGGGTAAACATATTCTAAAGAAAAATGGCGGACTTTATACAAAATACAAAGAAAAACAAATAAAAAAACTTGAGACTCAGATTCTGGGAATGAAAAAATCAAAAAATAAAGAAAGTCTCAAAAAACTTGAAGAGACAGAAAAGCTTCTTGCAGATATAAAAAATCTTATTTAAGGAGGACGGATTATGGTTTTACTTGAGGAAATTTTAAGTTTTCTCCGAACCGGTTTTCCCGAAGAATTAAAGGAAGAATGGGATAATGTGGGTCTTATGACAGGAGATGAAAGCCAGAACATAAACAAGGTTTTAGTTTCTCTTGATGTTACCTTGGATACAGTCCGTGAAGCAGTTTCCTTTGGTGCAGAACTTATCATATCTCACCACCCACTTATATTTTCACCGGTTAAAAACATTACCGAGGACAATTCCACAGGGAGTCTTCTCCGCCAGCTTATAAAAAATGACATTTCCGTTTACAGTATGCACACCAACTTTGACAAAGCAAAAGGCGGAATGAACGACCTGCTTGCAAAAAAACTTGGACTTTTAAATATCCGAGAATACTTTGAAGATGAGCTTATAACTCCCAACGGAAAAAAGCTTGATAACATCGGAAGAGTGGGGACTCTCCCGTCTCCCATGACTCTTGACGATTTCGCAGATTTTGTGAAAGCTTCTCTTGGCTCGTCCTGTATAAAAGTTTTCGGAGACGGTGATGAAATGATTAAAGATGTTGCCCTTTGTACGGGTAGCGGAGGCAGTTTGCTTTATTCTGCATACAATTCAGGGGCAGATGTTTACCTTTCCGGAGACCTTGGACATCATCATGCACAGACCGCTTCCGAAATTGGTCTTAATATGATAGATGCCGGACATTTTGAAACAGAAAATATAATCTGCCAATATTTATACGATGTTCTAAATTCTGAGTTTCCTGATTTGCTCATTAAAAAATCGGATGCAAAACCATACTACAGAAGTATTTAGTTAGGAGGAATAAAATTGAAACTACAACAGGTTATGGAGCTTCTTGATGCAAAAATTCTTTGCGGAGAAGATAAGCTTGATATGGACGTTAATTCTGCCTGCGGGTGCGACCTTATGAGCGATGTTTTAGCCTTTGTTAAGGACAAAGCTCTTCTTCTTACAGGACTTGTTAACCCACAGGTTATAAGAACTGCCGAAATGATGGACATTTCTGCCATTGTTTTTGTGAGAGGAAAAACGCCTGACGAAAACACCTTATCCCTTGCAAGTGAAAAGGATATGGTTATCTTTTCAACAGAAATGGCTCTTTATCCATCCTGCGGAAAGCTTTATTCAAACGGTCTTATTGCAAAAGGCAAGGGGGAATAATCGTGAGTGCAGAGCTTAAATTCCACTATACCGTTGACCCTGACGATTTTGCAAGAGCAGGTGAAACATCAAGTATTGTTAAGAAAAAACTTAATCAGCTTGGCTTTTCTCCCGAAATAGTGAGAAAAACAGCTATCTCTATGTACGAGGGAGAAATTAATATGGTTATTCACGCAGACGGCGGAACCATTGATGTTGACATTTTCCCTGACAGAATAGAAATAACTATGAAAGACAAAGGTCCCGGTATTCCCGACATTGAAAAGGCTATGCAGGCTGGCTTCTCAACTGCCGACCATTCTGTAAGAGAGCTTGGCTTTGGTGCGGGAATGGGACTTCCCAATATGAAAAAATATAGCGACGAAATGTACATTGACACCGAAATCGGTGTTGGTACCACTGTTAAGCTTGTTATCAAATCAGCTTAACAATCCTGAAAGCCTTTTGGGCTTAACAATCAAAGGAGTGATTTATCTTGAAAAAATACTGGCACTCAGTTACTTTGGATAAAGAGCTTTGCAAAGGCTGTACCAACTGCTTAAAACCATGTCCGACTCAGGCTATAAGGGTCCAGAATGGCAAGGCTAAAATCTTAAAGGAACGCTGTATTGACTGCGGAGAGTGTATAAGAGTTTGTCCTTATCACGCCAAAAAAGCAGTTACCGACAGCTTTGATGTTCTTGATAATTATAAATATAAAGTTGCACTTACGGCACCTGCATTCTACGGTCAGTTTTCTATTGCAGAAGATGTTCCCACTATTCTTACTGCTATTACAGAAAGCGGATTTGACGATATTTTTGAAGTTGCAGAAGGTGCAAGACAGATAAGTGAAAAAACCAGACAGCTGCTTGAATGCGGAGAGCTTTTCAAACCGGCTATTTCCTCTGCTTGTCCTGCAGTTTTGAGACTTATTGCTGTTAAATTCCCAAATCTTGTGGAAAATATTATTCCGCTCCGGTCTCCTATGGAGGTTGCCGCAAAACAGGCAAGAGCTGCCGCAGTAAAGAAAACAGGACTTTTGCCTGAAGAAATCGGAATATTCTTTATAAGTCCATGTGCTGCAAAAGCAACAAGCGTCAAAGACCTTTTAACCGTACATAAATCAGAGGTTGACGGAGTTCTTTCAATGAAGGAAGTCTTTTTGAAAATCGCAAAAAATGTAGGAAAGATTTCCGCTCCCAAGGATTTTGATATCGCAGGCAGCGAGGGAATGAAATGGGCTCTGAACGGTGGCGAAAGTTCAGGACTGGGCGGCAAAAAAACCATTGCCGTTGACGGAATTAAAAATGTTATCAGCGTTCTTGAAGCAATTGAAGACGGAAAGCTTTCGGATATTGACTTTGTTGAGGCTCTTGCCTGCACAGGCGGATGTCTTGGCGGTCCGCTCACTGCAGAAAATAATTTTGTTGCAAGGTCAAGACTTAAAAGAATGTGTGACAAGGCAGAGAAAAAAGAAGCTGCTACACTTGACGAAAACACAAACTACTTCTGGGATGAACCCGTTGTTTACAGACCTGTTTTAAATCTTGACACAAACATTATCCGCGCTATGGAAAAAATGAATGAAATAGAAACAATATACGAAAGACTTCCAAAGCTTGACTGCGGCTCCTGCGGTTCTCCAAGCTGCCATAGTCTTGCAGAGGATATTGTCCGCGGTTATGCAAAAGAAACAGATTGCATCTTTGTTCTCAAAGAAAAGCTCAGAAATCTTACAGACTAAAAGGAGAAAAATATCATGAAAGTATCAGATATTGCTGAAAAGCTTAACCTTACATTAAAGGCAGGCGAAGGCGGAATTTCAAAAGAAGTTTCAGGATGTTACATAGGTGACCTTTTGAGCCTTGCAATGGCAAGGCTCACACAAGGAAATGTGTGGATTACTATACAGACAAATATAAATATTGTTGCAGTTTCATCTCTAAGTGATATTGGTATGATTATTCTGCCGGAGGGCCTTAGCCCCGATGAAAATGCAGCTAAAAAAGCAGATATGGAGGATATTCCCATTTTCTCATCGGATAAGACCGCTTACGAGCTTGCAACTGCCCTTTCGGAGTGCGGAATATGAAGCTTTGGTATGACCTTCACATCCACTCATGTCTTTCTCCCTGCGGAGATAACGATATGACTCCCAATAATATAGTGAATATGGCACTTTTAAAAGGGCTTGATGTTATTGCGGTTGCAGACCATAACTCCTGCGGAAATGTCCGCTCCGTTATGAAGGTGGCAGACGGAAATCTTCTTGTTATTCCCGCTATGGAAATCGAAACTGCAGAAGAAGTTCATATGCTGAGCCTTTTCCCAAATATAGAGGCTGCAGAAGAAATGGAGAAAATTATAAAAAGCCATTCATCAGGAATTTTAAATGATCCCGAAATCTTTGGAAACCAGCTCTATATGGACGAAAATGACAATATAACAGGGGAAGAAGAAAGGCTTTTAGTCAGTGCAACAACACTTGATATATACGAAACCGCAAGCTATGTGAAAAGCCTTGGAGGGATTGTAATTCCTGCTCATATTGACCGCTCAAGCTACAGCATTATTTCAAACCTTGGCTTTATTCCTCCCGATATTAATTTCCCCTGTGTGGAAATAACCGAAAAAAATCTGGAGACATTTTCAAACGACTATAAAAACTATAACATTATAACCGATTCGGATGCTCATTATTTATGGGATATAAGCGAAAAAACAAGGTGTTTGGAAGCCGATAACAAAATAATAGAAAATATATTGCAAAGTTTGTGCAAATTACCATAAGTAAATTTGTCGTTTATTATAGATTTTTCTTTAATTCTCTGTTATAATTATAATATTATAGACAATATGTTATTTTTTTAACAATGTGTATAAATAAAAGGCACCGCCTTTTGTTATATATAAAATTTATCATACTATCAAGGTAGGAGGTTTTTAAGTAAATGGAAAACAAAACTATCCCATTCAATGGGACAAAAGAACAAGAAGAACGCTTGATGGCTGTGATTGAAAAGTATAAAAATCAGGATGGAGCAACAATCCCTGTTCTCCATGAAGCTCAGGAAATCTATGGGTACCTTCCATATGAGGTTCAGGTAATGATTTCAAAGGGTCTTGATGTTCCGATTGCTGAAATTTACGGAATTATTACTTTTTATACACAGTTCTCCCTTAATCCAAAGGGCAAGTACAACATCGGCATTTGTCTTGGAACCGCTTGTTATGTTAAGGGTTCAGGAGACATCTTAGAAAAGACAAAGCAGATACTCGGAATTGATGTTGGAGAATGTACTCCCGACGGATTATTCTCAATCGATGCAACCCGTTGTATCGGTGCCTGCGGTCTTGCACCTGTTTTGACAGTTAATGATGATGTTTACGGAAGAATTACTGTTGACGATGTTGAAGACATTATCAATAAGTACAGATAAAAATGAGAGAAATTTCATTACACATTCTTGATATCGTTCACAATTCAATTGCGGCAGGCGCCAGCTTGATAGAGGTTATAATCACGGAAGACCTTGGAGAAAATCTTCTCTCTGTTGTCATCCGGGATAACGGGAAAGGGATGGATAAAGAGCTTTTAAAGTCTGTTATCGACCCATTCACTACCAGCAGGTCAACAAGAAAGGTTGGTCTTGGCATTCCTCTTTTTAAGCTTGCGGCAGAAAACACAGGCGGAAGCTTTCATATAACATCTGAGGTTGGCAAAGGAACAGAAGTTTCAGCAAACTTTGTTCACAACTCTATTGACAGACAACCCCTCGGTGATATTGCAGAAACAATGCTTGGACTTTTCTCGTCTTATGAACATATTAATTTTGTTTATAAGCATAGGCTTGGAGAAAATGAATTTTCCGTCTGCACCGAAGAGATTAAAACCGTTTTAAACGGCGTTTCCTTTTCGGAGCCAAGTATTTATATGTGGCTTTGCGATTATCTTAAGAATGGTGAGAAAGAGCTTTTAAGTAAGGTTTAAAATAACTAATATTTATGGAGGTTATAATTATGAAAAGTTTAGCAGAGCTTGAAGCACTTAGAAATAAAGTTGCAGGTTCAGTTACTTTGAGAAAAGACGACCATGCTATTCGTGTTGTTGTTGGTATGGCAACCTGCGGTATTGCTGCTGGCGCTCGTCCTGTTATGACAGCTTTTATGGAAGAGGCAGCAAAGAGAAATCTTGACCATGTTGCAGTTACACAGACAGGCTGCATCGGTATGTGCCGTCTTGAACCTATCGTTGAGGTTTTTGTGCCCGGCGAAGAAAAAGTTACTTATGTTAAAATGACTCCTGAAAAGGCCCAAGAGATTGTTGCAGAACACCTTGTTAACGGCAGACCTGTTGCAAAATACACAATTGGCGCTCAGGATTAATTTAAACTGTTGAAAAATTTTTGAAAGGTAGGAACTTATAGTTATGGATATAGTTAGAGGTCATATTCTATGCTGCGGCGGTACCGGTTGTACATCTTCAGGATGTAATGCCATTATCGAAGAAATGGAAAAGCAGCTGGAAGCAAACGGCTTAACTAAAGAATTTAAAGTTATTAAAACAGGTTGTTTCGGTCTTTGTGCTTTAGGTCCGATTATGATTGTTTATCCTGAAGGCGCTTTCTATAGCCGTGTTCAGGTTGAAGATGTTAAAGAAATTGTTGAAGAACATCTTTTGAAAGGTAGAATTGTTAAGAGACTTCTTTATCAGGAAACAGTTGAAGAAGATAACATCAAGAGTCTTAACGAAGTTGATTTCTATAAAAAACAGATGCGTCTTGCTCTCCGCAACTGCGGTGTTATAGACCCTGAAAACATTGAAGAATACATTGCTGTTGACGGTTACAAAGCACTTGGTAAAGTGTTAACAGAAATGTCAAGAGAAGATGTTATTGATGAAATCAAAAAATCAGGTCTCCGTGGCCGTGGCGGCGGTGGTTTCCCAACAGGTATGAAATGGGATTTTACTTACAAAGCAGAAGGCGACCAGAAATATGTTGCTTGTAACGCCGATGAAGGTGACCCGGGCGCATTTATGGACAGAAGTATTCTTGAAGGTGACCCTCACAGTATTATTGAAGCTATGGCAATTGCAGGTTATGCAGTTGGTGCAAATCAGGGTTATATCTACATAAGAGCTGAATACCCAATCGCAGTTAAGAGACTTGCTATCGCAATTGACCAGGCAAGAGAATACGGTCTGCTCGGTAAAAACATTTTTGAATCAGGCTTTGACTTTGACCTTGACATCCGTCTTGGTGCAGGTGCATTCGTTTGTGGTGAAGAAACAGCTCTTATCACATCTATTGAAGGTAAACGCGGTGAGCCTCGTCCTCGTCCTCCGTTCCCTGCTGTTAAAGGTCTCTTTGGCAAGCCAACACTTCTTAACAATGTTGAAACCTATGCTAATATAACTCAGATTATTTTAAACGGTGCTGAATGGTTCCAGACTATTGGTACTGAAAAGAGCAAAGGTACAAAAGTTTTTGCTCTTGGCGGAAAAATCAACAACACAGGTCTTGTTGAAATTCCTATGGGAACAACTCTTCGTGAAATCGTTGAAGAAATCGGCGGCGGCATTCCAAATGGAAAGAAATTCAAAGCTGCTCAGACCGGTGGTCCTTCAGGCGGATGTATTCCAGCTCATCTTATGGATACACCTATTGACTACGATTCACTTATCAGCATCGGTTCAATGATGGGTTCTGGCGGTCTTATCGTTATGGACGAAGATAACTGTATGGTTGATATTGCAAAATTCTTCCTTGAATTTACAGTTGATGAATCCTGCGGTAAATGTACTCCTTGCCGTATCGGTACTAAGAGACTTTATGAGCTTCTTACAAAGATTACCGACGGTAAAGGCACTATGGAAGACCTTGACAGACTTGAAGAACTTTGCTACAGCATTAAAGAATCTTCACTTTGCGGTCTCGGTCAGACAGCTCCAAACCCTGTTTTAAGTACACTCCGTTATTTCAGAGACGAATATGAAGCTCATGTTCGTGATAAGGTTTGTCCTGCAGGTGTTTGTAAGAAACTTGTTAAATATTCAATTATTGCTGACAAGTGTAAGGGCTGCAGTGCTTGTGCAAGAAAATGTCCGGTTGGCGCTATCACAGGCGAAATCAAAAATCCTTATGTTATTGATTCTGATAAATGTATTAAGTGCGGCGTATGTATTGATACATGTAAATTCGGCGCTATCATTAAAAAATAGAGAAGGGAGAATAAAGACATGGATATGGTTAATATAAAAATAAACGGTCAGGACATGAGCGTTCCAAAAAACTACACAGTTTTAGAAGCTGCAAGAGAAGCTGGCATTGAAATTCCTACCCTTTGCTATTTAAAGGATGTTAGCAAAACCGGCTCCTGCAGAATGTGTGTTGTTGAAATCAAAGGTGCAAGAAACCTTCAGGCAGCTTGTGTTTACCCGGTTGCAGAAGGCCTTGAAGTATTAACAAATACTCCAAAGGTTAGAAAAGCAAGAAAAAATACTCTTGAACTTATTCTTTCAAACCACGAAAGAACTTGTCTCACCTGTGTGAGAAACAGAAACTGTGAACTCCAGAAGTTAAGTGAAGACTTAGGTGTTACAGAAATCGCATACGAAGGTGTTAGAAACACATATGAACTTGATAACCTTTCACCATCTATCGTTAGAGACAACAACAAATGTGTTCTCTGCCGCAGATGTGTTAGTGCTTGTAAAGATATTCAGACAGTTTCAGTTATTGATGCTACAGAAAGAGGTTTCAGAACAGAAATCGCATCTGCATTCAGAAAATCTCTTGCAGAAGTTCCTTGTGTGAACTGCGGACAGTGTATTGCTGCTTGTCCTGTTGCTGCACTCAGAGAAAAAGATGACACTGAAAAGGTTTGGGATGCTATTGCAAGCGAAGATAAATATGTTATCGTTCAGACCGCTCCTGCAGTTAGAGCAGGTCTTGGCGAAGAATTTGGTTATCCAATGGGAACACCTGTTACAGGCAAAATGGCTGCAGCTCTTCGCAGAATGGGCTTTGACAAAGTGTTTGATACAAACACAGCTGCCGATGTTACAATCCTTGAAGAAGGAACTGAATTCCTTGACAGATTACAAAACGGCGGAAAGCTTCCGATTATCACATCATGTAGCCCTGGTTGGGTTAGATTCTGTGAATACAACTTCCCTGACTTCATCGACAATCTTTCAAGCTGTAAATCACCTCACGAAATGTTTGGTGCTCTTCTTAAATCTTACTACGCTGAAAAGATAGGCGTTGACCCTGCGAAGATTTTCGTTGTTTCAGTTATGCCTTGTGTTTCTAAGAAATACGAAGCACAGAGACCTGAACTTGGCGGAAAATATCCTGATGTTGATGTTGTTATCTCAACAAGAGAGCTTGCAAGAATGATTAAGCAGGCAGGTATCCGCTTTACAGAGCTTCCTGACGAAGGCTTCGACAATCCATTTGGCGAACCAACAGGTGCCGGCGTTATCTTTGGTGCAACAGGCGGGGTTATGGAGGCTGCTCTCCGTACAGTTGTTGAAAAGCTTGAAGGCAAAGCTCTTGACAATATCGACTTTGAAGCTGTCAGAGGAACTGAAGGCATTAAAGAAGCAACTCTTAATGTTGCTGGCAAAGATGTTAAAATTGCTGTTGTTAACGGTCTTGGCAATGCAAGAAAAGTTCTCAACGATATAAGAGACGGAAAAGCAGATTATCACTTCATTGAAGTTATGGCTTGTCCTGGCGGATGTATTAACGGTGGTGGTCAGCCAATCGTTCCTGCATCAGTTCGTATGGAAGTTGACCTTAAGGTTGAAAGAGCAAAGGCTCTTTATGCCGAAGACAAAGCTTCTAAGGTTCGTAAGAGCCACGAAAATCCGGATGTTCTCAAGATTTACGAAGAATATCTTGGTGAACCGGGCGGACACAAAGCTCACGAACTTCTTCACACTCACTACACAAAGAGAAGTCTTTACTAAGATGTAAACAATAACCCTCCGCAATGCGGAGGGTTATTTATTTTATTAAAAAAACAGAAATTAATGCACCAAAGGTGCCCATTATAATATCCAGCATTGTATCTGAAAGAGAATTATTCTGTGCAGTTGTCTTAAATATTTTATCACAGGCAAATTCAAATATTTCCCATATACCTGCCCCTGACAATGCAACAAAAAGAGAAAATAATTTTCTTAAAATTACATTTCTTCCTTTACTTATTTTTAAAAACACTTCACTGCCCAGCTGATAAAGAAGAAATCCTGAAGAAAAATGAAGAAGCTTATCCCAGTTATCAATTTTGTTATATGCTCCCAGTGTTCTTCCTCCAAAAACCGAAAACAGAATAAACAACAAAACAAATATAAAAGATTTTTTTGAAAACAGCCTAAGCCACTTATTTATGAAAAAAAACAAAAACACCGTTCCAATTGTTAAAAGGCAGTTGAAGATGCAAAATAAATCAAGCTTTATAAGGCTTACTAGACCATATAATAGTGGCACAATGCTGAAACAGACCGAAATTTTGAAATCAGAAAACATTTTTTTCTCCTTCTTAATCTTGACAAAAACCTGATATTTTATATAATATATAGTAGCTTTTTGAAAGGATGTATCATATGATTGAAAATATTTTAACTGTTGGAAATCAGGTTTTTATTCTCTTTATATTAATAGCTATTGGTTTTTGCTGCAACAAGGCAAAGCTTTTCGGTGATATTGCAGTTAAGGGAATGACAAATCTTGTTTTATATATTGTTACCCCTTGTGTTATAATTAATTCCTTTTGCAGAGAATTTAATTCACAAATGCTAAAGGGACTCTTAATTACGGTAATAGCAGCGATAATCACATACATAATTTATATTGCTCTTTCACTTCTCGTTATCCACGACAAAGATTTAAAAAGAGAAAAAGTTCTCCGGTTTGGCTCTGTTTTTGCCAACTGCGGTTTTATGTCACTACCTCTGCAAGCGGCAATACTTGGACCTGACGGAGTTTTCTACGGTGCAGTTTATATTGCGATTTTTAATATAACATTCTGGACCTACGGGGTTTATCTTATGAGTGGAGACAGAAAAAATGTTTCAGGAAAGAAGCTTATTTTAAATCCCGGAATTATCGGCACAATACTTGGAATGATTGTTTTTTTCATTCCATTCAAGCTCCCCGACACTTTAAGCTCCGCAATAGGACACATGGCTGCCCTTAACACTCCTCTTCCTATGATTGTTATTGGTTATCATCTGGCGGAGGCTGGACTTAAGATAAAAGGTGTTCCCGTTTATCTTGCAATGATTTTAAAGCTGATTATTTTCCCCCTTATTATGCTTTTCGGAGCTTTGGCATTTGGAATTTCGGGAACAATTATGATTTCCCTTGTTATTTCTGCCGCATCGCCTATTGCCGCAGTTACCACAATGTTTTCGGAAAGATTTGGGCAGGACACGCCTCTTTCTGCATCAATTGTTTCAGTTTCAACACTTATATCAATAATAACAATGCCTGTTATTATCGGCATAGCCATGGCATTTTAAAAGCAAAAAAAGGTTTGTCTTTCGACAAACCTTTTTTATATATATTTCTTATCTTCTCTCTGCTATAGTTGTTTTTACTGTTATAACAATAAATGCAACAACTAAATATGCAACAAGGACATATCTTATAGACCATGCATACCACCATTCTGAACGAATGTAACCAAGTGAAGGAATTATTCCCACAACAAGGTTTCTTATTTTTGCATAAAAGCCAATCCAAAGAGCTGCAAGTCCAATAACTGCCATAAATATTGCATAATTGTTTGCTCTTTTTGTGTTCTTGATTACATTTGTTTTTCCGAGAGCAAAAAGCACCGCTGCAAAGACAAAGAAAATTGCTGCAAGAACTTTCATAACAGTTGGGACTGTGTTAATGTATAAACTGCTATATGCAGATTCAACAAATCCAAGAGCAATAAGTCCCACAACACCCCAGGATAAATTTATCATATACCAGTTGGTGAGCTTGTCGATTTTCTCCTTCTTCTCTCTTCTTTTGTTTCTCTTAAGCTCTACATCAGATTTTGAAATTGCCATTTCATTTCCCCCTAAAACTCATCGTATTCGTACATAATCACTGATAAAACCGAACTTGCAACAGTTTCTGTTCTAAGTATTCTTTTTCCAAGGCCAATGGTTTTAATTCCTGACTCTTTGGCAAGATTTGCCTCGCTGTCTGAAAAACCACCCTCAGGACCGATTATAATCCCGATTTTTTTGGCGTTCTTATTATCTTTTAAAATTTCTTTTAATCCATGCTCCCCGTCATGCCCTAAAACTTCATAAGGCATAAGAGATACATCCATTTCTTTCATAAGGTTTAAAGCCTCTTTAAAGCTGACCGGCTCCATAACCTTTGGAACAACCCCTCTTCCGCATTGCTTGACAGCTTCACGGCTGATTTTGTTCCACCTTTTAATCTTCTCATTGTCCTTAACCTTTGCGATACATCTGTCCGTTTTGACCGGCACTATACTGAAAACTCCAAGCTCCACACATTTCTGGATTATCTGCTCCATTTTGTCTGCTTTGGGAATCCCCTGAAAGACCGTTACTTTAACCTGAGGCTCGCTTTCGGATATCTTCCTGTCTTTAATTCTGCATCTTACCAAACTAGCTTCAATTTCTTCTATTTCGGATAAATACTCGGCACCTGTTCCGTCAAACACAAGCACCTCATCCCCCGGTTGCATACGGAGAACTTTTTTTATATGGGATGCATCCTCCGTGAGAATTATAACATCAGCATCAACATTCTCCGGCTCGGTGAAAAAGCTTCTCATAAATTTCCCCCATCATATCCGAATTCATATAAAATATTTTACCATAACAAACCTAAAATTGCAATAGTTTAAAATAAAATATTACAAAATTATTACAAATTGCATAAAATCATAGACCATTCGCCTTCAGTTTTAACTTCCAGAATGTTAAGTTCTGCTTCCTTCAGCTTTTCTACGACTTCGTCACATCTTTCGTTTATTATTCCGGAACAGATAAAATATCCGTCTTCTTTCATAAACATTTTAACATATTTTGAAAGTGCAATAATAACATCTGCAACAATATTTGCGATTACCAGATCGTATTTCTCATCCGACAGAATTTTCTGAAGATTTTTATCAGTCGTTATATCACCTGCATAGCCTGTCATTTTTTCTTTTTCTATCCCGTTAAGCTCAAGATTTGAAAAAGAAACATCAACTGCCATAGGGTCAATATCAACTGCGGTCACTTCCTTTGCCCCAAGCAAAAGAGCGATGACCGACAAAATTCCGCTTCCACATCCAAGGTCTAAAACTTTGTCCCCATTTTTTATATTCTTTTCAATTCCCGCAATACACATTCTTGTGCTTTCGTGGGAACCTGTACCAAAGCTCATACCTGGATTTATACGGAAAACCACTCTCTCTGTTTCGGGAACCTCTTCCCATTCAGGAACAATTAAAACCTTTTCACCAACAGGAATAGGCTTGAAATACTGCTTCCAGTTCTCAGACCAGTCTTCATCCTTAACATTTTCAAGAACAAGCTCCAAACTTCCAAGCATATCCGGGGTTGCTTTTTTGAGCTCTTTTAAGCCCTCTTTTATTTGTCTGAGGCTTTCATTACCTTCTTCATCATCACTTAAATAAACGGTTATGGTTGTGTCCTGATTTTTCAGTTTTTCAAGCTCTTCATCAACATAATCCCAATATTTTCTGTTGTTTTCAAGAAATTCCTTAAAATCTTCCTTATCGGATATTTGAATTCCGCTTATACCAAGTTCATAAAGCATCCCTGAAACAGGCTCTATCCCCTCTTTTGAGGTTATTATTTTAACTTGTACCCAATTCATAAAATTATTTTCTCCCGTATTACTTAAACAAATCCTTCATTTTATCAAAAAAGTTCTTTTTTTGATTATATTTTGCAGTGTCCACATTTTCATCAAAGTTTCTCAAAATCTCTTTTTGCTTTTCATTAAGATTTTTGGGAATTTCAACCTTTATGGTAACATACTGGTCGCCCCTTGCCCCTCCGCCGTGAAGCTTTGGAACACCTTTACCTCTTAATCTGAAAACGGTTTCCGACTGAGTTCCCTCGGGAATATTATATTTAACCTTTCCGTCGATTGTTGGAACTTCAATTTCCGCACCAAGAGTTGCCTCAACAAAGGTTATGGGACATTCGCACATTATATCACTGCCCCTTCTTGTAAATATCTTATGCTTTTTAACCCTTGCCACAACAAGTAAATCCCCTGCTGGTCCGCCGTTTTTCCCTGCATCTGCCTGTCCACTCATTGAAATAATCTGTCCGTCATCAATTCCTGCAGGGATATTAACCTTAATCTTTCTCTGCTTTCTTGCAGTGCCCGCTCCCCGGCAGGTTTTACAAGGCTCTTTAACAATTTTTCCTGTTCCGTGACAGGCATCACAGGGACGGGTGCTCTGGAAACTGCCGAATGCAGTTCTCTGCACGCTTCTCACCTGACCCGTTCCGCCACACATTCCGCAGCGTTCCGGAGTTGTGCCCTCTGCCGCTCCTGTTCCGTTACAGGAAGAACATTTTTCGGTTCTTGATACATTGAGCTCAATTTCACAGCCAAAGCAAGCCTGCTCAAAGGTAAGCTCAACACTGTACTGGAGGTCTCTGCCCTTTTGCGGTGCATTTGGATTTCTTCTTGATGAACCACCAAAGCCACCGCCAAAACCTCCGCCAAAAAAGCTTTCAAATATATCTCCAAAATCGCCAAAACCACCGTAGCCTCCTGCTCCGCCGTAGCCCCCTGCCTGAGGGTCAACGCCTGCGTGGCCGAACTGGTCATAGCGCTGTCTTTTCTCACTGTCGCTTAAAACTTCATAGGCCTCGGATGCCTCTTTAAACTTTTCTTCCGCCTCTTTTGCCTTATCCCCCGGATTTAAATCAGGATGATATTTTTTGGCAAGCTTTCTATACGCCTTTTTAAGCTCATCGGCCGACGCAGATTTATCCACGCCAAGCACTTCATAATAATCTCTTTTATCAGCCATTTTCTAAACCTCTAATCAACCATTAAAACTCACATATGGGAGAACAAAACTGTCCTCCCATATAAAATTCAGATATTAATTATCTTCGTCAACTACTTTATAGTCTGCATCAACAACATTGTCATCGTGTGGAGCATCCTGTGGTGCACCCTGCTGAGCCTGAGCCTGAGCATCTGCATAAAGCTTCTGTGAAATTTCATAGAATTTCTTTGTTGTCTCTTCTGTCTGTGCCTTAACCTTTTCTGTGTCAAAAGGTTCTGCTTTTAACATTTCCTTTAATTTATTAAGCTCTGCTTCAACTCCTGCTTTTTCATCAGCTGAAACCTTATCACCAAGCTCTGTAAGAGTTTTTTCTGTCTGGTAAACCAGGTTATCTGCCTGATTTCTAACATCAACCTCTTCCTTTTTCTTCTTATCCTCTTCGGCAAATTTTTCAGCTTCCTTAACTGCCTTTTCAATATCTTCATCTGAAAGATTTGTGCTTGATGTGATTGTTATATCCTGCTGATTTCCTGTTCCAAGGTCTTTTGCAGTTACATGAACGATACCGTTTGCATCAATATCAAATGAAACTTCAATCTGCGGAACACCTCTTGGAGCCGGTGGAATGTTTGTGAGTGAGAAACGGCCGAGAGTTTTGTTATAAGCTGCCATTTCACGCTCGCCCTGAAGAACATGAACTTCAACACTTGTCTGGTTATCTGCTGCAGTTGAGAACACCTGTGACTTATTTGTTGGAATTGTTGTGTTTCTTTCTATAATCTTTGTGAACACACCGCCCATTGTTTCAATACCAAGTGAAAGCGGAGTTACATCAAGAAGAACAAGGTCATCAACATCACCGCTCAGAACACCAGCCTGAATGCTTGCGCCGATTGCAACACATTCATCAGGGTTAATGCCCTTGTGAGGCTCTTTGCCAATAAATCTCTGAACTGCTTCCTGAACTGCTGGAATTCTTGAAGAACCTCCAACAAGCAGTACCTTATCGATTTCGCTTGGTGAAATACCTGCATCAGATAATGCATTCTTTGTTGGTATCATTGTCTGTTCAACTAAATCTGCTGTGATTTCGTTGAATTTCTGTCTTGTGATTGTTATGTCAAGATGCTTAGGGCCTGTCTGGTCCGCTGTTATAAACGGAAGA
Organism: Clostridia bacterium; assembly: GCA_045575975.1. Lineage (GTDB taxonomy): Bacteria > Bacillota > Clostridia > Monoglobales > Monoglobaceae > RGIG8709. The sequence goes on along the minus strand of JAZNFO010000004.1, from coordinate 65,843 downwards.
TTAACATTTGTGCTCATAACACCTGAAAGCTCTATCTTTGCTTTTTCAGCAGCTTCCTTTAATCTCTGGAGAGCCATTTTATCCTGTCTTAAATCAATTCCGTTTTCTTTCATAAATTCGTCTGCAAGGTAGTTCATAACCTTATCATCGAAATCATCACCGCCAAGACGGTTGTTACCACTTGTTGCAAGAACTTCAAATACACCGTCACCAATTTCAAGAACTGAAACATCGAATGTTCCGCCGCCAAGGTCATAAACCATTATCTTCTGGTCTGTATCCTTATCAAGTCCATATGCAAGGGCTGCTGCTGTTGGCTCGTTTATAATTCTCATAACCTCAAGACCTGCAATCCTGCCTGCATCCTTTGTTGCCTGTCTCTGCGCATCGCTGAAATATGCAGGAACTGTGATAACTGCCTGAGATACCTTTTCACCAAGATAGCTTTCTGCATCTGCCTTTAATTTCTGGAGAATCATTGCTGAGATTTCCTGCGGTGTGTAGTTCTTATCATCAATACCAACTTTATAGTCGGTTCCCATTTCTCTTTTGATTGACATAATTGTTCTGTCAGGATTTGTGATTGCCTGTCTTTTTGCAACCTGACCTACAAGTCTTTCCCCTGCTTTTGTGAATGCAACAACTGACGGAGTTGTTCTTGCACCTTCCGGATTTGCAATAACAGTTGGTTCACCGCCCTCTAATACTGCAACACATGAGTTTGTTGTTCCTAAATCAATACCTATAATCTTTGCCATAATATTTAAAACACCTTTCTTAATATATTCTAATCTTAGTTTGCAACCTTGACAACTGAATGTCTGATTACTTTATCTTTATACATATAACCTTTCATAAATTCTTCGGTTATAATATTTTCTCCAAATTCTTCATTATCTTCATGCATAACAGCATTATGCATTTCAGGATTGAATTCCTTGCCGACACTTTCGATTTCTGATACACCAATTTCCTTTAAAACATCAAGAAACTGCTTATCTATCATCTTTACGCCCTCGGCAATTTTTTCATCAGCATCTAAAACCGATGTTATTGCTCTTTCCATATTATCTTTAACAGGAAGAAGCTTTTCTATCATATCGCAAACAGCCATTTTATAAAGCTCTTCTTTTTCTTTCTGAGTTCTTTTTTTGAAATTATCAAACTCTGCCGCATGACGCATAAGCTTATCTTTTAAGCTCTCGATTTCCTGATTAAGTTTTTCTTCTTCGCTTTGTTCGAAAGCTGCATCTTCTTTGACAGTTTCAGTTTCTTCAAGCTCTTCTGTTTCTTCTATAATATCCTTTTCATTCTCGCTCATCATTTGTCATCTCCTTTTTTCAGTCTTTTCTTATTCTCTCTGTTCTTGTCTTTAAACATTTTACTTAAGCTTTTTGAAAAATATTCAATGCTTGAGACAACCTTTGAATAATTCATTCTCATAGGACCAATAACCCCGATTATTCCCGTTAAGTCATCACTTATTTTATACGGTGATAAAATAACACTGTTGTTTTTAAGCTGAGGAATCGGATTTTCATCCCCGATTAGAATTTTAACATTGGAATCCTCTGCATTCAGCTTTATCATTTCACCAAGGTCCTGCTTGTTTTCAAACAGCTCAAAAATTTCCTTTATCTTGTTAACATCGGAATATTCGGGAAATCTTAAGATATTTGTTGTTCCCTCCATAAAAACATCCCTTGTGTCAACCTCTGATATTGCCTCGTGGACAATTTCAAGAACTGATGTTAAAAGCTCCAGATTTTCCCCAACTGCATTCTGCACTTCCATAATATTTGAAAGTCCGATTTCCGAGCCTTTTAGCCCTGCTAAATTTTCATTAAGTATATTATTGATATGTTCAATATCCTCATCAAAAATTTCGCTTTTAAGACGGAGCATTTTGTTTTTTATCATACCCTCGCCGGTTGCGATTATAAGCATAACGCTTCTTTCATCAATTTTCACAAGCTTTATGCTTTTCACCACTCCTTTTTCAATTCGGGGAAGCATCCCGATAGTGGGCAGATTTGTAACCGCTGAAAATGCCGCAGAAACATCTCGCACAATTTTATCAAGGTCTCTTACCTTTCCAAGCATTGCACTTTTCATTGTCTCTATTTCATTTGCAGTTACTTCATACCTTTTCATAAGGCTGTCAACATACAGTCTGTAGCCAAGATTTGAGGGAACCCTTCCCGCCGATGTATGAGGTTGGATTAAAAGCCCCATATCCTCAAGGTCGCCCATTTCATTTCTGATTGTTGCAGCACTTAAATTAAGCTCAGGTCTTTTGGAGATACTTCTTGAACCAACCGGCTCCGCTGTGTTTATATAATCTTCCACAATCGCCTGAAGTATCAAGCTTTTTCTTTCATCTAAGCTCATTTTTTCACCTCTTTGTTAGCACTCACTCACAAAGAGTGCTAAAACATAGTTATAATATATCACCTCATAGCGTTTTTGTCAATAGATTTACAGATAAATTTTACACAAAATCACATAAAATTCCATTAGAAATATAGAGCATATTTTCATTTATATATAGTCTGTCATTTTTAAAGTTTAATGCACCATTTTTTATATATTTTTCCAGCGGTTTTTTATAAACTTCAAAAATATCCACACTAAAATGCTCCTTAAACTCCCATATGCTTATACCTTCAGTTTTTCTGAGTCCCATAAACATAAATTCAGCTCGTTTTTCATCCTCCGAAAGCCTTATATAATCTTCTCTTTTTCCCGCTCCCGAAATATATTCATCTATATTTTTAGGGTTCATATATCTCTCATAACCTACCGAAGAATATGCTCCTGCCCCAAGACCGATATAAGGCATAAGAGACCAGTATTTTAAGTTATGCTTTGATTCTTTTCCCCGCTTTGCAAAGTTTGAAATTTCATATCTCATAAAGCCTGCATCTTCAAGAACCTTAACTGCCAAATCATACATATCACCATTCAAATCCTCATCAGGAAGATTTAATTTCTGATTATAAAAAGGGGTGCCTTCTTCAATTTTAAGCCCATAACAGGAAATATGGGAAAGTCCGAAATCTTTAACCTCCAAAAGAGTTTCTTCCCACATTTTAAGACTTTGGTCAGGAAGTGCAAACATCAAATCCGCAGATATATTTTCAAAGCCTGCATTCTTTGCAGATTTTAGGCAATCTAAAAAATCTTCCTTTGTATGGATTCTTCCCAAGGTTTTTAAAAGGCTATTATTAGTTGACTGAAGACCTATGCTTGTTCTGTTTATCCCTGATTTTATATACCTTTCAAAATCTTTTTCTTCTGCAGTTTTCGGGTTACATTCAATGGTTATTTCCGCATCCTTTGATATATCAAAATTCTCCAAAAGTTCCCTCATAAGCTTTTTGATATTTTCAGAATCAACTGCCGTTGGCGTTCCTCCACCAATATACACCGTATCACAGAGAACATCCTTAAACTCTTTTCCTTTTTCTTTTATTTCTGAAAAAAGAGCATCAAAATAAGTCTGCTCCTTTACAAAGCAGTTTGCATAAGAATTAAAATCACAATAGTTACATTTTTTCATACAAAAGGGGATATGAACATATATCCCCATTCCTTTATTCATCACGCTTTATCACCTTTACTTCGTCTATTCCGTAGTATTTAAATAAGCATTTTGCGTTTTCGTCTATTTCCTCTCCGCACACCACAAAAGGCACTGCCGGAGGGCAGGTTACTGATAATCCAGCAAGGCATCTTCCAACCGCATCATCTGTTTTAACGATTTCAAAGGGGGACATCACAGCCTCCCTCATTGACAGTTTAATCTTAGGCACTCCCATCTTTGGAGTTTCTTGATATAAAACACCCCTTTTTTCTATATTCAAAAGAGCCTTTTCTGTTTTTTCAAAATCCTTGTCACAAGTTTTTTCCGTGAACATCATAACAAGAAAATCAGGATCCGAAAATTCCGGAATAATATTTTCCCGTTCCAGAATTTCTGAAAGCTCATCTCCCGAAAAACCATATTCCTTGGCTGAGATGGTGATTTTAAGCGGTTCATCTCCTACTAAGATATAGCCGTTTTCTTTAAGCTTTGTTTTTAAACTGTCCACCTTTTTGCAAATGGATTTCAGGTTAAGTTTTTCTATATAAGAATTTGCCATATCCAGAGACTGCAAAATAAGATAAGAGGGACTTGTTGATGCAAAAAGAGACATTGCATTTTCTGCATTTTCTCCCAAAAATCCAGGTGCATTCTTTGAAATATGAAGATATGCTCCTCCCGTTAAAACAGGAAGAGTTTTATGTGCAGAATCACAGCATATATCCGCTCCCAAATCAATGGGGTGACGAGTGTTTTCAAGAAATTTAAGATATGCACCGTGGGCATTGTCAACCATTAAAAGACAGTTATATTTTTTGCAAAGTGCACTTATTTTCTCTATATCCGCCACATTCCCAAGATAATCAGGACTTGTTACATAAAATGCCACGGGATTTTTTTCTTTGAGCATTCTTTCAAGGCTTTCATAATCTATTTCACAGGAAATAAGACTTTTATCCTTTGAAAATAACCACAAAACATCAATTCCAAGAAGTGCCGCTCCTGAAACAAGGGTTTTATGCACATTCCTTGCGGCAACAATCACAGGGTTTTTCCCCTCTTTTTTTGCATAAACAAGGGCAAGATAGAGCATTGCCCTTATACAAAGGGATGACCCCTCTGCAGAATAAAGAGTTTTTCCCGTGCCAAAAAGACGGGATGCATTTTCCTGACTCATCTTTATAATGCCCTCTGCATTATAAAGAACATCAGCCCCCGAAATCTCGGTTATATCCCGCATTTCCCCGCCGAGCAAGGTTTTTCCCTTATGTCCCGGCATATGAAGCCTGACAGCATCTTTTTCAATATAATTTTTCACATAATCATAAATCGGTGTTTCCATAATTATTTCATCATTCGTGCTATTTCAAGATAAATAGCACATTCCATACGCTTTTTAAACAGTTCACAGCCGTCCTTATAAACCCCTGTTATCTCTCCCGTTGCATGATAAGCATTGGCAGCACAACCGCCTGAACAATAAAGTCTTGCCCAGCAATCACGGCATTCAGGTCTTGAATACACATTGCAGGCTTTAAACTCTCCCTGAACTTTCTTATTCTGAACACCATTCCATATGTCACCAAGCTTAAACTTTTCTTCACCAACAAACTGGTGACAAGGGTAAAGGTCACCCCAGGGAGTAACCGCCATATATTCTGTTCCCGAACCACAGCCTGAAATCTTTTTATAAATACAGGGGCCCCCTTTCAAATCTATCATATAGTGATAGAACACAAAGGGTTTTCCTTCCTTTTCCCTTTTAAGCATTAAGTCTGCAAGCTTTTCGTATTGGTCCATAACAACCGTCAAATCACTGTCTGTGAGGGCTGACGGATCTTCCTTTGCACATACAACCGGCTCCATACTAAGCTCTGTGAAACCAAGGGTGAGCATTGTTTCTATATCTTTTAAGAAATCTGGATTTTGGTGGGTGAATGTTCCCCTCATATAGTAATCCTTATTTCCTCTTTTTTCTACCAGTCTTTTGAATTTGGGAACAATTTTTTCCCAGCTTCCAACGCCATTATAATCAACTCTGAATCTGTCGTGAACCTCTTTTCTTCCGTCAAGGCTCAAAACAACATTACTCATTTCGCGATTTGCAAAGTCTATCACATCATCATCAATCAAAACACCGTTGGTGGTAAGGGTAAACCTGAAATTCTTTCCTGTTTCCTTTTCCCTCTCTCTTGCATATTTAACAAGGTCTTTCACCATATCAAAATTCATAAGAGGTTCTCCGCCAAAAAAGTCAACCTCAAGATTATGACGAGTGCCTGAATTTTCTATAAGAAAATCAAGGGCTCTTTTCCCGGTTTCAAGGCTCATAATCGCTCTTTCTCCCTGATATTTTCCCTGACTTGCAAAGCAATAAGAACAATTCAGGTTACATGTATGGGCAACATGGAGGCAAAGAGCTTTTATCACTCCTGATGTTTTGTCTTTAAGCTCTCCTGCCATAGAGGCATAGGTATCCTCTGCAAAAAGCTTACCCATAGCTTTCCGCTCTGCTATCTGTTCATAACATTCTTCAATTTCTTCTATTTTTGCATCTTTCCCGTATTTTGAAAAAATGCTTTCCACAACTTCCTCCTTAGTCTTATGAGGAAATATATCTATCATTTCATAGGCAATATCATCAAATACATGAATTGAGCCAGATGCAGCATCTAGCACAATATTAAAACCACCCTGCTTATATTTATGTATCAAAATAAAAACTCCTTTTATTCAGTTAACGGAAGAATGCCGCCCAGGCGGCGGCATTCCAAGCTTTAATTATTTATTTTCGTTTTCGCACTTCTGGTTTGCAATACCGCAGCTTGTTTTACAAGCAGACTGGCAAGATGTCTGACATTCGCCGCAGCCACCTTTTTTTGCACTTTCACAAAGATTGCGAGTTTCAAGTGTTACAATATGTTTCATTTATAAAACCTCCATTTACTCATATAAACCTTTTATTATATTATCATATCTTCCTTAAAAAGTCAACGGACTTGCACAAATTTTTTTCTGCTGAATATGATAAAGAGAAGAAAAATTTTTTATTCAGGTGATTTTATGTTTGGTATGCTGGACGCATTTTTTAATTCAGTCGTGTTTCTTATATCCTATGTTTCGGGGACAAATTCTTTTCCAAATCCTCTTTCAGATGAAGAAGAGGCAGAATGCATTGAAAAAATGTTAAAAGGTGATATTGAAGCAAGAAACAAGCTTATAGAACATAACCTCAGGCTTGTTGCCCATGTGGTTAAAAAATATTCACAGACAAGAGAAGATGGCGAAGAACTTATATCAATCGGAACTATCGGACTTATAAAGGGAATAACAAGCTTTAACCCAAAAAAAGGCGTTCGCCTTGCCACCTACGCATCAAGATGCATTGACAATGAAATTCTGATGCTTATAAGGAGTAACAAAAAAAGTCAGAACGATGTTTCTCTTAACGACCCTATCGGCACAGATAAAGAAGGAAATCAAATTCTGCTTGTTGATGTTATGAGCTCAGATGAAGAGGTTGCGGATATTATTGAGCTTAAATCTCAGGTGAAAAAGCTGAGAGAAAATATTCTTTCCGAGCTTGACGACAGAGAAAGAAGAATAATAATCAAGAGATACGGTCTTGACGGAAATAAGCCACTTACCCAACGAGAGCTTGCAAAAAAACTTGATATTTCAAGGTCATACATATCAAGAATTGAAAAAAAGGCAGTGTCAAAACTGAAAAAAGGCATTGTGGATTAAAAAAAGGATGGGATAACCCATCCTTTTAACTAATTTCTAAGGCTGTGAAGCGGTGCAGGTATTCTGCCGCCTCTGTCAATAAATGCTTTGCTGGAGTTTGGATTAACGGGCATAATTGGTGCAGAACCCATAAGTCCGCCGTATTCAACTATTTCTCCAACATCTTTTCCAACAACAGGGATAATTCTCACTGCAGTTGTTTTCTGGTTTACAACCCCAATAGCCATTTCGTCTGCTATAATTGCAGATAAAGTTTCTGCCGGTGTGCTTCCCGGAACCGCTATCATATCAAGTCCAACTGAACACACACAAGTCATTGCTTCAAGCTTTTCAAGGGTGAGAGCCCCCGCCTGTGCCGCCGCAATCATTCCCGCATCCTCGCTGACAGGAATAAACGCACCGCTAAGACCACCAACATAATCTGTTGCCATAACCCCGCCTTTTTTTACTGCATCGTTTAAAAGTGCAAGGGCTGCAGTTGTGCCGTGAGTTCCGCATTTTTCAAGTCCCATTTCCTCAAGTATATATGCAACACTGTCACCAACTGCAGGTGTGGGAGCAAGAGACAAGTCAACAATCCCGAAAGGAACCCCAAGTCTTTTTGATGCTTCCCTGGCAACTAGCTGTCCCATTCTTGTTATTTTGAAAGCAGTATTTTTTATAGTATTTGAAAGAACACCGAAATCGGCCCCTCTTACCTGCTCGATTGCTGCCTTAACTACCCCCGGTCCGCTGACACCAACATTTATAACATTTTCACCCTCTCCAACTCCGTGGAAAGCACCTGCCATAAAGGGATTATCTTCAACAGGATTTGCAAAAACAACAAACTTTGCACAACCATATGAGCCTGTATCCTTAGTAAGTTCTGCTGTTTTCTTTATAATTTCTCCCGCTTTCTTAACTGCATCCATATTTATTCCCGCTTTTGTTGTGGCAACACCAACTGATGAACAAACTCTGTCAGTTATACTCAATGCCTCGGGAATAGAATCAAGAAAGATATGGTCACTTTTTGTCAGGCCCTTATACAAAAGGGCTGAAAAACCGCCGATAAAGTTAACTCCAACCGCCTCTGCTGCCTTGTCCATAATCTTTGCAAAAGGCACATAGCTATTAAGGTCAGTTGCAGCTGCTATCATCGATATTGGGGTTACGGAAATTCTTTTATTTATAATGGGAATACCATATTCACGACTTATATCCTCCCCTGTTTTTACAAGATTTTCAGCAGAGCGGGTGATTTTGTCATACACCTTTGAAAGGCACTTTTCTCCGTCCTCCGAAATGCAGTCAAAAAGAGAAATTCCCATTGTTATTGTTCTTATATCAAGATGCTCATCACGAATCATCTTTATAGTTTCCCTGATTTCACCTGTGTTTATCATAGAGCATTTTCCCCCTATATTTTATGCATTGAATTGAAAATATCCTCGTGCTGAATTCTGATTTCAACACCAAGCTTTTCCCCAAGCTCAGAAAGAGCATTAGAGACAGCTTTGAAATCAGCGGTTGACTCCTTGATATCAACAAGCATAACCATTGTGAAAATATTTTGCATAATGGTTTGGTTTATGTCCAGAATATTTATATTAAAATCAGAAAGCAAGGTGCTGACACCGGCAATAATTCCCTTTTTGTCAACCCCCATAACAGTTACTATAGCCTTCATAATAAACCTCCGAAATTTCTATTATTTTACTACAATAATTATAGATTTATTTCCCTCTAAAGTCAAGTGATTTTTATACAAAAAACTCTTGAAATACGGGGGAAAAAATGATAATATAGTTATAATGAAAAGAGGTATTATATATGTTTCTTCCTGTTTCCAAAGCGGATATGGAAAAACTGAATATAGAAAAGCTTGATTTTGTTTATGTTATAGGTGATGCCTATGTTGACCATTCAAGCTTCGGCCCCGCTATTATTTCCAGGTTGCTTGAGGCTGAGGGCTATACGGTGGGAATTATTTCCCAGCCTGACTGGCATAATAAAGAAAGCTTTCAGGCTTTAGGCGAGCCAAGACTTGGCTTTCTTGTTTCTGCGGGGAATATGGACTCTATGGTCAATCACTACACCGCCCACAAAAAGGTTCGAAATGAAGACCTTTATTCCCCCGGCGGGAAAGCAGGGCTTCGTCCTGACAGAGCAACCATTGTTTACACAAATAAAATAAGGGAAGCCTTTGGCAGAAAAATCCCCGTTATTATCGGTGGAATTGAAGCAAGCCTCCGCCGTTTTGCACACTATGATTACTGGCAGGACAAGGTGAGGCGGAATATTCTTACTGATTCAGGTGCTGATATTCTGATTTTCGGAATGGGAGAAAGGCAGATTGTCGAAATCGCCAACCTTCTTAATTCAGGAGTTAATATAAAGGATATTAAAAATGTGGCAGGCACTTGCTATCTTGAGGGGGACAAGAATTTTCTGCCTGAAGACAGCATTATTCTTCCGTCATATGACGAGGTTTGTGCCGATAAGCAAAAGTATGCCTATATGACAAAAATTATTTACGAGGAGCAGGATTCTGTTTGCGGAAAGGCTCTTTGTCAGCTTGACAGAGACAAATTTTTGGTTCAAAATCCCCCAGCAAAACCACTTAGTTCCGAAGAGCTTGACAGAGTTTATTCTCTGCCTTATGAAAACACTTATCATCCTATGTATGAAAAAGACGGTGGCGTTCCTGCCATTTCAGAGGTTAAGTTCAGCATTCAGTCATCGAGAGGTTGTTTCGGCTCCTGCAGCTTTTGTGCTCTCGCCCTGCATCAGGGCAGATGTGTTACTGCAAGGGGACACGAATCAATAATCAACGAGGTGAAGAATTTCACCCGTGACAAGGATTTTAAGGGATATGTTCACGATGTTGGAGGGCCTACTGCAAATTTCAGGCACCCATCCTGCGAAAAGCAGTTAAAGGTGGGAGTCTGCAAGGAAAAACAATGTCTTTTCCCCACTCCCTGCAAAAATATTGATGCATCACACAAGGATTACCTTGAGCTTCTAAAGAAGCTTAGAAAAATTGACGGAGTTAAAAAGGTTTTTATCCGCTCGGGGATAAGATATGATTATTTACTGGCGGAGAAAAATGACGAGTTCCTTGAAGAGCTTTCAAAATATCACATCAGCGGGCAATTAAGAGTTGCTCCAGAGCATATTTCAGATAATGTTCTGAAAGTTATGGGAAAGCCGTCGGCAAAGGTTTACAAGGACTTTGTGGAAAGGTTTGATAAGATAAATAAAAGACTTAAAATGGAGCAATATGTTGTTCCTTATCTTATGTCCTCCCATCCGGGAAGCACCCTTTCTGATGCGGTTAAGCTTGCGGAGTTCCTGCGGGACAATCACCTTAATCCAATGCAGGTTCAGGATTTTTACCCCACCCCGGGAAGTCTTTCAACCGCAATGTTTTACACGGGAATAAATCCAAGAACTATGGAAAAGGTTTATGTTCCCAGGAGCTTTGAAGAGAAAAAAATGCAAAGGGCTCTTCTTCAATACAGAGATAAGAAAAATTATGACCTTGTGAAAAAAGCGCTTTTAAAGGCAAAAAGAGCCGATTTAATTGGTTATGGAGAAAAGTGCCTTATAAAGCCTGATAATAAAACCAGAGAAGAAAACAAAAAAGGAGAAACAAAAAATGGCAAAACTACTAAGCGGAAAAACAGTTTCCGAAAGAGTGAAGAACGAATTAAAAAAAGAAATCGAAGCGCTGAAAGAAAAAGGCATTAATCCCGGCCTTGCAGTTATTATTGTTGGGGAGGACCCTGCATCAAAGGTTTATGTTGGAAGAAAAGAGGCAATGTGTAATGAGCTTGGAATGTATTCATTAAAGTATGCATTACCTGAAAGTACAACTCAGGAAGAATTAAAAGCATTAATCGAAAACCTCAACAATGACGAAAAAATCAACGGAATTTTGTGCCAGCTTCCTCTTCCAAAGCATCTTGATGAAAAGGATGTTATAAACACGATTGCTCCCGAAAAGGATGTTGATGCTTTTCATCCCACAAATGTTGGCAAAATTATGATAGGTGATTTTGATTTTGTTCCATGCACACCAGCAGGAATTATGGAGCTTATTAAAGAAAGCGGAATTGAGCCGGAGGGCAAAACCTGTGTTGTTATCGGAAGATCAAACATTGTTGGAAAGCCAATGTCTATGCTTCTTCTTCATAAAAACGGAACTGTTACAACTTGTCATTCAAGGACAAAAAATCTTAAAGAGGTTACAAAAACTGCAGATATTCTTGTTGCCGCAGTTGGAAGAGCAAACTTTGTTACCGCTGATATGGTTAAAGAGGGTGCCGTTGTTATTGATGTTGGAATGAACCGCCTTGATGACGGAAAGCTTTGCGGAGATGTTGATTTTGATGCTGTTGAAAAGGTTGCAGGTGCAATAACTCCCGTTCCAGGCGGAGTTGGTCCTATGACAATTTCAATGCTTATGCAGAACACAGTTACCGCTGCAAAGAAACAGAATGGTTTGATATAATTCTATTATAGGGAAGAATTTTGCAGAGTGTTTACGCACTCTGCATTTTTATAATCTAATCTATACTTGCGTTTTGTTAGGTTTTCGTGCAAAAAGCTTTTGCTATCGGAAAGATAACTTTAATTTTTATATATAAAAACCCTTGATAAATTTCCGATAATATGATAAAATATATAAGAAAGGAGTTTTCTATATGAAATATTTACCGGTATCCCATTTTGCAAAAAAGTGGAATTTAACTGATCGCAGTGTGCGGAAATACTGTGCAGATGGCAAAATTCCCGGAGCTTTTATATCAGGTAAAACCTGGAATATTCCTGAGGATAGCGAGAAACCTCTTCGTTTAAAAAGAAAATCAAAAAAGATAAAAACATTACTTGACATATTAAAAGAACAGAAGGAATGCAAGCTTTCAGGAGGTATTTATCACCGAATACAGATAGACCTGACATACAACTCAAATCATATTGAAGGTAGCCGCCTTACTCATGATCAAACGCGATACATTTTTGAAACCAACACAATTGGTATAACAGATAAAAGTGTGAATGTTGACGATATTCTTGAAACATCTAATCATTTTAAATGTATAGATTATATTATTGATAATGCAAGCTATGAACTGACTGAGAAATATATAAAGGAATTGCATTATTTTCTAAAAACCGGAACCAGCGATAGCCGAAAGGATTGGTTTGCTGTTGGAGAATATAAAAAATTGCCCAATGAAGTTGGCGGAATGAACACAACTCTTCCGGAAAAAGTTCACGAGGAAATCAAAAAGTTATTAAGCTCATACAACACAAAAAAGGAAGTAACTCTTGAGGATATAATTGATTTTCATGTGAAATTTGAACGCATCCATCCTTTTCAGGATGGGAATGGCCGTGTTGGCAGGCTTATAATGTTTAAAGAATGTTTGAAAAACAATATAATTCCATTTATTATAGATGAAGAACACAGGCTGTATTACTATCGAGGACTTAAAGAATGGGAAAGTGAAAAAGGCTATCTTATCGATACATGTTTATCAGCACAGGATAATTTTAAAATAATAATGAAATATTTCCGAATTGATATATGATAAAAAATTATTATGCATTTGTAAGGGCGGGGTCTATTTCCGCCCTTGTTTTGCGAAGAAACGGGAGGGCGCAGAGGCCCTCCCCTACGATATTAACGATAAAACAATTTTTGCAAACGAAAAAGACGAGTCCGGAGACTCGTCTTTTAATTTGTAAGTTTAAAAACCTATTTTGATTTTTACCACGAAATAGTTGCGCCATCAACTGCAAAACCATTGCCGTTTTCCTGCATAGCATAACCAAAATTAGCTTTATCTATGTCAGTTGCGTTAGCACCAAGTGATGACATTGTGATATCTTCAAAATCAAAAGCAGTAATTTCAACCTGAGGCTGTGTATATTTTTTCATTTTTAAATCCACCTTTCTTAATTTTGAATCGTATTAGTTTAATGCAACATCAATAGCTGTGATAATTACATTTGTAGGAACACCCATGATAGCTACATCAAATGTAACTTCACCAGCACCTGTAAACTTACCAATTGTAATATTTTCAAATGGAATTTCTGCTGGAGTAAGTACTTTTACGCCATCTTTCCAGTAGTTAGCAATAACTTTACCAGAAATTGTTCCGCTTGTTAAAGTCTTTGTAACCTGTGCATTTGGAACATCTGTATATGTTGTGTTGCCTAATTTATATGTTGTAGCAACACTTTCTGGTTTTTCTGGTTCTGGAGCAGCAGCTTCTTTAACTGTCATAGTTGCATATGTTCCAGATTCATAAACATAATCAGCATCATCATCCCAAATTTCTATTTTCTTAATATCAAAAGTTGAGTTTTTAGCAGCTGCTTCATCTTTAACAGTAGCTGTTACTGATAAAATAACATCGCCTTTGTTGATAGCACTATCTTCAGGCTCAGCTAGACAATCATAATATCCTGATCTAGAAACCATTTCGTCTAATATTTCAGAGTCAACTGTTACTGTCCATGCATTAGCATCATAATAGAATCTAAATCCAAGGTAACCTTCACCAACAAAATTAATTGTTTCTGCCATTGTAATATCAAAAGTGATTGTGTCACTGTATGATATTTCAGATGCCATATTTAATCCTTCATTTGCTGCAAATGCCATGGTAGAAAGCATTGTGATTACAACAGCAAATACTAAAATAAATTTAATATTTTTCATCTTATTATCTCCTTACTTATTTATATAGGTTCTTATATTGTTTACACCAACTCTGTCGGATTTGCCAGTTGCTACACGCTTTACAGCACCGTAGTCAGATAAAGTAATTTCTCCGTCGAAATCAACATCACCAACCAATACGCCAGAACCTGTTACAACTTCTTTAGACACACCAACTCTGTCGGATTTGCCAGTTGCTACACGCTTTACAGCACCGTAGTCAGATAAAGTAATTTCTTCATCTTTATCAACATCACCAATTTTATATGCTGTCTGGTACTTAGCATAAACTGTTGCATCAACCGGAACAGTTGCTTTTCCATCAGTAATCACATACTCATCAGCATCTTCTTCATCGGATACAACAAATGAATAAAGGGTGAATACGAGTTCAGCTTCTGATTCTTTGTTAAATACTAATGTATCAGGAACTGTAACTGTACCATCGTTAGCAACATCAAGAGCTACTGTCTCTTCGCCATTGATAACTGTAATAGTATGCTTTGTTGCTGGCACTGGAATTTCAGCAGCTTCAGCATCAGCTGTTGTTGATTCAGCACCATTATCACCGGCTTTAAGAACGATATGATCATATTCTTCAGTAACAAGTTCCGGATCAATTGCTTCGCCATGTGTTGTCATCGTCAAAAACTCACCTTCAGCCTGGAATACAGTAACAATCGGTCCAAGCAAGAAACTTTCGCCATCAACAATTTCAGCACCTTCTGTGCCTGCTCCAACCTTTTGAGCAGCATATGCAATATACATGCCTTTGGTTGCATCATCAGCAAAATCAACTCCCATGCTAATGCTATCCTTAGTTTCTGAGCAACTAAGAGAATTAATTGTAGCCGCAGATGCGAATGAACAAAGCACAACAACAATTGTAACAAGTACAACAGCAGTTTTGAATAGTTTGTTATTCATAATAACCTCCTTAAATATTTACCGCTTTTTGCGGCATTTAAAATAGTGTTTTGCAAACAAGATACCGAAAGTCTTTCCAATTGCAATACCGTGTAGAGACACCACTTTCCATACTCATTCACCTTGAACTTTAAACCTATTATAATACGAATCCAGGCTTTTGTCAACGATTTTAAGGAAAATCTTAGGTGTTAAAACCCACAAAAAATCGCCCCCATTTTTGTTTAATTCGTACACTATTTTCTCCACACCCCTGAAACCCTTACCGTAAGCGGGTTTCAGGGCATTACACTTTATGCAATTTTCCGATTATTTCGACACTTTTTCTACTGCTTTTATTAAAAAAAAAGGGGGCTAAAAAGTGAATTTTTTGAGTTTAAAAAAGGGAGGGAAAAAGTGAAAAAACGCGGTGATAAACAACAAAAAAGACGGTGAAAACACCGTCTTTTTGTTACAAAATGATTAAGTTTTTCTTAAATTTCTGCGAAATATTTGATAGTTCTAACCATCTGGCTTGTGTATGAATTTTCATTATCATACCAAGAAACAACCTGAACTTCATATAAATCTTCAGCAATTTTGCAAACCATTGTCTGAGTTGCATCAAATAATGAACCGTATTTCATACCGATAACATCTGATGATACAATTGGATCTGTGTTGTAGCCGAATGATTCAGATGCTGCAGCTTTCATAGCAGCATTGATTCCTTCGATTGTTACATCCTTGCCTTTAACAACTGCTGTTAAGATAGTTGTTGAACCTGTTGGAACAGGAACTCTCTGTGCAGAACCGATAAGCTTTCCGTTGAGCACAGGAATAACAAGACCGATAGCTTTTGCAGCACCTGTTGAGTTTGGAACGATATTTGCAGCACCTGCTCTTGCTCTTCTCATATCGCCTTTTCTGTGAGGACCGTCAAGAATCATCTGATCGCCTGTGTAAGCGTGGATTGTTGACATAATACCTGACTGAATCGGTGCATAATCATTAAGAGCTTTTGCCATAGGAGCAAGACAGTTTGTTGTGCAAGATGCAGCTGAAATGATTGTGTCATCAGCTGTTAATGTGTCTTCGTTAACACTGTAAACAATTGTCTTTAAGTCGTTTCCTGCAGGAGCAGAGATAACAACTTTCTTAGCGCCGGCATCAATGTGAGCCTGGCTCTTTTCTTTTGAACAGTAGAAGCCTGTACATTCAAGCACAACATCTACGCCGATTTCTCCCCAAGGAAGATCAGCAGCCTTTGCTTCTGCATATATTTTAAGAGTTTTGCCGTCAACTGTGATAGTTCCAGCTTCATCATCTGCTTCAACAGTGTGAAGATTTTCACCGATTTTTCCACAGTATCCGCCCTGTGCTGTATCATATTTTAAAAGACCAGCAAGCATTGAAGGTTTTGTTAAATCGTTGATAGCAACAACTTCATAACCTTCTGCACCGAACATCTGTCTGAATGCAAGACGCCCGATACGACCAAATCCGTTAATAGCAACTTTAACTGACATAAATTTTTACCTCCAAGGTTTTTTCTTTTTTATATAATTATTATACTTCCATATTTTACAACATTTCAGTAAATTATACAAGAGTTTTTTGAATTTTTGTTAAATATTTAACTTTTTCGCACTCCGATGGCACTATTTATCGTTTAGTTTTTGCAAAAATATCTTCGTTCTTTCACTTTGAGGATTTAAAATAACTTCATCAGGAGTTCCTGCCTCCTCAACTTTTCCGTCTGCCATAAATATGATTTTATCGCTGACATTGTATGCAAAGTTTATTTCGTGAGTTACGATAACCATTGTCATATGTTCTTTTGCAAGCTCACGCATAACCTTTAGAATTTCTCCTGTAAGTTCAGGATCAAGTGCCGATGTCGGCTCGTCAAAAAACAGAATTCTCGGCTTAAGCGCAAGAGCTCTTGCAATAGAAACCCTTTGTTTCTGTCCGCCCGAAAGCTCGCAGGGATAATTTGAAAGCTTATCGGAAAGCCCAACACTATCCAGAATATTTTTTGCATTTTCTTCAATTTCTGCAAAAATTTCCTTCTTATTCTGCTTATATTCCTCTCTGCCTTTCGCAAGGAGCTTGGGTGCAAGGGTGACATTATCAAGGACACTGTACTGCGGAAAAAGATTGAAATCCTGAAAAACAAGCCCGAAATTAAGCTGTCTTTTTCTTATTTCCTCTGCGGTGAGCTTTTTTTCATGCTCTCCGTCAAAAATCACATTTCCGTCAAGCAAAATCTGCCCTTTATCTGCCGTCTCCAGAAAGTTTATACATCTTAAAAGAGTGGTTTTGCCGCTTCCCGATGAACCGATTACAGACAAAACCTCTCCCTCTTCCATAGAGAAATCAACACCCTTTAAAACATGGGTTTTTCCAAAGCTTTTATGCAAATTTTTTATTTCAAGAATTTTCATATGCTACCCCTATCTGTAATAGTCCAGTTTTTTCTCTATGTAACCGAATAAAAGCGTCAGAATTCCGCAGATTGCAAGATAAAACACACCCGAATAGAATAGCGGCCACAAAATATGGGCACTGTTCATAAAGCGCTTTGCATTCCATGTTATTTCATATATCATTATGGTATTCGCAAGAGCCGTATCCTTAACCAATGTTAAAAATTCGTTGCTCATTGGCGGAATTATGCGTTTTACAACCTGCATAAGAATAATTTTGAAGAATATCTGTGTTTTGGTGAGTCCAAGAACTGTTCCCGCCTCATACTGACCTTTTGGAATGCCCTCTATACCTCCACGGAATATCTCTGAAAAATAGCAGGAATAATTTAGCACAAAGGCTATCATAACCGCCACAAAGGTATCCATTCCGTCTATGCCAAGAAGTCCCGGTCCGAAACCGAAAACTATAAGCTGAAGCATAAGGGGGGTTCCTCTTATTATCCATATTAAAACTTTTATGGGCCATTTGATTACGGCAAACTTGCTCATTGAACCAAAGGATATAATAAGTCCCAGAGGTATTGCCATAAGAAGAGTCAGCCCGAAAATTCTGAGGGTTGTTACCAGTCCTTCAAGAAGACTTAAAGTAACCGTTATAAACATCTGCATTTTTTTACTTTCCTATTATAATATATAACAAAAATTATAGAGCAAGGTTAAGCTCATATTTCTCAGCAAGACCGTCAAGTGTTCCGTCTGCTTTTAGCTCATCAATTATTGCATCAACTTTTTCTGTGAGTTCAGAAGCTTTTCTGAAACCGATTCCGTATTCTTCAGCTGTTAGCTCAAGTGAATATGAAAGGTCAGCATAGCTTGTTCCTTCTGCTGTCATAGATTTTGCCATTGTTATATCAATAACGCAAGCATCTGCCTGTCCGCCAAGAACTGCAAGAAGTGCATCTGTCTGTGCTGCAACCGGAAGATATTCTCCGTCAAGACCATTGTCCTTGATTGCCGCTTCACCTGCAGAACCTGCCTCAGCTGTGAACTTTAAGCCTTTTAAGCTTTCAACATCTTTATATGCTTCGATTTTGTCTTTTTTCATAACAACAACCTGTGCATTCTTTACATATGCTTTTGAAACACTGCAGTTTTCTTTAACTTCATCAGAAATTGTCATACCATTCCAGATACAATCAATTTTGCCTGAATCAAGTGTTACAAATTTTGTGTCCCAGTTGATTTCAACAAATTCAGGTTCAACTCCAAGCTTTTTGCAAACTGCTTCTGCAAATTCTGTGTCAAAGCCTGTGAGCTTGCCGTCTTCCATATAGTTCATTGGTTCATAAATTGTGTAACCGATAACCATTTTACCGCTTTCTGCAAGCTTTTCTGTGTCTGTTACTGTTTTGTTTCCGCAAGCTGCGAATGTTAAACACATAACAGCTACTAAAAATAAAGCAACTAATTTTTTCATCCTAAAAAACACTCCTTATTATAAAAAAAATAAAAATATCAAACACATTGTAGCACAGTTCCCAAAATTTTGCAACCATAAATATTTACAAAAAAATTTTTTTGTGATAGAATAGATTAAAATATGTACTATGAGGTATAACGCAAAAGTTCCTTTTCCGTTATTGCCTCCGGCGGATTTGATTGCCCGTGCAAAATTTTCTTCGCATTCGCTCAGAAATGCACATGGGCGAAAAAATCTCTTATCATTCCTTGCCATACGGATAAGAGAAATTTTTAATTTATAATTATGCCGATGTATGGCGGCGGAATGGAGATTTGTATGCTATGAAATTTGTACTTGCCAGCCAGAACAAACACAAGGCTTTGGAAATAAAGAAAATTCTCGGCGATAGCTTTGAAATTATAACTCAGAGCGAAGCAGGATTTGAGGGCGAGGTTATTGAAGACGGCTCCACCTTCCGTGAAAATGCAATCAAAAAGGCAGAAACCGTTATGAAAGCAACTAATCTCCCCACAATTGCAGATGACAGCGGACTTTCAGTTGATGCACTTGGCGGTGCTCCCGGAGTTTACACTGCACGCTATGCAGGAGAGGATGCAACCGATGATGAAAACATCAAAAAGCTTTTATCTGCGCTTTCTGGTGTTCCCGAAGAAGAAAGAGGAGCACAGTTTATCTGCTGCATTGCTTTTGCCACACCGGGGCAGGAAACTCTCACCTTTGAGGGAAGATGCCAGGGCAGAGTTTTATTTGAAAAGGCAGGAGAAGGTGGGTTTGGCTATGACCCCATATTCTACACACCCGTTTTTAAAAAATCGCTTGCAGAGGTTTCGGCAGATGAAAAAAATTCTATCAGCCACCGCTCCCGTGCACTTCAATTATTTAAGGAAAGCTTTTAGTTATGAGAAAAATTTTAAGCTCTATGAGAAGAGCAATTCAGGATTATAATATGATTTCCCCCGGCGACAAGATTGCCGTGGGTGTTTCAGGCGGAAAAGACAGTCTTTGTCTTCTTGCGGCGCTTTGCAGTCTTAAAAAATTTTCGGATGTCCCTTTTGAGGTTATGGGAATTACTGTTGATATGGGATTTGAGGACTCCGACTATTCGGAGGTTGAAAAGTTCTGCGAAAAGCTTGGAGTTAAATACATCCGCAAAAAAACAAATATTGCAGAGGTTATTTTTGATGTGAGAAAGGAAAACCGCCCCTGCTCCCTTTGTTCCAAAATGCGAAGAGGCGCTCTTAATGATTTAGCGGTTGAACACGGATGTAACAAGGTTGCTCTCGGACATCACAACGAAGATGTTATTGAAACATTTTTTCTTTCCCTTTTCTTTGAAGGAAGAATTTCCTGTTTCTCGCCTGTTACCTATCTTTCAAGAAAAGATGTTTATGTTATCAGACCTTTCATTTACACTCAGGAGGGGGATATAAAGGGATATGCAAACAGAACAAATCTTCCTGTTGCAAAAAATCCCTGCCCTATGGATGGTGTCTCCATGCGTCAGGAAATGAAAGACTTTATTAATGAAAAAAATGCAAAAGACCATCACTTTAAAACTCGTATGATGCACGCCATTCAAACGGGAATTAAGGAATGGATTATAGACTAATAAAAAGGACAGGTTTTTGACTATGCTTTTTACTCTTGCGAAAAATGATTTTAAATCTAAATATGCAGGCTCCGCTTTAGGTGCCTTGTGGGCTTTTATCAGTCCCGTTATTACCATTTTTATATATTGGTTTGTTTTTCAGGTGGCTTTTAAGTCTGCCCCTGTGGGAGATGTTCCATATGTTTTATGGCTTGTTTCGGGAATTGTGCCCTGGTTCTTTATTTCAGAGGCCTGGGGTGGGGCAACATCTTCACTTCTTGATTATTCCTATCTTGTTAAGAAAGTTGTTTTTCCCGTTGAAAGACTTCCCGTTATAAGAATTTTATCTGCATTTTTCGTGCATCTGTTCTTTATTGTACTTACATTTATTATAACCTTTTTCTACGGTTTTGGGTTTTCTCTCCTTTATATGCAGGTTATATACTACGCCTTTGCAGCATTTATGCTGGTTCTGGCTCTTGGAACCTTGACAAGTGTTCTTTGTGCCTTTACAAAAGATGTTTTGAATATTGTTGGTGTTTTTGTTCAGTTTGGTTTCTGGCTTACACCTATTTTCTGGGATATAAGCCAAATCCCTGAAAATCTTACTTTCATATTTATGCTTAATCCTGTTTACTATGTAACAGAAGGTTACCGTGATACCTTCATATACGGCAGATGGTTTTTTGAAAAACCTTATCTATCTCTTTATTTCTGGGGCTTTACAATTTTAGTCCTTGTTGCAGGAAATGTGCTTTTCAAAAAGCTCCGCCCACATCTTGCAGATATGCTGTAAAGTTAAAGGAATTATGTGTTATGAACATCAGGAAACAAATATACGAAAAAAAATAGTTGGCAAAAATATTGAAATTAATATGGAAGAACTTTTTAAGAAAAATTAGAGAAAATCGAATAGAGAATCGCGAAAAGCGAATAACACAAAAATAAAAGCACTCATAATGAGTGCTTTTATTTTTGGTCGAGGTGACAGGATTCGAACCTGCGGCCCCTTGGTCCCAAACCAAGTGCGCTACCAAACTGCGCCACACCTCGATTTATATCAAATTTTCAAATGCACGGACTATTATACACTCTTTTTTTGAAAAAGTCAAGAGTTTTTATTCTATTTTTTAAATATTTTTTTCTGCCAGTATCTCTCATATTTTTAATAAAATACACAAAATTAAAAAATTTTTTACTTTTTTTTCAAAAAGGGATATTCAAATCAAAAAATTTGTGTTAAAATACTTATTGTATTTAAAATTTGAAGGAGTGGGCGGCTAATGAAAAAATTATATGAAGGCAAAACAAAAGATGTTTATGAATTAGATAACGGCAACGTTATGCTTAAATTTAAAGATGACTGTACCGGCAAGGACGGAGTTTTTGACCCGGGTGAAAACTCAGTTGGACTCACAATAGAAGGTATCGGCAAGGCTAATCTTGAAACCTCTGTTCGTTATTTTGAGCTTCTTAAAAAAGCAGGTATCAAAACTCACTATGTGAGCGCAAATATTGATGATGCTACTATGGAGGTTCTTCCTGCAACTGTTTTCGGACACGGTCTTGAAGTTATCTGCCGTCTTGTTGCAACAGGAAGCTTTATCCGCAGATACGGTGAATATATTGAAGACGGAACAGTTCTTCCGGGCGGATATGTTGAATGTACTTTCAAGAACGACGAAAAAGGCGATCCTCTTGTTACAGGCGAAGGTCTTGCAGCTCTTGGAGTTATGACTCCTGAAATGTTTGAAAGCATGAAGGCTCAGACTCTTAAAATCACAAAAATCGTTGCTGATGACTTAAAAGAAATCGGTCTTGACCTTTGGGATATTAAATTTGAGTTTGGCTACAACAATGGCGAGGTTATCTTAATCGATGAAATTGCATCAGGAAATATGAGAGTTTATAAGGACGGCAAAATTGTTGAACCGGTTGAACTTACAAAGCTAATATTAAACAGATAGTATTTTTAGATTCTAAAGGGAGAGTTCAAGCTCTCCCTTTTTTGTTTTTAAACAATATTAAACATTGCATTTAAGAGTGACCAGTTTGCCTGGAAAGGTCTCATCAAATTCCAATATCCTGCTCCCCTGAGTCCATACTTTACAATAAGATTATATTTTGCCTCCATACTTCTCACATCTTCAAACCACACCTCATGCTCTTTTCCATCCTCTGCTCTGTAATTAAAATACGGAGTTTTTGATGCTTCATCAAACAGAATTTCCCTGCCATAACGCCTTGCAAGTTCCAATGCCTCAGGATTTGATATGGACCTTGCTCTGGACTCGCCCCTGACAAAGGGAAGTGTCCAGTCATATCCATAATTTGGAATGCCTAAAAAAATCTTTTCAGGCGGAATGCTTTGAAGAGCATATTTCACAACATTTTCAACGGGTCCTATAGGAGCTACCGCCATTGGAGGTCCATATGTATAACCCCATTCATACGTCATAAGAAGTACCGCATCCGATGCACTTCCGAGGAGTCTGTAGTTATGTCCCTCATATAATGTTCCTTTTTGATTATCCGAGGTTTTTGGGGCAAGAGCAGAAAAAACAACCTTTCCCAAAGGAGAAAGTGCATTTCTCAGCTTTTCAACAAATTCGGCATACAAAGAACTATCCTGCGGAAAAACAAATTCAAAATCTATATCAAGACCTGCATAATCTTTTTGAACAATTGTGCTTTTTACAGCATCTATAAGCTTTTCCTGAATTTCCGGAGAATTCAGCACCACCGATGCAAGCTCATTTGAAAAATTTCCTTCTTTTGTAAGTGTTGAAAGATGCATCAGCGGTCTTACAG
This sequence comes from Clostridia bacterium, assembly GCA_045575975.1. Classification (GTDB taxonomy): domain Bacteria; phylum Bacillota; class Clostridia; order Monoglobales; family Monoglobaceae; genus RGIG8709. Next base: position 42,569 of record JAZNFO010000004.1, on the reverse strand, counting down.
AATATTCCTCCGCTGCATCAAGAAGAGCCTTGTCATCAAGATTCACAAGACCTCCCTCTTCTGTTATACCATAGGTGAAAGGGGAAAGATATGTCATATATGGGAGAGAAGAATTTAATATTTCCTTTGTTACATATGGATATGCATATCCGTTTGTTTCAACCGTTCCCATTTTTTGAGAATTAAAGGATATAATTATTCTGTCTCCCTCGTCTATAAACGGAAACCCCACATACTGCGGATTGTTTCTAAGAAGCTGCCTGTAGGACATACCATAATTTCTCGCTATTGAATAAAGTGTGTCTCCACGCCTTACCGTGTATACTGTTTTAGGGAACAAAATAAGAAGACTTTGTCCCGGAATAAGGCTTTCTCCCTCTGCAAGTCCGTTTATTTCAAGAAGAAGACGAAGTTCAATTCCATATGCATTAGCAATAGAAAATGCCGACTCTCCTCTTTTCACTGTGTGTATAACCAAGTTTACTCCCCCTTTTTTATCAAGCCGAGGGGAGTTTGACCCCTCAGCTTATATATATGCAAAAATTTCCATTTGTATGTTTTTGTTTCGTTGACTTTTTTCCCATAAAAGGATATAATATATATTGAGGTGTTTTTTATTTTAATTCAGGATATAACCATTGATAAAAAAGAATATTTAAATAAATTTTTAGAAAAGGCAAATTCCGAAAATTCAGAGCTTACCTTCACTAACCTTTTTATGTGGAGGAAAAGCTACAATGTGAAATTTTCGGTTATTTCAGACTGCCTTGTTATTATTTCAAAGCATAAGGAAAATCCCGCCATTATATATTTTCCCATTGGCGACGGGGACTTTATTTCCTGTCTCAATGAAGTAATCAGGGAATTTCAAACGACAGGGGAAAGCTTTATGATAAGAATAAATAATGACGAAGACCTTGAAAAAATAAAGACAGCTTTTCCGAGCATAGAAATTTCAGAAGATAAGGACGCCTTTGATTATGTTTACAGGGTTCAGGATTTATCAGAGCTTAAGGGGAAAAAATATCACGCAAAAAGAAACTTTACAAACAGGTTTGAAAACAAATACAGCTACACCTTTGAAATAATGACACCTGACAAAAAGGACGAATGTTATTCTCTATACAAAAAATGGCTTGAAGAAAAAGAATATGACATTCCGGGGCTTGACGAAAGCTTTGAGGCTGTTTCAGAGCTTCTTGACAACTGGGAAAGCCTCGACATTACAGGCTCCTGCCTGAGGGTTGACGGCAAAATGGTTGCTTTTTCCTTTGGGGAACCTATGATTTCTGCAAAAAGTACCATTGTTATACATTTTGAACACGCAGACACCACATATGAGGGTGCATTTCCTATGATGAACAGACAATTTCTCCTAAACTGCTGGCAGGATTTTGAATTTGTTAACAGAGAAGAAGATATGGGACTTCCCGGTCTAAAAAAAGCTAAGGAATCCTATTACCCCTGCCATATGGCAAAAAAATATCTTGCAAAGCTTAAATAGAAGTTGTCATATTTGTCCGTCTTTTCAGTATAAATATATTGAAAGGATGATTTCGGATGATTTTTGATTCTATGTCTATTATAGCAGCCCTTTTCGGGATTATTATACTTTATGTTTTATGCCTTGTTTTTATTAAGCCAATACAATTTATATTCAGGCTTTTTATAAACATACTTTTCGGCGGAATTATGATTTTTGCCTACAACTTTTTGGGAGGACTTTTCGGGGTTTCCATAGGTATAAACCTCCTGACCTCCTCCATTGCGGGAATTCTTGGAATCCCAGGAATTGCTTTAATATTTCTCACTTTAGTTTTTATATAAAGAGGTGAACCTTATGTCACTCAGTCTTGACGATAAGCTTGTTATCGGAGTTTCATCAAGAGCGCTTTTTGACCTTGAAACCGAAAACCTGATTTTTGAAAAGGAGGGGCTTGATGCCTACATAAAATACCAGATAGAGCACGAGGACTCCATTTTAAAGCCGGGAACTGCATTCCCGCTTGTTAAGGCCCTGCAACAGCTTAATGCAGACGATAAATATCTGACAGAGATTATTATTATGTCCAAAAACAGTGCAGACACAAGTCTTAGAATTTTTAACTCCATTGAGCATTACGGACTTAACATAAGCCGTGCTTCCCTGGTCAGCGGGGCATCCATTTCCCCTTATCTTGAATCCTTTAAGACAGACCTTTTTCTGTCTGCAAATGAATCAGATGTTCAGGAGGCAATCAACGGGGGAATTGCATCGGGACTTATCTGTCATCATTCGGACCTGCCTATAAACCCTGATGAAGATATAAGACAAATCCGCATTGCCTTTGACGGAGATGCAGTTATATTCTCCGACGAAGCAGAGAGAATATATCAGGAAAAGGGACTTAAGGCATTTGAAAAGCACGAACAGGAAAATGCCCAAAACCCACTTCCCGAGGGGCCTTTTGCCAAGCTTTTGAAAACAATTTCTGTTCTTCAGCAAAAATTCCCTGAGGGCGAGACTCCAATCAGAACAGCACTTGTTACTGCAAGAAATGCTCCTGCACACGAAAGAGTTATCCGCACTTTAAGAGCATGGAATGTGAGAATTGACGAGGCGCATTTTCTTGGCGGAATAAAGAAAAGCGATGTTTTAAAATCCTTTGGCGCTCACATATTTTTTGACGACCAGTCTGTTCACACAGACCCTGCATCAAAAATGGTGCCATCAGCAAGAGTTCCTTACAAAAGTTAAAAAGAGTGCATTTAGTATCTAAACACTAAATGCACTCTTTTATCCTTACAATCAGATTTTGAATATATCTAAAATCTTATCATAATCAAGCTCTACATAGCTTTTAACCGTTCTTTTTCTTCCAAATGTACAAAGGTCGGCAAGTTTTTCAAAGTTTGTGGCATACCGATAAAACGGAAAAATTCCTCCATTTTTTCTATTCCCATAAGAGATGCTTTTTCATCATCTGTTTCCTCAACATCCCAAACATTTCTTGCAAACTGAGCAAAACGCTCAGGCTTTAATTTATAAACATATCTTGTCCAGGCAGGGAATAAAACCGCAAGCCCCGCACCATAAGCAACATTATGATATTCTCCGCTTACTGCATGTTCAAGCTGATGCACTGCGAGAACGCTGTCTCTTCCACAGCTGGTCAGATTGTTATGAGAAAGGTTTGATGCCCACATCATATTCGCTCTTGCATAATAAATAAAATCTTTCATAATATTCAATCCTATTTATTTGTCCGAAAGATATTCTTCTACCATATGACAAGCCACCGCTCCGTCCGAAACCGCAGTTACAACCTGGCGGACTTCCTTTTCTCTCACATCACCTATTGCAAAAACACCCTCTATGCTTGTTTTTGTTGTTTCGTCTGCTATTATATATCCACTCTCCGAGAGTTTCATCTGTCCCTCCAAAAACTCCGTTGCAGGCTTTCTGCCTATGCTGACAAACATTCCCTCACAGTCTAAAATTTCTTCTGCATTGGTTTTAACATCTTTTAACCGGATACCTTTTAGCTTATCTTCAAACAGCAACCCGGACACCACAGAATTCCACCTGATTTCTATGTTTTTTGCATTCATAAGGGAGTCCTGATAAATCCTTGTTGCCCTTAAAGAGTCTCTTCTGTGGACTAAAAAAACTTTTTTTGCAACCCTTGAAAGAAGAAGGGCATCGACTGCTGCCGTGTCTCCTCCGCCTATAACCGAAACCACCTTATCCTTATAAAACATTCCGTCGCAGGTGGCACAATAGCTGACACCTTTTCCAACTAATGCTTTTTCGTTTTCTATACCAAGCTCTCTTGGATTTGCACCTGTTGCAACAACAATTGTTTTCCCAAAAAAGGTTTCATCCTTCGTTTTGACAACTTTAGGGTTTTCACTTAAATCCACACTTAAAACCTCTTTATACTTGCTTTCCGCTCCAAAACGCACAGCCTGTTTCATCATTTTTTCAGCAAGAGAAAACCCGTCTATTCCATCTTCAAATCCGGGATAATTTTCTATATTATGAGCCTCAGCCATTTGTCCGCCGGGCATATATTTTTCAAGAATAAGGCATTTAAGTCCTGCTCTTTTTCCATAGAGCGCCGCCGTGTAGCCCGCAGGCCCTCCGCCTATTATTATCATATCATACAGGTTTTTTTCCATAAAGCATCTCCTTAGTGGTGATGTCCGTGGTGGTGATGTCCATGGTGATGATGAGAATGGCAAAACTCTCCGCTTTCACAGATTTCATCACCGCAGTTTTCACCGGGAACCTCACATTCAACTGTTATATGGCTTATGCCGTGTTCTTTAAGCTCTTCTTTTATTCTCTTCTTAGTATACCCCAATTCTCCGGTTATTACTGCGTGAAGGGTTGCAGAATTTTTAAATCCGTCCATACTCCATATATGAAGATGATGAACATCAAAAACTCCCTCTATGTTTAAAAGATGTTCTTTTATCTCTGCTACATTTATACCCTCAGGAGTTTTTTCAAGAAATATATCCAGCACGGATTTTAAATTTTTGATTGCACCATACATTATAAAAACTGCAAGTGCAATTGACAAAATAGAATCCAGAATATAAAAATCTGTGAACTTCATAACAACTGCGCCCAAAAGAACAACACCCCAGCCCAAAACATCTTCAAGCATATGAAGGTTTATTGCCTTTTGATTTATTGAATCTTCCCCTCTTGTGAAATATGCCGCAAAGAAATTCACAAAAAAGCCAACAAGGGCAATAATAATCATTTTTCCATACTCAACTGTCCCCGGGAAAAACATTCTTTCTGTTGCCTTATATATAACAATCAAAGAACCGCAAAGAAGTATTGCAGACTGAATAACTCCCCCAAGAACAGAATACCTGATGTATCCATAGGTATATTTTTCATCAGGCTTTCTTTCACTTATCTTCTCAAGAACTAAGGAAACACCTATGCTGAATGCATCTCCGAAATCGTGAATTGCATCCGACATAACTGCTATGCTTCCCGTGATTATCCCTCCCACAAACTCAAAAACTGAGAAAAAGAGGTTAATTAAAAATGCAACTAATATTTTCTTTTTTGATTTCATTCTTATAAAATTTTCTTCTTATAAATTTTTTCTGTTATACATATATCTTCCAAGAAGAACCAACATAGATATTGTCCATGAAACAGGAAGTGCAATATAAAGCATATTAATACTTCTTGAAAACGGAAGCACAAAATATATCCAAAGAAGTCTTATTCCTGTTATTCCAAAAATATTCACTATCATTGGGAAAACCGGGTCGCCATAACCTAAAAGAGTATTTGACAAGGCATTCATAATTCCCCATATGGTTATACCCATAGCAACAATTCTTATCATAACAGCTCCGGCTTTTACAGATTCTGCATCAGTTACAAAAAATCTGATAAGATAATCTGCCAGAGGAAAAACTAGCCAAACAATAAAAATCCCTCCAACAATTTGGGCAAAGAGAGTCATTTTTACGCCCTTTCTGCATCTTTCCATATTTCCTGCCCCATAATTCTGCCCGATAAAAGTGAGAAGCGCCAAAGGAAGCGCATTCATAAAATTATGAACATAATTTTCAAGCTGATTACAAGCGGCAAAGCCCGCAACTGCCGCAGTCCCGAAAGAATTAATTGTTGACTGAACAACCGCATTGGAAAAAGATGTCGTAGTTCCGGTTACTGATGAGGGAATGCCGATTTTCATTATTTTTTTGAAAATATTTTTATGTATTCTGATTTTTGAAAGAGTGAGCTTTATATCCTTCTCTGTTTTCATAAGTATTCTTAAAACCAAAGCCGCAGAAACAATCTGGGAAATAACCGTTGCAACAGCAACTCCCACAACTCCCATTTTGAAAGCAATAACAAATACAATATTCAATATAACATTCACAAGCCCCGAAACAGAAAGGATTTTTAGAGGAGATTTGGAATCCCCTGCTGACCTTAAGATGCTTGCTGCAAAATTATATAAAAGGCTTGGAATCATACCACAAAAATATATGCTCAAATAGGCTTTTGAAAGCGGAACAATCTCCTTTGGGGTGTTCATAATTTCTATCATTTTATCAGTTATCGAAAGACCTATAACACAGATAATCAATCCTCCGATTAAACCAAGACAAATTGATGTGTGAACGGCTTTTTCGATGTTTTCCTTATCTTTTGCCCCGATAAGTTGAGAGATAACAACTCCCGCTCCACCTGAAAAACCCATAAAAAGACAGACAATAAAGCTTATAATCGGCCCCGAAGAACCAACCGCAGCTAAAGCTTCTGCCCCGTTGACTCTTCCCACTATTACGGCATCCGCTGTGCTGTATAACTGCTGCATGATAGCGGTCAGTAAAATCGGCACCGCAAATCTTATAATCTTTGATAAAATTCTTCCTTCTGTTAAATCAAGCGTCTTTTCTTTCATAAAAACCATCTCCCGATTTTTATAGTATTTCCCTAAACTTTAATTTTCCTCCTGAATATTATGTACCTTCCCGCCAGAACAAGGAAGGTTATTAACCAGGAAACAGGAAATGCAACATAAAGCATTTCCACTGTTCTGAATAGAGGCAAAATCGCAAGACACCATAGAATTCTCACCCCCGGCACCGTTAACAACGATATAACCATAGGTGCAAATGAATCTCCGTATCCTCTAAGACTATAAGATATAACCTCCATAATTCCGCACATAAAATATGTTACTGCTATAATAACAAGCCTTTCTTTTCCGCAGATTACAGACTCCGTTTCGCTGACGAACAGTCTGATAAGTCCCTCTGCAAAAAAGGTTGTTAAAAGTCCCATTAAAACACCCATAAAGATAACAAGAAGAAGACAAACCTTCGTTCCTTTTCTGCATCTTTCAAGTTTTTTTGCTCCATAATTCTGCCCCACAAAGGTTGTTGCAGATAAGGCAACTGCATTCATAATAAGATATAAAAATCCTTCTATCTGTCCGCTTGCAGCACCGCCTGCCACCGCAGCTTTTCCAAAAGAATTCAGGGTTGACTGAATAATCGTGTTGGAAAAACTAAATGTTGCTCCCTGAATTCCGGCAGGAACACCGATAATCACTATTCTCTTCAGCATATGCCCGTTAATCCTTATTTTTGCAAGGCTTAACTTTATCGTCTCATTTGTTTTTAAAAGAAGCCTTAATGCAAGATACGCCGACACAGTCTGAGATATAATTGTTGACACAGCAACTCCCACAACCCCCATTTTAAAAACAATAACAAAAATCAGGTTAAATACTATATTAACAGCCGTTGCAACACATAAGAATTTTAAGGGATTTTTAGAATCCCCTGCCGCTCTTAATATGCTTGCCGCAAAATTATAAAAAACCGACGGCACAGAGCCTAAAAAGTATATACTCATATAACTTTTGGCAAGGGGAAAAATTTCATCAGGAGTGTTCATTATTTTTAAAAGAGGTCCTGAAAAAATCACACCGAAAACTGTCAAAAAAAGTCCCGAGATAACACTTAAGGCAACAGATGTGTGAACTGCTTTTTCAATTCCCTCATCATCTCTTGCCCCGATAAGCTGAGCGGCTATAATCCCTGCTCCCGTTGACATACCAATAAAAAGAGCAAGAATCAGATGTGTTATAGGCGCTGTTGCCCCAACTGCCGCTAAAGCCTCAGCTCCTGAAAATTTACCCACAACCATACTGTCCACTGCACCATAGAGCTGCTGCAGAATACTTGTGAGCATAAGGGGTATCATAAATTTTATTATCAGAGGAAGAATTTTCCCCTGGGTTAAATCCATACTTTTTCTTTTTAAACTATCCATTTTTAATCCTCGTCAGGCATACAAAGTCTTAATATTTCCTTATATATTTTTTCTCCGTTTTTATTGAAATTTTCAGCACTCAAAGAAGCAGGAAGTGTTGCGTTTCCAAAATCAACGGAAAGCTCCATTTTAACCTTTCCCTTTTCGCAAACCCTGCACCTGAGCATCACTCCGTCTCCGCTGGGCAGAACCTCTGCGCTGACATCCTTTAAGCTTACCACATTTTCAAACTTTATCCTCCCAATAGCATCATTTATTCTCATTTTTGCTGCAGGAGGTATTTTTTCCTTAAAGAGTGAAAGTGCTTCCTCTCCTTTTTCTGTAAGAGAATAGGACTCTAAATCCCTGTAAAACTTGGTTTCAATATAACCGTCCTCCATAAGCTCAAGAAGAATTTCAGAAAGCTCAAAATATTCCATAACCTGCTTTTCCCAGGTCATAATTTCAATAAGCTTTGCAATATCAAGAGGTGCTTCATATTCCTTTAAGGTATAAAGCACTAAAAATTTTTCTTCAGATTTTTCAAGATACATAACATCAAATCCTTATTTCTTGTGTTTAAAATAAATTCCCACAACACCAAGACCTGCATGTGTTGTGATAACCGGTCCAACGGGATAGCATTTTATTTCCTTTGCCATAACCTTTTTTTGAAGCATTTTTTTAAGAAGCTCCGCCTTTTCCTCTGCATCTGCACTCAAGAGATAAATTTCGCCTTCCTCAGGGCAGTCCATTTTGTTTTCTGCTTCTTCAACAAGTTTAGCGAGAGCTTTCTTCCCGCCTCTTACCTTCTGATAAACCTCAACCATTCCGTCCTTATTGGTAAGAACAGGCTTTATATCAAGAATTTCACCAATAACCGCAGTTGATGCCTTTATTCTTCCGCCCTTTTTCAGATACCCTAAATCATCAACCACAAAATAAACGCTGTCTCTTTCAAAGGTTTCGGTTAAAAAGCTTATAATCTCTTCCTTTGTTGCACCATTTTCCGCCATTACAACAGCTTCCATAACCGGCACACCGATACCCATACTGAAGGTTTTTGAATCAATAACGGTTATATCCATATTTTCTTCTTCAATCAACTTCTGTGCCATCATATTTGCAGTTGTGAATGCTCCGCTTGCATTCTGAGGAATAGAAACATAAACAACCGGTTCTCCGTCTTTTCCAAGCTCCCTGAACAAATCTTCAACAAAATCAGGTGTACACTGGCTTGTTTTAGGATTTTCTTCTGCAGTTTTTAACAGATTATAAAATTCCTCTGCCCCATACTCTGCGTCCGCAAGTATACTTTCGTCCCCCATATTAATATAAAATGGTAATATCTTTAAATCGTGCTCCTTCACAAATTCCAACGGAATATCCGCCGACTTATCTGCCATTATTCTAACCATATCACAAAACTCCTTCTTTGTTTAAATTTTCATAGTCAAACTGTCTTAAAACCTCATATGCGATTATCGCCACTGAATTCGAAAGGTTCAAAGACCTTTTATTAAACTTCATAGGTATTCTTATGCACCAGTCATAATTATCCTTTAAAAGCTCTTCCGGAAGACCTTTTGTTTCCTTACCGAAAACAAGAAATATATCCTTTTCCTTATTATTCCCGCATTCCTTAAAATATGTGAAATCCATATTGCTGTGAACCTTTGCCCCTTTTGTGGTGCAATAATAAAATTCACCATTCGGATATTTTTCCTTTACCTCATAAAAGCTTTGGTATTCAAAGAGATTAAGCTCGTCCCAATAGTCAAGTCCTGCTCTTTTTACCGCTTTTTCGCTTATATCAAAGCCAAGCGGATGCACAAGGTGAAGGGATGCATCAATAATTGAACAGGTTCTTGCAATATTCCCCGTGTTTGAAGGGATTTCTGGCTCAACCAACACTATATGTAAATTCATAATCAAACCTTCCTTCTAAGCAAAAAATTTACTGTCAAGTCCTCTGTAGCGGACTGCCTCCATTATATGTTCAGGCTGAATATTTTCTTCTCCCTCAATATCCGCAACAGTTCTTGCAACCTTTAAAATTCTGTTATGAGCTCTTGCACTCAGTCCCATTTTTTCAAAGGCAATTTTCAAAATAGTATTGCATTCCTCTGAAAGATTGCAATATTTTTCCATAAGCTCGGAGGTGAGCATACTGTTTGAAAAAATTCCGTCATTTTTATATCTTTCAAGCTGAATTTTTCTTGCTCGGTTCACTCTCATCTTTATATCTGCCGAGCTCTCCTCTTCTGTTTTAGATTCTAAATCAGAATAGGAAACTGCAGGCACTTCTATATGAATATCAATTCTGTCAAGCAGGGGTCCGCTTATTTTGCTCACATATTTGTGAATTTTCGTTTCCGTACAGGAGCATTCCCTTGTTGGATCTCCGTGAAAACCGCAGGGACAAGGGTTCATAGAGGCTATCAGCATAACATTGCAGGGGTATGAAATTGTTCCCGATGCTCTTGTTATGGTCACCGCTCCGTCCTCTAATGGCTGTCTTAAAACCTCAAGAGCGTCGCGCCTGAATTCAGGAAGTTCGTCCATAAATAAAACTCCGTTGTGGGAAAGGCTGATTTCCCCCGGCCTTGGATTTGCACCGCCGCCTGAAAGTCCCACCGCCGAAATAGTGTGGTGGGGATGCCTGAAAGGTCTTTTTGCAACCATTGCACAATCCTTTCCCAAAGCCCCCGATATACTGTGAATTTTTGTTACCTCTAAAGCTTCTTCAAAAGTCAGGTCAGGCAAAATCGTCGGAACTCTTTTTGCAAGCATTGTTTTTCCCGAACCGGGCGGCCCAATCATTAAAAGATTATGACCTCCTGCTGCTGCAATTTCAAGAGCTCTTTTCACCTGATACTGTCCCTTAACCTCTGAAAAATCAACTCCATAGCTTCCCTCTTTTGAAAATAGCTCTTCCATATCTGCCTTGTGTGGTTCAAGCTCGCATTCACCCGTCAGGCCTTTTAAAAGCTCCTCCAGAGTTGATGCGCCATAAACTTTCATTCCTTTTACAATAGATGCCTCATCTGCATTAGAGAGGGGAACATAGGCTATATTCTTTCCCTTTTGAAAAGCAGAAATTGCCATTGGCAAAACTCCGTTTACAGACCTTAGCTCACCGTCCAAAGAAAGCTCGCCCATAAAAACAGTTTCCTCTCCGTTTTCTATCTTCAGCTGTTCGGAGGCTATCAATATTCCAAGTGCAATCGGTAAATCAAAGTAAGCCCCTTCCTTTTTAACAGAAGCAGGCGCTAAATTTACAGTTATTCTTTTTGGGGGCATAGTGAGTCCCGAATTTTTGATTGCCGCTCTTATTCTCTCTTTTGATTCCTTAACTGCGGTGTCGGGAAGACCAACAATATCAAAGCCGGGAAGCCCTGCCGATATATCGGTTTCAACTGTTACTATATATCCGTCAAGACCTGATAGTCCACAGGAATTCACCTTTGAAATAGCCATATTATTTCCACCTTTATTTTATTCTTTGTCTGACTGACTCGTATATCAGAACGCCTGCCGCAACAGATGCATTAAGAGATTCTATTCTTCCAAGCATTGGTATTTTCACAAGAAAATCACATTTTTCCTTTAAAATCCTGCTCATACCCTCGCCCTCGCTGCCGATTATAATGGCAAGAGCACCTTTTAAGTCACATTCATAGTGCATCATCTTTGCAGAAAGGTCTGTGCCTGCCACCCAGAGACCTTCCTTTTTCAAATCCTCAACTGTTCTTGAAAGGTTTGTTACCTTTGCAACCTTTGTGTATTCCGAGGCTCCTGCCGAAACCTTGAAAACTGTTGAATTAAGTCCCACACTTCTGTTCTTGGGAATAATTATACCGTGAACTCCTGCTGCATTGGCAGTTCTTATAATGCTTCCAAGATTATGAGGGTCGGTGAGCGAATCAAGAATCACAACAAAAGGAGGCTCTCCCTTTTCCCTTGCATAGCTTAAGATTTCTTCCACCGTTGAATATTCGTGCACCGCAGAAAACGCCACAACTCCCTGATGATTTCCCCCTTCAGACAAGCTATCAAGCTTTGCCTGATTAACAAACTGATAAGGAATTTTTCTCTCCTTTGCAAGAGCAACTATTTTTGAAACCTTACTGTGCTTTATTCCGTCTTTTATTAAAATCTTATCTATTTCCCTTTCTGTTGAAAGAGCTTCTATACACGGATTAAAGCCGTATATTTTATCCTGCATAATTTTTATACCTCCTCCGGCATATCCTTAACAGGAAGCATAACCGTGAACCTTGTATATATTCCAAATTCACTTTCAACCTTTATGCTTCCGCCGTGATTTTCAATAATTTCTTTTGAAATGGCAAGACCAAGTCCTGTTCCTCCCATTTGTCTTGAACGGGCTTTATCCACCCTGTAGAATCTGTCAAATATATGTGGAATATCGGATTCTGGAATACCTATTCCGCTGTCCTCCACCTTTATATATGCATCTGAATAAATCCTGCCCGCAAAAATCTTTACGGTTCCTCCTGACGGAGTATACTTTATAGCATTTGATATTATATTCTTTATTGCTCTTTCTATCTGGAACCTGTCTGCATATACTAAAGGAATATCATTTATCTTATTATAAACAAGCTTTAATTCCTTTGCCTCTGCCTCAATTTTAAAGGTTTCAATAAGTTCTCTTGCAAGCTCATCAATGGAGAAATATTCCTTGTTCATTTCGTTCTTCTGTGAATCAAATCTTGAAAGAGTTAAAAGATTTTTAACTAAAGATGTCATTTTTATTGTTTCATTCTGTATAGTCTTAAGGAAGGAAACTGCCACATCCTTATCAGAAATGCAATCACCGTCTAAAAGCGTTTCGGTATATGCCCCGATTGTTGTGAGCGGGGTTTTAAGCTCATGAGACACCTCTGCCACAAATTTCTTTCGTGAGTTTTCAAGATTTAACTGCTCGGTTATATCCTCTAAAACGCCAACAACACCTGCAACCTTATCCTTATCAATCTTAAAAGGCACAAAATACATTTTTATATTTTTTGAGCCTAAAACAAGCTCCCTGACCTCTGTGTTCAGCTTTTCAAGATACATAAATTCTGCCATACACACATTTGCATCAAGCTTTGCAAAAAATTCATCAAACTTAACATCTTCTATATTCTCAATTTCAAGAAGTCTTTTTGCCGCAGAATTAATGTGAATTATATTCTGTTCTGTGTTGAACGCAATAATTCCGTTCGCAACATGCTCCAAGATAATTTCTATCTTATGCTTTTCACCAGCGATTTCTTCAAGAGCATTATTCATTATCTTTCCCATATAGTTAAAAGTGTCCATAAGGGTTCCGATTTCGTCATTCGATGTTATTTCAAGGTTTGAATCAAATTTCCCCTCTGCAAAATCCTCCGCCTTTTCTGTCAGCACCGTTATAGGAGTTGTTATGGTTCTTGAAAGGAAATATCCAAGAATTATTGCCGCTACAATACCAAAAAGAAGCGCTCTGAAAACAGAAGATGCCATATTTCTTGTGAGGCTTAAAACTGCATTTTTGTTATCTCTTATGTACACTATATATCCTTCATTTGTGCCGTCGGGACTTATGAATTTTGCATAATCCATATAATCTGACATAAACACAAACTTATCACCTGTTTTACCCGTCATTGCAGAAATAATATTGGGGGTTTTTTCATAAATCAGAGAATCGGGGTCTGTTGACGCAATCTCCCTTCCGTCCGAAGATTTGAGAACAGAACACTTTCTGTCAGGTCCAAGCCCAAGCTGTCCTGAATATGCAGAAAGCACCTTTAAAAGATTTTCCTCTCTTTTGTTTTCAGGAGATGAAAGGGCACTTGTGACATCCACCGTGAATTCTCCGTTTAGCACATTTTCAGTTTTACTTTTGAAATCTTTTTCATAGAAATGGAAGGTGTTGACCATCATAAAGCCAAAAGCAATAAACATTATTGCCATAACCAGCAAAACAAACATAGCAACTATTTTCCATTGTAATCTTTTAAACATATCCCCAAGCTCCGAGTTTATTTATTTTGTAAGTTTATATAATCTTCCTGTCTTTTTTCTATTATATCTTCATAGGCAGAAGCCGTTGCCTTATAATACATATAATCAGGAGAGCCTTCTTCAAGGCTCTTCATTTTCGCCTGCGCCTTCCTCTCTCTTTCACTAAGCAAAATATCATTCCAGTCCTGAGGTGCATAAACATCTCTTCTCATTTTATACTGAGTGAAAAGTCCTGCATAGGCGGTTTTTTCTATATGCTCCATACAAAATCTTTCAGGAGCAACCTTATGAATAACTTTCATTTCCGGCTCTAAACCGATTTTCTGTCCCATTTCTTCCGTCATAAAGCAAACAAGAGTTTCTTCTCCACCTGCATAATTGTCTCCCACTCTGCCGTAAATAGTGCGGAAGCCTCCCATTTGCATAAGGGTCTGTCTTCTCACGGCAAAGTTTGCACCATATGGATATTCCCCATAGTCCTTTGAATATTTAAAGCTTTCAAAGTCGAGACGAAGCTCGCTCCAGAGAGGTCTTGTGAGATTAGTTATAAGATTTTCCATGCCCTGCGGAATTTCAAGTATAATGTTTCCGCCGATAACTCCCGCCTCTTTATTTTCTTCAAAGGCTTTTATGGCTTTTTCAGCCAAATTCTTATCTGCTATTGCATCATCATCCACATAGTGAAGAATTTCTCCCTCTGCTTCCCAGAGTCCTGCATTTCGTGCATAGCTTAAACCCTTAACGGGGGCAGTTATATATTTTATGGAGGTTTCAGGATTTTTTTCCATAACCTCATAAACATAATCCCTGATTCCTCTGTCACTAAAGCTATTATTTACAAATATAATTTCATATTTCTCTTTTTTGGCACTTTGGTTCACAAGAGCATCAAGGCTTTCTTTTAAAACATCCGACATTCTGTGGGTGCAAAGAATAAACGAAAGCTTTTTGCTGTTTTCTTTTTCACTTTCTATAACCTCTTCTCTTCTGTACATAAGGTCATTTTTAACCCTTGCATCCATAAACGAAAAGGCTGCTTCCATATCAGAAAATTTATATATTATTTCATCAAGATTTGAAGATATTTCCTCTTCTCCCACATAGCCGCACACGGCATCTTCAACATACTCCTTGCCGAAATGCACTTTAGCTGTTCCCTTTGGCAAGCTCACTTCGCTCCTTGCATCGCCGAAAAATACTGCACAAAGATTATATGACTCCCTGCCAAAGCACAAATCTTCAAAATCCTTATCATCAACAAGAATATGATTTCTTTTTGAAAGCTCTCTGCAAAATGCATCGGCATCATTTTTATAAGCTTCGTCTGTCTTAACATACCACAGAATAGGAGACATATAAAAATCCCGTCTTGCATCATCAAGGAGCATCAGCTTATATCGGTTTTTTGTTATTCCAAGCTCCTTATCCTTTGCGGTGAGAGACCCACTGTGCCAGCGGTAAAGGTATACAGGCTCCTTAAAGCTTGTGTGATGAATATTGAGAAGAGAATTCATTCTCATCCAATAATCATAATCTTCCAGAGTGTGCTTATAGAACGAATAACAGCCAAGCACCTCCTTTGCCTTTGCACGATACATAAAGGCAGCACCTATGGTGTTGTTTGCATAGGTGTTAAGCTCAAGAGTGCTTTTTGGAAGCATAACATTTCCGCTTCCCAATGGATGTTCAAACCAGCCGTGGTTTTTATGGGGTTTTCCTTTTTCGTTTATAAGACGCATATTTCCGAAAACCATTGCCTTGTCAGGATCTTCAAGAAGTTCTTTTTTCATTTTTTCAAGATAATCAGAGGGCATAATGTTATCGGCACTTGTCCATGTGAAAAATTCTCCCTTAGCAACAGAAAATCCTCTTGACAGTGTTCTTGGAATTTTTTTGTTTTCCTGGTCGATAACAATTATTCTTTCGTCCTTTTTTGCATATTCATTGATGATTTCAAGGGTGTTATCCTTTGAACCATCATTAATTATAATAAATTCAAAATTCTTTTCTGTCTGGTTTAAAACCGATTCAATAGAAAGGCTAACAAGGTCCGCTCCGTTATAAACCGGCAGAACAACTGATATAAGCCCCTTGATGTGCGGGGTTTCCACCTTTGAAAGCTTTAAGGGATAGAGGCTGTCTCTTTCCTCCTTAAATCTTTTGAATTTGTATTGATAAAGGTTCAAGGGTCTTTCCTTTTCACCTTTTGAATTCTGAAAAAACCATCTTTTAAAATTCTCAAACATTTTTTCCTGCCCCTTTTTCCGTCTTCATAATATCATATATTTCTTTCCACGCCTCAAGATAACACTTTTTATAATAAATTTCTGTTCCCGAAGCCTGCTTTTTCACAAGCTTTTTAATTTCCTTTCCCGTTATCCTTATTTGATTTCTCACATAAGATAATGTCCAACCTATATCCGTGTGCAAATCCTTATAAAAACGATAGGTGGTTAAAAGTCCTGCACGGATAGTCTTTTTCACATGCTCCTTGCTGAATCTGTCTTCATCAACACGGTGGAGAACCTTCGCATTTGGCTGAATTCCTATGGTGTAGCCTATCTGCAACATCTTAAAACAAAGAGCTGTTTCTTCCCCTCCTGCAAAGTCCTTTCCCACTCTGCCGTAACACATTCTGAACCCGCCTGCACGCCAGAGGGCTTTTTTTCTTGCGGAATAGTTTGCCCCATATGGAAATTCAAACTGCTGAGTTGCTTCCTTATACCTTGTGTATGACACTTTGAACTGACTCCACAAGGATTCAAAGCCTTTTAATAACACCGCAGGTCTCGGGAACGGTACTTCAAGGATAACCTGACCGCCCACAATTCCAGCCTCGGGGTGATATTTGAATGCGGCATATATTTCTTCCAGCAAATAATAATCACAAAGTGCATCATCATCAAGAAATAAAAGATATTCCCCTTTAGCATTCCACATTCCCGCATTTCTTGCAGCTGACAAGCCTTTCTGCGGAACCTGGATATACCTTATAAGCCCCTCAAACTGAGAATATTTCTCGCCAAAGCTTTCGATTTCCTCCCTTATGCCTGATTCAAAGGGAGCATTGTCAACAATCAGTATTTCATATTCCTTTTTGCTGAAAGACTGTCTGAGACAGGACCAAAGTGCCTCAACAAGCTTTTCTCCCCTTAAATATGTGCATATGATTATACTTATTTTCTTCTCGTTTTCGGCATCGTTTTCTATCATTCCCTCAAACTGATAAAGAAGGTTGTTTTTTATTTTACAATCACAAAGTGAGAACACACTCTTTCCGTCTTCTGCATAGAACCAGCCTTTGTAATCTTCTAATCTCTCAAGCTTTTCTTTTTTATTTGTTGTTACATAAAGGTCAAAGCAGGGAACATCCTTCACTGTTTTTGAAACAAGAATTGTTTTTGCCTTTCTACCTGCTGCCTGAACTCTTTTTATATCAGGATTTTCACCAAAATACACATATGTTGCCCCTGATGCCACCTCAGGAAGACTTAAATTTTCAAGCCCCTCCAAGCTTATCATCATATGGCCAGCATCATTCAGTGCCCTTTTAAACTCTTCGCATTCCTGATTATTTTCCTCTTCACATTCCACAATCCAGATAAGAGGCCACATATAAAAATCTCTTCTGAAGTCATCAAGAACCATAAGCTTGTATCGATTCTTTGTTATTCCAAGCTCCTTATCCCTTGAGGTCATTGAATTTTCGTGGCGTCTGTATAAATACATAGGAGCCTTTTCCTCTGTGTGAGAAATTCCGAAGAGACAGTTAAGCCTCATCCAGTAGTCATAGCTTTCGAGGGTGTTTTTATATTTTGAATAATCCCCAAGCACCCACGCGGCACTTGCTCTGTACATAAAGCAGGCACCTACCGTGTTATTTGCATAGGTATTAAGGGCATTAACATCACCAGGCAATATAACATTTCCGCTAAACCACGGCTTTTCATACCAAAAATGTCCTCTTTTGGTCTTTCCGCTTCTTCCGATTATTTTCATATTACCGAAAACCATTGCGGAGTCTGAGTTCATAAGCTCTTTCTTCATTGTGAAAAGAGCATCAGGAAGCATAATATTATCTGCACTTATCCAGGTGAAAAATTCGCCCCTCGCCACAGAAAAGCCCTTTGAAAGAGCCGACGGAAGTTTTTCGTTTTCCTGGTTGATAACGGTTATTCGCCTGTCCCTTTTTGCATATTCCTCTATAATTTCCGCCGTTCTGTCTGTTGAACCATCGTTAACAATTATAAGTTCAAATTCTTTCTCGGTTTGCGAAAGAACCGATTCGATTGCAAAGGAAACCAAATCCTCTCCGTTATAAACAGGGAGAACAACCGATATAAGTCCTTTTTCAGCAGGAACATCAAAGCCTTTCCGAGAAAGAGGATATGTATCCTGTCTTGCTTTTTTATAGCCCTGAAACTTCTCTCTGCAAAGCTTTTGTTTAAGCCTTTTATTCTTTGATGCGTTAACTCTTCTCAGCGCCTCATTTATTCCCTTTTTTATTGCAAGAATAAGACCTATTCTCTTATAGTCCGAAAGAGCAAGTAGTGAACGGACAAAGGATATACCTGTTTTTCTTAAGATTTTTTCAATTTTCAAACCCGTTTTCCATACATAGGTTTCCCTTGAATCAAGCTCTGCCTGCTTGTGCTGTGCTGCCTCAAACTGAATTTGCATTATTGCATTTCTGTCTTCTTCGATTTTTTCCTTTAATGCCTTGATTTCTTCATCCTTTTCCTTCAAAATCGCTTCCGAATTTTCAAAGTTCTTTTTCTTCTCGGAAAAATCCTGTCTTTCGGACATAACTATATCCCAGTTTCCGTTTTCTATATCCGAAAGAGAACGCCCCTCTTTCAAAGCACCCTCTCTTGCATAAACAAGAAGAATTTCTTCCCCCGGCCACTGAGTTTTTTCCATATCTGTGCAATCTGTTTCTTTATAATACACCAGCCTGAAGTCCTGATTTTTTTCAGGGAAAAAGTCATATTCAAATGTATAAAAATGTTCCTCCATTCGCTCCCTTTCCCTGAAGGGAATAAGCATAATGAAATATTTTCTGCAATGTGGCAGAATGTTTTTTATTGCTTCATCCGGATTTTCAAAATGCTCAAGTGTGTTTGATGTTAAAATCACATCAAAATCTTCCGGCAGATTATTTACATCCGCTTCAAAAAAATTATATTCAGGATAAAACTCTTTTGCACGGGAAATAGCGGCAGCAGAAATATCCGCTCCCGAAATTTTATCAGTTTTAAAAAACTCGCCAAAAAGACTTACCCCCTCTCCCTCGGCACAGCCAAGGTCAAGAACAGAAAGTCTCTCTTTTTTTATTTCCTCTTTCAGCCAATCGGGAATAAGGGAAAGAGCCAACCTGTAGAAGAAAAGACTTTGCTCCCTTCCCTCCTTTTCGTCCCAGTCCCCTGAGCCGAAGCGTTCATCCCAATATTCCTTTGAATTAATTTCACCGCTCAAGGTTTCTACCCCTCCCAACAAGCATCTATCTCAGAGGGTAGCTGAACAAAACCGAAAAGCTCTGTTTCTGCCCCCACCTTTAAATAAGCCGCACCTTCAATATAATCATAATAACTGATAGGTGCCGTGCTTCTGTTTTCAAGTGCACAGGTAACCGTGTATGTACCCTTGTTAAGATAATTCATAAAACTTACATTGATTTTCATATCCCCCGATTTATCAAGGACAATTTTCTTGTCCCAGGTGGATGTGACAAAAAGGTCAAGCCCGTTTTTATCCTTTAGTCCCATAGAAACCGACAAACCGTCAAGGGATATGTCCTTTGGAACATTTATAAGAATTTCTGCCTCAACCTTATCTCCAACGAAAAAGTCACAGCTCTTCTTTCCGTCTTTTTTCAAGACGAACTCTTTAACTACCCCTATGTGAGAGCCAAAACGGTTTATAGGCTCAAATTCCTGCCCGATAACTTTTTCCTTTTTACCCTCAACATTTCCCTCGGGAGATTTCTTGTCGGGGTCAGTTATATATTCCATATACCTTGAGGTAACCTCCGAAACATCCCCGTCCATAATAAGCTTTGATGCATCGAGCCATATTGCCCTTGTGCAAAATCTTCTGACTGCATCTATATCGTGGGAAACAAAGAGAACCGTTTTTCCCATAGCCTTAAGCTCTTCAAACTTATTATAGCACTTTGCCTGAAAACGATAGTCCCCAACCGCCAGTGCCTCGTCGACTATTAAGATATCGGGGTCCACATGGATTGCAACCGAAAAAGCAAGGCGAACAAACATACCGCTTGAATAGGTTTTAACCGGCTGATATATAAAATCGCCGATTTCCGCAAACTCAAGAATACTGCCAAGCTTTTTCTCGGTTTCAGCCTTCCCGCAGCCCATAATAGCAGCATTGAGATAAATATTTTCAAGCCCTGTGTATTCAGGATTAAAACCTGCACCAAGCTCAATAAGTGCTGCAATTCTGCCCTTTGTTTCAAGACTTCCTCCGCTTTCTGTTATAACCCCTGTTAAAATCTTCAAAAGGGTGGACTTCCCTGAGCCGTTTTTCCCGATTATACCAACAGACTCCCCTTTTTCAACCGAAAAGCTTATATTAGAAAGAGCAGAAAAGCTTTTATGACGAATTTTTCCCATAGGGAAAAGAGTTTCTTTCAATCTGTCCTTTGGGTTTTTATACAGCTTATAAACTTTTTCAAGATTTTTTGCTTCAATTACTTTTTCCATTTTTTCACCTGTTTTTTCCCGAATTAAATTAAATAAGTCAACAAAAAGCACGAACCCATAAATTTATGGATAACCGTGCTTTTTTCACTTTTATTTGTCCTTATCGGATGCTTTTTCTTCATCCTTTTTGTCGGTTGGGTAGAAATATTCCCTGACAAGCTCTGCCATTTTCTTATCGTCACAAATAACATAGCTTCCACCGCCTATCATTGCCGTTCTGCCCGGCATCTGGTGAACCTGTATATCCCCCGAAATAACACTTGAAATCGTTCCAAGATGCTTAACCAAATCCTTGGCAGAATAATTTGTTCTCACATTCTTCTTAACCGTTGCGAAGATATCTCCAGCTCTTAACAGATACTGAGGCTTAAGCTTCTGTTCTGCAAGGGCACGGATAAACTTCTGCTGTGCCTCAATTCTTCCAAGGTCACCCATTGCATAACCCTTATACCCCGGATTTCCTTGTCTGAATCTGACAAAATCGTGAGACTGCTTTCCGTTTAAGTGTTGCATTCCTTTTTTAAGATTTATGTGTAAATTCTGAACCGGATCGTCATACACCATATCAAAGGGAACTTCAAAATCAACGCCCCCAAGCTCATCTATAATCTCAATAAAGGCATCAAAATCAACGGTCATAAAATAATGAACAGGCATTCCCGTTAATAATTTGACCTTTTGAATTGTAAGCTCCTCAGGTTCTTTAAGTCTTCCCCTTTTAACCTCCTGAGCACCAACTCCGATAGCTGAATTTATCTTTCCGTATCCACTTCCCATAGGAACTCTTGTGTCTCTCGGAATTGAGAGAATGTTTATGCTTTTTGTTTTTCCGTTAAGACTTGCAAGCATTATAGTGTCACTTCTCATACCGCCCTTGTCAACACCAAGAAGCAAAATGTTTACAATGCCTACACCGTCACCCTCCTGCTTATCTACTGATTCTATCTCAATTTGTTCTCCAAAATAAAAGCCTGAGAGGGTTTTGGCGGAAAAGGAACCCAAAACCGTGGCTGAGAATACAAATATTATACCTATGAACAATAATATGGTTTTTGTCTTTCTTGTCATTACACTTTTTCTCCTATTTGTTCTTCTCTCGAATTATACCAAAACACATAAAAAAAGTCAATATAAATTAGACTTATTTTCCTTAATTTCAAACAAGGATTTATGCATAAATTTTACCAATTGGGATAGAATAAATTATTGACATTTTTGTTAAATTTGGGTAAAATAAATGTAATTTAAAAAGCCGAAAGGAGATGTTTATTTTGGCTTTGGAAACAGTTAATAAAATTCTGGATGCAGAAAAGCGTGCAAAGGATAATGAGCTTAAAGCGAAGGCTGATGCCGCAAGGATTATTGAAGAGGCAAAGGAAAAAGCCGCTCTTATTTTTGAAAACGCAAAATCTGAGGCAAAAGAAAAAACTCTGAAGATTATATCAGAGGCAGAGAAAAAAGCTGACAAAACGCTTTCAGACGCCAAAAGCCAGGCTGAAGAAGAGGCAAAAAAAGTTAAAGATGCTCTTTCCAAAAAGCTTTCTGATGCCTCATCTTTCATCATTAATCAAATAATATAATTATAAAAAGGAAGGATACAGTATGGCAGTTTTACCTATGCTGAGAGTTAACATTTACGGACTTTTGAAAGACCGCAAGAAAATTCTCGAAGCACTTCAGCGCCGCGGCGTTGTTGATATAAAAAAAGCCTCCCCCTCTTCCGAAAAGCTTTCATCACCTGATACTCAGGGTGCTGTCAGCACCTTTTTGAAGGCTTCATCAGTTTTTGAGCAGGCACTTTCCATTCTTGAAGATATTAGTCCTGAAAACAAATCTGCCTTTGAAGCTCTTAAAGGGAAAAAAGATTTGTCTCTTGAAAATTATTATGTTTTCGCATCGGAAACAGACAGCATAACCCAGGAGGCAACCAAAGTTCTCTCCCTTTATAAAAATATCGGTGAGAAAAAGGCGGAAATCTCAAGACTTAATATTCAGGCAGAAGGTCTTCTCCCCTGGGATAAGCTTGACATTCCCTTAAACCACAAAGGAACAGCAAAGGTTTCGGCACTTTTTGGAACATTCCCCGAAAAAAGGACTCTGGAGGAAATTATTACCGCCTATGACAAAGCATTAGAAAAGGCAGAGAAAGACAAGGGAAAAGACAGGCTTTTTGTGGATGTTGAAATTATCTCATCTGATGAGAACCAGACGGCCTGCATTATCTTCTGTGAAAGGGCCTCGGAGGATACAGTAAAATCAGCCCTCAGGGAAACAGGCTTTGCAAATCCGCAGGTGTCGGCAGACAAGCTTCCCTCTATTTTAATAGAAGAAACTAAGGAGAAAATCAGAAAGCTTGAGGACGAAATTAAGGATGATGAAAAAGAGCTTAAAACCTTAGTGGGAATGAGAAGCGCTTTTAAGTTTATGATTGACTACTATTCTATGAGAATAGAAAAATACAGAGCATTATCTTCCCTTAATCAGACAGAAAAGACCTTTATGCTAACGGGATATGTTCCTGAAAACAGGGCTAAAGATTTAGAGGCGGAATTTACAAGACGATATAATGCGGCGGTTGAACTTTTCATTCCCGAGAAAGATGAAGAAGTTCCCGTTCTCTTAAAGAACAATGCATTTGCAGCCCCCTGCGAGGGCGTTCTTGAAACCTTCAGTCTCCCCAAAAAGGGCGAGCTTGACCCCACCTTTGCAATGTCTCTTTTCTACTATGTTTTATTCGGACTTATGCTTTCAGACCTTGCATACGGACTTATAATGGTTCTTGGCTGCGGCTTTGCTCTATTTAAGTTTAAAAATATGGAAGAGTCCCTGAAAAAAACTCTTAAGATGTATTTATACTGCGGGATTTCAACCGCATTCTGGGGTGCTATGTTCGGCGGATTTTTCGGAGATGCAGTAACCGTTATTTCATCAACCTATTTCGGAAAGGAAATAACATTCAAGCCACTTTGGTTTGAGCCTATCAAGGACCCGATGAAAATGCTTGTTTTCTCTTTCGCGTTTGGCATCGTTCATATCTTTACAGGTCTTTTTATGAAGCTTATAGCCTGCATCAAAAACAAACAATATAAGGATGCCTTATATGATGTTGTGTTCTGGTATCTTCTGGTGGGAGGAGCTATATGCTATCTTTTAACTCTTGATATGTTCCTTGATATGACAGGACTTTCATTTAAGCTCCCGCCGATTGTGTCAAAAATCTCGTTGTGGGCTATGATAATCGGAGCATTAGGAATTATTCTTACGGCAGGAAGAAGCTCAAAAAATATTTTTAAGCGCCTAGCAAAAGGAGCTTACGAGCTTTACGGCGTTACAGGATATTTAAGTGATATTCTTTCCTATTCAAGACTCCTTGCCCTCGGACTTGCAACAGGCGTTATTGCTCAGGTTTTCAATAAAATGGGCAGTATGCTTGGAAGCGGAGCTTTAGGATTTATACTATTTATGATAGTATTCATTGTAGGACACACCCTGAACATCGGCATAAATCTTCTTGGTGCTTATGTTCACACTAACAGACTTCAGTTTGTTGAATTTTTTGGTAAATTTTATGAGGGTGGCGGAGAAAAATACACCCCCTTTAAAACAAATACAAAATATTATAAAATCAGAGAGGATGTTTAAAAATTATGAGTATTGGATTAGTATTTGCATTGGCAGGAGCAGCACTTGCTGCATTAATGGCAGGAATCGGTTCTGCTATCGGCGTTGGTATGGTTGGTGAAGCGGCAGCAGGAGTTGTTACAGAGGACCCGCAGAAGTTCAGCAAGGTTTTAATCCTTCAGCTTCTCCCGGGTACACAGGGTATTTACGGACTTCTTATTGCATTTATCGTGCTTTCACAGACAGGGCTCCTCGGCGGAACACCCACACAGCTCACACTTATGGACGGTCTTGCTTATTTTGCAGCTTGTCTTCCTATGGCTTTTGTTGGTCTCTGGTCTGCTATCCGTCAGGCAAGAGCTGCGGTTTCAGGTGTTAACCTTGTTGCAAAACGCCCCGAACAGATGGGTAAATCTATTATCTTTGCGGCTATGGTTGAAACCTATGCCATCCTTGCTCTTCTTATTTCAATTCTTGCAATATTCGGTATCTAAAAATTATATTTGAAATAAGAGGGTGATGATTTGTCAGGAATTGAAAATATTTTAAAAGGAATAAACAAGGATTCCGAAAAAATCTGCGACTCAATTATAGCAGATGCCAAATTAAAGGCTGACGAAATTATAAAGGAAGCAAAACAAAACGCAAAGGCTTTTCTTGAAGCAGAAAAGGAAAAAACAGAGAAAAATGCCAAAAACATTATCTCCCGCGGAATAAGCCGTGCAGAGCTTTTGTCAAAAAGAATTTTTCTCTCAAGCAAGCAGGAGCTTATCGGCGAAGCTATAGAAAATGCCAAGGCAAAGCTTTTGAGCCTTGAGGGTGCAGAATATCTGGATATCCTTAAAAATATTATAAAGAAAAACTCAACTGGGGCAGAGGGAGAAATTATTTTCTCAGAGGCGGATAAGAATTCTATCAAAGAAGACTTTTTAGCTTTCCTTAAAGAAAATAATCTTTCTCTTTCCGAAAAAAGTCTTCCTGAAAAGGAAAAAGGCTTTATTATCGCATATTCAAACACAGAAGAAAATTGCACATTCAATGAAATTTTCGAGGCAGACAGAGAAGCTATCTCGGACAAGGTTCAGAGCTTTTTGTTTGACTAAAGGGAGGTTTTGATTATGGCAGAGCAATATACTTATCAGGTTGCAAGAATTCATGCAATAGAAGCATCTCTCCTTAAACTTTCCGACTTAGAACAGGTTCTTGGTGCCAAAGATGAAACAGAAGCTATAAACATTCTTTCAGAAAAAGGCTTTTCGGGTTCTGGCGCATATAAAGACACTTCCACTCTTTTAAAGGAAGAAAAGGAAAAAACAAAAAAGCTTGTTAAAAGTCTTGTGCCTGATTCAAAGGATTTTGACATCTTTCTTTTAAAAGATGATTTCCACAACTTAAAAGCCGCTATAAAAGCATTTATAAGCGGTGAAAGAGAGGGCATTTACTCAGATGGTGGCTCTTTAGATGTTGAACTTATAAAAAATGCAGTTTTGGAAAAGAACTTTTCTTATCTTCCCGAAAATATGCAAAAAGCAGCACAAGAGGCTCTTTCCGCTCTTGCAAAAACAGGAGACGGACAGCTTGCAGATATTATAATCGACAAAGCGCTCTTAGATGCAATCTTTAAGGCAGGAAAAATTTCGGACTGCGAAACTATCCGGGAATATGCAGAGCTTTTTGTTGCCCTTTCGGATATAAAAATTGCATTCCGCGGAGCGAAAATGAACAAAAGCAAAGAGTTTCTTCAAAGATGTCTTGCAAAATGTGACAGTCTTGACACAGAAAAGCTTGCAGAAAGTGCATCGGGCGGAGAAGATGCCCTTTGTGAGTTTATAGAATACACTCCATACAGTGAGTGTTTGGATATTATCAAAAAATCCTACACCGAATTTGAAAAATGGTGTGACAACAAAATTATGTCTGTTATCCTGAAGCAAAAGACAAACTCATTCACTATTGCTCCTATCGTTGCATATTACTATGCAAGAGAAACGGAGCTGGGTGCTGTGAGACTTGTTCTTTCGGCAGTTTTGAACGGACTTGACGAAAATCTTATAAAAGAAAGGCTGAGATTACTTTATGTTTAAGGTTGCGGTTTTAGGTGATATAGACAGCATATATGGATTTTCCGCTCTGGGCCTTGAGGTTTTTGGAGTATCGGATGAGGAGACGGCAAAAAAAACTTTTTCAAAGCTTATTTCAGGAGACTATGCTGTTATTTATATAACGGAAGCCTGCGGAGAATTTCTTTTGGAGGAAATTGAAAAAATTGCAGAAAACACAACCCCTGCAGTAATTTTAATTCCCGGCATAAAGGGAAACACAGGCAAAGGTATTGAAAATGTCAGAAACTCTGTTATTAAAGCAGTCGGCTCTGATATTATCTTTAACAATTAATTATAGGAAGTGAAACAATGAGTAAAGGTATTATAAAAAAGGTTGCTGGACCTCTTGTTATTGCAGAGCATATGCGCGATGCAAATATGTTTGATGTTGTCCGTGTTGGCGACCAGCGACTTATCGGGGAAATTATTGAAATCCACGGAGACAAAGCATCCGTTCAGGTTTATGAAGAAACCTCCGGACTTGGTCCCGGCACCCCCGTTGAATCTACCGGAGAACCCCTTAGCGTTGAGCTTGGTCCCGGTCTTATTGGCGGTATTTTTGACGGAATTCAAAGACCTCTTGAAGAAATTATGAAAATTTCGGGAAACAACCTTGAAAGAGGTGTTGAGGTTCCCTCTCTTTCCCGTGAGAAAAAATGGCATTTTGTCCCCACCGTCAGCGTTGGCGATAAGGTCATAGGCGGTGATGCTTATGGCGAGGTTAAAGAGACAGATGTTGTGACTCAGAAAATTCTTGTTCCCCACGGAATTTCGGGAACAATCAGAGAAATAAAAGAATGTGACGCAACTGTTACAGATGTTGTTGCAACTTTAGAAACAGAAAACGGAGAGACAAAAGAGCTTACTCTTATGCAAAAATGGCCTGTCCGCAAGGGAAGACCATATAAGAAAAAGCTTCCTCCCGAAATGCCCCTTATCACAGGGCAGCGTGTTATAGATACACTTTTCCCCATTGCAAAGGGTGGCGTTGCATCTGTTCCCGGTCCTTTTGGAAGCGGAAAGACAGTTGTTCAGCATCAGCTTGCAAAATGGGCAGAGGCAGATATTGTTGTTTACATCGGCTGCGGTGAACGAGGAAACGAAATGACCGATGTTTTAAACGAATTTCCTGAGCTTCTTGACCCGAAAACAGGCAAATCACTTATGGAGAGAACAGTGCTTATTGCAAACACCTCAGATATGCCTGTTGCAGCCCGTGAAGCTTCTATTTATACAGGTATTACCATTGCAGAATATTTCAGGGATATGGGATATTCGGTTGCTCTTATGGCAGACTCAACCTCCCGTTGGGCAGAGGCTCTTCGTGAAATGTCAGGTCGACTTGAAGAAATGCCCGGTGAAGAGGGTTATCCTGCTTATCTTGGTAGCCGTCTTGCTCAGTTCTACGAAAGAGCAGGAAGAATTATAACCTCGGGAAGCGGAGAAAGAGAAGGTGCTCTTTCTGTTATCGGTGCAGTTTCCCCTCCGGGCGGTGATATATCAGAGCCAGTTGCTCAGGCAACACTCCGTATCGTTAAGGTTTTCTGGGGACTTGACAGCTCTCTTGCTTACAAGAGACACTTCCCCGCAATAAATTGGCTTACCAGCTATTCACTTTATGTTGACACAATGGCAGACTGGTTTAACGAAAATGTTACTCCAGAGTGGATGGAAAAGAGAACAAGAATTATGCAGATGCTTCAAAACGAGGCAGAGCTTGAAGAAATAGTTAAGCTTGTTGGTATGGACGCCCTGTCCGCTCCCGACCGTCTTGTTCTTGAAACCTCCCGTTCCATAAGAGAGGACTTTTTGCATCAGGATGCATTCCACGAGGTTGACACATACACCTCTCTTGAAAAACAGTTTATGATGATGGACCTTGTTCTTGATTACTATGATTTAGCAAAGGAAGCACTTTCAAAGGGTGCAGAAATTTGTGACCTTGAAGCACTTCCCGTAAGAGAAAGAATAGGCAGATTTAAGTACACACCTCAAGACGAAATCAAAGCAGAATATGATAATATTTTGAAAACACTTGGTGCTGAAATCAGCCGCACCATGCCGAAGGAGGAATTATAATGCCAAGAGAATACAGAAGTATAGAAGAAGTCGCAGGACCTTTGATGCTTGTTAAGGGCGTTGAAGATGTTAATTATAACGATTTGGGCATTATTGAGCTTGCAAGTGGTGAAAAAAGACGCTGCAAGGTTCTTGAAATCAACGGCGGTGATGCTCTTGTTCAGCTTTTTGAATCAGGCACAGGTATTAACCTTGAAAGCAGTAAGGTACGCTTTTTAGGAAAAAGTATGGAGCTTGGAGTTTCGGAGGATATGCTGGGCAGAGTTTTCGACGGTCTTGGCAGACCTATTGACGGAGCTGATGAAATTCTTCCCGAAAAAAGAATGGATATAAACGGACTTCCCATGAATCCTGCCGCAAGAAATTATCCTCAGGAATTTATCCAGACCGGTATTTCTGCCATTGACGGACTTAACACTCTGGTCAGAGGACAAAAGCTTCCTATTTTCTCTGCCAGCGGTCTTCCCCATGCTCAGCTTGCAGCACAGATTGCAAGACAGGCTCAGGTTCGAGGCACAAGTGAACCCTTCGCCGTTGTTTTTGCCGCTATGGGTATTACTTTTGAAGAATCAAACTATTTTATAGAAAGCTTTAAGGAAACGGGTGCCATTGACAGAACGGTTATGTTTGTTAACCTTGCGAACGACCCTGCGGTTGAGAGAATTTCAACTCCCCGTATGGCTCTTACCGCTGCTGAATATCTTGCTTTTGAAAAGAATATGCATGTTCTTGTTATCCTTACTGATATAACAAACTATGCAGATGCTCTCCGTGAGGTCAGTGCCGCAAGAAAAGAGGTTCCAGGGCGTCGAGGATACCCCGGTTATATGTACACAGACCTTGCATCCCTATATGAGAGAGCAGGCAGACAGAAGGGCAAAAACGGAAGCATCACTATGGTTCCTATCCTGACAATGCCCGAAGATGACAAAACTCATCCTATTCCTGACCTTACAGGCTACATCACAGAGGGACAGATAATCTTAAGCCGTGAGCTTTACAGAAAAAATATCACCCCGCCTATTGATGTTTTGCCGTCACTATCAAGACTTAAGGACAAGGGTATTGGCGAGGGAAAAACAAGAGCCGACCATGCAAACACAATGAATCAGCTTTTTGCCGCTTATGCAAGAGGAAAAGATGCAAAAGAGCTTATGGTGGTTCTTGGGGAGGCTGCTCTTTCGGATATCGACAAGCTTTATGCAAAATTTGCCGATGCTTTTGAAAAGGAATATGTTTCTCAGGGTTATCAGACAAACAGAACTATTGAGGAAACTCTTGAAATCGGCTGGAAGCTTCTTCGTATTCTTCCACGAAGTGAACTGAAAAGAATCAAGGACGAATTCCTTGATAAATATTATAACGCATAGGGGGGGTATCAGCATGGCTCAAACGCAAATCAACCCCACCCGTATGGAGCTTACAAGACTTAAGAAAAAGCTTGTCACCGCCACAAGGGGACACAAGCTCTTAAAAGACAAACGAGACGAGCTTATGCGTCAGTTTCTTGAATTGGTGAAGGTTAATAAGGCTCTTCGTGAAGAGGTTGAAGAGGGACTTAAAAATGCCAACAAAAATTTTGTTCTTGCCAAGGCTGTTATGCAGGACGAATATTTAAACACTGCACTTCTTGCCTCCAAGCAATCGGTTTCTGTTGATGTGGGAAAGAAAAATGTTATGAGTGTTAATATTCCCACCTTCGACATAAAGACAAGAACTGCAGACGAAAATGATATTTACTCCTACGGCTTTGCTTTCACATCAGGGGACCTTGACTATGCCGTTAGCTATCTTTCAGGGGTTTTTAATTCTATGCTTAAGCTTGCAGAAACAGAAAAAGCCTGCCAGCTTATGTCTTCAGAAATTGAAAAAACAAGGCGAAGAGTTAATGCTCTTGAGCATGTTTTAATTCCCGACCTTAAGAAAAACATCAGCTATATAACTATGAAGCTTGATGAAAACGAAAGAAGCACACAAATAAGGCTTTTAAAGGTTAAGGATATGATGCTTAAAGAAGCAATCGAGGAAAGACAAAATGCAAATATATAAAAACAAGGGGAAAATGATATGCACCCCAAAAGTTAGACACTTTTGGAGGTGCATATCATTTAAACATCCCTTTTTGTTATTTACAATCTCTCACTAAGTTTTTGCCAACCTTATTTATGTCTCCTGCACCCATTGTGATAACAATGTCGCCCTCTTTTGCATTCTCTCTGATATACTTTTCAATTGCCACGAAGTCATTTATATAAGTGCAGTTTGGAATAAGCTTTGCCAGGTCTCGGGAGTGGATAGTGCCGTCATCTTTTTCTCTTGCTGCATATATATCAGCAAGGACAACTTTATCAGCAAGCTTCAATGCTTCTGCAAAGTCGCCAAGAAAGGCTTTTGTTCTTGTGTAGGTATGAGGCTGGAACACACACCACAGATTTTTTGGATTTAAATTTCTTGCTGCCTCAAGGGTCATTTTTATCTCTGTAGGATGATGCGCATAATCATCTACTACCAGCACACCCTGCATTCTTCCAAGCTCTTCAAAGCGTCTTTTTGTGCCTTTGAAAGCAAGAAGTCCCTCTCTTATATGCTCAGGCTCAATTCCAAGGGAATATGCAGCAAGTGCCGCTCCCAAAGAATTATAGACATTGTGCTTGCCGGGAACATTAAGCTTTATAGTCATAAAGTATTTTTTATCCTTAAAAATATCATATTCAAGGCAACCGTCACTCGTCTCTCTTATATTCTCTGCAACGAAATCGGCATTTTTGTCGCAAATTGCATATTTATACACTTTTGTCTCTATGTTTTGCACAACGGAAGATATATTTTTATCGTCAGAACATACAATTATGCTACCAACGGTTGAATTTAGTCTTGCAAATTTCTCAAAAGATGTTATAATATGAGATAGGTTAACAAAATAATCCAAGTGGTCTTCCTCAATATTAGTAATAATAGACAAAAATGGATTGAAATTTAAGAAGCTTTCAACATATTCACAGGCTTCAAATACCAGATAATCCTCACCACCGATTTTAAAGTTTCCGTTGATTTGCTCAAGCTCACCCCCAACTAAAATGGTCGGGTTTACATTTGCAGCAAGCAAAATCAATGAAAGCATTGAAGTTGTGGTGGTTTTTCCGTGCGTTCCGGCAACTGCAAGCGGGTATTTATAATATTCAAGAATACCGCCTAAAAGCTCTGCCCTTTCAACACAGGGAACACCCAGAGTTCTTGCCTTTATAAGTTCGGGATTATCTTCCTTTATTGCAGCAGTGTAGCAAACAAGGTCGGGACTTTCTATGTTTTCCGCCTTCTGACCAATGTATATTTTTGCACCCTTGTCCTCAAGCTTTTTCAAAAGAGGCGAGAATGTCATATCAGAGCCTGTTACACTATGCCCTAAATATAAAAGAATATCGGCAATGGCACTCATACTTATGCCACCTATGCCAATCATATGTATCGTTTTATTGGGACCTAAATTTTTCAGTGAAAATTTTGCCAAAATATTTCACTCCTTCCATTGATTACATACAGTATACTATATTTTAAAAAAAATTTCAATATTCTTATTAAAATGTTAAAAAATAAATTTTACATAAACAAAGTCAAGCCATACGGTTTGACGGAAAATGAGGTGCAACATGAATATCACTGATATCAAAGTGAGAAAAATTAATGCGGAGGGAAGAATGAAAGCAGTTGTTTCAGTTACATTTGACGACGCTTTTGTTGTTCACGACATTAAGGTTATTGAAGGTCAGGAAAAGCTTTTCATCGCTATGCCAAGCAGAAAAACTCCTGATGGCGAATTCAAAGATATCGCTCATCCTATCAATGCTGAAATGAGAGAACTTCTTCAGTCTAAGATTTTAGAAAAATATGAAGAATCCCTTAATGAAATTGTTCCCGAAGAAGAGTAATTTTATACCTTTTTCAAATTTCAACAAAACTTAACGAAAGGACTGCCTTGTGGCAGTCTTTTTTGTTTTAAAAAAATAAAGGTGCAACAAAAGTTGCACCTTTTTGTAGCTTAAAATTAAACTAACTCCAAAACAGCCATTTCAGCTGCGTCTCCACGACGGGGACCCATTTTTATTACTCTTGTATAACCACCGTTGCGTTCAGCATATTTGGGAGCAATCTCCGCAAAAACCTTAGTAACAACATCTTCCTTTGTAATAAAAGCAAGTGCCTGACGGCGAGTGTGAAGTGTGTTCTTTTTGCCGAGAGTAATCATTTTCTCAGCTATCTTCTGAACTTCTTTTGCTCTTGTAACAGTTGTTTCAATTCTGCCTGCTTCAAGAAAAGAAGTTGTAAGACTTCTAAGCATTGCTATTCTCTGATCAGTCGGTCTTCCCAACTTTCTCTGGTGTGCCATACTATCACCTCTTTTAAATATTCTTTGAAATCTTTTCAGATTTCCGACTTAGTCTTCATTGTTTGAAAGAGAAAGTCCCATTCCGTCAAGCTTTGCAATAACCTCTTCCAAAGACTTGCGGCCAAGATTTCTTACCTTCATCATATCGTTTTCACTCTTATTGGTAAGATCCTGAACTGTGTTGATTCCTGCGCGTTTCAAACAGTTGTATGAACGCACTGACAAATCAAGTTCCTCTATGGTTGTTTCAAGAACTTTTTCTTTCTTATTTTCTTCTTTCTCTATCATTATTTCTGTGTTCTTAGCAGCTTCTGAAAGGTCAATAAACAGGCTTAAATGTTCATTAACAACCTTTGCGCCAAGACTCACAGCATCAGATGGATTAATGCTTCCATCTGTCCATACCTCAAGAGTAAGCTTATCATATCCTTCTGTGGTTGTTGCAACAGAATAGTTAACCTTTGTAACCGGTGTGTAGATTGAGTCTACAGGAATAACTCCGATAACTGGCTGAAGTGTCTGTTTGTTCTTATCTGCACTCACATATCCTCTGCCCTTGTCGATAACTATTTCCATAAACAACTTTGCATCCTCATTACAGGTTGCAATGTGTAAATCTCCGTTGATGATTTCCACATCTGAATCACACTTTATATCTCTTGCACAGATTTCTCCAGCACCTTCATGGTTGATATAAATTGTCTTTTCGCCTTCAGAATAAAGCTTTGCTGTGAGCTGCTTTATGTTCAGGATAATTTCGGTTACATCCTCTTTAACGCCGGGAATTGTTGAAAATTCATGCAAAACTCCGTCAATCTTAACGGATTTTGCAGCAACACCCGGAAGTGATGCAAGGAGAACTCTTCTCAGTGAGTTACCAAGAGTTATTCCATATCCTCTTTCAAGCTGTTCTACAACAAACTTTCCGTATTTACAATCATCAGAAATTTCCTGTACCACTTTTGGTTTTTCCATTTCTAACATTTTCAGCCCTCCTGTTAATTTTCTTTGAATTAAACAGCTAAAGCGCTATTACTTACTGTAAAGCTCGACAATCAAGTGTTCTTCGATTGGAAGGTCAATGTCATCTCTTTCAGCAAAAGCAACAACTCTTCCTTCTAATGTATCTCTGTTCATATCAAGCCACTTTGGAACAGCTCTTGATTCTGTTGATGCTAAGATTGCATCAATTTTTGAACTTTTACGGCTTGTCTCCTTAACAGTGATAACATCTCCAACCTTAACAAGGTATGATGGAATGTTAACCTTCTTGCCGTTAACAAGGAAATGAGCGTGTGATACAAGCTGTCTTGCTTCCGGTCTTGATTCTGCAAGTCCGAGTCTGTAAACAACATTATCAAGTCTTCTTTCGATAAGCTGAAGCAAGTTTTCACCTGTTACACCCTGTTTTTTATTTGCAAGTTCAAAATAATGTCTGAACTGTCCTTCAAGTATTCCGTAAGCCTTTCTTACCTTCTGCTTTTCACGAAGCTGTGTTCCGTACTCAGAAAGCTTGCGTCTGCTCTGTCCGTGCTGGCCCGGAGCATATGCTCTTCTGCCAATAGCACATTTATCTGTATAACATCTGTCACCTTTTAAAAATAACTTCTGTCCTTCTCGTCTGCATATTCTGCAAACTGATTCAGTATATCTAGCCATTTAAAGTTTCACCTCCTGTAATTATCTGTGGGATTATACACGTCTTCTCTTTGGCGGTCTGCATCCATTGTGAGGAATCGGTGTTACATCCTTAATCATACTTACTTCAAGACCTGCTACCTGAAGTGCACGAATTGCTGCTTCACGGCCGCTTCCCGGTCCTTTTACATATACTTCAACATATTTAAGTCCATGCTCCATAGCAGCCTTTGCTGCTGTTTCTGCAGCCATCTGTGCTGCATATGGTGTGCTCTTTCTTGAGCCTCTGAAGCCTAAACCACCGGCTGATGCCCATGATAATGCATTTCCCTGTACATCTGTTATTGTAACAATTGTATTGTTAAATGTTGATTTAATATGAGCTGCGCCGCGTTCTATATTTTTCTTCTCTCTACGACGTCTGGTCTTTTTAACTGCCTTTGCCATAGTAATTTCACCTCCTGAAATTCACGGAGCTTTACGCGTGGCGTAAAGTCATTCGATTATTAGTAATTATTTCTTCTTATTGGCCATAGTTTTTCTTGGGCCTTTTCTGGTTCTTGCATTTGTCTTTGAACGCTGTCCTCTTACCGGAAGACTCTTTCTGTGACGAAGTCCTCTGTAACAGTTGATTTCAATAAGACGCTTAATGTCAAGAGCTATATCACGGCGAAGGTCGCCTTCTACCGTATAATTGTCGATTTCAGCTCTGAGCTTTGATACATCTTCTTCTGATAAATCACGAACTCTGATATCAGGATTAATTCCTGTTGCAGCCAAAATCTTCTTTGAAGTCGAAAGACCTATACCGAAGATATAAGTTAATCCGATTTCTACTCTCTTTTCATTTGGTAAGTCTACACCTGCAATACGTGCCATACTTTCAATTCACCTCCGAATTATTTTTCTTTGAAAAGCACTTTACGCAGCAGAATTTCATTTCAGCAATTTTATTTTGCCTACATAAGCTTAAATATATTGGTCTTTAAGCCTGACTCTGCCGCCAAAAAACAATTAAACAATTTTCTGCTTAGCCCTGCTTCTGTTTATGACGGGGATTTTCACAGATAACCATTACCTTGCCTTTTCTTTTTATAATCTTGCACTTTTCGCAAATTGGTTTTACTGAAGGTTGTACTTTCATTTTCCTCCACCTCCTGCATAAGTTAGTCAGCCCTATAAATCTGTTCATAGTGCCAACCGATTTATTATACCATTAATTTAATTTTTTGTCAACCTTTTTTTGATTTACCCTGATAAAACAAGTGTTTTACTTGCTTCTCCATGTAATTCTACCCTTTGTTAAGTCATATGGAGAAATTTCCACAGTTACTTTATCTCCGGGCAAAATTCTTATATAGTGCATTCTGAGTTTTCCTGAAATATGAGCAAGAATTTTATGTCCATTTTCAAGTTCAACCTGAAACATAGCATTTGGCAACGCTTCAAGCACTGTGCCTTCAATTTCTAAAACATCTTCCTTTGCCATATGTTATTCTCCTTTCTTAAGCCGAGCGTAATCGGCTTCTTCTAAAAATTCTGAAATAGCTCTTCTGAGCTCTGCATTTGTAACCTTTCCTTCATTTTTCAGCTTTTCTGTTATATAACTGCTGTTTACTCCGGAATTTATCAAATGTTTTACTTTTTTCTTTTTCGGCTTAACAATTTTTCTCAAATCACCGTCACAGACAAAGCAAAAAATATCCTCTGTTTTCACAACAATAAAAAATCTTTCCTTATCCCTTCCGGCTTTTGACATAACAACATCGCCGATATTAAACTGCAAGTCCATTAATATTCTCCTCGTTATGGCCTATTCACAAAGTGTAAGTAAACACGGTCCATTATTTGTGATAAGCACTGTGTTTTCATAATGGGCACCAAAACTTCCATCAACCGACAAAACAGTCCAGTCGTTATCCGCAACATAATAATCCTCGCCACCTGCAAAAACCATTGGCTCAACTGCAAGGCACATACCCGGCATTATTCTTATTCCTCTCTGTCCTTTTGAGACATAGTTTGGAATTTCAGGGTCCTCATGCATATCCCTGCCGATGCCGTGTCCGCAATAATCCTTCAAAACACTAAATCCGTTTTCCTCAACATAGCTTTGAACAGCCAGAGAAATGTCAGAAATTCTTTTATCCTGAGCCGCAAATTTTATACCTTCGAAAAAGCTCTGTTTTGTAACATCAATGAGCCTCTGTGCCTCTTCTGAAATTTCACCCACAGCAAAAGTTCTTGCGGCATCACCATTATAACCTTTATAGGTTGCACCGCAATCCACACAGATTATATCTCCCTCCGAGAGAACTCTGTTTGAGGGGATACCGTGAATAATCTCATCATTAACACTTGCACAAATGCTTCCCGGAAATCCTCCATATCCTTTAAATGCAGGAGTTGCTCCGTTTTTACGGATATAATTTTCTGCAATTCTGTCCAGTTCCTGAGTAGTTATTCCGGGCTTTACATTTTCTTCAACCGCCTTCAGAGCACCATAGGTGATTTCTCCGGCAGCTTTCATAAATTCTACTTCAATCTTTGACTTAATTGTAACCATTTATACTCCTTAATTATCCAAGTGCGGACAAAACTTCCTTTGTTGTGTCTTCAATGGTATCTTTTCCCTTAGCACTGCATAAAATTCCCTCTTCTTTATAGAAGTTAATAAGAGGCTCAGTTTTTTCGTGATAAGTTTTAAGTCTTTCCTTCACAGTTTCAGGCTTATCATCTGCTCTTTTCTTAAGCTCCCCACCACAAACATCGCAAACTCCCTCTGCCTTTGGCTGTCTGTGAATCTCGTGATATGCTACTCCGCATTTGCTGCATTCAAGTCTGCCTGACACTCTTTCGATAATGGTTTCATCATCAACATCAAGATAAAGAGCTTTATCAAGAACTACTCCTGATTTCTTAAGTGCATTTGCCTGCTCAATATTTCTTGGAAACCCGTCAAGGATAAATCCATTTTTACAGTCATCCTCACTTATTCTGCTTTTCACTATATCAATCATAACATCATCCGGAACAAACTTTCCATCATCGATATATTTCTTTGCTATATCTCCAAGAGGAGTTCCATCCTTGATGTTTTTTCTGAGAATTGCACCTGTTGATACTGCAGGAATTTCATAATGCTTTGAAAGAAGCTCTGCTTGAGTTCCTTTTCCTGCTCCAGGAGGTGCTAAGATTATTAATTTCATCATAACAGCGTCACCCTCAATTCTGTAGAAATTATTTTTTTAATGTAATTCTATTCAGTCTTATGTAAAAAATATAACTTTCCCTTAAAACTCCAATAGGGGGTTCTGCAAAAGCAGAACTCCCCTCTGAAATTCATTGATTATTCAAGAAAACCCTTATAGTGTCTCATAACCATCTGTGATTCAAGCTGTGTAACTGTTTCTAACGCAACACCAACAACGATTAATAGTGATGTTCCGCCGATTGCAAAGTTATTAATCTTAAGACCTACATTCATAAATATAGGAAAAACAGCTATAAATCCTAGGAATATAGCACCTGCAAGAGTTATCTTTGATAAAACCTTGCTGATATAATCCGATGTGGGTCTGCCCGGTCTGATTCCCGGAACAAATCCTCCGTTCTTCTTCATATTGTTAGCCATTTCAATTGGATTAAACTGAATAGCTGTGTAGAAATATGTGAAGAAGATAATGAGGAAGAAATAAAGAACCCCATACAACCAGTGTGTTGGTGAAAACACCTTTAAGAATCCACCCCAGAATCCGCCTGAAGCTTCACTTACACCACAGAATGCAGCAATTGTTCCCGGGAATGACATAATTGACATTGCGAAAATAATCGGAATAACACCTGCAGCTGAAACCTTAATCGGAATATGTGAACTCTGTCCACCGTACATTTTTCTGCCAACAACGCGTTTAGCATACTGAACGGGAATTCTTCTTTCAGCTTCGTTCATCCATACAACAAATCCTACTACTAAAAGACCAACTAAAAGTAAAGCGATAATTCCGATTATGCCCATTGTTCCGTTTAACATATACTGATAAAGGGAAACAGCTGCAGACGGAACTCTTGATACGATACCCGCAAAGATAATAAGCGAAATACCATTACCAACGCCTTTTTCTGTTATCTGTTCGCCAAGCCACATAAGGAATGCTGTTCCTGCAACAAATGTTGAAACAACAATTATACCTGATGCCCAGCCCGGATTTGTAACCGCACCGTATGATCTTAAAAGGAAGTAAAGACCAATTGCCTGAATAAGAGCAAGAACAACTGTTCCGTATCTCATAAGCTGACCAATTTTCTTTCTGCCTTCTTCCCCTTCTTTCTGCAATCTTTCAAGTGCAGGAATAGCTACACATAAAAGCTGCAAAATAATTGAAGAGTTAATATATGGTGTGATACTCATTGCAAATATTGTTGCATTGTTGAATGCACCACCGGAAACTACATCAATAAAACCAAACAACGAATTGCTTGTTCCTGAAAAGATTTCCTTCAGGGCTGCTGCATCCAGCATAGGAACAGGAATAAACGAACCTAAGCGGAAAATAATCATTAGCATGAGAGTGTATAATATTTTCTTTCTTAAATCAACAACCTTCCATGCGTTTCTGATTGTTTCCAACATATTATACCACCTCAACCTTTCCTCCGGCAGCAACTATTTTCTGTTCAGCTGTTTTGCTGAATCTCTTAGCTTTAACTGTAAGTGCTTTATCAATCTCACCACGGCCAAGGATAACTATACCATCGCAAACCTTTGATATAATACCATTTGCCTTTAAGATTTCTGCCGTTACCTCACTGCCGCTTTCTAATTTATTAAGAGCTTCCACATTAACTGCAACATATTCTTTTGCAAAAATGTTTGTGAAACCACGCTTTGGAAGTCTTCTGTATATAGGCATCTGACCGCCTTCAAAACCTGGGCGAACACCGCCGCCTGATCTGGCGTTCTGTCCTTTATGACCTTTACCGGCAGTTTTTCCGTTACCACTTCCGTGGCCTCTGCCTACTCTGAAATTCTTTTTCTTAGAGCCTTCGCTCGGAGATAATTCATGAAGTTTCATCAAAGTACACCTCCTCTTTGTTTTATAAAATAATTATTCGTTCGTAAATAGCGTTTTCTTACGCTTCTTCAACTGAAACAAGATGAGAAACCTTAAAAATCATTCCTCTGATCTGGGGATTGTCGGGCTTCTCTACGCACTGATGGAGCTTTCTGAGACCCAGTGCTTCAACTGTTGCGATCTGGTCTTTCTTGCATCCGATTGTGCTTTTTTTAAGCGTTACCTTTAATTTATTTGCCAAGGAAAAAACCTCCAATCTCACTTGGTTTATCTTATCTCAAAAAAGTCTTATAATTCTTCGACCTTTTTGCCTCTGAGTTTTGCAACCTCTTCAGGACTCTTTAGCGCAGCTAAAGCTTCAACTGTAGCTGACACAACATTCTTCGGATTGTTGCTTCTCAAACATTTTGTTCTGATATCTCTGATACCTGCAAGCTCCAATACCGCACGGACACTTCCGCCGGCAATAACTCCGGTACCTTCTGCAGCGGGCTTTAAAAGCACTCTGCCTGCACCATATTCACCGATAACCTCGTGAGGAATTGTGGTGTTTATCATTGGTACTGTTATCATATTTTTCTTTGCATCGTCAATACCTTTACGGATTGCATCCGGAATTTCTGCTGCTTTTCCCATACCGTAGCCTACATGACCGTTTTCGTCACCAACTACTACAAGTGCGCTGAATCTGAATGTTCTACCACCCTTTACAACCTTAGCAACACGGTTTAACGAAACAACTGTTTCTTTTATATCAAGAACATCTGCATTTATTCTTTCTGCTTTCTTAGTTCTTTCTACTTTTTCTGCCATTGCTTCTATTCACCTCTTTCATTATTTTTGAAATTTCTGTCGGGGGCCCAAATTAGAATTCAAGTCCGCCCTCTCTTGCTCCGGCTGCAACTTCTGCAACTCTGCCGTGGTAAACATATCCGCCTCTGTCAAATACAACAGCTTTTATGTTCTTTTCCAATGCTTTCTTAGCGATTGAAAGTCCAACAGCCTTTGCAGCTTCTTTGTTTCCGCCGTAATTTGCTTTCAAATCAGCATCAAGAGTTGAAGCTGAAACTAATGTTACACCCTTTGTATCATCAATGATCTGGGCATATATATTCTTAAGACTTCTGTATACGCAAAGTCTTGGTACTTCAGCTGTGCCTGATACCTTTTTACGAACTCTTGCGTGTCTTGCCTGTCTTGCTATTTCACTGCTTGTTTTCTTTATCATAATCGCACCTCCTTGCGGTTTAAGTATAAATTTCTTTTCTTTTGATGAGTCAGCTAAGCCGCCCTATTATTTTTTCTTAGAACCGGTCTTACCTTCTTTTCTTCTGATATACTCATCAACATACTTAATACCCTTACCTTTATATGGTTCAGGCGGTCTCTTTTCTCTTACTTTCGCAGCGAACTGACCAACTTTCTGTTTGTCAGGTCCTGAGATTATAATCTGGTTTGGCTGAGGAACATCGATTTTGATACCTTCGATTTCTTCCATTTCAACCTGATGTGAATAACCAAGATTCATAACGAGCTTGTTACCCTGCTTTGCAGCTCTGTAACCTACACCGTTTATCTCAAGTTCTTTCTTGAAGCCTTCGCTCGCGCCTTTTACCATATTGAAAACCAATGTTCTGGTTAAGCCGTGAAGCGCTCTGTTTTCTTTTTCGTCATTAGGACGCTCAACTGTGATTGTGTCGCCATCCTTTTTGATTATCATGTTTGGGTGCATTGTGTTTGTTAATGTTCCCTGTGAACCTTTAACTGTGATAACATTGCCTTCTGCAATTGTTACATCAACACCCGCCGGTACTGTTATAGGTAATTTTCCTATACGAGACATCTAATATTCCTCCTTTCTTACCAAATAAATGCTAATACTTCGCCGCCAACATTCTGTTTGCGTGCTTCTTTGTCTGTCATAATGCCCTTTGATGTTGAAATGATTGCTATACCAAGTCCTTTAAGAACTCTCGGAAGCTCCTCCTTAGATGCATATACTCTAAGGCCCGGCTTTGATACTCTTCTTAAACCTGATAATACCTTCTGCTTATTCTCAGCGTATTTAAGAGTTACTCTTATAATGCCCTGAGTGCTGTCTTCAATGTATTCAACATTTTTAACATAGCCTTCTTTAAGCAAAATCTCAGCAATCGCTTTTTTCATATTTGATGCCGGGATATCAACTGTTGTGTGTCTTGAGTTGTTGGCATTTCTTATTCTTGTAAGCATATCTGCTATTGGATCTGTTATCTGCATAATTCATCCTCCTTTTTTAGCGGATTTTCAGACCAGTTTGGCTATCCGTTCAATCCCTTCCGGGAATGTAGCCACTTAATCCTTTTTTAGTTATATTTTGTTGCTCACTTTGAGCTTTTATATCGAAAAGTTCCCAAAATCTTACCAGGACGCCTTTTTCACTCCGGGGATCTGACCTTTATAAGCCAATTCACGGAAACAAATTCTGCATATTCCGAATTTACGGATATAAGCGTGGGGTCTGCCGCAGATTTTACATCTGTTGTATTCTCTGGTTGCATATTTCTGAACCTTCTGCTGCTTAACTTTCATAGCTGTCTTTGCCATTTAATAATCTCCTCCATTTCCTAGAACTTTTAAATGGATATATTCACCGAAAAACAGTTTTTTAAAACTATTTTGTAAAAGGAGCACCCATAAGTGTAAGAAGTTCGCGTGCTTCTTCGTCAGTGTTTGCTGTGGTAACAAAAATTATATCCATACCACGGATTTTATCAATTTTATCATAATCAATTTCAGGGAAGATAAGCTGTTCTTTGATACCCATTGAATAGTTTCCTCTTCCGTCAAATGAATTAGGATTGATACCTCTGAAGTCACGAACACGGGGAAGAGCTGCATTGAATAGTCTGTCAACAAATTCATACATCTTTGAACCTCTTAAGGTTACCTTACAACCAATGTTCATACCTTCACGAACTTTGAATGCTGCAACGGACTTCTTCGCCTTTGTTACAACGGGCTTCTGGCCGGTAATCTTCATCAAGTCGCCTACAGCAGACTCAATTGCCTTTGGATTCTCACGAACTTCACCAAGACCCATATTGATTACGATCTTCTCGAGCTTGGGAATTTCCATGGGGCTTTTGTACTTGAACT
>JAZNFO010000003.1:0-4897 GCA_045575975.1 Clostridia bacterium | reverse complement strand
CTCCACATCATAGGTTTAAGATTATATTTATTTGTTATAGATATAAGCCTTGTCATATACTCATTAAAAACATCAATCTTAGGCACATATCCATGCTTACACATAAATTCACCCTTGCCCATTCCAGTTGCTTCATCCATACCGATATGGATTCTTTTCGAACGAAAACAGCTGCTTGTTATTCTAATTATTTCCTCAACAAGTTCAAAGGTTTTTTCTTCTCTTGCAAGTAAAACAGAATCAGTATCACGCATAGGAGAAGCCTCTGACCAAATAAGATATTTTTCCATGTGTCCAAGAC
Organism: Clostridia bacterium; assembly: GCA_045575975.1. Taxonomy (GTDB): domain Bacteria; phylum Bacillota; class Clostridia; order Monoglobales; family Monoglobaceae; genus RGIG8709. The sequence continues at coordinate 4,596 of JAZNFO010000003.1, read as the reverse complement.
ACTCAATGCAAGGAATAACCTCTATTCCATATTCAAAGGCATAGTCATCTATATTTTTCAAATCATCCTTTGTGTATCTGCCACGCATATATCCAAAATATTTATAGTTTTCAAGCTCAACCATATCCTCGGTATAAAGCATAACCATATTATATCCAAACACTGCGAGATAATCAATCATTTTATTAATAGTTACAATTGTCGGAACTGCACATCTTGAAGTATCAAGCATAACACCAATTGTTTTAAATGTGTTATCTTCTAATATTTCAAATTCATCTTTTTCCTTTGCATTCTGAATAAAAACGCCAAGTTCCCTGAAAATCTGGTGTTTTCGTGTATAATAAATTATTCCTGTCCCATTTTTAAAGCTAACACCAACTTTGTCACCTAAAACAAAATTAAGTTCAGTACCACCGTCCGATATTTCAAAATCCAAAACATCAGTAAGTCTTTTTATTACTTTTATTAATTCCTGGTCAATATTAAATTTAATTTTCATAATGCACCTCATATTTTATTCCTAAAATAATATATAATTTTATCATAACAAATTTAATTATGCAAGCAAAAAATATAGGTGGCATAAGCCACCTATATTTTATAAATTATTCAAACAAGCCTGCTTTAATTGCCTTATAAAGCATTGTTGCAGTTTCTGCTCTTGTTGCTGATGCTGCAGGGTCAAATTTACCTTCGCCCTTACCATTTATAATTCCTAAATCTCTTAAGGTATAAACTGCATCCTTTGCATAATCTGCAATTTCACTGTCATCTGCAAAAGTATCTTTCACATCTTCTTTTGCAAGATCAGATGAACGATAGATTAAAACTGCTAAATCCTGTCTTGAAATATTCTGTCCGATACCAAATGTTCCGTCTTCAAATCCGTTGATTAAGCCTTTTTCTTTGATTGTTGCAACATATGGTGCATACCATTCGTTTTTGTCAACATCTGTGAAGTCTGCTGCTGCTTCCTTAAGGTCAAGTTCAAGTGCAACAACAAGCATCTTCACAAATTCTTCACGGTTTATTGTTCTTTCAGGTTCAATTCTGCCATCTCCAACACCGTTTATTATCTTCTTTTCAACTAAGAAGTTAATCTGATCATATGCCCAGTGGTCTTTTGCAACATCTGTGAAAGCTGATGAAGAACCGGTGTTTTCACTGCTTTCGTTATTTTCATTATCATCAGAAGGCTTATCAATATCTATGCCTGTCTGCGGTGTTGAATTTTCACCTGAAACCGGTTTACTTCCGGTGGTACCTCCACCACCACCGCCGCCGGTGCCGCCACCGACGCCGCTAATAATAGCGCCGCCTGTCTGGGATTTTGCCCCAACAACGACTGTTAATACTTCACTTTTTGTTGCAGCACCCTTTTTAGCAGTTATAGTAACAGTTGCTGTTTTTGCACTATTTGCCATAGTAATCTGACCACTATTTGATATAATATTCTCATTTGAACTTGCAAAAGTCATTGTTGAGCCGTTAACAAACTGTATATTTGCAAAATCAATACTTGTTTTAAGATTTGTTAAGTTAAAGTTATTCTTTATATAACTTACAACCTTTGAAAGGTCAGCTGCAACCGCGTCTGTATCGCTTATTGTTGTATCAACAACATCTTTTTCCTGGGGATATACATAGAATACAACACTTCTCTTATAAACGCTTTTTCCGTTATCAAAGTTTGCAGTTAATGTTACAGCAGTCTTTTTATCAACATCAAAATATACTCTTACAGTCTTATATGCTGAAAGATTAAGTATACTCGGATGACTGCTTGAAACTGAAACACTCATACCGGGGAAACCTTGAGGATCCGCAAGTTCAAAGCCCGCTTTAACATTGCTTGGATCGGTCACCATATAGATGTGTTCAACCCATGCATCAGCAGCTCTCTTCTGGTCAACTGTGTGAACAGAAGAACTGTTCATAAGTAATTCATCAAAATAAACTGTATCAGCATCTGTTGAGAATTTAACACCTCTGATACCATATACTGTTATGGCTGATTTATCAACATATGGAATACCTATAACAGTTGCGAAAGAAGTTCCTTGTCCTTTTACTCTTACATAGCCGTTTTCTGTTATACAATCACCATTTAAGTAAACATGGAATCTCTTATTTCTTGTGTTCATTTCGAATCTAAGTTCATTCCATTTTCCTTTTTCAAATGTACCTTTATCAAGCTCCAGTGTAGTAATAGTTATATTTTCTCCGCTTTCAGTGGCAGTCACAACATCAATTTTATTTGTTGAACCATCAATAACTACACGGGGATTAAAGTCATCAAAAGTACCTGTTGAGAATACACAAACTGTTGCTTTGCCCTCAAAATTATCCTTAACATAGAAATTTGTTGAAATGTCAACAGATGTTGCTTCTGCAGTTTTACTATTTGTATATGATACAAAGCTTGTTGCAGTGCCTGAACCCGATTTCTGTACATAAAGTGATGTATCGTCAACATTGGTAGGATTACTGCAAACACCGGTTATAAGTCCTGATGTTGAAGAATCGGGAATAGCCCAGACACCTTTTTTTGTTGTATTTGAGAACTTATATGAATCAGTCCATGTGTTGAAGTTTTCAGCAAATAAAATTTCTCTCTCCTCACAGGTTTCACTTTCGAGAATTGTAATAGCAAATGTTTTATTAACAGTGCTTGATTGACCGTTAAATTCATATGATATAGCAGCATTAAGGGTAGCTGTATTTTCAAGTTCTCCCCATTCAGGACGGGTTACAATACCTTCATTTCCTGAAATAGTTAAATACATAGAATCACATGACCACTCGATAGTTGATCCATACTTACCTTCTGCAGGAAGTGTTAAATTCTTCGTTACACTGTCAATCTCTTCTGTACTTAATTTAGAGAAAGTCAGATTATTTTTTGCGTCTTCCAATACTTCATCAATACTTGAAATTGCTTTAACAGTGAATGTGATATTTACAGGTTGTGAATAAGAATAATTCTTCTTAACCTTTGCAGTCAGAGTAACAACCGCATCACTTTCTCCAAGTAATGGACGAATAACCTCACCATTTGTCTTAACAACATTCTCATTACTTGAAGTCCATTCAACGACCAGACTTTTATCGTTAACAAATCCGGTTATCAAAGAAAGGTTATTAACAACCGCATCCTGAGTATTGCCTGTTCCTCTGATGGCATCAAAATTCAAAGTATCAGCAGCTTCCTGTGCAGTCTCTGAGTCACTCGCCTGTTTCAAAACTGTGATAGGAATAGGAATATCCTTTTCGACATTTCCAAGTCTTCCTGTTACAATAAGGTTTGTAGAAAGATTATTTTCATGTGTGTTTGGTGGGCGTTTAATAATGATCTGCCCGTTTTCTCCAACCCTGACATAGTCACTTTCTGAATTCCAGGTCATAACAGTATTATATTTTTCACCAATTAAATCAACTGTTATATTTTCAGTAAGAGCATTCCAGTTATCACGCTTAGCAACAACAAGCGCAACATCTTTTTCAATCATCTTTTCAGGTGTCGGATAAACAGTAATTGTGTATGTATTTGTTTTTGTTATACCCTCTAATGTAAATGTTGCGACGATATCAGCAGTAACTTCATCATCACCTCTTGTTACAACACCATTCTGTGCAATCTGAGAATGTCCTGTAACATCCCAGCTTATCTTAACATCACCATACTCTGTTGGAAGATTAATATTCTTAGTAACCTTTGAGTAATCCTCTTCTGTAAGAACAAGATTTTCTATTACATCATCAATTGATGCTGACGGATCTGTTCTTTTGGCAACTGTGTATTCAATCGTTTTTAAAATCGGGTCTGAACCATCTTTTGTAAGAGCTGCAGTAAGTGTTACAACTGTATCTTCTCCTGTGCTTGCAGGTCTTGTAACCTTACCTGTTAAAGGATCAATTATTTCCGGATGGCTTGAAGACCATAAAATTTCAACTCCTGCCACATCATCAATAGTTGGAAGTTCCTTTAAATCTTTTGTGATTATGTTAGAATCATCTGTTACTTCATCACTGAATAATGATGCTTTAATTGCAGTTCTACTGTAATCTTCTAAAATATCAGCACTTGTTGCACCCGGAATAGGAGCAACAACAACTTCAAATGTTCTGTGAGCATATTTAGAAGCAGACTGAGAAAGTTTTGCAGTTAATTTAACCTTTTGTGGATAACTTCTTCTGTTTACCACTTTACCATCATGTGAAATAATGTCAGGATTGCTTGATGTCCATTCTACACCAAATGTTTCGCCCTGTCTTTTGAAAGATGTTACAAGACCGGCTGGCCATTCTTCATAAACCGCTGTCTGAATATTGCTTGTTTCCCCTGAAACAACATCATTAAATGTAAATTCACTAACAGCATCCTTAAAATTAGTAGTTGGTTCATCCACAGATGTAACCTTAAGATCATCTATGTATATACGACCACCTAATTCAGCCGGAAAATAGAACGAAAGACCTGCAGGACCGTCATATTTTTCATATGAAGTTGTAACAGGGTCTTTATCCCCAGCTTTTACTGTAATAGTAACAACATTGTTGCCAGCATCATACTTTGCTGTGAAAGAAACATCT
>JAZNFO010000002.1:0-22295 GCA_045575975.1 Clostridia bacterium | reverse complement strand
TTTATTCTGGATGTTTTAACTGCAAGATATATTGGTGTTTATACTATTCTATTTATGGTTGCTGCATATTTTATTTCTTCATTATCAGAAAAAGTTTTTAATGAACCGAGATTTTATGTTCAGGCTATTATAACTTTTGTTGTTTCTGTTTTTATAAACAGTTTTTACTATCTGATAATTTTTCTTATAAGTAATCGGTATAGCTTTGGTTATGCAACATTTGTTGTTTTTTTAGAAGCAGCATATAATTCAGCTTTGTCAATTCCTTTTTATTTTATTTTTAAACATATTACTCGTGGGTTTTATAAGGATAAGGGAGAGTATAATGAACGATAAGAAATTAAATAACAGATTTATTATTCTATATATTCTTATTTTTGTTTTTGCTCTTTTTTGTATAGTTAGATTATTTAACCTTCAAATAATGAATGGAGATTCATACAGAGAGATTGCACTTACAAGAATGATTCGTTCGTATCCTATAAAGGCTCCAAGAGGCGAAATACTGGATACTTATGGTCGTCCGCTTGTTACCAACAGTATGGGCTACTTTATTCAAATACAGAGTATGGATAAATATAATTCAACTCTTGACGAAACTATTAATAAACTTATGAAATTGACAAAAAATTCGGAACTTTCATATGTAAACGATTTTCCTATTAAAGAAAATTTTATACTTGACTTTTCGGATAAGTATTCTGAAAAAGAAAATGAGGATGCTTTTAAAAGGTGGAAGGAACAAAATAATATAGACAGTAAACTTTCTGCAAAAGATGTTGTTATGTTTTACGCGGATAAATATAAGATTTCCCCCAAATATTCTGAGGCGGAGATTCTGAAAATTGTTTCTGTCAGATATACAATGGATCTAAGAGCGTTTACTATAACTAATCCGTTTACATTTGCGACAGATGTTGATATGGTAACTGTTCAGATAGTAAAAGAACATTCGTTTGAACTCCCGGGGGTAAGTGTTGAAATTGAACCGATAAGGCAGTATGTAAATGGGAATATGGCAGCACATATTTTAGGAAGAACCGGAATAATATACGCAGAAGAATATGAGACCCTAAAGGATCAAGGTTATGGAATGAACGATTTTATTGGAAAAGATGGCCTTGAACGAGTTCTTGAAAAATATTTAAAGGGTAATGACGGATATAAAAAGGTTGAACAAACCAAAAACGGAAATGTTTCACAGATACTTAGTGTTAAAGAGACAGAGACTCCGAATTATGCAGTTCTGACCATAGACAGTAAACTTCAAAAGGTTACTGAAGAAGCACTAAAAACCCAGATTGCGGAAACTGCAAAGAATAAAGGCGTTGATTGTGTCAGCGGAGCTGCTGTTGCTGTTGATATTTCAACAGGTGGTGTTCTTGCTATGGCATCTTATCCTGATTATGACCCTCAGGAATATAATAAGAATTATACTGAACTTTCAAAAAATCCAGCAAAGCCACTATTCAACCGTGCATTAGATGGTGCATATACTCCAGGTTCAACTTTTAAGCCTTTGACATCGGTTATGGCACTGGAAGAGGGGGTTATCACTCCAAATTCAATTATAGAAGATTTAGGTATATATAAATACTATGCTCCATCATATCAACCGACATGTCTGATATGGAAGAGTTCTGGGACAACCCACGGACCTATAAATGTGTCTCAGGCAATTGGTAAGTCCTGTAATTACTTTTTCTATGAAATAGGCAGACTTGGGAAAATAGAAAAGATAAATGAATACGCAAAAAGGTTTGGGCTTGGAGAGTTAACAGGCATAGAACTTTCTGAAGCTTCAGGTATTGTTGCAGGTCCCGAGTACAGAAAAAAATTAAACATGGAGTGGTATCCCGGTGATACACTTCAGGCAGCGATAGGACAATCGGATAACATGTTCACACCTGCACAGCTCGCAAGCTATGTTGCTACAATAGTTAATAAGGGAAAAAGATACAAACTTCACCTTATTAATGAAGTCAAGCAATATGAAACCGGTGAAACCATATATAAGAGTGTTCCGGAGGTTATATCGGATTATCCCATATCTGACTCAACCTTGAATGCGGTTAAAGACGGGATGAGAAGAGTAACAGAAGACGGAACTGCAAGTGCTGTTTTTGCTGATTTTCCCATAGAGGTTGCTGGAAAAACAGGTACAGCAGAGGTTACAGGTGGCAGTGATACGGTTTTGTTTGTGGGGTTTGCTCCGTATGATAATCCTCAAATTGCAGTTGCGGTTGTTCTTGAACATGGTGCGACAAGTAGTTATGCTGCTAAAGTTGCAAGAAGTATGTACGAATGCTTTCTTGGAACATCATATGTAAGTGATGAAGTAATGCCCTATAATATTCTTTTGAAATAACGGATTTAAAGGGAGGGGATTATTATGCAACTAGAAGGATTAAAAATAAATTTCTTAGGAGACAGTATCACCGAGGGTCTTGGAGTAAGTTCTCCGGATGCAATATATCATGCCGTTTTATGATGAGGGACATCTTATTCTTGCCAATAAATTAAAAATGTTTTTACTTGGATTATAATTTATTAAAAATATTTTGACATTTGCTGTATTTTATGATAATATGTAGTTTGATAAAGGTTTAAAGGATTTAATATTTGGAGGACTGTTAATGTCGCAATATAATTCAAAGGTTATAGTTGTCACATCAGGCAAAGGTGGAGTTGGAAAAACAACAACTACGGCAAATCTTGGTGTTGGACTCTCAAAACTTGGTAAAAAGGTTTTGCTTATAGATACAGATATTGGTCTTAGAAACCTGGATGTTGTTTTGGGACTTGAAAATTCTATTGTATTTGATTTAGTTGATATTATTAATGGTGTCTGTAATATTAAAAAAGCGATTATAAAAGACAATCGCTTTGAAGGTCTTTTTCTTATCCCTGCTGCACAGTCAACAGATAAGAATGTTATCTCTGCTGAGCAAATGAAAGAAGTTTGTGAACAATTAAAAGCATATTTTGACTATATAATTATTGATTGCCCTGCAGGAATTGAACAAGGCTTTAAAAATGCAATCGCAGGTGCTGATATGGCAGTTGTTGTTGCAACACCTGATATTTCATCAATAAGGGATGCTGACAGGATTGTTGGGTTACTTGAGGAGAATAATTTAAATGAACATTATCTGCTTTTGAATAAATTGAAACCTAATCTTGTAAAAAAAGGGTATATGATGAATATTGATGAGATACTTGATATGATCGGTATAAATCTCATAGGAATTGTTGCTGATGAAGAGGATGTTATTATATCGGGTAACAGAGGAGAAACCGTAGTTACAAATAAAAAATCAATGGCAGGTCAGGGATATAGAAATATTGTCAAAAGATTAAATGGTGAAGATGTATTAATTATGGATTTTGAGGAAAAGGGGTTTTTCAAAAAAGTGAGAAATTTCTTTAGAAGATAGTGAAAATCTTTATTTGGGGGAATAATAGATGAATATTGCATTGATAGCGCATGACAAAAAGAAAGAACTCATGGTAGATTTTTGTATAGCATATAAAGGTATTTTGAAAAAACACAACCTTTGTGCAACCGGTACTACAGGCAGTATGATTGTTGAGTCAACAGGACTTCAGGTTAGTAATTTTTTATCCGGTCCTCAAGGTGGAGACCAGCAGATTGGAGCCAGAATTGCATATAATGAAATAGATCTTGTTTTATTTTTCAGAGATCCTCTTACTGCAAATTCTCAGGAGCCGGATGTTACTGCGTTATTCAGACTTTGTGATATACATAATATACCTCTTGCTACAAACATCGCTACAGCGGAAGTTTTAATAAGAGGATTGGATCGTGGGGATCTTGATTGGAGAGATATTGTAAATCCCAAGCAGAGATAAAATGTTTAAATCAGTCAATTGAATAGTCTTTTTCATCAAGCTTTGAAATGTTGACTGATCTTTTTTTAGGTGGGCGTTTCAATAATCTGTTGTAGTCATATTTTTTGCATATGTGTTTCGAAGAAACAAGCCCCTTTTTCTGACACATTACATCGTCTGTGTTTTGAAGAGGTTTGCCGAATTTGCATGTTGCACAAGTTTTTGATACATCAAGATTATCTGAATATAGATTAAATTTTTTTCTGATCATTATATTTGCCTGCTTTCTTTATAAGATAGCATAATTATATAATATATGACAGGAAAAATCAATATATGATTTATTTTTTAGATTGGAGTACAAATGATGAGTTACAAAAAACTGTTTACTTCGGAGTCAGTAACCGAAGGACATCCAGATAAAATATCTGACCTTATTTCGGATGCAATTTTAGATGAAATAATTAAACAGGATAAAAATGCCAGAGTTGCCTGCGAGGTTACCGTGACTACTGGTCTTGTTATGGTTGTTGGGGAAATAACAACAACTGCTAATTTTGATATCCAGGAAATTGTTAGAAATACTGTTAAAGAAGTTGGATACGACAATGCAAAATATGGTTTTGATTGCAATACTTGTGCAGTTATTTCTGCACTTGACAAACAATCTCAGGATATTGCCCTCGGTGTTGATAAGGCTCTTGAATTTAAAGAAAGCAATTCAGGAGAGGGACTTGGTGCTGGGGATCAGGGGATGATGTTTGGTTATGCCTGTGATGAAACTGAAGAATATATGCCTATGGCAATATATCTTGCTCACAATATGGCGAGAAAACTTACAGAGGTAAGAAAGTCAGGTAAGCTTCCATATCTTCGTCCGGACGGTAAAACCCAGGTTACTGTTGAATATAATGATGATAACACAGTTAAAAGAATTGATACAGTCGTTGTTTCAAGTCAGCATGATGAGAGTGTTGATATTGAGAATCTAAGAAAAGACATCAGAGAATATGTTATTAATGCAATTATTCCTGCCGATCTAATGGATGATGAAACAAAATTTTATATTAATCCTACAGGCAGATTTGTTATTGGCGGTCCACAGGGGGATTCTGGACATACCGGTAGAAAAATAATTGTTGACACATATGGTGGTTATGCAGCTCACGGTGGTGGCGCATTTTCAGGAAAAGACCCAACAAAGGTTGACAGAAGTGCAGCATATGCTGCAAGGTATGTTGCTAAAAATATTGTTGCAGCAGGTCTTGCAAAGAAATGTGAGGTTCAGCTCGCTTATGCAATTGGAGTTGCACAGCCTGTTTCTTTAAATATAAACACATATGGAACATCAAAAGTCAGCGAAGAAGTTCTATGTGATTTAGTTTATAAGAATTTTGATTTAAGTCCGGGTGGAATTATTGATACCTTAGAGCTTAGAAACCCCATATATAAGCAGACAGCAGCTTACGGTCATTTTGGAAGATGTGATATTATGCTTCCCTGGGAGAAAACTGATAAGGCTGATATTTTGAAAAAATCTATTTAACTATATAAAGTTTGTTCTTTTGAGCAATAATATATAATAAATTTATTACGGAGGCGACAGATTATGAATATAAATGAAAAAGAATTAAATTCTGCACTTATTCCTGAAGAAACAGAAAATGGAGTTTATATTTCCGATGATGTTATTTCTACTATTTCTTCTGTTGCAGCAAAAAGTGTTAAGGGTGTTTTTGGAATGTACACATCACTCACTGGAGGTTTTGCAGAATTTTTAGGAAAAAAGAATAGTTCAAAAGGTGTTAAATCTGTTATTGAAGGTAAAAATTGCGAAATTGACCTTTATATTATTGTTGAGTATGGAGCAATAATTCCGGATATATGCTGGGAAATTCAGGATAAGGTAAAAAGTGATGTTGAAGCTATGACGGGTTTAAATGTAACAGCTGTTAATGTTAATGTTGAAGGCGTTAATGTTGTTAAAACTGCAGAAAAGGAAGAGAAGGCAGCAGAAACTGAGGAGTAGCAATAACTCTTTTACGGAAGGATAAAATTTTTAAAAATGAAAAGAACAAAAGCTCGTGAATATGCATTTATATTATTATTTGAATATAAATTTCAACCTGATGAAATTGAAGAAATATTAGAGGATTTTATAAAGGAATTTAAGCCTTCTGATCAGGAGGGATATATCAGGAATGTTGTTTGCAGTTTTATAAAAAACCGCGACAGAATTGATTCTATGATTAATGATGCATCTGTTGAGTGGAGTATGGAAAGAATTTCTACTGTTAATTTATCTGTACTTCGTCTTGCAGTATGTGAAATGCTTTTCCTCGAAGACATTCCTTCAATTGTTTCTCTTAATGAAGCTATTTCTATTGGAAAGATATATGGCGGAGAAGAGAATGCTTCATATTTAAATGGTGTTTTATCGAATATTATGCATAAAATTGAGGATAGTAAAAATGCGTAAGCAACTTTTTATAGGTATAGACACAAGCTGTTATATGACATCTCTTGCGTGTCTTTTCGAGGATAAAGTTGTTCAATACAGAAAATCTGTTGAAGTAAAAAAAGGAAATTGTGGGCTCAGACAATCTGAAGCCCTTTTTCAGCATATTAAGAGCTTGCCGATTTTATTTGAATCTTTTGAAAAAGATTTTAATATTTGTGATTATGAGGTTGCTTGTGTTTCGGTGAGTAAAAAACCAAGGTCAGTTGATGGGTCTTATATGCCTGTATTTTTAGCCGGATATGGACAGGCAAAAACTATTTCGTCTGTTCTCGGGACAAAGCTTTTTGAAACATCACATCAGGATGGACATATAATGTCTGTTATTTATACAGAAAGAGAATATTCTCTTTTAAAAGAACCTTTTTTATCTGTTCATTTATCTGGTGGAACAAGTGAAATCCTTTTTTGTGAATTTTCGAATAATAAATTTAAAACTGAGATTGTAGGAGGAACAAAAGACTTACCTGCCGGACAATTTATTGACAGAATAGGAGTTCTTTGTGGCTATTCTTTTCCTGCGGGTAAATATGTTGATGCGGATGCATACATATATTCAGGTAAAATAAAACAAAGTAATTTGTCTTTAAGCGATGGATTTTTTAATTTATCAGGTGAAGAAACAAAAATAAGAAGATTTTTTCTTGAAAATAAAATCAGCAAGGAAGAAGCTTCATTTATGACGATGAATTTTATTTCCGAAACACTAAAGAGGACAGTTTCAGATTTAAAAGAAAAATATAAAGTTAAAAAGGTTATAATGGCGGGCGGTGTTTCTTCAAGTAAATATTTGCGAGATAGCTTTTTAGGTATGCCGGGAATTATTTTTTCGTCTCCTGAATATTCAGGAGATAATGCTGTTGGTGTTGCAGCTCTTGGAAAATTAAACACCATAGGTTTGGAGTGATAAATATAGATAAAAATTTTCTAACTATAACAGAACTTAATTTATATATAAAAGGAATTTTTGAAGAAAATCCTCTTCTTTCAACTGTTACACTAAAAGGAGAGATATCAAATTTCAAAAATCATTCCACCGGACATATGTATATGTCCTTAAAAGATGAAACCAGCGTTATAAGAGCGGTTATGTTTCGTTATGCTGCATCAAAGCTTAAATTTGTTCCTGAAAACGGAATGAAAGTTATCGTTAGAGGAAAAGTTTCTGTTTATGAAAGAGACGGGCAGTATCAGGTTTATATAGAAAGTATGGAACAGGATGGACAAGGTGCCAGATATTTAGCCTTTGAAAAATTAAAAGCAAAGCTTTTAAGTGAAGGTTTGTTTGATGTAAAATATAAAAAGCCACTTCCTAAATATCCAAAGAAAATAGGTGTTGTTACAGCCCCTACAGGAGCTGCAATAAGAGATATACTTAATATTTTGTCAAGAAGATTTAAGTTTTCTGATGTTGTTTTATATCCCGTGCTCGTACAAGGGGAAAATGCAGCCAAAAGCATTGTTGCTGCTATAGAGTATTTTAATGAAAAGAATGATATCGATGTACTTATTGTAGGCAGAGGCGGTGGTTCAATTGAAGACCTTTGGGCATTCAATGAAGAAATCGTTGCAAGAGCTATTTTTGGAAGTCATATTCCGATTGTTTCAGCAGTTGGACATGAAATTGATTTTACTATTTCAGATTTTGTTGCAGACCTTAGAGCTCCAACACCGTCAGCTGCAGCAGAGCTTGTTGTTCCAGACCAGAAGGAGCTTATGGATAAATTCGGGAATGTTTATATTCGTTTAAATAACTGTATTAAACGATATATGGAAAATCAAAGGCTTAATCTGAAATACTATTCCGACAGACCGTATTTTAAGAATCCTATATTGAAAATAAATGAGCAGAGAATGTATCTTGACAGTCTGGTTAAAGATATTGAAAATCTTTCTAATACAATTTTGAACGAGAAGAAAAAATCGTTTGGAGTTGCTGTTTCAAAGCTCGAGGGACTTAGTCCACTTGGAACTTTATCCAGAGGTTTCTCTCTTGCTTTTTCAGAAAATGGGGAACTTATTAAATCTGTAAATGATGTCAAGGCTAATGATAAAGTTGATATAAGGCTAAAAGATGGTATTATAAAAACAACTGTTAATTAAGGAGTGAAATATATGTCTTTAGATAAAGGTGTTTTTGAAGAAAATTTAAAGGAACTTGAACAAACTGTTAAAAAGCTTGAGGAGGGAAATGTTTCTCTTGATGAAATGCTTTCGCTTTTTGAAAATGGAATAAGACTAACAAAAAGCTGTACTGCGCAACTTGACGAAGCAGAGCAAAAAATTAATATTTTGCTTAAAAGCGAAAACGGAGAGCTTAGTGAAGTAGAATTTGAGGGGTTAAAAGAACAGATATGATTTTTTCTGATATATTTAGAGAATATCAGGCTTTGGTTAATAAAGAGCTTGGTTCAATGCTTACAGTTTGTGATATTCCTGAAAAAAAAGTTTATGATGCAATGAATTACAGTTTAATGGTTGGAGGAAAACGCATTAGACCGATTTTATCGCTTGCTTTTTGTGATATGTTTGGCGGAAATGCAAAAAATGCTCTTACAGTTGGATGTGCTATAGAATGTATTCATACATATTCACTTATTCACGATGACCTTCCTTGTATGGATAACGATGATTTAAGAAGGGGAATGCCTACTTGTCATAAGGCTTTTGGTGAAGCAACCGCAACTTTAGCAGGTGACGGACTTTTGAACTTTGCATTTGAAAGATTATCTGATATAAGTCTATATGACAATGTTTCTCCTGAAAAGATTTTGAGAGTTATTAATTATATTGGAGGTTGCTCAGGGGCATCTGGAATGATTGGCGGTCAAATTATTGATCTTGAATTTGAAAATAAAGAAATTAAAGACATAGAGGTGTTAAAGCATCTTCATTCCAAAAAAACGGGAGCATTAATTCGTTGTAGCTCAGTTGCAGGCGTTATTGTAGGTGGCGGAGATGCAGAGGATATAAAAAAAGCAGAAGAGTTTTCTGAATATCTGGGACTAGCTTTCCAGATAAAGGATGATATTCTGGATTATGAGGGAGATGAAGCACTTCTTGGGAAACCAATCGGCAGTGATGCAGAAAACTGTAAGTCAACATATGTTTCAGTTCTTGGATTAGATAAAGCCAAGGAATTACTTACTTTATATACAGAGAAAGCGATAGTGTCTTTGTCTTCGTATGGGGATAGGGCAAAATTTTTAAAAGAGCTTTCTGATTATCTGTTAAACAGAAATAATTAAAGGAATTTTTATTTATGTCAGCAAAAGTATTTAATGTTTTAAAAGGAACTCCTGCTTATAAAGCGGGTATAAGAAAAGGTGATACGCTTGTTTCTATCAATGGAAATCCTGTTGTTGATTATCTTGATTATATGTATCATAGCTCCGGAGATAGTTTAACGATTGAACTTGATGATAGAACTGTTTTTATAGATAATGCAGACTATATGCCCCTTGGAATAGAGTTTGAATCTCTTCTTATTGATAAGCCTATGTCCTGCAGGAATAAGTGCATTTTTTGCTTTATAGATCAATTGCCGTCTTGTATGAGAGAAAGCTGCTATTTTAAAGATGATGATTATAGATTGTCTTTTTTGCAGGGAAATTATGTTACTCTTACCAATCTTTCTGATGCGGAACTTAAAAGAATAGTTGATTATAATATTCCAAGAATAAATGTTTCAGTTCATACAACTAATCCAGAGTTAAGAGTTAAGATGCTTAACAATAAGTTTGCAGGAAAAATACTCGATCAACTTAAGATACTGTCTGAAAGCGGTATTTCAATGAATTGCCAGATTGTTTTATGTAAGGGTATAAATGACCGAGCAGAACTTGAGAGGACACTTGATGACTTATTTGAGTTTTCTGATAGTATAGAGAGTGTTTCGGTTGTTCCGGTTGGTCTTACGGATTACAGAGATGGTTTGTTTGAACTTGAACCTTTTAATAAGGAGGATTCTGTTAAAGTTATTGAACTTTGTGACAGACTTCAAAAAAAATATAAGGAAAGATCGGGTACAAATTTTGTTTATCTGTCAGATGAATTTTATATTATGGCTGAAAGGGAATTTCCTGAATTTGATGAGTATTTCGGGTTTCCACAGATAGAAAACGGCGTGGGACTTTGCGCTTCCTTGTTCGAAGAATTTGAAGATGCCATAAAAATGTCGGCTGACTTTAATGTTGAAAATGAAAAATGTATTGTAACAGGAGAGCTTTCATATGATTTTATATGTTCTCTTGTTAAAAAACTTGATACAGATAAAATAAAAGTATTTAAAATAAAAAACAACTTTTTTGGCGAAAAAATTACAGTTTCGGGACTTTTGGTTGGAAGAGATATTGTTGATCAGCTAAAGGATAAAACTCTTCCTGAATATATGATTATAACTAATTCAATGCTAAGGCATGATGAAGATATTTTTCTTGATAATATGACTGTTTCTGATGTGGAAAATGCATTGAATGTTAAAATTAAATCTGTTAACAATGACGGATTTGAACTATTTGATGCACTCGTTGACTAATTATTTATACTTGAAAGGAGAAATTATATGAAACCGGTTGTTGCTGTTGTTGGGAGACCAAATGTTGGTAAATCAACTCTTTTTAATAAAATTGCCGGAAAACGCATATCTATTGTAGAAGATACTCCCGGAATAACCAGAGACCGTATTTTTGCTGATGCGGAATGGCTTGGAAAAGAATTTACTTTAATTGATACTGGTGGTATAGAACCCAATACAGATGATATTATTTTATCACAGATGAGAAATCAGGCAACACTTGCTATTGATATGGCAGATGTTATATTATTTATAGTTAATGTCCGTGACGGTGTTACTGCTGCAGATGCTGATGTTGCTGCTATGCTGCAAAAGGCGGGAAAACCTGTTATCCTTGTGTGCAATAAGGTTGATAACCCTGGAAATCCACCTCTTGAAGCTTATGAATTTTATAATCTTGGAATAGGGGATCCTATTATGGTTTCTTCTATTCACGGTCTTGGTGTCGGGGACCTTCTTGATATGGTTGTTGATTATTTCCCGAAAGAATATGACACTGATGAAGAGGAAGGGGCTATCTGTGTTGCTGTTGCCGGTAAGCCTAACGCAGGAAAATCATCCCTTGTTAATCAAATTTTAGGTGAGGACAGAGTAATTGTAAGTAATATTCCCGGAACAACAAGAGATGCTATTGACAGTGAAATAACAGTTGATGGTCAAAAATATATTTTTATTGATACTGCAGGTATGCGAAAACGCGGTAAAATTAATGAAAATGTTGAAAGATACAGTGTTGTAAGAGCCCTGAATGCCGTTGAGCGTGCAGATGTTTGTGTGATACTTATTGATGCAAATGAAGGTGTAACCGAGCAAGATACAAAGATTGCAGGTTATGTGCACGAACAGGGGAAGGGTGTTATTTTAGCAGTTAATAAATGGGATATTGTTGAAAAGGAAACAAATACAATGTCTGAGTTTAAAAAGAGATTAAAAGAGGGATTTAACTTTATGATGTATGCACCTCCAATTTTTATCTCTGCAAAGACAGGACTTCGTGTTAACAATTTATTTTCTATGATCAAGAATGTTAAGGAACAAAATGAAAGGCGTATATCAACCGGTCTTTTGAATGATGTTATCAATGATGCAATAGCTCTTGTTCAGCCACCGTCTGATAAAGGAAAGAGACTAAAGATATATTATGCAACACAGGCAAGCACAAAACCGCCAACATTTATTCTTTTTGTTAATAATGCGGAACTAGCTCATTATTCGTATGTCAGATATCTGGAAAACAAAATAAGAGAAACCTTTGGCTTTGAAGGAACGCCTATAAAGTTCATTATTCGTGAAAAGGGCGAAAAGGCTGGCTTATAATAGGAGATTATTATGAATGTTTTAATTACACTTTTGATTGGTTATTTTATAGGC
This sequence comes from Clostridia bacterium, assembly GCA_045575975.1. Lineage (GTDB taxonomy): Bacteria > Bacillota > Clostridia > Monoglobales > Monoglobaceae > RGIG8709. Next base: position 9,978 of record JAZNFO010000002.1, on the reverse strand, counting down.
AGCATTAATTCATCAATAATTATAGGTAAAATTTTAACCGGGAAAGACATAAGAGATTTTGGAAGCGGAAATGCGGGTGCGACAAATGCTCTTAGAGTACTCGGCAAAAAAGCCGGAATTTTAACTTTTGTTTTTGATGCATTAAAAGCTGTTATCGCAATTTTGATTAGTCAAATTATTTTTAAAGATAATAAGGAAATAGCGATTTACTTGTCTGGTATTGGAACAGTTCTTGGACATAACTATCCTTTATGGTTTAAATTCAAGGGCGGAAAAGGTATAGTTGTTTCTGTTGTGACTATTTTCTTTGCTGATTGGAAAATCGGTCTTGTTATTTTTATTATATCGTTGTCTATAATGATTATTTCAAGATATGTTTCACTCGGTAGTGTTATAGGAAGTGTTCTTCTTATTATTTTAGCATTTATTTTTAAAATGGATAATATACCATATATTTTATATGCTGTAATTATTTCATCTCTTGCTATATTCAGACATAGGGCAAACATATCCAGACTTATCAGTGGTACAGAAAATAAACTTGATTTTTCAAAAAAGACAGCTAAAATGGAGGAATAAAGATGGCTAAGATTGGAATACTTGGTTCAGGTGGTTGGGGAACAGCCATTGCAATAATGCTTTCAAGTAATGGGCATAATGTTGTCTTATGGTCATTTTCCAGAGAAGAAAAGGATGATCTTGTTAAATATAGAGAAAATAAGCCTTATCTTCCGGGGGTTGAAATACCAGAAAATGTTTTATTTACAAATGATATTTCAGAATGTGCTGATACTGATGTTGTTGTTATGGCGACTCCGTCTCATGGTGTGAGAAATACAGCAAAGCTTTTTTCTGAGTTTGCAAAAGATGATACAATTATTTTAAATATTTCAAAAGGAATTGAGGATAATACATACAAAACATTATCTCAGGTTTTAAAGGAGGAACTTCCAAATTGCAGAATTGCTGTTATGTCTGGGCCAAGCCATGCAGAGGAAGTGTCAAGAGGAATTCCAACAACTAATGTTGTTGCATCTGAGTGGGAGGGGGTTCCTGAATATATACAGGATATGTTTATGAATCCTTCTTTCAGACTATATACAAATAGGGATGTTCTAGGCGTTGAACTTGGTGGTTCACTAAAAAATGTTTTTGCTCTTTGCTGTGGAATTTTAGATGGTGTTGGATTTGGAGATAACACAAAAGCGGCATTGATGACAAGAGGGCTCCTTGAAATGACAAGGCTAGGTGTGAAAATCGGGGCAAAACCGAGTACTTTTTCGGGTTTGTCCGGCATGGGAGATTTGATTGTTACTTGTACAAGTTTGCACTCAAGAAATAGAAGGGCAGGAATTTTAATCGGTCAGGGAATGTCGGCTGAAGAAGCCCAGAAAGAAGTGAAAATGGTTGTTGAAGGTATAAAAAGCTGTAAAGCAGCAAAGGAACTTGCAGATAAAGTTGGGGTTGAAATTCCTATTATTAATGAGACCTATAAAGTTTTGTTCGAGGGTGAATCGGTTAGGGCTGCGGTTTCAAATTTAATGGGAAGAATGAAGAAAAATGAAACCGAAAATGAATTCTTAAATAATTAAAATTAAAATTAAAATATACTTCTATTTATTGTTGGCTTTCTTTAGACATAGAAATAAACGGTATAAATTACAATTGTAATTTATACCGTTTTATATTTTGGTGGAAGCGACGAGAATTGAACTCGTGTCCGAAGATCTATACTCATGGTGCAACTACGAGCGTAGTTTGTGTTTAAAATTCCCGATTATATAAAGAACACAAACAATCTTTATAAATCGGTAGCTTCATAAGTTCATAGTTTAATCAAAGCTTTTTAAACTACGGTCACCACTGGTTTGATGCCCTGTCTGTCGGTCGTGGTTAACTAACAGAGGACAGCTGCACTATTAGGCAGCGTAAGCTAAATTTTTGTTAGCGTTTATATTTATTGTGAACTTTTAACGCAGAGTTCACTGCGGCTCGCTCACCATGCCTCAAAACCCCCGTCGAAACCATTGCGCTCCCTTATCTAAGGTTTTCTTTTAAAGCACGGTCTATTCTGCGTTTTGATTCTTTTTCGGCAATTGCTTCTCTTTTGTCATAATCTTTTTTACCACGACAAACTCCAATTTCAATTTTAACATATGAATTTTTAAAATACATTCTAAGAGGGATAATTGTATATCCATCCTGACTTGACAAGCCAATTAATTTTGAAATCTCTCTTTTGTGAAGGAGAAGTTTTCTCTCTCTTAAAGGGTCTTTATTAAAGATGTTCCCCTTTTCATATGGAGAAATATGCATACCTATAATAACTGCCTCTCCTGTTTTTAGGGAAACATAGCTATCTCTTAAATTTACTCTGCCTTCTCTAATGGATTTAACCTCTGTTCCTGCAAGGGAAATACCTGCCTCATAGGTATCTTCAACAAAATAGTCGTGATATGCTTTTTTATTCTGTGTAATCTGAGCTGAACTTTTTTTATCTTTAGCCATAGTACCCTCCACTGAACAGTATATCCATTTTTACACACAAAATAAACATTTTTAAATTAAAAATGCTGGAAAAATATTTAATTTTATGAAGACTATCTTAAATCGTTTCTGTTGTTCTTAACAATTGCAATGCACTGTTCAAGTTCCTGGATAGCACCTGTAACAACATTTTCAACATTCTCAAGTAGAGTATCTGTGTACTGGAAGCTTGCATCCTTTGTTGCTTTTGCATCTGACATAGCTTTATCCATAATAGCTTTAGCCTGTTCTTTTGCTCCCTTTGTGATTTCATTTTCGTCAATCATAGAGATAAGACGGTCATTTGCTTCTTTGATTATCTTGTCAGATTCAGTTTTTGCATCATTAAGGATGTTCTGTCTCTCGTTTTTAATCCATTTTGCTTGATTTAAATCATCAGGAAGCTTGAGCTTAATTTCCTGGATAAGTTCCATAAGTTCATCCTTATCAAGCAGACATCTGCCTGTAAACGGAACGGTAACCCCTTTGTCAATTAAATCCTCAAGTTCATCAAGTAGTTCTAAGGCATCCATTTTATTTTCCTCCTAAATTGTATTACTTCGTATGTATTTTCATACATCTTTCTTTTATAATATCTATAAGTTCATCAGGAACAAGTCCGTCAAGACTGCCGTTGTAACAAGCAATTTCTTTGACAACACTTGAACTTAGAAACATATATTCAGCACTTGTGGGCATAAACAGTGTTTCAAAATTTTCACATAATTTTCTGTTTGTTAATGCCATCTGGAATTCATATTCAAAATCAGAAACGGCACGAAGTCCTTTTAAAACAAAATCAGCTTTATTTTCAGCTAAAAAATCAACAAGAAGCCCGGAAAAGCAGGCAACCTCAACATTATTTAAGTTTTTTGTAACTTTTTTTATAAGTTCAACTCTTTCTTCAGCAGAAAACATAGGAGATTTACTGCTGTTTGTGAGTACGCCAACAATAACCTTGTCAAAAAGTTTTGATGCTCTTGATATTATATCCAGATGACCGTTTGTGCACGGGTCAAAGCTTCCGGGATATACTGCTGTCTTCATAATGTATTCCTCATTTTATTTTAATTTATATATCAAAACAAGTGTTTTACCATACTTTGCATTTTTAATACATTCAAAGTAGTTGTTTTCCGGTAATTCACCGTCAAATTCTGTTTCTGCAACAATAATTCCATTTTCAGATAATATGTTTTGTTTGTATATATAATCAAATGATTTTTTTAGTAAGCCCTTGTTATAGGGAGGGTCAAGAAAAACAATATCATATTGAGTTTTACATGAATTTAAAAATTCAAAGGCATCTTTCTTTAAGAGTTCAGCTTTTTCCGTTAGCCTTGCTTTTTCAATATTTGCTCTAACTATAGAAAAAGCAGTTGGATTATTTTCGATCAATGTGCATCTTAAAGAACCTCGGCTTAATGCCTCAATTCCAAGCGCACCACTTCCCGCAAATAAATCAAGAACATTATTGCAGGGGATATAAGTTTGGATTATGTTAAAAATTGATTCTTTTACTCTGTCTGTTGTAGGTCTTGTTCCAAGTCCATCAGGAGACGTAAGCTTAAGACCGCGGGCAGAACCGCTGATTACTCTCATTTATAACCTCATTAATATTATATATATACACTATATATTTTATATTATTTTAAGAATTTGTCAAGTGTTATTGATAAAAAAACATAAAATTGCCCCGTTGATGCCGTATAAGAGAGTGTGTAAAAACCTGCTTTGCAGGTGGGTCATTTCCCGAAAACATTACAAGTCCACTGGCAGCTTAAAAAAGCAGGAGGCATGTGCGCCGCTTCCGGAGATAATATCCCTTATTATACTTGTTGGTTTTACATTGCGTCATCTTTTACGAACACCACAGGGCAGTAATTATATTACCACAGATTATAAAAAATATCAAGAGAAAGTGTAAAATAAAATAAAAAAACATATGGTCGCAAAGGCTTTATTTACACAATCTGTAAAATTTTAAATATATATAAAATTTCTTTAAATTTTTAATAAAATTGTTGCAATTTGATAAAAAATAAGATATAATAGAAGCTGATACATTATGGAGGTGTTAATTTTGCAAAATAGAATTTTCCAGAATACATGTAATCAGCTTAAAAAAGATATACATAGAAAAATTGGTGTTTTTGATGAAAATGGATATGTTATTGCATGTAGCGATGAAATGAAAGTTGGTTCTCACAACGAAGGTATTTCTGCTTATTTTGAAAATAATATGGGTGACCGCAGTGTTGGTGGTTACAGTTATCGAAAGATTGAAACCTGTAATAAAACAGAATATGTTGTTTTTTGTGAAGGTGAAGATGAAATTGCAAAAGGATATTGTGCGTTTCTCGGCACACATCTTATTGCTATTAAGCAGTATTATGATGAAAAGTATGACAGAAACAGCTTTATTAAAAATATCATTATGGACAATATTCTTCCAAGTGATATCTTATATAGAACAAGAGAACTTCGTCTTTCTGTTGAAGCTCCAAGAATTGTTTTCCTTATAAGAACTCAAAAATCCGATGAAGTTTCTGTTGCTGAATTTCTTCAGAATATCTTTCCTGACAAATCACAGGATTTTGTCGTGAGGGTCGATGATAAGGATATTGCAGTTATCAGCGAAGTTAAAGCCAATGCAAAGGAAGAGGATATTCTAAAGACTGCAAAAGAACTTCACGATACAATAAGTTCAGAAGCATTGCTTAAGGTTTCAATAGGCATCTCAACAGTTGTAAATACCATTCAGGAACTTGCAAGAGCATATCGTGAAGCAAGAATTGCTCTTGAAGTCGGAAAAGTGTTTGATACAGAAAAGAACATTATCAGCTATGATAATCTTGGCATAGGAAGACTTATATATCAGCTTCCGACAACATTATGTGAATTATTTTTGAATGAAGTTTTCAAGAAAGAATCAATAAATGTACTTGACAGCGAAACACTATACACAATCCAGAAATTTTTTGAAAATAACCTAAATGTATCTGAAACTTCAAGAAAACTTTTTGTTCACAGAAATACACTAGTTTACAGACTTGATAAAATCAAAAAGCTTACAGGTCTTGACCTTCGTGAGTTTGATGATGCAATAATCTTTAAAGTTGCAATGATGGTTAATAAATATCTTACATCACAGCCGACAAGAATGTAATTTTAAATTTCAGGAAGGACTACTTCTTTTATGATCGAATTTAAAAATGTTACAAAAATATACGAAACAGGGCATGTAAAAGCTCTTGATAATATATCTTTTAAAATAAACAAGGGTGAGTTTGTTTTCCTTGTTGGGCCTTCAGGCGCAGGAAAATCCACTTTAACAGAGCTTATAATTAAAGAGGAGCTTCCAACAGATGGAGAAATAAGCGTTTGTGGGTATAATTTAAATACCCTTCCCAAAAGTAAAATTCCTATTTTAAGAAGAAGTATAGGGATGGTTTTTCAGGATTTCAGACTTTTACCCAATAAGACAGTCTATGATAATATTGCTTTTGCTATGATGGTAACAGGTGCACAAAAAAGGGAAATCAGAAGAAGTGTTCCCAATGTTTTAGCATTGGTTGGTCTCTCAGGCAAGGCGAAGATGCTTCCGGGACAGTTGTCTGGAGGTGAACAACAAAGGGTTTCACTTGCAAGAGCTTTGGTTAATAAACCTCCTGTTATTATTGCGGACGAGCCGACAGGTAATCTTGACCCTGACACAGCGGCAGAAATTATGCGTCTGCTTGAAGATATAAATAAACGCGGAACAACAATGCTTGTTGCAACCCATGCTAAAGAATTTGTTGACAATATGCAAAAGAGAGTTCTTGCTATAGAACACGGCACTCTTGTAAGAGACGAGGAAGTAGGTGTTTACGGCTACGATGATTAGAAATTTTAGATATTTTTTAGTTCAGGGAATTAAAGGTATAACATCTAACGGTCTTATGAGTCTTGCATCTATCGGTATTGTTGTTGCAAGTCTGGTTCTTTTTGGTTTCTTTGTGTTGTTTGGAGCTAATCTCAATTATATTTCACAACAAATCCGTGAACAGTGTGAAATAAATGTGTATTTGCCCAAAAATACAGACAGAGATACTGTTAGAAAAATTGGTAGTGAGCTTGCTGCTATTCCCAATGTTAAAAATGCAAGATTGTACACTAAAGAAGAGCGTTTTCAAAATTATAAAGACAGTATCTATTCAGGTCAGACAGAGGTTATTGATACTTTGAAGGAAGATAATCCTTTAAGAGATGCATATATACTTGAACTTACTGATGTTGAACTTGCAAACAGCGTTGCAGAAGCTGCCGGCAAGATTGAAGGAATAGACGAGGTTAAAAACAGTCAGCATATTTTTCAGAGAATTATTTCGATTACAAATGGTGTCAGACATTTGAGCATCTGGCTTGTTATTATTCTTGCGATTATATCTATTTTTATAATTTCAAACACAATAAAACTAGGGATGTTCTCAAGAAGAAAAGAAATAAATATTATGAAATTTGTTGGAGCAACAAACTGGTTTATAAGATTTCCGTTTATGATAGAAGGTATGTTGCTTGGTATAATCGGTGCATTTTTCTCTGCAGTTATAACATTGTTAAGTTATGAGGCTCTTATCCCTCAGCTTACCGAATTTTTAGGTGCACTTGAATTATTATCTCTTGGAGATGTAATATCTCTTATTATATGGATATTTGCTGTTTTAGGTGCTGGCATTGGTGCTGTTGGAAGTTTTATGTCTATAAGAAAACATTTACATGTTTAGTCTGGAGTGATTTTTTTGAACAGAAAAGTTGTTAAGATAATTGCAACAATAATATCTGTTGTGTTTGTGGTTGGTATTTTGTTTTCTGTGTTTTATGGGATTGCATATGCAGACACAATTCAGGATCAGCTAAAAAAAGCTGACCAAAAAAAACAAGAGGCACAAACGAAACTGAATAAAGTTGAAAAAGAAAGAGAAAAATCCTTTGCTTCTCAGGAGGCTCTTGAAAAAGAGCTTATTGCCCTTCAAAACAAAGTAAATGATATTAATGAGGTAATAAGCGAAACCAATTCAAAACTTGCTGTTGAAGAGACGAAATTGGTTGAAGCGACAGAGCGTGCCAATATTCAGTATGATAATTTTAAAGAACGGTTCAGGGTTCTTTGTGAACAGGGTCCAGTTACATATCTTGAAATGCTTTTTTCTGCAAAGAATTTTTGTGATTTTGTAGATAAGGTTGAAATTGCAACTGAAATTTTTGAAAACGATAAAGCTATCTTTGACGAAATGGAAGCTGTAAAAATTAAAATTGAAGAAGCTAGAAATGAAATATTAAGCCTTAAGGAAACTCAGGTTGCAGCTAAAAACAGTTTAACTAAGGAACAGGCAGAACTTAATGCGAAAAAAGAAGAACAGAAGCGATATATAAAAAGTCTTGAAAATGATGCTGCAGCTTATCAGAAGGTTATAGATGAAGAAGAGAGGGCTATGGCGGCATTAAAGAGTAAATTATCACCGTCGCTTAGTACAGCTTCTTCAGGTAAAAGTTATGTTGGCGGTGAATTTATGTGGCCGTCGGCTTGTACGATTATTACATCACATTATTCACCAAGAAGAAAAAACCCTGTTACCGGTGTTTATAAAAGACATACCGGTGTTGATATAGGTGCTGCATACGGAACAGCAATCTTAGCTGCAAATGGCGGAACTGTTACCCTTGCAGGGTGGAATTCCGGATACGGAAACTGTGTTGTTATTGACCATGGTGGCGGTAAAGCTACACTTTATGCCCATATGAGTTCTATAGGTGTCTCGAAAGGACAAGCTGTTTCAAAAGGTCAGCAGATAGGTCGAGTTGGATCTACCGGTAATTCAACAGGGCCTCACATTCACTTTGAAATTCTCATAAATGGTTCTGCAGTTGATCCAATGCAGTATTTTAAGTAGAATATAAATGTTTCTAGTGCATAAAATAAATTAAGGAGCTGTTTGCGGTTGCACCGGCTCTTTTATTTTAGGGGGTAGAAGGTTGTATATTAAGAAAAAAACATTGATTATTTCTTCAATTATATTGATTGTTGTTGTTTCTGTTGGAACATTTTTTATTTCTAATCCGTTTGGTCTAACAAATGTAAAGGATTACTTTAAGTTTCGAATGGGACTTGGGGCACTAAATAACTATTATTATGAGGAAATTAATACTGAAAAGTTGGTTGACGGAATTCTAGCAGGAGCTGCAATATCAACAGAAGATCCTTATACCTCATATATGACTAAAGAAATGGCAGAGCGTTATATGGAAACAGTTGATTCTGATGACTATACAGGGGTTGGACTTACCATTTCTAACGATATAACAGATAATACAGTTCTTGTCGTATCACCTTTATCTGACACTCCTGCAGAAAAAGCAGGTATAGTCAGCGGTGATAAAATTTTAGAGGTTGACGGAGAAAAGGTTTACGGCGAAGACCTTGATAATGTTGCGGAGAGAATGAAGGGTGCAGCAGGGACAGATGTGACACTGAATGTTTTAAAGAAAGCAACCGGAGAAAGTGTTGATATAAAGCTTACCAGAGCTGTTGTTAAAAGAGAAACAGTTGAATATAAAATGGTTACTAAAGATATTGGGTATATTGATATAACTCAGTTTGGGCTTAATACTTACGATGAATTTGCGAAAGGGTTCAATTTTCTTGTTGATGAAGGGATGAACAAGATAATTATTGATCTTAGAAATAACCCGGGTGGATATCTGGAAATGGCTGTAAATATTGCAGATGTTTTTCTTGAGAAAGATAAAACGATTGTTTATACAATGAATAAAAAGGGTAAGAAAAATGTATTTTACGCAACAGAAGGAGCTATAGAAATACCAATTATAATGCTTTCAAACGAGGGGACAGCAAGTGCAAGTGAAATTCTTATTGCATCACTCAGAGATAACGGAAAGGCAAAGCTTGTTGGGGAAAAGACTTTTGGTAAAGGAGTAACACAGATACCTTTTATATTACCAGATAAGAGTCTTATTAAGATAACAGATTCAAGATATTTTACACCAAATGATAAGTGTATTGATAGAGAGGGTATTGAACCGGATTATAAGGTTGAAATGAATGATGAAAAATATGCAGATTTATCAAATTTAAGCATATCAGAAGATGACCAGCTATTAATGGCTATAGAGTGTTTTAACGATTGAAGCTGGGAATTACAAATATTGGGTGCAAAAGAAAAAGAAGTCTTTTGAATATATTTAAAAGAAAAATTGTTGATAATAAATATGAGTTTAAAAGGCTAACAGTTGTTGAAAAGAATGTTTATTTAAACAAGAAAAAATTAAATAAGCATATTGAAAACATAGAAAAAAATTTATGCACACAGGTAGATTTAATATATAAGGATAATATAAATATAAAAGAATTTTTTCTTACTATTTGTATTATTCTATATAAAGAGATCA
>JAZNFO010000001.1:0-14009 GCA_045575975.1 Clostridia bacterium | reverse complement strand
CGTAGCCATGTCGTTCTGTGAGCCAAGGAGTTGGGTCTAGTCATTGTCTTCCTAAGACCGCTTGGCCTCCGACTTACGATGATTTTGTTCTGGGAGCAATTATGATTTCAATGCCATTTCCCGAAACCAGAAGACTTGAGTCGCAAATAATTAACATTTTGCTTATGTCTGTTGTTTTGGTTTTATTTTTAACATTTATACTTTCTTATACGCTGGCCAAAAGAATAAGTACACCTATAAGACAGGTAAACAGCTCAGTGAAAAAATTTGCTAAAAGAAATTTTGAGGAAAGAATAGTTCTTGATAAAAATAAACATCAAATTGAAGAAATAAGTGAGCTTGCAAAAACTTTTAATAATATGGCAGATGAAATTGAAAAGTCTGACAATGTTAAAAATAATTTTATTTCAGATGTTTCACACGAACTGAGAACCCCTATGACGACAATAAGTGGATTTGTTGATGGAATTCTGGATGATACTATTCCGAACGAGCGACAAAAGGATTATCTTAAAATTGTGCGGGATGAAATGTCAAGACTTATTAAGCTTGTTAATGATTTTCTGGATGTAACAAGACTTAATAATAATTTTTCCTTAAAATATAAGGATTTTGATTTAGCTGAAATGATTAGACAGAGCATAGTTGCTTTTGAACATGAAATTGAAGAAAAGAGAATAAATGTGGAATTAAATTTTGAATATAATTCCGTTTTTGTTAATGCAGACTTTGATTCTATAAAAAGAGTAATAACTAATCTTTTTGATAATGCCGTTAAATTTACAGATGAAAATGGAGAAATTATTATTACTGTAGAGTCAGAGAAGCAGGAAGTAATGGTCAGTGTTTATAATTCCGGGTGTGGCGTTTCAAAAGAGGATATGCCTTATATATTTAACAGGTTTTATAAGGTTGATAAATCGAGAAGCGCTAATAAAAGCGGGACAGGAATAGGTCTTTTTATTGTGAGAGATATATTGACAAGACATGGAAAGAATATTATTTTAGAGAGTGAAGAAAATAAGTTTGCTAAGTTTATTTTTACTTTAAATTCTTCAAAAACCGGTATTAACAATTAAAATATTTACATTTTATTAATACATTTTAAATTACATTCTGTTATAATTATCATGTAATAAAAATTCTGAGGAGGGTTATATATGAAAGAATTCAATGAATTTGAATATGAAAGAGATAATGAAAGTAATTTATATGAAGAAGTTATAGATGCAGAAATTGTTGAAGATACTCCCAGCAGTGAAGAAAAAAATTCGTGGAAAAGTGATGACTATGAAAAGTCGCTGATTTCAACTTTTGATTTTAAAAACGAGAAAAAAGTTAAATTTATTATGCCAAATATGAAAAGGTATGTTGCGATTGCAGCTATAGCTGCAGTTTTGAACATGTCAATTTTTGCAGGTGTTTTCTATGCGGGGTATTATTTTGGTGGAAACAAATCCGGAAGATTAGGTAAAAATCCTATAGTGCAGAATTATAATAAAGGTGGTGCCTCTAATTCCCAGGCAGGTGCAACTCAAACTGTTGATAACGGAATTGAACTTTCTACTGTTGAAATATCAAAAAAGGTTGGTCCTGCTGTTGTTGGCATTACAAGTCAGATTCAAACAGCACTTAGTTTCTTTGGAACAACAACAACCTCTGAAGGTGCGGGCAGTGGAATAATTATAAGTGAGGATGGCTATATTGTAACCAATAATCATGTTATTGACGGGGCAACCAAGGTTACAGTAACACTTAATACAGGATCTGAATACGATGCAAAGGTTATAGGTAAAGATGAGAAAACAGATCTTGCTGTTTTAAAAATCAAACCTGACGAGACCATAACTGTTGCGGAACTTGGTGACTCCACAAAACTTCAGGTTGGTGAAAAAGCAGTTGCTATTGGAAATCCATTGGGAATGGAGTTTTTTGGAAGTACAACACAAGGCATAATTAGTGCGGTCAACAGAACTATAAATGTTGAAAACAGAACAATGAATGTTATTCAGACCGATGCTGCTATTAATTCCGGCAATTCTGGCGGTGCTTTAGTTAATTCATATGGTCAGGTTATTGGAATAAATGCGGTTAAAATATCATCATCCACAGTTGAAGGTATGGGATTTGCTATCCCCATATCAGAGGCGATGCCGATTATTTCTGATTTAATGCAGTATGGTTATGTTAAAGGAAGACCTGTTATCGGTATTACAAGCCGTGATGTAACTGAATATATGTCAGCGAGACAGGGATGGCCTATGGGTGTTCAAGTTATGTCTTGTCAACCTGGAAGCGGAGCAGAAGTTGCAGGTCTTGAGCAAGGGGATATTATAGTTAAGGCGGATGGTAAAGATGTTAAGAGTGTTGACGAGCTTAACAAAATTAAGGATTCCCATAAACCAGGAGAATTTATTAAAATTAAGGTTTATAAATACAGTACAGGATTAAGCCAGGATATTTCTGTTAAACTAAGCGAAGAAAGACCATAAATAAAAAAAAGTCAGGCTCTACTCTTTGGAGAGCCTGACTTTTTTTTATTAAAATTAATTGACACTAAAAGACAAATATGGTATTATTTTTATTAGTTTTGTGTTTTTTGAACAAAAAATATATTTTTTATATAAGGAGAAATTTTTATGGATATTGTTCGAGCGATTAATGCTGAAATTAATGGTATTGTTTGGGGACCTGTTATGCTTGTTTTTTTAATTGGAATAGGCATATATTTATCTGTCAGAATGAAATTTTTTCAGTTCAGAAAATTTGGATATGCTCTTAGAAATACCATTCTGGCAATGTTTTCAAAAGAGCAGAGGTTAAAAGATAAGTCTGGTGTCAGTCCATTTCAGGCTGTTGCAACAGCTATGGCGGGAACTATCGGTACAGGAAGTATTGCAGGTATTGCGACAGCTATTGTTTCAGGTGGACCCGGAGCTATTTTCTGGATGTGGGTAAGTGCACTATTAGGGATGGTTACAAAGTATTCTGAAATAGTGTTATCTCTTAAATTTCGTGAAAAAAATGCTAATGATGAATGGGTTGGCGGACCTATGTATTACTTGCAGAATGGATTAAAACTCAAATGGCTTGCTATATTGTTTGCGATTTTCGGTATGTTTGCATGTCTTGGTACAGGTAATGCAACTCAATCAAATTCTATTGCTATTGCACTTGATAGCTCGTTCGGTGTTAGTCCGATTGTTACAGGTATCGTTCTTACAGTAATATCTTTTGCAGTTATTCTTGGCGGAATGCGTCGAATTTCTTCAGTAAACGAGAAACTTGTTCCTTTTATGGCTGTCTTCTATGTTATATGTGCTTTTGTTGCATTGATTATAAATATAAGTAAAATTCCTGCAGCTTTTGCTCTTATTTTCAAGGAAGCATTCAATTTCAAAGCAGCTGCCGGAGGTGCAGCTGGTTATGGTATTATGGTTGCAATGCACTATGGTTTTTCAAGAGGCGTTTTCTCAAACGAAGCAGGTCTTGGTAGTGCGCCGATGGCTCATGCTGCATCAAGTACAAAAGAACCTGTTATGCAGGGACTTTGGGGAATGTTTGAAGTTTTCTTTACAACAATAATAATTTGTACATGTTCTGCACTTGTTATTTTGTCAACTGGTCTTTGGGATACTGGAGAATTCCAGGGTGCAGCACTTAGTATTGCTTCTTTTGATAAAATTATTCCAGGTATTGGTGGCTTTGGTGTTACTCTTTCAACTGTGTTCTTTGCTCTTTCCACAATATTAGGTTGGGCTTATTACGGAGAGGTTTGTATTGGGTTCTTAACACATAAGTCAAAGAAAGCGATTTTAATTTATCGTTGTGTGTACATAGCATTTGTATTTATCGGAGCTGTTGGTAATCTGGAACTTATCTGGAGCATATCAGAAACAATGAATGGTCTTATGGCAATACCGAACTTAATTGGTGTTGTTGGATTATCTAAGATTGTTTATAATGAAACAAAAAAGCATTTTCAAAAGTAAAAAATTAATCCCCATAATCAATATGATTATGGGGATTTAAATTTTTATCCGATTTGTTCAATTTTAATAATATTAGTATTTCCGGATTTTCCGTTTATTTGTCCGCCGGTTAAAACAACATTGTCGTTTTGTTTAAGGTCAAATAATTCTTTTGCCTGTTTCAAAGAACTGTAGAACATAACTTCAACTGATGAAAACTCTTCGCACATAACCGGAGTTACGCCCCAGCTTAAGTTCAGTTTTCTCCATACTTTTTCTGAAGTTGTTGTACCGAGAATATCAACAGGACATCTGAACCTGCTTACCATTCTTGCGGTTTTCCCGCTAATTGAATTAACAACAATTCCTTTTGCGTCTAAGTCTATTGCCATGGAACATACAGAATGTGAAAGAGCATCCAGGTTGTTTTTTATTTCAAATTCTGTTGTTTTAAATCTACGGATATAATTTATCTTGGTTTCAGTAAATTCAGCAATTTCAACCATATTTTTAACTGCTTTGGCTGGGTATTTACCTGATGCTGTTTCCCCTGAAAGCATAATAGCGGAGGTTCCATCGTAAACAGCGTTTGCCACATCAGAAAGCTCTGCCCTTGTTGGTCTTGGATTGTGTATCATAGATTCCAGCATCTCTGTTGCTGTTATAACACGGATGCCTAAAAGTCTGCATTTATTTATTAAATATTTTTGGATTGAGGGAACTTCTATGAAAGGTATTTCAACACCTAAATCTCCGCGTGCAATCATAATACCATCCGCAACTTCACAGATTTCTTCAATATTTTCAACACCGGAACGGTTTTCTATCTTTGCAATAATATCAATTTCTTTTCCACCGTTTTCGTCAAGGAAATGACGGATATCTGCAACATCCTGTCTGGTGGATACAAATGATGCCGCAACAAAGTCAACATCATTTTTAATACCAAATAACAGATCCTCCTTGTCCTGTTTGCTGAGAAAATCGTGCTTCATAACTATACCAGGGAAGTGCATACTTTTTCTGTCGGAAAGCTCGCCTCCGACAATTACTTTACATATAGCATTTTTTCCGTTTAATTCTGTAACTTCAAATATTACTAAGCCATTATTAACAGTTATTGTATCACCAACACTTAAGTCTTCGATTAAATGTTCATAATTAACTGAAACAATTTTCTGGTTACCGATTATATCATCTGTCGTAAAGGTGAAAGTGTCACCCTCTGTAAGAGTGATCTTTCTATTTTCAAATGTTTTTATTCTGTATTCAGGACCTTTGGTATCAAGCATAATTGCAATGGGTAGATTAAGCTTTTCGCGGACCTTTTTTATTATATCGAATTTCTGCTGATGTTCTTCATGCGTTCCGTGGGAAAAATTTAATCTGGCAACATTCATACCTTCAAGGCACATTTGCGTCAATGTTTTTTCATCTTCGCATGCCGGACCGATTGTGCAAATAACTTTTGTCTTTCTCATACTATAGCTCCTTTGATTTGTGTTATAAGACATAGAAAAAGCCGCTCAATTTCAAAGAAACAAGCGGCTTTTCGTTGGCAGGGGTAGTAAGACTTGAACTCACGGCACGCGGTTTTGGAGACCGCTGCTCTACCAACTGAGCTATACCCCTTTATAAATCACTATGACATTATACTATTAAACAAGTGCTTTGTCAATAGTTTTTTATAATTTTAGTGATTTAATTTTGCTTAATTTTTTTTGAAATGGATAAATTCGTAGCTTTTTAAAATTTCAAAGTACTTTATAAGTCTTTCATAAAGTGGCTCAGCTTTTTCTCCAAATTCTTCTTTAACCAATATTGATAACTCTTCAACACTTTTTTTGCCATCGATTAGGGGCCAAACATAGCTTCCCATCTCATCCAGGTGGACATACGATGTCTTTGGCTTTTTAAAGAAATTTTGTGCTAATTTATTGAAAAAACCGGTGTTATCTATTTCAAGTGTAACTCTTTTTTTATTATCAAAACTCCATCTTATTTGTTCTGTTCTGACAGGAATAAGGTCGAGATAGTTAATGCCTTTTTTGTTTCCCATATATTAATCTCTCTTTTTCCATATAGAAAATTTAAGCACAGTACAAATAATAAGTGCAAAAAGAACTAAACCACCAATATCCATAAATGTTTTGCTAAGTCCCAACAACGATGATAGGTTAAGCAGTGAATCAAGTTTAAATACGGCAAACAGAGCAAGAAGAATACCGATTAAACCTTCACCTGCAATCATACCTGAACAGAATAATATACCATCATTAACAATAAGTTTTTTCTCTTCTTCACTTTTTTTGCATTTTTCTACGATAAGCCTGATCAAACCGCCAAACATTATACAAGCATTAAGTTGAACGGGAAGGTATGTTCCAATGGCAAAAGGAAGAACGGGAATTCCAACGATTTCTACTAAGATAGCGATAAATACACCGATTAATACAAGTGACCAAGGGAGATTTCCGCCCATAACACCTTCAATTATAAGTTTCATTAAAGTTGCTTGAGGAGCACCAAGTTCCTCTGAACCAAAACCCCACGCACTGTCAAGCAGGTAGAGAGTTCCTCCTATTGCAAGAGCAGAAGCAATAACGCCGATAACCTCACCAATTTGTTGTTTTCTTGGGGTTGCTCCAAGTAAAAATCCGGTTTTTAAATCCTGAGATGTATCTCCGGAAATTGCTGCAACTATACAAATAATTGAACCAATTGAAATTGCACTTATCATTGCCTGAATTTCGGGTGTACCTGTGAATTTCAAAATTAGAGTTGTTATCAGTAGTGAAGCAATAGCCATACCAGAAACAGGGTTATTACTGCTTCCTACAAGGCCAACCATTCTTGATGAAACTGTTGCAAAGAAAAATCCAAATATAACAACTAAAAATGCACCCAGAAGTGAAACAGGAATTGCAGGAATAATCCATATTAAAAAGGTCAGGATTAAAATGGCTATAAGAACAAATTTAAAGTTAATATCTTTTTCTGTTCTTGTATCCTGAGAAGATACTCCGCCCTTCATACCTTTTATTGCACCGCTGAATGTTGTTACGATAAGAGGAATTGATTTAATAAGACTGATTATACCACCAGTTGCAAGTGCACCTGCACCGATATATCTGATGTAGTTACTCCATATTGCACTTGCGCCGCCTGCAGCATAGATTTCACCAACAGGCATTGTGCCGGGATAAAGAATAATGTCTTTACCAAATAGAACAATAAGAGGAATAATAACCATCCAGCTAAGAATACCGCCTGCCAGCATATATGAAGAAATTCTTGCACCGCAGATATATCCAACGCTCATTACAGCAGGGTAAATCTGTGTTCCGATTTCACCGGCATAGCCTTTTATTTTAAAAGAAATTTCTCCGGAGACAAGCTTTATTCCGTCTATTATAAATTTAAATATTGCTGCAAAGCCCATACCTAAAAATACGGTTGATGCATTTGCTCCGCCTTTTTCACCGGCAAGTAAAACTTCTGCACAAGCGGTTCCTTCAGGATAAGGAAGAACGCCATGTTCCTTAACTATAAGTGCGTTTCTGAGCGGAATCATAAAGAAAACACCGAGAAGACCGCCTATAAGGGCAATGAGGGTTATGCTTATGATGCCGGGTTTGTCCATTTTTCCTTCCGCTGCCCATAGGAAAAGAGCAGGAAGAGTGAATATTGCACCTGATGCAAGTGATTCACCGGCTGACCCTATTGTCTGAACAATATTGCTTTCCAGAATTGAATTTTTACGCATAACCATACGGATAATTCCCATTGCGATAACTGCTGCCGGTATAGAGGCAGATACTGTCATACCAACCCTTAGTCCAAGATATGCATTTGCTGCACCGAAAACAATTGCTAAAATTATTCCTACAAGAATTGATGTTATTGTTATTTCAGGGGTTATTTTGTCCGCAGGAATGTAAGGTTTAAATTCTTTGTTGTTCATAATAATCTCCTATCTTTTGTTAATTACATTTATTTAAAACATTTAATAAAATACTGAATATATCTTTTGCTGATGATATTTTAAGTCTTTCTGATGTAGTATGTGCATCAAGAATTTCAGGACCTATTGCTATACAGTCAAAATCATCTATGTTCGATGCAAAAAGTCCACATTCAAGCCCGGCATGAATTGCAACAACCTCCGGATTTTCATTAAATAAGGCTTTATATTCGCTCTTGTAAAGTTCCTGAAGCTTTGAACCGTCTTTAAATTCCCAGGGAGGATAATGACCAAATGCTTCACATTCAAAATTAGAATTTTTTGCAAAGGTTTTCATTCTTTCTTCAAGAAAATACAGTGCAGATTCCTTGTTGCTTCTTAATGCAAAGTGAAACATAATTTTTTCGTCAAGGGTTTTTAAGATTCCAAGATTAAGTGATGTTTCAACTAGGTTATCTATTTGAACACTCATATCTATAACTCCGTTAGGAACACAAAGCAGGGTGTAGATAAGCTTATCCTTTTGTTCTGGGATTATGATTTCGTATTCCCCGTCAGTTTCATAGTTAATGTTATATGAAAAATCATTTTCCCTTTCACTTATTTCTTTTTGTATTTCTTTAATACGGTTTTCTAATTTTTTGTTGAAATCATCTTCATCATAAATAAGAAGTTCTGCACTTGAAGCCCGGGGAATGGCGTTTGCTTTATCTCCACCGTTCATGTTAATTATATCAAAGTTTGTTTCGGTTGACATTTCGTTTAGTATTCTTCCCATAAGAAGATTTGCATTTAATCTTCCTTTGTTTATTTCAATTCCTGAATGACCGCCTTTTAAACCCTTAATTGAAAGTGTTGCTTTTTTACCGGCAGCACTTTTTTTATGAATTGGAAGATACATAATAAAGTCACTTCCACCGGCACAGGAAACAGTAAGAGTTTTCGGGTCTTCTGCATCAATGTTAATCATTCTTTTTCCGGATAAAGCTTTAAAATTAAGCTTTCCTGCCCCAATCATACCAATTTCTTCATCTGTCGTAAAAACGGCTTCGATAGGTGGATGTGGATAGCTTTTTGATTCAAGGATTGCCAGAATCATCGCAACTGCAATTCCATTATCAGCTCCAAGTGTTGTTCCGTCTGCTTCCAGATAGTCACCGGAAATATAAGTTTTAATGGACTCTGTGTCGAAATTAATGTTTGTATTTTCATCGGACTGACATACCATATCAAGGTGTCCCTGAAGAATAATGGGAGCCTTTTCTTCAAATCCTTCTGATGCATTTTTATATATAATAACATTATTTGCATCATCACGAATCGCCTTTAGATTGTTCTCTCTCGCAAATTCAATACAAAATTCGCTTATTTTGTCCATATTACCGGAACCGTGAGGTATGGAACATATTTTATTAAAATAGTAAAATATTCTGTCAAAATTTATTTTTGATAATTTATTCATTAAATACTCCTTTTAAATTAAACATACCTTAGTATTATATTACATTTTATAACAAACATCAAGACATTTTTTAAATTTCTATTGACAGAATTTTCAAAATTACATATAATATAAAGGAAAAATCAGTATGGAGGTACATATTATGAATATATTAGTTACAGGCGGTGCAGGCTATATAGGAAGCCATACCTGCGTTCAGCTTTTGGAAAATGGTTATGATATTGTTGTTGTGGATAATCTTTGTAATAGCTCAGTTGAATCTTTAAACAGAGTTAAAAAGATAACAGGCAAAGATTTTAAATTTTATGAAGCAGACCTTTGTGACAAGGATTCTGTTGAAAAAATTTTTAATGAAAATAAATTTGATGCAGTTATTCATTTTGCAGGACTTAAGGCAGTTGGTGAATCTTGTGAAAAACCGCTTTTATACTATCAGAATAATTTAATCAGTACATTAAATCTTTGTGAGGTTATGAAAGGTCACGGGGTTAAAAAACTGGTGTTTAGTTCATCTGCAACTGTATACGGAAAGCCTCATACAGTACCGATTACAGAGGATTTTCCTCTTTCTGCAACCAATCCCTATGGACAGACAAAACTGATGATAGAAAATATGCTTAGAGATATAGCAAAAGCTGACAGCGAATGGGATATTGCACTTCTCAGATATTTTAATCCAGTTGGTGCACATGAAAGCGGATTAATTGGTGAAGACCCAAATGGAATTCCCAATAATCTTGTTCCATATATTTCTCAGGTTGCTGTAGGTAAGAGAGAATTTGTTCATGTTTTTGGCAATGATTATGATACTCATGACGGAACAGGTGTTCGTGACTATATACATGTTGTTGATCTTGCAAACGGACATCTTTGTGCTCTCAGAAAAATAAATAATCCAACAGGTATTGTGACATATAATTTAGGTACAGGACAGGGATATAGCGTGCTTGATATGATATGTGCATTTGAAAAAGCATGCGGAAAGACAATAGACTATAAAATTGAGGCAAGAAGACCGGGCGATATTGATGCTTGCTATGCTAATCCCGAGTATGCAAAACGCGAAATAGGTTTTACTGCTAAATTTAATCTTGAGAAAATGTGTGAGGACACATGGAGATGGCAGAAGAATAACCCTAATGGTTATAAAAACTAAAAAAATATTTGACTTATCCATAAAAAAGTGATAGAATTAGAGTATTCGTATGAAGAAATATGAATACTCTAATTTTTGATTGAAAGCTGAGGTGTGTATAATTGGACGGGAGTACCGGCGGGCGAAGTAAAAACCAGAATTTAATATTGGACTTGTTCAGTTATACACACAAGAAAACTTTATTCTTTTAAGCTTTTTTGTTTTGTTTAGCTGTGTCCGTTTATAAACACGGTTTTTTTGTGCCCTTTTTTACTAAAATTTGTAAGACTGGGGGAGTTTAAATGACAAAAGAAGTATTAGAGAATTTGCTTGAAGAAAAGAAATATAAATCAATTCATGAAGTGCTTTCTCATTACAATCCTGTTGACCTTGCAAATCTTCTTGAAGAATTTGAGGAAGAAAGACAGGTTTTGATTTTCAGAATGATTGCAAAGGACAAGGCGGCGGAAGTTTTTTCTTATATGGATAATGATTTAAGACAACTGCTTGTCCGTTCATTCACAAAACAGGAAGTTAAGAATATTTTGGATTCTATGTTCACAGATGATGCAGTTGATTTTCTTTCAGATATGCCTGCAAATGTTGTGGCACAACTTCTCGAAAATGTGGATAGTGAAACAAGAGCTGATATAAACCATTTGCTTCAGTATCCTGACGACAGTGCAGGAAGTATTATGACGATTGAATTCGTTGAGCTTAATCCGAAAATGACTGTTAAAGAAGCTCTTGATAAAATCAGAATAACAGGTATTAACAGTGAAACTGTTTACACCTGCTATGTTGTTGAAAAGCATAAACTTCTTGGAATAGTGTCAGCAAAGGACCTTATGACATCTGATTCAGAGGTTCCAATTATTGAACTTATGCACGAAAACTTTATCTCTGTTAAGACGGTAGATGATAAAGAATATGCGGCAAATTTGTTTAGAAAATACGGACTTATTGCTATTCCTGTTGTTGATTCAGAGGGATGTATTGTTGGTATTGTAACATTTGATGATGCTATTGATGTTATGACAGAAGAGACCACGGAAGATATGCATAAGATGGCTGCTATGACATCCAGTGACGAACCATACCTTAAAACATCTGTATGGGTACACGCAAAGAACAGAGTTTTATGGCTTATAATTCTTATGCTTACTGCAACTGTTACCGGAACGATTATAACAAATTTTCAAGGTGCAGTATCAAAAATTCCTCTTTTGGTTTCGTTTATACCGATGATTATGAATACATCCGGTAATTCAGGTTCGCAAAGTTCTGTGCTTATAATCCGCGGACTTGCAGTTGATGAAATTAAATTTTCTGATACCTTAAAGGTTATGTGGAAGGAACTTAGAGTTGGTTTAATTGTTGGTGTTGCTTTGTCTATTGTAACGGGAATCTGGATTTTGCTTATTTATAAAAAAATTCAATATGCATATGCAGTTTCGGGTTCGCTTATGTTTACTATTGTTGGAGCAAAGCTTTGCGGTTGTCTTTTGCCGATTTTAGCTAAAAAGCTAAAGCTTGACCCTGCTATTATGGCGGCACCTCTTATTACAACAATTGTTGATGCATTTTCAACAATGGTTTATCTGAATATTGCTATTAGTATTTTTGGACTATAAAATAATATAAAAGATGTATTTATTATGTAAATGCATCTTTTTTGATAATGTAAGGAGAAATTATTATGGAATTTAAAAAGCTTATTAAAGACAGATATTCAGTCAGACAGTTCAGATGTGAACATTTAAAAAAGGAGGATGTTGATAAAATTCTAGACGCGGGACATAAGGCTCCCACAGGATGTAATAATCAACCTCAGAGAATACTTGTTTTAAATACAGATGAGTCTGTGGGTAAGCTTCAAAATTGCACAAAGTGTCATTTTAATGCTCCTGCTGCTATGCTTGTATGCTATAATCGGGACGAAAGCTGGATAAGACCATACGATAAAGCTATGTCAGCTCCGGTAGATGCCTCCATTGTGGCAACACATATGATGCTTGCTGCACACGATATAGGTGTTGGCTGTTGTTGGGTTATGCACTTTGACCCGATAGCTATGAAAAATACATTTAACATTCCGGATAATATTGAACCGGTTGCTCTTTTGGTTATGGGTTATCCCACAGAAGATTCAAAACCAAAGGATATGCATTCAAAGTTCCGCAGAATTGAAGAAGTTGTTTTACTTGATAAATTTTAAACTTTAATAGTAAAAAATGTTGCAATTAAGGGAAAAAAGTGGTATAATCTTTTGGTAGTTCAATAAATAATCTTAAGGGAGTATGTCATAATGAATTTTAAAGAATTTCTAAAGAAAAAGAATATTGAAATTTCAGCCAGAAAATACGGAATAGATGCAATGAGCGCAATGGCACAAGGCCTTTTTGCATCCTTGTTGATTGGAACTATTTTAAAAACAATCGGACAACAGTTTGGTATTGATGTTTTAACACAAATAGGAATGTTTGCTGCTGATACAAAAGAACATGCGGAAGTTCAGGGGGCTGCAATGGCAGTTGCAATTGGCTATGCTCTTTCATGTCCTCCGCTTGTTTTGTTTTCACTTGTTACAGTTGGTTCTGCTGCCAACATCTTAGGCGGTGCAGGCGGACCTCTTGCTGTTTTTTTTATCACGATTATTGCAGCTGAATTTGGTAAGGCTGTCAGCAAGGAAACAAAAGTTGATATAATTGTAACACCTGCGGTTACAATTTGTGTGGGTGTTTTACTTTCTATATGGTTTGCGCCTTATCTTGGAACTGCGGCATCTGCAGTTGGCAGTGCAATTATGTGGGCAACAGAGCAACAACCATTTATAATGGGTATATTAGTTTCTGTTCTTGTTGGTATTGCTTTAACTTTACCTATCAGTAGTGCTGCGATTTGTGCCGCACTTGGAATAACAGGACTTGCAGGCGGTGCTGCTCTTGCTGGTTGTTGTGCACAGATGGTTGGATTTGCTGTTATGAGTTTCAGAGAAAATAAGTGGGGCGGTTTATTTGCTCAGGGAATAGGAACAAGTATGCTCCAGATGAGTAATATTATTAAGAATCCTAAAATATGGATACCACCGATTTTATCATCTGCTATAACTGGTCCTATTGCAACTTGTATTTTTAAACTAAAGATGAATGGAGCAGCTGTTTCATCAGGCATGGGGACTTGTGGTCTGGTTGGACAGATTGGTACATATTCGGGATGGATTTCTGATATAGAAAACGGGGTTAAAACTGCAATAACTGTTTCTGACTGGACAGGCTTAATTCTTATTTCATTTGTTTTACCTGCTGTTATAACACCTATCTTTAGTTTTGTACTGAGAAAGATTAATTGGATTAAAGAAAATGATTTAAAGCTTAATGTTTAAAAGATGAGGTCATATTTATGAGAATGAGAAAAAAGAAGCACAGAAATGAGAGGCTTGAAAATTGTGCTGAATTTTTGATTGATGATTTGCTT